>JBBQTB010000003.1:0-183458 GCA_038213375.1 Bacteroidales bacterium | reverse complement strand
CATAACTATACCACTTACCATTTTGGTCAAGGCCTGTCAGTATCTTTGGCCTTTTCACGCTATCGGACCTTTAACAACAATTTACATTATATTAACCATACCATACATTCCTAGCTCCTCACTTGATGATACTGGAAGCTGTGGCTACGTTGTTGCCAGGGCTTCATACAAATGCGTTGCCACAAATGCATGCCCGGTTAGGAACCTATTGACATCTCAATAGGTTAAATCATTCATTTACTAAACGTCTAACAGTAGAATCATCGACTTCTTGTTGCACTTTATAGCACGTGTTATAGCGCGTGCATTTTCCAATTTTCTATTTTAAGTCCTGATATCCGACCAAAATGATTCTCATTGTTGGTTACTAAAGTCATTTCATTTTCTATGGCAATACCTGCAATTAATAAGTCAATATCATCTATCAACTCACCACTATTTCTAAGTTTTGAATAAATCTCGGATGAAATTTTACAGGATTCTTCAGTCAGGGCAATTACAATATTTTCAGTAACAAAATCATTGAATATTTCCAATTGTTTATGTGCATTTTTATGCAGTAGACCGCTCATTATCTCGTAGTAAGTAATCAAACTAATCTCGACAATATCGTATTCAGTCAGATACTTTTTAAAGTTTTCTACCACAACAGGATCGCCCTTGAAATAATATGAAAGAATATCGGTGTCAATTAATGCTCTATTCATCGAATCTACGGGAGTTTTTACTCCGATTTAAAATCAAATTATCAGTAAGTTCATTGAGTGCAGATTCGTCAACATTACTCCAGCTACCTGCATACGAAAGTATCTTGGTTGTCTTTTCAGGAGTCTGTTCTAGTTTACTCAAATATTCATTCAAATCATTTAGCTTATTAGAAGGAATCCGCCGGATTTTGCGTAAAATCAGTTGTCTTATTTGAGTGTCTCCTATCATGTCATTAATTTTTTCAAATATACAAAATAATCGAGAGCCAATTATATGGGAATGTTTGTCTTTTTTTGCATGCGCTATAACGTTGGGTGTATGGCCAGTAAAGGATTGCGGGGCGATTTCCTGTCAAGTTACACGAAAAGTTGAAGAGGGCTACAACCCTTCGCATACCACTGAAACTCTCGTATTGGCTATACCGCGTGTTAGCTGTTCGTTGTTTATTTTCCATCATCGCCACCAAAATTTCCACCAAGGTTTGTCCAGTTGAGTTTGGTTGTTTCCGAGGTAATTATTTTTATTCTCTATTTTATTTTCAGTTGCAGTATTTGGTTTTTGATTATCTGATTGGTAAAAAAACTCTCCTTTTACGTTCATGCCAATTGGAAATTCAGTTCTATCTTTCCATTCTTGAGTTTGAAGTTCTGGTATTGGCTCAGAATTATTTTTTGTATCAAAGCTTTCTCTTGCTTTTTTAGTTATATCATTTTCAATGTTTGATGTCACACTTGTAAAGAAATCAACCACCGTAGCTGGTATTTCTAAAAGAAAAACTTGTGTCTTATTGCCAATTTTGTAAACATCCAAAATCTTAAAGAATGTATTTGCAGACAAAAGTACGTGTCCAAATATTTTAGAATCAGGATTAAATGCAGATAAATCTTTGGCATTTGCAGAAGCTATCAGGTAACGTAAGTTTGTAACAAGTCCACCACCTTTATAAGACATATCAGTAAATCCTCTTTCTGTTAAGATTTGTCCAACTTGATATTTAGCAATAAAATTTTCAGGAAGTGTAGTATCTCTGTAAAAAAGAGTCAACCCCGAAAATGTTTGATTGTAAATTTCTTCTATTTCTGAATTATTCATATTGTGATATTTATGGTCTTTTTACAATGACAGCCAATATCAATATAATCTTACTGCTTATAAATTCCCCCTAGCTACAGTTTCAATTTATTGGTTTATTTCTGTAAACCTAATCAATTGCAATCATTAATACAATACATTACTATACGCTAGATAGTAAACAGTTTTTTTCTACTACTTATAAACTTCGAAAGTGATATCATTAATAACCCACAATCCTTTTGCTATTTCCTCATTTTTACCTCGCCATTGCGAATGCATAGTTTTGTGCTTACCTTTGCCCCTGTAAATTCAACCATCAATCATGCTAAACATCAACGAAATTACTATCGACAAACTTGTCGTTCACCATATCGGATCCAAAACTGAAGAGGAAGGTGTTATGTTTTCTAAATACCCTCTCGTTCTCGATGATGAACGGACCCGCGAATTACTGATGAATTATCTTCTTACACCTTTCAAGGCGGGCGAGTATTATCATCTTACACACGAATCTGATATTAACCTGAACAACGTTTATGCGATGGCCACCACCATTTTCGACGATCCGGGAAGTTTTCTCGATCAATCGGTAAATCTGGCAACCCATCTGTATGAGCAGTCCGGGCATCCAAAAATAAAAATTGGCGAGTTCTATGTGGTGTATTTCAACAATTGTGTTATTGAGGGCGAAGTGGTTGATGCGCTAGGATTGTTCAAAAGCGAATCGAAAGAAACATTTCTGAAAGTATCCGGCAATGGAGATGGTTTTGAGATCACTTACGATGCCGGCATCAATGTGAATAAGCTTGATAAGGGATGCATGATTTTTAATTTCGAACGCGAAAAAGGATATCTGTTATCGATTGTCGACACCATCAATAAAAACGCCGAAGCTCAATACTGGAGAGATAATTTCCTGAGCATCAAACCTCGTAAGGACGAATACCATCAAACCAAGAGTTATCTCGACATGTGCAAAACCTTTGTTCTTGAGCAGGTTCCTAAAGAGTTTGACGTATCGAAAGCCGATCAGGCAGATTTTTTAAATAAATCGGCAACCTATTTTAAGAAAAATGACGAGTTTGAGTTCAATGAATTTGCTACCCAGGTAATTAAACAACCGGAGGTGTTGGAATCATTTAAAGTATATAAAAATCAATATCAGGCTGAGAATGATGTTGAAATAAACGACGAATTTGTAATTTCAGAAGCTGCAGTAAAAAAGCAAAGCAAAGTGTTTAAAAGTGTTATCAAACTCGATAAAAATTTTCATATCTATGTGCATGGTAACAGCGAGTATATTGTAAAGGGCTTCGACGAAAAAACCGGAATGCATTATTACCAACTCTTTTTTAAACAGGAGGATTAGAATAGTAGTTGGCGACCTCCTTATTGCCCGAACAGGGGCCTTTAGGATTATCTCAAAAGTAAGTGATTAGTTAATTCAATTTTTACACTTTATAAGAATCAGCCTGTTTTACCACGAATTCCTAACTACAACAAATTTCTTATCAAAAGGAAAAGTGGAGTTTGGACTTTTATTGTGTATAAAACCCATTTTGGTTTCATTGAACTTTTTCAATCTAAAATTGTCTTTAACATGTAAGCCTAAACCTCTAATATTTCTGAATATGGAACGTCGTGATTTTATCAAATCATCTCTCCTTACAGCAGCAGTGTTAACATTGAAACCATTGGCTCTGGATGGCAGAACAACCCCGGTAAAAAAATATGCCACAGACAGAGTTATGCTAGGTAACACTGGAATAACGGTTTCCCGGATGGCTATTGGTACAGGGACAAATGGCTATAACAATGCTTCAAACCAGACCCGGAAATTAGGAATAAAAGGTATGGGCGATTTACTTCAGGCCGCTTATGAACATGGTGTGTTCTTTTGGGATACAGCTGATCAATATGGCAGTCATCCACATATCAAGGAAGGACTAACGCGGGTATCGCGCGAAAAAGTGGTGATTCTCACAAAAACACATGCTTCGACTGAAAAAGAAATGCAGGCTGATCTGGATCGATTTCGCAAAGAACTAGGAACAGAGCAAATCGATGTTATTTTATTGCATTGTATGGAGGATAAGGAGTGGCCGGAAAAAAAGAAAGGCGCCATGGAGTACCTTATGAAAGCGCGACAGGATGGAATAATAAAAGCTCACGGTGTTTCATGCCACACATTTGATGCACTTAAAACAGCCGAAGCCAGCGAATGGGTTCAGGTTGATCTGGCTCGAATAAACCCGGCAGGTGTAATAATGGATTCGGATGTAATGTCGGTTACTACCGTCTTAAAAAACATGAAAAAATCAGGAAAAGGAGTCATGGGAATGAAAATTCTCGGGGCAGGCCAACTCGTAAACAGGAAAGACGAATGTCTGAAATATGCCCTTTCACAGGAGTATCTGGATTGTTTTACCATAGGCGTTGAAAATCACGACCAGCTTGCCGATCTTATAAAACGGATTCCTGAAGCAAGCATGATGGCTTAAATATCAATGTATCTATATTATTAGATTTATTTCTACTATTTCAATTTTATTCCTATCTATTACAAATTATATCTTTTTATTTCTACCTATTTCTATTTATGATTATTAAAAACATTTGTATACCTTTGCGGGCTAATTTTGTGTGATGATTTTGAGTTCGTGGTTGGTTAAAAAGTATTGGCTATCAGAATACAGGGTCGAAAGCACGTGTAAAGGATAAATAAAAATAATGATGACATTTGATGAAATTGGTATCAGACCGGAGCTTGTGAAAGCTGTAACCGAGCTTGGATACGAAAAACCGATGCCTGTTCAGGAACAGGTTATCCCCGTTATATTGCAATCGAATAAGGATATTATCGCTTTGGCTCAGACCGGAACAGGAAAAACCGCAGCTTTCGGACTACCATTAATCACGCTGGTGGACGAAAAAAGTAAAAACACACAAGTTTTAATATTGTGCCCAACCCGCGAACTTTGTCTGCAAATTGCAGATGACATATCCAATTATGCCAAATACATACCAGCTCTGAGAGTGGTGGCTGTTTATGGTGGTGCAAGTATCGAAACCCAGATTAAGGAAATCAGACAGGGTGCACATATTATTGTGGCAACTCCAGGACGTATGAATGACATGATCCGTCGCGGGAAAGTAAAACTATCTACCATTCACTCAGTAGTGCTCGATGAAGCGGATGAAATGCTTAACATGGGTTTCAAAGAAGAACTCAACTCCATACTCGATGAAGTTCCAACCACACGTCGTACTCTGCTTTTTTCGGCTACAATGCCTAAAGAGGTATCTTCTATTGCATCAAATTACATGAAAGATACGGTAGAAATAACAGTTGGAACAAAAAATGCAGGCAGCGAAAATGTAAAACACCAATATTACGTAGTTCATGCAGCTGATCGCTACTTTGCATTAAAACGTGTAGTGGATTTTTACCCTGAAATTTATGGAATTATTTTCTGCCGTACACGTCACGAAACAAAAGAAGTAGCAGAAAAACTGATGAAAGACGGCTATAGTGCCGATGCATTGCATGGTGATTTATCTCAAGCACAGCGCGATTATGTAATGCAACGATTCCGGCTAAAAAACATTCAGATGCTGGTTGCTACTGATGTGGCTGCTCGTGGTATTGATATTGACGATCTCACACATATCATCAATTATAACCTTCCGGACGAAATGGAAGTATACACTCACCGAAGCGGCAGAACAGGCCGTGCAGGTAAAAGTGGGGTTTCCGTATCGATTATCCATTCGAAAGAACGAAACAAGATTCCGATGATCGAACGAATGATCAAACAAAAGTTCGAATACAAACCGGTTCCCGGAGGTAAAGAAATCTGTGAAAAACAGCTTTTTAGTTTGGTGGATAAAATGGAAAAAGTGGAAGTAAACGATTCAGATATCGAAGAATTCCTAAGTGTGGTATATAAGAAGTTGGAATGGCTGAGTCGCGAAGAGCTCATTAAACGGTTTGTTTCTGCGGAGTTTAATCGTTTCCTCGATTATTACAAAAATGCACCCGATCTGAATGTGAAAGATCAGCGCTCCGAACGTTCCGAAAGAGGCGAACGCCCGCGCAGAGGGAATGAGAATTATCAGTTATTCCGCATCAACCTTGGCAATATGGACGGATTAAATGCGCGATCGCTGATGGGAATGGTAAATGAACATACTCAAAACAGAAGCATAGGTTTTGGAAGAGCAAACATCCAAAATAAATTTTCGCTATTCGAAGCCGACAGTCAGTTTGCCGATGAAATTATTCAGGCTTTCCGCAAAGTAAACATCGACGGTCGAAAAATCATTGTTGAAGTTGCCGCACGTGAATGGGAAGAGCGCAGTAATGACAGACGCAGAACACACGATGCTCCCGACAAAGGCGGATACAAAAAAAGTACAGGAAGACGACACGAATAATCCTTTATTTTAATAAGTGCAAACCCGGAGTTTAGGTAATCTAAACCCGGGTTTTTATTTTTAAATAAATAGTTGAATAAAAATTATTCAACTATTTTTTTTGTGTAAATTTAAAAACTGACAATATCTAACCACCAGATTATGCAAACAAAACGGCTATTGGGTATCCCCATTGTTGTATTCCTCCCCTTAATAATGGCATTCATTTTTTCCTTTACTCCCCCCGGGGTTTCGAAAATCAACACACAAGCAAGTAAGTCGAACTCATTAACAGGAAATGCATATTGCCTTCAATGTCATGGCAATATGTATTATGGTTTAAAAAACAAGGAAACAGGTAGAGTTCACCGAAAAATGATGAGTATAAATTGCGTTATTGATACTATTGTTTTTAAAAAATCAAACCATCGCAAATTCCAATGCACAAGCTGCCACTCTGATGAGTTTAAGAAATTCCCGCATTCAGAAAAAGCGTTATTGGAGGAAATAGGAAGTTGTGTAGAATGCCATAATGATGATTCTGTTGCCACAGCCTACAAATTTGATTTAATCGAGATTGATTTTCAAAAAAGCATTCATTCAACTAAACACGGCGAAAACTTTACCTGCTGGGCATGTCATGAAGCACACTCATATAAGGTAAAGGCAACCACTATTGAATATGACAACTCCATGTGCCTGAGTTGTCATGCCAACACAAAAAAGTACAACCTGATACTGGCCAAAAATAACCCGAATATTATAGAAAAACATGAGTGGTTACCTAATCAACAAATACATTTTCAGAATGTACGCTGTATTGAATGTCATGCAAGGGTAAATGACAGCATTTTAGTTTCGCACAACATTCAACCAAAATCGAAAGCTGTAAAAAGATGTGTGGAGTGCCATTCAACCAATTCATTATTGCAACAGACCCTGTATAAATATCAATTCACGCAACAGATCAGCAGAAATGGGTATTTTAATGCCGCTATTCTGAATAAATCGTATGTAATTGGTGCAAACAGAAATTATTATTTAAACGTCGCAAGTATTATTATTCTCCTTATTGTTTTGACTGGTATTGTAATTCACACTTTTTTACGAATAAAACTAAAAAGTAAGCTATGACACAAAAGATTTATTTTTATCCTATATGGCTCAGATTATGGCATATGACCAATGCACTAATGTTTTTATTGCTCATTATTACAGGTTTATCAATGCAATATAGTTTATTTAACATTCGGTTTGATTATGCTGTAAGTATCCATAATATAAGCGGAATTATATTATCGCTGAGTTATTTGATTTTTTTTATTGCAAATTTTATCACCGGAAATTTAAAGTATTACACCATTAAGTTCGATGGCTTTTTTAAAAGGGTGATGGTACAATTCAGATTTTATACGGTAGGTATCTTCAAACAGGAAAAAGCACCATTTCCATTAACAACCAAAAGAAAATTCAACCCATTGCAAAAATTCACCTATGTGGGAATGATGTATATAATTGTTCCACTAGTCCTTATCAGTGGCTATACCATGTTGTTTCCACAAGTGATATATTATAGAGTATTTGGAATTCCCGGAATCGTTCTTATTGATTTAGTGCATGTTATTACAGGTTTTCTAGGTTCGATCTTTATGATTATCCACGTTTATTTCTGCACCATTGGAGCAAATCCATCATCCAATTTTAAAAGTATTATAACTGGTTACCAAGAAATTGAGTAAAGCTATATCAATACAGGTTGTTTTTCTAAATTTTTGAAACTTGAATTAAGAGCATTCGAAATACCACTGAAGATTGCAGCTAACTTAACCCATTCATTATGCCCACATTTACAGGATATTGTTTCTGCTCGCTTGGTTCCATAAAAATTGAAGCAACAAATGAAGCTTTGATTTCGATAAAATTTTTATCAGACGAATTACCCAAAAGACCCGATCAGGATTCAGGCTCGCAAATCATAGCCGAAACTATTAAGCAACTGGCACAATACTTTGCCTGCGAACGCAAGCTATTTGATTTACCTTTTCAGTTGGCAGGAACTGAGTTCCAGATTCGAGTTTGGAATGAACTAAAAAACATTCCTTTTGGAAAAACAATTTCCTATGGTCTGTTAGCTGATAAACTTGGCTCGCGAGATCTGGTAAGAGCCGTGGGAAATGCAAATAGTAAAAACCCAATTAGTATAATTATTCCCTGCCATCGGGTGATTGGCGGTCAGGGTGATCTGGTGGGCTACGCGGGTGGACTGTGGCGTAAACAATGGCTGCTCGAACACGAAAGCAATCAACAGTTATTGCCTTTTTAAAATTAAGGGAATTACAAATTTCTTGGCACTACCTAAATCGCTTCCACAAAATAAATGGTTGAGAGTTGCTGAGGGTCAAGCACAAGAGAGAACCCATTCGTTAATTCGATTCCCGGTATTTCGACAACTATTTCGGAGTCGGCATTAACAATTCGGTAAGTGCGTTCAGGATTTACAGCAAGTTGTATTTTTCGTTGCACTTTTTCGTTTCGAAGAAACATCCTGTAAAAAAGAATCCCTGCCTTTGTGAAGTCGTCATTGTAATAAGCGGCATATACATTACCTGAATATTCTTGAGGATACTCGTGTTCGAACAATTCGAATTTCTTTATTTCGTTCAATTTCTTATAATTATGGACTTCATTAACGATAGTCGCCTTTTGAACCGGGTTAATTTTGTTTAAATCGGCCGAAATCCCCCATGTTCCCAACATACAACTGCGGCAATACAATTTCATTAGTTCAGGGTCGGCTGTGTCCACTTCATTTGACCGATTGCTCCAACGCTGAACTTTTTGTGGCTCAAGTATTTCCGTTGCTCCCATTGCTTCTGAAATATTTGAAATGCAATGGATATATCCACTTCGCTCTCCATCCTTTATCCAATGAATCTGTGCAATTTTATCAGAAAATTCATTAATCATTTTCCCTCCTCCCATGCATGATTCAATTATCAGGTTAGGATGAAGCTTGCGAACGCTTTCAAAAGCCGATTGAAGAGCAATCACGTTTTTCATTTTCCCAAAACGAGATTCATTTGCAAAAAATTCCTGATCAAATTTCCACCAATCGGCGTGCAAAGTTTGAGTAAGTGTATCGATATGAGATTCTAAACGGTTTGTAAAATTACTCCCTGCATAATCTGTCAGATAGGCATTCATAAAAGGCACATATCTACCGGGTATGTCAATTTCCTTAGGAATATTGCTGGGATTACTTTTCATAAGTTGAGGACACGACCAAAGTCCTGCCTTGATGTCCTTACTTTTCACAAAACGAATAGTCTCTTCAAGTTCACCGGGCAAAAACTTATTCAAATTTGGTGTCCAGGCTCCCACTCCTTTGTACCAGCCGGCATCAATCACAAATGCATCAAAACCATAGTCGGGTATGCACTTTAATTGGTTATGAATAAACTCTCCGGAAAGATTAAACTCAGCCGCATACCAATGATTGTAAATGAGAGGAAACCCCATTTCATGAATACCATAGATTTTTTTTGCCAGATGATGGCGAATAGAGAACCATTGCGATCGGGCCATCATTTCATTTGGTTCGGCAATAGGACTGATAAAAAGTTCAGGACCTGAAATGGATTCACCCGGTTTTAAAGACAATTGAGTTTCATGTTCCGGCAGTGAAACGCTAATTTTCATACTATTTCCACTACCTCCCTGAAAATTTGATTGCCATCCACCGCACCATGCAAGTCCAAAATATATATTTCCCATAGAATTTTGAATTTGCCAATAAGGCACATTTCCGCGAACTCCGTTGTAATTGTCTGAACTGTGAATACGTGATTGCAATGTAACATATGTGTCTGTTGTAATTGTATCGGAAATTGGTGTGTAATTCAACGCTTCCCACCATTTTAATACTGATTTCTCTCCTGCTATTTTCCAATTGCCATAAAATATAGGAAACCGTTTTACATTGTGCATCGTTCGTCCTGCATTTTTAATAGTATAATAACAACAAATATGAGGTGCCCCTTTTAACAGATTAACATGAAGCTCGATATAAAACGGAGCTATTGAAAAACCAGCCTTTGCCTTATAATATAAACTATCGTCGGAAATATCCCAGCCGTTGCATGACACGCTGCCCTTTGCTCCGGTCAATTCTTTAATCCAGTTTTCCGTATCCTTTGTACCCTCTATATTTTTTATAACAGTATTTCTCTCATTCCAACGTATTGACTGAATCGCAGGTACACCTGTACCATCAAACCCAAGGTTAATGGTTACTGATTTATTATCTATAATGATATTTGATGGCTTATTGCAAGTTGTGAAGAGTAAAAAGAAAATGAAACAAAATAGAACCAGTGGTGAAAAAATCTGCATGTTAACCTTTTTTCTCAAAGCAAAATTATAATAATGTTAGAAACTATAATAAATCATTTGGTGATGTATCTTTTGGATAACCAAGGGAATGAAGCGTTTTCCCAAATTCAGTTTCAGCAAGCAACCTGTCGGTAAAAGCATTAATGTCAACTTCAGCATGAATCACTTCGCTCTCAATAATTTCAACATTCTCCTCATCAATAATACGTTTTAGCTTACATTCAACGTATGCGATGCAACCGTCGGGTATACTCAACTGGTATTCTTTGGATTTGAAAGTATCGATATGAAATTTTTCAATTTTTTGAAAAGTCTTCCCTGAGCAACTTCCCAAATCCATAACAAGTTTATGCTGGGATGCATGAGGAATACAAACAACAAATTTGCCACTTTCAGTGATATTGGCGAAAGTTTGATGCTTCTTATCGCAAACAAATAAAAATCGCGTAACAGGGTTAAATTCAACAGGACAATTCCAGGCATATACTGCCAGATTGTGGCGATTTTCTGAATTTGTGGAACTGATTAGAATTAAAGCACCGGTATTTAATATTTTATAGGCCTTATCAAGAGGAATTTGTTTGTATATCTTCATTTTCTGCCATAGATTAAACAGCTTAAATATACCATAAATGATATTAATTCAAGGCGACATAAGATAAGATTTTTTAACTATTCCAAACAAAGCCGGAGATGCAATGATTGTATGGTTACAACCAAAAAGGCCACCCAACCGGATAGCCTTTATTTGATAAATCATAAGAATTACTGTCAATTATTGCACTAATATGTTTTGGTAATTTTATAAGGAATGAGTCCCTTATCTGTGTAAAGCAATACGGTGTAATACCCCACTCTATGCATTGACATGTCTACAACAAATTGCTTACCCCTTCTGTTCTCAGGTATAACCTTTTGAACTAAGCTGCCCAACTCATTTCTGATTTCTATACTATTTATAATTATCTCATTATCCGATCTAATATTCAAAAAGTCGGAAATTGGATTTGGGAAGATAGTTATGGTATTGTGAATTATTGTGCCATCCAATCCTGTTAGAGTTACGTTAATTTTGTTGGAAGACAATGAATTACAACCGTTGGATGAAACAATACTATAATAATTCCCATTACTCAAAGGCTGGTAATTATGGGAAATAGCTCCTGAAATCAAGCCATTTTCAATTGAATACCATTGATTCCCTTCAATAAAATCTGATAGCAGACTATTTTGACTCAATTGAATTGTTGGAGTTATTGGTAGTGATTTAACCGATAATTTGGTAATTACACTACTGTCGCACCCTGCTTTAGTTGAGAATGTACTCGTATATTCCCCTTCGTAACTAACTTTCTTACCATCAGGCAGGGTATAATTTTCTCCCAGACATATGGAAATAGTATTTTGGGAATTATAAGAAGCATTTTCAATAATAACGAGGGTATCTCTCCCATTTATTGCACATTTATAATTATCTACTGGTGTTGCAGTAATATAATATTTCCCAGAAGAGATATTGGCCCATATCAATTTTGCAATTGTCCCTGGTTGAAGAGGATTTATTGAAGAACCATTTCTATATAATTGGTATGTAGTTCCAATTTCAGATCCTTCTATAGTTATTGAAGTTAGATTGCCTTTACAATATGATAACGGCGCCAATAAATTAAAGGGGTTAGGATATTTAGTTACGTTTACATAGTTAGATTTTGTAACTTCAGTACCATCAACTACCAAAGAGATAGTTTTAACGCCCGGAGTAGTGAATACAACTGAATGAGGGCCTGCTGTATTAGCAGTTTTTGGAGTTGCCCCACTGCCAAAATCCCATGAGTATACTGAGCCAAACGACAGATCGGTAAATTTAACTGCTTGATTTACACAAACCTTTGTTACATCTGCCGAAAAATCCATCTCTTTATTTATGGTAACTAAATAATCTTCGGTAATACCTGAACCAAAGTTGGAACACGCATCTGTTGCCCCATTATTGTTTCCTGAAGCTCTGCTTCTTATTCGCATAGCAGTTCTGCCTTCCAGTGCAGTTTTGGGTATTGTTATGTTCACTTTACTAACTGCATATGGTATAGTTGAATAAGCTACCTGATTCCATTCTGAGGGTTCAAATGTTCGATTTTGATTATAGTCTATCCAAACCGAAATAATATCATTGTTTGAAGCACTAACACTTAATTCATATGTTTTGCCTGTTACTAATGAGGCGGTAGTGCTTCCATTAGCAGGATAGCAAGCATACGTGCTTGAATTATAAACTCCACAACTATTATGTATAGTATCTTTTAATGAAGTTCCTTTGATGGCTACTAATTTTATATCACCGGGACACCCATTGCCTCCAAGGTTTGATGTACAATAAGCAAAGTCTGAAACTTTTATATACCCCGAACAGATTACAGAATCGGAACCTCCTACGTTCGTAACAACTAATTTTACATCATACGCTCCAAAATTATCATACCTCACTGTAGGTGAAGGTTGAGTGGAAGAAGATGGGAAACCTCCGGGAAAAATCCATTTCCATGAGGTTGGATTATCCATAGATCTGTCTTCGAAATGGATTTCATTTCCGGGTGTTGTATTCATTATATTCGAATAGAAACGAGCCTTAGGCTTGGGAGGTGCGCTAACAATAATGTATCCAATTTTGGTAATCGAATCCGAGCCTCCTGCATTTGACACAACTAATTTAACATTATATGCTCCAGGCAAACTGTATGTTACTGATTGGTTACTGTATGTCGATGTAGAAGGAGATCCACCAACAAATGTCCATTTTCTTGAGGTGGGACTATTGGTAGAGATATCACTGAAATAAACATTTGAACCAATCAAAATGCTTGTTGAACTTGCGCTGAAGTCAGCCACTGGTTTAGGTGGAAGGGTCACTGTTATATAACCCGTTTTTGTAATCGAATCCGAACCTCCTGCATTTGAGACAACTAGTTTAACATCGTATCTGCCTGGATTATAGTACTGTACCGAAGCACTATTGTATGTTGAAGTAGAAGGATAGCCACCATAAAAGGTCCATTTCCATGAAGTTGGATTATTCCCGGAATTATCATTAAAATAAACGTAGTTACCAATTGCTACAATGGCTTTATCTCCATTAAAATTAGCAACCGGCTTAGGTTGGGATATAACGGTAATATATTTTGTTTTTACAATTGAATCTGAACCACCAAGATTAGAAACGACTAGTTTAACCGTATATAAACCAGGTGTATTGTAAACTACCGAAGCATTGTTATTAGTAGAAGTTGACGGATTTCCGCCCTCAAAAGACCATTTCCAGGAATTCGGATAGCCGGATGAGGTATCATAAAAATTCAAACTGGATCCAGTGTTTATGATCGTTGAAGAGGTATAAAAATTTGCAATAGGTTTTGGAGGATAAGCGACTGTAATATAATCTGTTTTAACAATCGAGTCGGAACCATATGTGTTTGATGCAATCAATTTTACTTTATATTTTCCTGGAACAGAATAAAACACAAATGGATTATTAGAGGTAGACGAAATAGGAGATCCTCCCTGAAAATACCATTTCCAGGACGTCGGAATTCCAGAAGATTGATCCGAAAAATTAATATGGGATCCAATCTGAACATTGTTCTGATCAACAGTAAAATCGGCGACCGGTATGCCAGGAGCAGAAACCCGCCACACAAGGGTAAAATTACCGTATGAACTACCAAACCCTCCAAGAATAAAGAAAACTCTTTGTAATGAACCTGCATTGTTAGTATATGTGTGGGTTTGAATATCCGGATCATCAACGCAGACCAATTCTGTATTACCCGGACAGCTTCCGCCTATACGGATTGAATGACGTGAATCAAAATCATTAAATGTCTGCCCTATGCTCAAGGTATTGCCATTTGGAACATCTATATAAAATATCCTGTCGGGTGAGTAACTAAAACTACAAAATGAAAAATTACTTTTATAACCCGTAGTAGAACTTGAATACGGGCTGGATAATTTAGATAAATCCTGAGCAGTACTGCAGCTATCTCCAGGTAAAGACGATACCACATTTATTAAACTTGTCCTATTAATTGAATCGGAACCTCCGGCATTCGAAACGAGCAATTTTACATCATACGTTCCAGGTAAATTATAGGTGACATTTAGATTGTTGTAAGTTGATGTGGAGGGTGTTCCACCTGCAAAAACCCATTTCCTCGAAGTTGGGTTATTCGATGAAATATCTGTAAAATATACAGCATTTCCCGTTAAAATAGTTGTTCCACCGGTGCTGAAATTTGCAACTGGCTTAGGAGGTAATGTTACAGTAATGTATGCGGTTTTTACAATCGTATCAGTCCCTGCATTATTAGCAACCACCATTTTTACACTATAAATTCCGGGAGAACTATAGGTGACAGAGGGATTGCTATAAGTTGACGTACTGGGATTTCCCCCTGTAAAGGTCCATTGCCAAGATGATGGAGAATTGGCCGAATTATCAGAAAAATAAACATAATTACCAGTAATAACTTTAATTACATCTGAATTAAAATTAGCGATAGGTTTCTGTACCGGTAACACCGTAATGAATCCGGCTTTTACAATCGAATCAGAGCCACCACTATTGGAGACTACCATTTTTACATCAAAAATGCCAGGGTTATTATACATCACATAAGGATAAGCCGAATTTGAAATGGAAGGCGTACCCCCCGAAAAAATCCATTTTCGTGAAGTTGGATAATTGCTCGAATTATCATTGAACGAAACATACGACCCGACTTTGACCACTGTTGGGCTTGCATAAAAATTAGCGATAGGTTTTGGGGTCGGGGTTATTATAATGTAACCAGTCTTAACAATCGAATCAGACCCTCCGGAATTAGAAACCACTAATTTCACGTCATACTTCCCCGGTGTGTTATATACGACATAAGGATTGTTATATGTTGATGATAACGGTGTTCCTCCTGAAAATGTCCATTTCCATGATGTTGGATAATTTGCAGAATTGTCATAAAAATATATGTAAGACCCTGTTGTCGTGCTTGTAGGGTTTGAATAAAAATTTGCAACAGGCTTGGGAGTTGGCGAGACTGTGATGTAATCTGTTTTCACGATCGAATCGGAACCTCCAGCATTTGTAACTACTAATTTCACATCATAGGTTCCCGGATTATTATAAACTACGGAAGCGCTACTGTTCATTGAATATGATGGTGTTCCTCCGGAAAATATCCATTTCCATGACGTAGGGTAATTTGTGGAATTATCATAAAAATAAACATACGAACCAGTTCTGGTGCTTGTTGAGCTCGAATTAAAATTAGCAACTGGCTTGGGAGTGGGTGAAACTGTGATGTAACCGGTTTTAATGATCGAATCGGAACCTAAAGCGTTTGAAACTACTAATTTCACATCATAGGTTCCCGGAGTATTATAAACTACGGAAGCGCTATTGTTCATTGAATATGATGGTGTGCCTCCGGAAAATATCCATTTCCATGAAGTTGGATTGTTAACCGAACTATCATAGAAATATACATATGAGCCTGTTATAATATTTGTTGGTATGCCATAAAAATTTGCAACTACTTTTGGAGCTACCATTATATAACTCTTTTTTGTTATCGTATCAACACCATACTCATTGGTAACGATTAATGTTACATCATAAGAACCCAGATTACTATAAGTTGTTATAGGATCTTTTAATATTGAGGTAGCTGGAGTACCACCTGGTAATAACCATTTCCATATGGTTGGATTCCCTGTAGATAAATCAGAAAATTGAACATTACTACCAACAAGAACTTTGGTCTTATCTCCCTTGAATTCACCCGATGGTTTTCCGAGTACATTCAATTTACAGGGAACTTTAACCTTCGGGGTTATTAATGAAGTACATTCTATATTAATAGTATCATTGTAAAGCCCTGATTTAAGATCTTTGGAGTTAAATTTTACACTGACGTTTGTAGATTGACCAATTGATAATGTATCGGATATTTGACTAACCGATATCCATTTCTGCGATAAATTTCCATTTAAATATGTTATTTCATTTTCAATTAATTCCTCTACATCGCTAATACCATTCCCATTATCGTCTTTATTGAAATTAATGGCTTGAAAAGCATTAAAGATACTGTTTCCTGATTTTTTTATGACTATGGCACCACTGCCAGAAGCTCCCTCAAATTGACCTATTTGAGTTGCATCTTGAAGAACCTCCGTAATTTGTCCATCAATATTCGCTTGATTAAGAGACCAATTTATTCGGGTTAAATGATTTGGAGATGTAAATAAGGAACTTATTGAATCAACTGCAATAACATTTAATGGTGTATATAAATCGCTTATCCATTTAACTCCTAACCCGATTAGTAAAGCATGCGAAGAATAATTAAAAACATTCCAATCTGCATAAATAAGCTTACCGCCTCGTGACCGATAAATTTCCAATTGATCTAATACATTGGAGTCTGGGGCGTTTCTATAGGAGTTTACAATTACTAAATTCCATTTTGTTCCATTAGTTAACTGATTGTTTAAGTCATTCCAATTATTAACTACAGTACGGGAAAACCCAAGTTTATTTAAAACATTATCATAAGGGGCATTCGAATCAGTAATAAAGCTATCAAATACCAAAATATTTTCTAATCCCTTAGGATTGATATTCTTATTTGTGATACGCTTCATCACAGCAATAATAGGGGTTTTATCATCCGAATGGTAATTTTGAGAATTAAAAGACGTTTGTTGCGGCACCAACTGCTCAACTTTAAAATTAAATGAACTAGAAATGGCTCTTTTATACTTATTAATGTTAAAAATCAATAATCCATTACCCGTATTGCGAATGGTCATAATCCGTGTAACCGAGTCTCCTTTCAGCAAAGTTTCATTAAAGGATAAAGGGGTTACAGCAATTTGTGGATTGCCATACCAACCAAGCGATATAGGAGCAGCTGATCTGGATTCTCCAACATCATAAACAGCTTTCACCTCGTATTTATAATCTCCATAAGCAGTTAGCAAATCAGTATAATCATTTTTAAGGGTAGAATCCAAAACAATTCCGTTGCGGTAAATTTTAAATTTAGTAAATGTAAACTCGGAGAACCCATTAGTTTTGACTAAGTTCGTACTATTTAAAGTTGCCGAATAACTCCATTTCAATTCAACTTCGCCAGTAGTATTGTTTTTTACGATGGCTGTAAAATTTTTAGGACGAGGAAGATTGCTAATGGTAACAAAATAATCTTCAGTAATTCCAGATCTAAAACCAGTACATGCATCATTTGCACCATTAGGGTTGCCATTTGCCCTGCTTCTTATTCTCATTCCTGTTTTTCCGACTAAAGCAGTCGATGGTATAGTTATATTTATTTTACTAGGCTGATTAGGAAGGGAAAAAGTAGCGACCTGAGCCCATTCAGTTGCCTCAAAAACACCATTTTGATTGTAATCTATCCATATAGAAATAATATCAGAAGCAGACGTTGTTACGCTTAGCTGGTATGTTGAATCGGCCTTCAGAATTGCAGTTGTATTTCCGGTTTCAGCATATGAACCATACGTACTACCGTTTAAAGTACTACAAATGTTATGATTAGTATTGTTTAAGGTAGTTCCTTTTATTTCAACAAGTGAAATATCGCCTGGGCAATTTCCTGATCCACCTAACATTGAAGTGCAATATAATTGATCCAATACTTTTATATAATCTTTTTTTATTATTGTATCAACCCCAATTGAGTTTGATGAAATAAGCGATACCTCAAAAGTTCCAGGTGTATTATAAACAATTATTGGATTCTGGGTAATCGATGAAGAAGGTGTACCGCCCGGAAAACTCCATCGCCATGAGGTTGGTAAGTTTAGCGTAGCATCATTAAAATGAATTGTATCGCCTTTTGCCATAAGCTGTGAACTCGAAACAAAATTAGCTAAAGGTTTAGAATTGTTTTGCTGTATGGAAATAGCATAATCCTGGAATTGACCATAATTTGTATTTGAACAGGAATTTGCAAAAGAATAACCAACATAATCTGAGCCAATTCGTAAGCGTAAAGGCACATTGTAATGAGCTCCGCCAGGTATAATTATTTTTTCAGAAAAATCCTTTGTCACATTGTTCTTACGAAATACCAATTCGCCCTGATTATCCAAACTACCATTGTTATTGAGATCTATCCAAACATTAACATTTTCAGGCTTATTGATGCCTACTTTTACATACAGTTCATACTCTTTACCTTCCTGCACTGTAGTCTGATAATTACAAGAGTAATCCTTATAATCATCCATAGATCCTTTAGTGGTATTATTGATTGTATTTAATCTAAACTGAAAGATACCTCCATCACCGGGGTATAACGTATGAGGAGCACAAATAGCTGCAATAGGCGCTTGACCATTAGTAACATTAATAAGATTCTGCTTTGTTAAAGTATCTGTATTATTACATACAGCTATACCTTGTGCAATTAAGCGAACAGAATAGGTACCAGTAAATTTATAAGTATGAACAGGATTTATTACAGTATCAGACTGTCCATCACCAAAATTCCATCTGTAAATATTTGCTTTGGAACTTCTGTTAGAAAAGTAAATTGGGGAATTAGAATCACAAGCATGTGTTTTAGACACCACAAAATCAGCAACTACCGAATTGTTATAGGAATCTCCCACTCCAACGGCATACCATGCATTGGTAACTGCTATAACTTCAGGAGAGCAATCGCCAAACAAATCAATGGCAGATTGAATGGAATAAAACCTTGCATCACTATAACCAGAAGAAGGTGTTAGGTATTCGGTCAAATTTCTGTAAGCTATTTGAGCTGCTTTCTCGCGTCCAATTCCAATAACTTTAAAACTATTTCCTAAATCGTTAACCCCACTGGATCCTTCGCAAACTAAATAAAACCAATAATTTTGAACTCCGCTATTGGTATGCACCTCTTGATTGGGGTCCCAATATAAACCTTTATAAGTATCAGGATTTCTATAAGCATTTGGATTTTCCATACTTCTAAAAGGAGTATGCGTAACAGACATGGCATCACCCATCAAATAATTAGCAGTTGAAGGATTTTTAAAAAAGTCAATGACCACCCCAAAAATATCACTGAAAGATTCGTTTAATGCTCCCGATTCACCTGAATATATTAAACCTGCTGAGTGTTCGGTAACACCATGAGTTATTTCATGGGCAACAACTTCAATTGGAGTTAATGGTAAATAATTAACCCCATCGCCGTCTCCATAAGTCATACACGAACCATCCCAAAAAGCATTCACATAATTGTGTCCGTAATGGACATAACTCTTAATTTTAGCACCTTGATTATCGTATGAATTCCGGTTAAATTTTGAAAAATAATAGTCATAAGTAGCCTCAGTTGCATAATGAGCATCATTTGCGGCATGATTATAATCCGTTGTATCAGTCCAATTATTATCTGCATCGGTAAAATCAGTGGTGCTGGCCTGGCTTGTTCCGTGGTTGAGATTGTAAGTTTCTATCCCATTTCCTCTGCCTGCTTCTCTCAATCGGTAGGATCCGTTATAGGAATCGGTAGTAATGGAAACGACACCATTGTACATCGTTTTTGCAGTACCCTGTGTGTCGAGAATATGAATTCTGTTAAATGATTTAATTATTTCGCCGGTATTTGCATTTACAAAAACATATTGACGACTTAATGGCTCTATTGCATAGATGTCATATTTATAGGCCAATACGAAAACAGTATCAATAGACATTATGGTAAGCTCCCCAACAGATCGTGAACTATTTCCAGTTTGCCATGTATATTTTGTTGCATTTACATACTTAATTGCTTTTTCAAAAGCCACAGGTTCTGTTAACGAAGGTATAACAGTAATATCCTTGCCCAGAATATATTCACCATTAGCCGAATGAATTACTCCATTAATTGAATGTACAGAATATACCGATCCCTCAATTGGGATATTCTTATAATTGATTTGGTATTTAGTATGGGAAATGCCCTTTTTATCTGTGTTTTTACGAATTGCTTTAAGGCTATAGATTTTTGAGAATTTTAGTGCTTTGTTTAGCCATGCAACTTCATCTGTTTTAGTATAAAAGTAATTCTCCTTAAGTTGAATATACTTGAGATATTTACCCTTTTTATCCAGTCGGATTAATTTACTACCATCAACCAGCTTATTGGCTTCGTTCTTTTCTAGGATTTGGCTATAAACAGGTGAGTAAAAATTAGTTAATAAAAAGAAAAATAATACAATTTTTACAATCAATTTCATAACGTTTGGATTTATCTGGTATTCGTTTTGATATTGGTTAGACTATATAATTAAAATGAAACTGTCATGATAAACCCTCAGGGTTTTAAAAACCCTGAGGGTTTGCACAAAAAAATATGAAAATTATTTACGGATGAAAAAAATAATTCAAACGTAAAGGTTCATGCTGGAGTTAAAACTAGAGAAATAGTTTTATGTCTGGTGTGTTTTATGAAAATTATTGATTAAACAATATAAAACAATGATGAAAAGCTATTATTCGTATACCATCAAAATAGAATCGAGTAGTGTTTTTTGAAAGATGATTATATAAATAAAGGTAAGAATAAAACTATATCATAATTATCCCTTGCCCTTCAATTGATTTATTTCCTGTTTCATTTCCATAACCATCATCGAGAGTTTGGTAAGACCCACTGCATCGGGCTCAGGCAAGGTGGTACAGATATAACCCACAGCTTTCCATACCTCAAGTACGCGGCCAATGTGAACACTATAAGTTTCATATTTAGGATTGTCCGATTTTAACCACAACTCGCCACTTGGGTGAAGGTAAACCCGTTTAAAAACAATTCCTTCATCTCGTGTAACAAATAGATACGGTTTTCCATCCTTGATGTTGTGCCAATTCTGCTCGTATTCAGTGATAATATAGGCACCCGATGGAATTGGTTCCATACTATCTCCGGTAATCTGAAAAGCCCTATATGTGCGTTCTTTAGCCAATTCCTGAAAAGGAAGAGAAAACCGGGGAAGTGTTTCGACATAATCAGGATCAGCATATCCGTTTAAATAACCCGCCGAAGCTTTTGCCGGTACAAGTGTGATCAGTTCGTTGTTGTTCCTATCAACAATGGTGCTTAATACCCGAAGATTATTACCCTTTTGAATTTCGCTTTGCAAACCTTCAGTGTTATTCTGCTTAAGACTCAAATCAGAGCCAACCAAGGCATCCAGTGAAACTCCGAAATAATGTGCAATATCCTGAAGACCAACAATTTTAGGCACGGCCCTACCCTCTTCGTAAGATCCAATCATTGCCCGGTTTACACCAATCTTATCAGCCAGCTGGTCCTGCGTTAAGCTCTTAGCCTTACGTAAATATCTGAGATTATTTGCAAATAAATTTTCCATACAATTAATATTAGTAAAGATAGTTATTATTACTAAATATATTAGTATTTTTGAATAAATTTTTTACTGAAATTACTGTAAAAATGATTACTGACAGTACACTTGAAAAACTAAAAATACTTGCAGGAGCTGCAAAGTATGATGTTTCATGTTCTTCAAGTGGAAGTAACAGACCTAATACTGGTAAAGGCATTGGAAACGCATCGCCTTGGGGAATTTGCCATAGTTTTTCCGAAGACGGACGTTGTATTTCCCTTTTAAAAATAATGCTTACCAATTATTGCCAATACGACTGTGCCTATTGCATAAACCGCCGAAGTAACGATATCCCGCGTACTGCTTTTAGTCCTACCGAAATAGTAGACCTTACCATCGAATTTTATAGACGTAACTATATTGAAGGCCTTTTTCTTAGTTCTGGTGTGGTAAAAACTCCAAATCATACCATGCAAATGTTAACAAAAGTTGCTCAGGATCTTCGTAAAATTCATAATTACAACGGTTATATTCATTTAAAAAGTATTCCCGGAGCTAGTCCGGAAATGGTTCGTGAAGCCGGGTTGTATGCTGACAGACTAAGTGTTAACATTGAAATACCTACTGAACAAAACTTAAAAATATTAGCTCCGGAAAAGGACTACCCAGGAATACTCCAACCCATGGGTATCATCCGACAAGGAATTCTGGAAAATAAGGAAAACAGACAAAAATACCGAAATGCACCACGTTTTGCACCTGCCGGACAAAGCACCCAGCTAATTATAGGAGCAACAGCGGATAACGACACCCAAATTTTAACCCTGGCTTCATCGTTATACCAGCAACAAAATTTAAAACGGGTGTATTACTCAGGTTTTATTCCTGTGAATTCGTATGACAAACGGCTGCCTATGCTTGTTCAACCACCTCTTGTTAGGGAAAACCGTTTGTATCAAGCCGATTGGCTAATGCGATTCTACCATTTTAAAGTTGAGGAGATTGTAAATGATAATCACCCCGATTTGGATTTGGAACTTGATCCAAAACTTAGCTATGCCTTACGCAATCCTTGGATGTTTCCCATTGATATCAACAAAGCAGATTACGAATTAATTCTCCGCATACCAGGTATTGGAGTAAAATCGGCACAACTTATTATTGCGGCGCGAAATTTTGGCCGGATAAACTCCGGGCAACTAATGAAAATGGGAGTTGTATTAAAACGGGCTAAATATTTTCTTACTTGCAACGAACTTTCATCACCAACCATTAACGAAATAAGGCCTGAAGGACTTCGTAGATTATTTACCGAACAAACCAAAGGAAAGAAAAAAGGCCGGAATTATGGACAGTTGAAATTGTTTTAACTATTAACAAGAGCCAAGACATATATTTCTAATTTACAGATTTATACCAAATGAATATCATCACCTACGATAAAACATTTGAAGGATTTTTAACTGCTGTTTTTGATTGCTATGATAAAAAACTCTCTCCAATCTCGTTTGCAGGTTCTACCGAATTTCAATCGCTTTTGTTTGGTACGGAACATCTGGTTATTACAGATGGCTTTAAGGCAGATAGAGTATGGAAAGGTTTGCATAAAAAACTATCCGATTCGGGTTGCAAAATGCTGGCGATAGATTTTTTATCCGAATTGCCTGATATTGAATTAATTTTATATAGTTACATTCGAAAGGCCTTGGAAAGTAATGTTTCTATTGAAACTAATTTTGGCGACTCGTGCGTGCTGAAAATTCATCAACTTTTCAAAAAGGTATCACGTGAAACCGAGCGGGTAAGAATGTTTGTGCGCTTTCAAAAAACGATTGACAATATTTACTTCGCAAGTTTCGACCCGCAATACAATGTTCTGCCATTGACGATTCACCATTTTGAATCGCGCTTTGCCGACCAATCGTGGATTATTTATGATACAAACCGTAAATATGGCTTTTACTACGATTTAAAATCGGTAACCGAAATCAGGTTTGAAGACAGTAAAATACATCCAGTAACAGGCACGCTTGATCAATCAGCATTCACTGAAGATGAAAAACTTTTTCAGAAGCTCTGGAAAACCTACTTTAAAGAAATAGAAATCAAAGAGCGGCACAATCCAATCTTACATAAACGATTACTTCCGAAACGATATTGGAAGTATTTAACTGAAAAACAATAAATGAAAATAAATCCTCCGATACATACCAGACCGGAGGATTTATTTTTAATGAAACGTTATAATTTTAGTTTCCCATCATCATGCGCTTTTTCCCTTTATGAAGCTTTATTTCGCGGCTTTCTCCATTTACAGTGACTGTTGCCAAATTATCGCAAACTGATTCGGAAGAACCGAAATCGATCGTAACATCCGATTTGGTATCAACTACAATAAGAACCGAACCTTTGGCAATCCATGGGCAATCGGCAGCAATTAAAAGAGGACTGGTTATCGTTCTTGTGAAGGCTAACCCGTTTTGATTTACACCACTAGCCATACCTTCAATGGTATACACATCATCCCAAATCATTTTTGGAGTAATTTCACCGGATACCCATGTACGAATATGATCGCAGCTTCTGGAAATGGATTTCCCGGTTTCGGTTGTAACCATTCCGCCATCCAGAATTACATGATATTGAAGATTTCCCTGCGCATTTCTTCCAAGGTTGGTAACAGTTCTGGTTCCTTCAACTTTATTATCATCAATGGTAAAATTGTCGAAAGTAATTGTTTTAACGGAACCTTCTTTCCGATATGGTCCGGTAACAGTAATGACAATCTTTCCATTTTTAATTCTTCCGGCATGGTCGGTCCAATTGGTAAATTGAATCGTTATTACCTTTGGAAAGGAAGAGCTATCTGGCTTGTTTACGGTAACTGAACGGATACCTTCTGCGTCAGCTGATTTTATACCGGAGGGTTTGTAACCATTGTTCTCGAGGTCAGTTACCACCTCGTCTGACTCGTTTTGTACATCGCCATACAGATTATCCGTATTAGCATCATCCTCAGCAACTGAAAGGTTTGGATTGGTAAGAAATTTGTCTTTCTGACAGGAAGTGAACATCGTAGAACCAGCAAAAACGATTGCCATAATGATCATTAAACTCGTTTTCATAGAATTATTTATTAAGTGAATTATTTATGATTTATGTTTTTCGAAGTATTAGATATGGCCGAAGTAAAAAGGTTTAATGGGATTTAAAAAAAACTTTTATACATCTCAAAAATTAAACATTAGCTCGATAGTAATTTATAAATACATAAACCATTATGGGTACGTTAAATTGAAAAAATAGCGGAATTGGCATCAATGAAGTAACATTCACTCAACTCTGTATTTAAAGACACATTAATGCAAGATGGATAACATTTTAGGATCGCCAGAAAAGCTTTTTTGGTAGAACGGAAATTGAATGCAACACCTTGCCAAACATTTTTAGTTTAGCCTGGCAATTTAGATAAGAAGAATAAGCAGTGATAACTATAAAGAAATTCTACGATAAAGAGAGTGACTAGTAACTATTACCGCTAGCACGATAAAGGTGATTTTGGCTGTATACAAATAAACATTTGGAAAAACAAAAATGCAAAAGAATTACTATCTATTAAAAATGCAAAACCCCGAATAAATCGGGATTTTGTATTTTTTAGTGGTTACCACCATTTTTTATATTTTCTATTAATTTTTCGTTCTATTTCTTTGGTTTTTCCATTTTTCTCCAAAACAGCTTTAGTTTTGCATCCATCCGCCGAATAAGTGATTGTTGCGGTTTTAGAGCCATTGACTATGGCTATTATACCCGAAGTTATTACCGGATTTAGAGAAGCACACCTGGTAAAAATAATTGGTTTATTTGCATCAATAGTTCTGCTATATAACGAATCCTGAAGATTTTTCCCTGTAACAGAACCTTTGAAAATTAATGTATCCTTTAGAAATGACTGGCGCCAGAGTATAGCACCCTTTTCAAAATGAGCAATTGCTTCGCGCTTTTTCTTGACAAACCGGGTAAACGACCCACTATAATCGCCACTAATAATAGCTAAAGTCATATTTGAGTTGATAGAATCCATAACATCCAAACTGAAACTAGTAGTGTTAGAGGTTAATTTTGCTGGAACTGTCTTAACACTTATTCTTTTCATAGTACGTGATCCTGTGATAGCGAAAGAACTACTATCTGTTTCTACTTTATAAGTATCAAACACAATCTCACGCTTGATGTAGTTTTTCCACGGGTACTTTTGCTCCCTTAAACTAAGGTAAACAAGAATTTTACCTGACTGCTTAAATTTCTCTCCATTAATAGTTGTATCAGTGTTATAAGTAAGGGTAATAACCTTTGGGAAAGCTAATAAAGCAGTATCTTTATTAGGCGAGATAGTCCAACTTGGACCTCCAACTTGTGCAGATTTTAACCCCGAAAAATCATTAGCCTCAAGTGCATCAATTGTATTATCCGTATTTTGATCGATATTTTCGGCCATAGCATCCTGAGACTCAACATCCTGAGCTAAAGCTGCATCAACCCCAACCAACGTGTCAGAAGTTTGGGTATCCTTTTTGCAACCCGAAAACGATAATCCAACCATTAAAACAATCGAAATCAGAAGAATAATTTTTTTTGTCCTCATAAAGTTATTATTAATTAAGTTAATTTGTTGGTTCCTCATTTATTCTAAAAAGCACAAAGAAGGCTACCCATTCATTTTTTACAAAGAACAATATTAGTTAAACCTTTACCTAAATAGAGGAGATAAGCGATGACATTGCTCACCAGATATGGGTATTTATTACCCGAGTTATGCCAACATACAAAAAATCATCGTCGATGTATAGCTTAATCAATATCTTTGCCCTCTTTTTATATGTAAAACCAGAGAAATGAAGATTCAGAATCGTCCTTTAGTATATTTATTGAATATCCTTGCCATGGTGTTTTGGAGCTTTTCCTTCATTTGGTATAAAGAGGTATATTTATTTCTTCAGCCATTTACTACCATATTGGCAAGGCTAGCTGTTTCAGCAGGTTTATTATTTATTGTTTCAGCATCAATTGGAAAACTTCAAAAGATAAATTTTAAGAGCCTTAAGTTAATTTTTGTACTAGCATTATTTGAACCATTCCTATACTTTGTGGGTGAAAGTCTGGGCATGCAGCTAGTTACACCAACAACCGGCGCTGTTATTATTTCGCTTATACCACTATTAGTACCAATATTTGCATTCATCTTCCTAAAAGAAAAGCTTTCGGTAAAGAATATCATTGGAGTTTTACTCTCATTTATAGGAGTTTTATTGGTAATTATTACCAGAAATTTTGAATTAGCTGCATCCTCAAGAGGAATTATGCTTATGGGGTTAGCAGTGGTTGCAGCTGTTTTTTATTCTATCTTGTTAAAAAGGCTGACCGATCTATATAATCCGCTCACCTTAATAGCCTGGCAAAATTTAATCGGAGCCCTTTTGTTTTTGCCACTGGTTTTAATTTTCGATATAAAAGATTGGAATATGGAGATGGTTAGCATTGGGGCTGCAATTCCAATACTGAAATTAGCAATTTTTGCCTCATCTTTTGCCTTTTTGTTTTATTCAAACGCAGTTCAGGTATTGGGTGCAGTGCGAGCTAACATATTTACCAATCTGATTCCCGTTTTTACAGCCGCATTTTCATTTATTTTTCTAAACGAAAAGCTAATACTCCAAAATATTTTAGGAATTGTGCTAGTAATTATTGGTCTGATTTTATCACAGATTAATTCGCTAAGCAGATTTAAAGAAAAGTTTGCTACTCGTAAATAATTAGATAATCATACAAGAATGCTCTTCAATTGGAAACAATAACCTTTAAACCTCTCTCAACAATTTTAATTTTCAGTCTTTTTCCCATGATTGCTGGTTCCCCGTCGAGATGAACTTCACCCTTCTTTTTCCTTTTGATTGTGATCGATTGTCCCTTAATGGTGTTTAAGTATTCACTGCGGTGCATGGTTTTATTAAATAATCGAAAACCCAGGCCCAGTGCCTGATGTTTTGGAAACGGGTTTAAAATGCACAAATCAAGTTTTCCGTCCTGTAGTTCAGCAAGTGGTGCAATATAAGCATCGTTTCCATATTGCCCGGCATTGGCAACGGTTACAAGGAATGCTTTGGTTTTTATTTTTTCACCATCTATTTTAATGGAATATCGCCTTGGCCGATAATAAAAGTAAGCGCGAATAGTTTCCTTTATATATGTGAAAAATCCACGGTGGGCGCTGGTAGCGAATTTGTTTCCGATATGTGCATCAAACCCCACTCCGCAGGTACAAAAAAATGGATGTTCGTTAATGGTGCCATAATCCATGGAAATTACTTTGCCGGAGTTAATTAAATTGATAGCATCTACAAACCTTAACGGAATTTTCAGGGATCTGGCAAGGCCATTGCCCGATCCACAAGGAATAATACCCAATGCCGTGTTGGTATTAACCAACGCTTTTGCTACTTCATTTACAGTACCATCACCACCAACAGCAATAATTTTGGAAAATCCCTTTTTTACCAGTTCCGCAACAAGAATACTTGCATGTCCGGCATATTCTGTGAAATATAAGTCTACCTCAAATTCCAAGCCATTTACAGTTTCCATTATCAGGCTGGGAAGGCTTTGCTTTTTGCCCGTTCCGGATTTTGGATTGATGATAAATGCGACCTTTTCCTTTGCAACCATCAGTTATGAATTATTTTATCAAATATATCATACTATTTTAAAAAATAAGTGCGAATGTATTGATTTCTCATTAAAATACTCGCATCTTTCGTAAAGGTTTACTATTTATTAACTTTAAGTTAATAACCATGTAAACCGCTTTCGCTTTTTTTGCAATAAAAAAATTATGCTAATAAGAAATCACTACAAAACAATAGTTCTATCTGATATTCATTTGGGTACAAAAAACTCAGCAGCAAAAGAAGTAGCCCGATTTCTAAAAAGCAATACGTGCGAATCGTTAATACTTAACGGTGACATTATTGACGGATGGCAATTGCGCAAAGGCGGCAAATGGAAGAAAAAACACACCAGGTTTTTCAGGGTTGTATTAAAAATGATGGAAAAACATAATACAGATGTTGTCTATCTTCGCGGAAATCACGACGATTTTCTCGACAACATTATCCCGTTCATTTTCGGTGATATCTGGATTGTAAAAGACCATATTCATTATAGTAATGGTAAAAAGTACTATGTAATTCACGGAGACATATTTGATGCTATAACTACAAATTTCAGATGGCTGGCGAAACTGGGAGATATTGGTTATACACTGTTGCTTTGGATAAACAAACTTTATAATAACTACCGCCTGCGCAAAGGGTTGCCCTATTATTCACTTTCGCAAGCAATAAAGCAAAAAGTAAAATCCGCCGTTTCGTATATTTCAGATTATGAAAAGGAGCTGGTAAAACTAGCCAAATCGAAAGGCTGCGATGGCGTTATCTGCGGTCATATTCACCATCCGGTAATAACCATGTATGGCGACATAGTTTATATGAACTCAGGCGACTGGGTTGAATCCCTATCGGCTTTGGTTGAAGATTTTAAAGGGCAATGGAAAATTATTTACTATTCAGATATTGCAAAGGACGCAGAATAAATTAATTACAGGTACCCTTTTCTTAATATTCTATATTTATCTTCGTGACTTGTGTCTTCGTATTCATATTAATAGAGCCAACAGAAAACTTTCGGAGTGTAAATTGATTATTAATTTTGCGAATCTTGTTACACACTTTTGACATTTTTAAATAGCACCAATTTTATTGATAATTAAAATAATAGCTTTGTATTAGTGTAAACATCATTATTCAAAATATCATTCTATGCGTTTCCTTTTTATTGTACAAGGTGAAGGCCGCGGGCATATGACACAGGCTATTTCCATGCATGATATCCTAATC
This sequence comes from Bacteroidales bacterium, assembly GCA_038213375.1. Taxonomy (GTDB): domain Bacteria; phylum Bacteroidota; class Bacteroidia; order Bacteroidales; family JAAUTT01; genus JAAUTT01. The sequence goes on along the minus strand of JBBQTB010000003.1, from coordinate 153,510 downwards.
AAAAATGGACATGAGGTTGTTGAGGTGTTGGTTGGTAAAAGCGAGCGCCGGGAAATACCAAAATTTTTTTTTGAAAAAATTCATTCGCCTGTTCATACTTACGAAAGTCCAAACTTTCTGGTTTCCAACAACAACAAAGGAATACTTCTTTTTCAGTCAATTCTTTATAACCTTGAGCACTTGGGTAGGTATTTCAAAAGCATGGCGTTTATCAACAAAAAAATTAATTTCACAAAACCTGATTTGGTAATTAACTTTTACGAATTATTGGCAGGCTTGACATACGCGATATACAATCCTTCAACACCTTATATTTGCTTAGGCCATCAGTTTTTACTTCTTCACCCTGACTTCGTTTTTCCAAAAGGACAACTTCTCCAGAAATGGATGCTTAATTTCAATACACGACTAACATCTTTCAGGGCAAAAAAACTCCTTGCATTGTCCTTCTCACCGATGGATGATCTTCCTAACAAGAAACTTTTCGTTGTGCCTCCTTTGTTACGCAAAGAAGTGCTGGAGCTCAATCCAGAAGATAGCGGTTACATACTGGGATATATGCTGAATGCCGGCTATAGCGAAGAAATAGTAAGATGGCATCAAAAACAACCTCACGTTGTGTCCCATTTTTTTTGGGATAAAAAAGATGTCCCGGAAGAAATGGAAGCAGAGTCCAATTTATATTTTCACCGTATCAACGACGTCAAATTTCTTTCTTACATGAAAGATTGTACCGCTTATGCAAGTACATCAGGGTTTGAATCGATCTGTGAGGCAATGTATCTGCGTAAACCCATCCTAATGGTTCCCACAAAAGGACATTATGAGCAGAAAAGCAATTCGGTCGACGCATCTCGCGCTGGCGCTGGTATTGTTAGTGAGAGCTTTGACATTGGTAAGTTGTTGACTTACATCCCTCAGTATGACAAAAAAGATCGAAAATTTGTGACTTGGGCGAAAACGGCCGAGCAACGATTCCTAAGTTTATTAACTACATAATTTTTTCTGGTATTCCTCGTTCATATATCTTACAGTTTATTCTATTTTTGATGAATAAAGGGTTTCGTTAATGAAGAAGTATTGGACAATCCTCCCACTTGTATTTTGCACCATCAGTTATGCTCAACTGGGAGGAAAACATGCCTATGAGTTTCTCAACCTCACCAGTTCTCCCCGGGTTGCTGCTTTGGGGGGGAAGTACCTGACATCCTACGATGACGATTTATCGTTGGTATACCAAAACCCATCACTGCTGAATTCGGCAATGAATGAACACCTATCGTTTAATTATGTGGGATACTTCGCGGGGGTAAAGTACGGAAACATCACATATGCACGTAAATTCCGTGAGAAAAACACAATTGCAATTGGAATGCAATATATAAACTACGGCGAGTTTACTGCGGCGGAGCCAAATGGTGTAATAACCGGTTCTTTTACAGCCGCCGAATACGCTTTCAATCTGGTATATGCCCACCCAATCGATAGCTTTTTCAGTATTGGCGCCGATCTTAGACCAATCCTTTCAATTTACGAAAAATACCAGTCCTTTGGGGTATCCACCGATTGGGGGATTACTTACCATCACCCACGAAAATTATATACATTTGCTCTGGTGATGAGGAATTTGGGAACCCAGATTAAACCGTATTACGACAATGCATACGAGCGGTTACCTTTTGAGATTCAAGTTGGCTTTACTCAGCAATTAAAATATGCTCCTTTTCGTTTTTCGGTTACTGCACAGCATTTGGAGAATCCGGACATGTCAGTTCCCGATTTTGGTGCAAAAGAAACCTCATCCAATACACTAAGTCCGACCAAAGAAAAACGCAAAATTGAAAAAATAGCAGATATTACCATGAGGCATCTCATTTTTGGTGTAGAGTTTGTTCCTTTTAAAAACTTTTACCTGCGTGCCGGATATAACTATCAGCGCAGGCAGGAACTAAAAATAGCCACACGAGTTTCAACGGTAGGATTTTCATGGGGTTTTGGTATATCCATCTCGCGCTTTCAGATTAGTTACGGCCGTGCAACATACCATCTGGCCGGAGCCTCAAATCATTTCTCAGTTGCTACCGACCTGTCGTCATTTTATCGGAAAAAATAAAATAGGTAATGGGTCGAATCGACTGATAAACCTGACAGGTTTTTGAAACCTGACATTTGAAACCTGACGTTTGAAACCTGACAGGTTTTTAAAACCTGTCAGGTTTAGCTGTGGTGATTTAAAACCTGTCAGGTTTTGCTTTAGTGATTAACCCTTGATCCCAAATTATTCTTCAACCGATTTCAGAAGCACTTCTAAAATCTTCTTGGCTGCATACGTCACCGATGTTCCAGGGCCGAAGATGGCCACCACACCTGCTTTGTACAAGTAATCGTAATCCTGCGCGGGAATAACACCGCCGGCAATGACCATAATATCTTCTCGACCCAGTTTTTTTAATTCGGCGATAATTTGCGGAACCAAAGTTTTATGTCCGGCAGCCAAAGACGATACACCAACAACGTGAACATCGTTTTCAACCGCTTGTTTTGCAGCCTCGGCCGGAGTCTGAAATAATGGACCCATGTCTACATCAAAACCGATGTCGGCATAACCCGTTGCAACAACTTTAGCGCCACGGTCATGCCCGTCCTGACCCATTTTTACAACCATTATACGTGGCTGACGGCCTACGAGCTTAGCAAATTTCTCAGCCATTGCCTTGGCATCTTTGTATGTAGCGTCGTCTCCACTTTCGGAAGCATATACGCCTGAAATAGTTCTAATCACAGCTTTATATCTACCTGATACGTTTTCGATAGCATCGGAAATTTCACCCAAGGTAGCGCGTTTTTGAGCAGCTACCACGGAGAGTTCTAAAAGATTACCTTTGCCCGTACGAGCCGATTCTGTAATAGCTTTCAATGCTTCCTGAACTTCAGCATTGTTGCGTTCGGCTTTAAGTTTCTTCAAACGAAGAATTTGCGACTCACGAACGGCGCTATTGTCGATATCAAGAATTTCGATTGGGTCTTCCTTTGCCAAACGGTGTTTGTTAACTCCTACAATAGTATCTTTACCGGAATCAATGCGGGCTTGTTTGCGGGCAGCAGCTTCTTCGATACGCATTTTAGGCACGCCTGTTTCCACAGCTTTCGACATCCCTCCAAGGCCTTCCACCTCTTCAATCAGTTTCCAGGCTTTGTCAGCAATTTCCTTGGTGAGGGTTTCCACAAAGTAGGAACCGGCCCAAGGATCAACAGCCTTACAAATGTTGGTTTCTTCCTGTATATAGATTTGTGTATTGCGGGCAATACGAGCCGAGAAATCGGTGGGTAGTGCAATCGCTTCGTCCAATGCATTTGTATGAAGCGACTGAGTATGACCCAGCGCTGCAGCCATCGCTTCAATTGCTGTCCGGGCAATATTGTTGTATGGGTCTTGCTCAGTAAGCGACCATCCCGAAGTTTGAGAGTGTGTGCGCAAGGCCATTGATTTATCGTTTTTAGGGTTGAATTGTTTTACAATTTTAGCCCATAACATACGTGCAGCGCGCATCTTGGCGATTTCCATGAAATGGTTCATTCCAATGGCCCAAAAGAACGACAAACGAGGAGCAAACGCATCGATATCGAGACCTGCTTTAATACCGGTGCGTAGATATTCCAAACCGTCGGCCAGCGTGTATGCCATTTCTATGTCGGCAGTGGCGCCAGCCTCCTGCATGTGATATCCGGAGATACTGATACTGTTGAATTTTGGCATTTTCCGCGAAGTAAATTCGAAGATATCACCAATAATCCGCATCGACATTTCGGGAGGATAGATGTAGGTATTACGTACCATGAACTCTTTTAAAATATCGTTCTGGATAGTACCGGTAAGTTCTTCGAGCTTGGCTCCCTGTTCTAATGCAGCCACGATGTAGAAGGACAGAATTGGCAATACGGCACCGTTCATTGTCATTGAAACTGACATCTTGTTCAAAGGAATCTGATCAAACAGAATCTTCATATCGAGAATCGAGTCAATAGCAACCCCGGCTTTACCTACATCGCCTGCTACGCGATCGTGATCGGAGTCGTATCCGCGGTGAGTGGCTAAATCGAACGCTACGGAAAGACCTTTTTGTCCTGCAGCCAGATTACGACGATAGAACGCGTTTGATTCTTCTGCTGTGGAAAAACCCGCATACTGGCGGATGGTCCACGGTTGCATTACATACATAGTGGAATAAGGTCCACGAAGATATGGAGCCAACCCAGCCGCATAGTTCAGGTGTTCCATTCCCACCAAATCATCGGCAGTATAAGCTGGCTTCACCTTTATAAGCTCTGGTGTAATCCAATCGGTCTCGACATTCAGTTTCTTAAAACTGCCGCCTGCGGCTTTGATGTTTATTTTACTAAAATCTGGTTTCATTTTTTTTGTATTTATGAACACGAAAACACGAATGCACGAAGTTATAAATATCCATTTTTCATACGGCGAACACCGTTTCTGAAAAGCTGAACATTAAATTCTATAGGTGCTCCAAAATATATTTCTGATAGCCTCATAATTAGCTTCGTGTTTAACGTTTAATTAATTTTTAATTCTTTTTGATAAAACTTCAATGTTTCAAGTATATTAGACTTTACACTGATGAAGTTTTTGATTCCTTTGGATTCAAGTTCGGGTTTGCATGCAGGATCTCCTGCAACAACCAGAATTGTTTTGTTTCCAAAACCCTCCAAACATTCAGGGCCAAATGCTACATATTCGTCATCGCTTGAGCAAAGTACAACAATGTCGGCTTTGGCAATGACAGCGGCATTTACACCTTCGGCAGTAGTTTTGAAACCGCTGTTATCAACTACTTCGAAGCCTGCACACGCAAAGAAATTACATGCGAATGTTGCCCGGGCTTTGCGCATGGCTAAATTTCCAATCGTAAGCATAAACACTTTTGGCCGACGACCGCTTTTGTCGGTTGCCTGTCGAAGCGCTTCGAAAGCCTCTGCGCCACGGAACATTTTGAGTGGTTCTGCAACCCGGTCAGTATCGTTGCAGCAGCAGTTGCTTTCGCAGTCACACTTTCCTTCCTCACATTGTACTCCGTTTTGTTTGCAGCAGCAAGCATAACTCAGATCGCAAATATCCCCTTTAATTATTTCGTTGAAATTTGGATATTGATTGGTCCCCAGCAAAATTTCGCGACGTGTGGCAATGGCGTTTTCACGTTTTGCCGATACCTCTTCTATTTTACCCTGAACAAATCCCTCCTTAAAGGCAGCAACAAAACCACCCTTGCTCTGAATTTCAAGGAAAAGTTTCCAGGCTTCGGTAACTATTGAATCGGTTAGATTTTCAATATAATATGAACCCGCCGATGGATCAACAATTTTGTTAAAATACGATTCTTCCTGAAGGATAATTTGTGTATTACGGGCAGCACGTTCAGCCAAATCGGTCGCTTTTTCGAAGGTAACATCAAATGGAACAACCGTCATCGAATCGATACCTGCAATAGCTGCCGACATTGCTTCGGTGGTAGAACGGAGCATATTTACGTATGGATCGTAAAGTGTTTTGTTCCATTTGCTGGTTTCAGCGTGAATGTTCATCGCCACTTTGACGGCTGGATCATAACTCTCAGCAATTTTAGCCCATAACAAACGAGCTGCACGAAATTTCGCAATTTCCATAAAATAATTGGAAGAGACTGCAAAGTTGAATTTCAAATTCTTTGCCACTTCGTTTGCCGGCAAGCCAGCATCTGTAAGCCACGTCAAGTAGTCGGCACCCATCGAAAGCGAAAAAGCCAAACTTTGAACAATGGACGACCCGGCATTTGTAAAATATGAACCATGAATGGTGATGGCTGAAAAATTAGGATACTGTTTTAATTGTTGGATCAAACTGGCGCAAGCATCAATGGCTAGTTTGTTATCACCAAAACAAAACTTGCCTTTTTTAACTAAATGCCCGAGAATGTCCATAGTAACCGAGCCATTGATAGAGGCAGGTTCATAATTATGAGTCTTGATGTAATCGATAAACAGGGGCACCAATTCCAAAGCTCTTTTGCCACAAACAAAATTAATTTCGATGGCGCTTAGGCAGATATTTTCGAGAAGTTTATCAACAAAAGCAGCATTTATCTCAGCCTTTCTACCAACAATAAAACCAATCGAGGTAATACCCTTTTTAAGAACTTCCAACGCTTTTTTGTTGGCTTCGGTAACATCCTTAACATTAATGTCCTGGCGAATGTACCATTCATTCTGATTTATATTTTTACCTCTTACAAATGGAAATTCTCCAGGGTTTTGCCTGAGGTAACCAAGAGCGTCAAGGTGTTCGTTACGATAGTATGGTTTCACGTTAAAACCTTCAATGGTTTTCCAAACCAATTTTTTATCATAGTCGGCACCTTTCAGGTCGGCAGTAATCTTTGACTCCCACTCCGCGGTTGTTACAGGCGGAAATTCACTAAACAATTTTTTATTATCATCCGACATAATTTGACCTTTTAAAAAAATTAAACCGCGAAGTTAAGGCATTTTGCCTTATGTTATTCCAATAACATTATAAATATGCTGAAGGGCAGAAATGAATATTTAGCACCTAAGGGATTAAAAACCATTAAGGTGTTTCACGAAAGAAAAAAGATAAATAACACTAAAATTTTCATTTTTACTTATTATAATAATTTGTTAATCATATTAGTACCGATCTAACCTATCGAAGTCAGGTCTTTTTGATCAACAAATGCAGCCGTAAATTAATAATTTATTTTTTCTCACCGAAAAATCAATATCTTTATTCCCCGGATAGGTAAAAGCTAAATTGACTGCTACCTAATTGATTTCAATCTATTTAAATTATTTGGAGGTTTTTTTATGGATAAGACTGTAATCTATGCGTTAATTTTAATTTGTATTATTCCTTTCTATATTGCCGGCATGAGGCTTTTATTCAAAAAAACTTTGATGTATAAGATTGGGATAATGCTTATTCCCATGGTTCTAATTTCGTTTTGGCTGAATTTTTTTGTTGGGGGAAAAGGATTTGTACATCTTTTTTGGGGGTTACCGATAGTTTTAGGATTAATATTCCTAACATTTTATCTTATTAATAAGGATATAAAAGGATCAATAAGCAGCCTATCGCTAAAAATTGAAGGTCTTTCCAAAGGAAGTGTAGATTTTGAAATTGAAAAAACATTATTGAACAGAGAGGATGAAGCTGGACGAATCGCTTTGGCGTTAGAGAAACATTTGCATCGGTTAAAGGATGTGGTTGGCAACATTAAAGATGCTTCGTCTCAATTGGCCGAAACCAGCGAAGAACTAAACTTTAATTCCGTATCATTATCAAAAGGTGTAAACGAGCAGGCTGCCTCAACAGAAGAAATATCATCATCAATGGAAGAGATGGTTGCAAACATCCAGCAGAATGCCGATAATTCATTACAAAATGAAAAGATAGCGTTGCAAGTATTAAAGGAGATGAACAAAATGCAAAATGCCACCGATCGAAGTCTTAAAGCCGTTGAAATAATTGCAGAAAAGATTAATATTATCAACGATATAGCTTTTCAAACGAATCTGTTGGCATTAAATGCTGCTGTTGAGGCCGCAAGAGCGGGAGAACACGGACGGGGCTTTTCAGTTGTTGCAGCCGAAGTTAGAAAGTTGGCTGAAAAAAGCAAAGCTGCTGCTGATGATATTCATCGCCTTTCGTCGGAAAGCGTGAATGCCACAGCAGACGCCAGTAATTTATTAAAAATTATTATTCCAGACCTAAATAAAACTACAAAATTAACTCAGGAGATTGCCGCTTCATCGGGCGAACAAAATGCCGGCGCCAGCCAGATCAACACTGCCATACAACAATTAAATTCTGTTACTCAGGCTACTGCAAGTACAGCAGATAAAATGGCTCAGGCAGCCGATCAACTTTCTTCTCAGTCAGGACAGCTGTTGGAGTTGGTAAGCTTTTTCACAAATTCAAAATAAGCAATTTCGCGTATGAACTTAAAAATACACTATCATGCTTATTTCAGATATACAGCTGTTTCCAATATTTTTCATAAAAAAGCAGGGATAGTTTTTTTTTATTGAAAAAGATAATTATTTTTGCAGCCTCAATTAAACTTTTTAAGGAAGAACAAAAATGGCAAACCATCAATCGTCAGAGAAGAGAATTAGACAGAACGAAACACATCGGTTGGAAAATAAATATTATGCCAAAACTGCCCGCAATGCTGTAAAAAAACTCAGACTTATGACTGCTAAAGCTGATGCTGTAGCATTATATCCTGAAGTAGCATCGATGCTCGATAAATTGGCTAAGAAAAATGTAATTCACAAAAATAAGGCTTCCAACTTAAAATCGAGCCTTTCAAAATATGTGAGCAGCTTAAGCTAAGAAGATATAATTCATTTATATTTCAAGCCTTTTCATTACGAAAAGGCTTTTTTTGTCATCCCATGAAGCATTTGGTTGCATCTAAAATTTTCTTAATTTTAGATTCTGAGTAATCAAACCTCTCATCATGGAATACAAAAATCTAAGCATCAAGGAATGGTCTCTTGAAGACCGCCCACGTGAAAAACTTCTTACAAAAGGCATTTCATCACTAAGCGATTCTGAACTTATTGCTATCATTATTGGCTCAGGATCAAGAGATGAAAGTGCTGTACAACTATCCAAACGTATTTTGGGGTCGGTTCAGCATAACCTCAACGAACTGGGTAAACTTTCACTTGACGACCTTCAAAAATACAAAGGCATTGGTGAGGCCAAAGCTATCGGTATTGTAGCAGCCCTTGAAATTGGCAGGCGACGTAAATTGACTGAAAGCATCAATCGCGAAAAAATCACCTCCAGCAAGGATATTTATGAAATTTTTCATAGCATTCTTGCAGACCTCCCCCACGAAGAATTTTGGATATTACTACTTAACAGATCGAATAAAATCATTGATCGTCAAAAAATCAGTCAGGGAGGTATTTCAGGAACTGTTACAGATATCAGGCTAATGATGAAAGCAGCTCTCGACAAGCTAGCCTCATCCATAGTGTTAGCCCACAACCACCCTTCAGGCAACACAAAACCTTCAGATGCAGATATTTTCATTACACAGAAAGTAAAAGAATCGGGCAAATTGATGGACATCACATTGCTTGACCACCTTATTATTACTGATGGAAATTATTTCAGCTTTGCCGACGAAGGTCTAATTTAACAACCCTGCAAAAAATTATCAATTTTGGATATACCTCATGTAAGAAATTTGCCGATATTTACTCTGAGTTTGTTGGATGAATATCAGTTTTTGAACATCAGGCATAACACGATTATTGTGGTATCTTAAATTTATGAATTTATGATTACAATCCTCAACAAGAACAATTCCATTTTTAATCAATATCTGGCAGAAATTCGTGACCAGCATGTTCAACAGGATAGTATGAGGTTTCGCCGTAATTTGGAGCGCATGGGCGAAATTATCGCTTATGAGATTAGTAAAACGCTTCCTTATAAGTCATTGGAAATTCAAACCCCACTGGGGATTGCCATCGAAAATGTATTAACTGCGTACCCTGTAATCACATCCGTGCTTCGTGCCGGGCTTCCTTTGCATCATGGGTTGCTGAATGTGTTCGACAAATCGCCCAATGGATTTGTTGCATCCTACCGAAATTATGAGAAAGATGGTACTTTTCATATCAATGTGGAATACGTTTCGTGCCCGGATATAAGTAACAAAGTGCTGATCATTGCCGATGCAATGCTGGCTTCGGGTTCGTCGCTGGAACTTACTTATCACGCTTTACTCGAAAGAGGAACTCCCACGCATACACATATTGTTGCACTGATAGCCAGTAAAGAAGGACTGAATTACCTTCGTAAAAAACTACCCGAACAAAAGATAAGTATTTGGGTTGGCGCACTTGACGACGAACTTACAGTTAAATCCTATATTGTTCCCGGCTTGGGTGATGCCGGAGATCTGGCTTTTGGGGAAAAAATAAATACGATGTAATGATTATACTTTTCGCTCATTGTAGTCTTTTACAATTCCCTTATCCAAACAATTCTCTAATATCACCCTTACCGACAATCCCGAAACCGGATGCACAAAATCCGCATCCAATTCCGCCAATGGCTCCAATACAAAACGACGATTGGGTATTTCGGGATGAGGAATGGTTAACTTGGGCGAGGTAATTATCAATCGGTCATAAAACAAAATGTCAATGTCAATGACACGGGCAGAATAACGTTCCTTACTTTTTATCCTGCCAAGATTTTTTTCAATTTTTTTTATTTCTTTAAGTAGGGCTAACGGTTCCAGAAAAGTTTCGAGAAAAATAACCTGATTGAGAAACTGATTTTCGTGTTCAAAACCCCAGGGTTCAGTCTCGTATACCGATGACTGACTTAAAATATTTCCTGCATTTTCGATGAGACTTTTTTTTGCAGCATTCATAAATGCATAGCGATCACCCAGGTTGCCGCCCAATATCAGGAAAACAGTTGCCATGTATCTCTTGCTAATTTTGTGCAAATTGAACAAATATTTAAAACATTGCAAATAGAAGGACACAAAGAAATAAAACAATCAAAATTTTGGTTATTTTAGTCCATGCATAAAAACCTATAATTATGAAGAGTTTTCTCAAGTACACGTTAGCATCCATCGTGGGTTTCCTCATCGCCTCGTTAATTATGTTTCTGATATCTTTAGCAGTTATTGGTACTATCATTTCGAGTACTGACAAAGAAGTAACTGTTAAGTCAAATTCCATTTTACAACTTCAGTTTGACAAAGCAATACCCGATCGCTCATCAGAGAATCCTTTCGAAAATTTCGACTTTGCTAATTTCAAACCAAACATAACTGTCGGATTAACTGACATAGTAAGAGATATAAAGCTTGCAAAAACAGATGCTAATATCCGTGGAATCTATCTCGATTTGAGCATTATTCCTGCCGGATATGGAGCCATTGAAGAAATAAGAAATGCCCTGATTGATTTTAAAAAATCAAAGAAATTTATCATCAGTTACGCTAATTATTACTCCCATGGCTCCTATTATCTTGCGTCAGTGGCAGACAGTATTTTTCTAAATCCACAAGGAGAATTGGCTTTCCTTGGTTTACGCTCGGAACAACTGTTTTTTAAAGGTGCTCTGGAAAAACTTGGGTTGGAACCACAAATTATCCGACACGGAAAATTTAAAAGCGCTGTAGAACCTTTAACCAACGATCATATGAGCGATGCTAATCGCGAGCAGCTTACCACACTTTTATCTGCACTTTGGAATCATATGCTTGATGGTATTTCGGAGAAACGGAAAATAGACAAGGCCGAACTAAATCGGCTAGCCGATGGGCTGGTTATTCGAAATGCACAGTTGGCTTTGGAGCATAAACTTATTGATGGCGTTCGTTTTAAAGATGAAATTTTAACAAATCTAGCTAAACTTTCGCGTGTTTCATCGCAAAAGAAACTTGAATTTGTTACCCTAAGTAAGTACAATAAAGTACCCAAAGCGAAAAAGGGATTTAGCAAAAATAAAATTGCATTGGTTTACGCAACTGGCGAAATCAACATGGGATTAGGTGATAATGAAACCATTGGTTCTGAAGGTCTTTCAAAAGCTATAAGGGAAGCCCGTCAGGACTCCAGCGTCAAAGCAATTGTTTTACGAATTGATTCTCCCGGAGGAAGCGCACTGGCATCCGACATTATCTGGCGCGAACTTAGCCTGGCTGCCAAAGTGAAACCTCTTATTGTTTCGATGGGTTCGGTGGCCGCTTCGGGTGGATATTATATCGCCGCTCCTGCTGACACAATACTTGCCGATCCTACCACAATAACCGGCTCCATCGGAGTATTCGGGGTTCTTTTGAATACCAAAAACTTCCTGAATAATAAATTGGGAATTACTTCCGATGTTGCCAAAACCAACTTACATTCCGATTTAGGATCTATTTATCGTCCTCTATTACCCGAAGAACGCGAAGTCATTCAATCCGGCGTTGAAAATATTTATGATGTATTTCTAAGTCGGGTTGCCGAAGGTCGTAAACTAACCAAAGCTTCGGTTGATTCCATTGGTCAGGGCCGAGTTTGGAGTGCTGCTGATGCTAAACGACTCGGACTCGTCGATTTAATTGGCGGACTTGACAAAGCCATTGAAATTGCTGCTGCCAAAGCGCATTTGAAAGAATATCGCATTGTCGATCTTCCTAAGGTGGAAGATCCTCTTACAATTCTACTTAAGGATTTTTCGTCAAAAATTAAAGCTTCCGTAATAAGTTCCGAACTTGGTAACGAACAAACAATCTACTACAACTTAAAAAATGCCATAAGCAGACAAGGTATTCTCACACGGATGCCATATGAAATAAATATTTATTAGATCTGAAAAATCAAGCTGTTCCCTTTAGGATTCAGGTTAAAAAAACAATAATTTTTCAGCTTTTTTCCCCTGTCAATGAAGGGTGAAAGCTGAAAAATCATTGTTTTAAAATTTGAGAGATACATAAATGAATTCATTTTTCAAGATATTACTTTTCCCATTTGCTTTACTTTATGGTTTATTGGTTTTTGTCAGAAATATGCTTTTTGACTTAAAAATTATCAAATCTGAAGAATTTCAAATCCCTGTTATATCAGTCGGAAATATCACAGTTGGCGGAACAGGCAAAACACCTCATACGGAATATTTAATCAGGCTTTTAAAAGATGAATACAAGGTAGGTTTTTTGAGCCGTGGATATATGCGAAAAACCCACAATTTCATGGTGGCAACCGAACAATCAACAGCAAATATGATAGGAGACGAACCTTTGCAAATAAAACGCAAGTTTCCCGAATTAATGGTAGCTGTGGATAGAAAACGAGTCAATGGTATTCTCAAACTAATTGAGAACGTGCCTAATCTGGACATTATTTTGCTGGATGATGCATATCAACATCGCTCAGTAACACCCGGAATTAACATTCTTTTGATTGATTATACCAGACCTCTTAAAGGAGACTGGCTTCTGCCCTATGGTCGACTGCGTGAATCGTCTTCCGAAAAAAAAAGAGCCGATATTATCATTGTATCAAAAACTCCGCGAAATAGTTCGGTGATGGATAGGCACTTGTTCCAATATAATATCAAGGCACAACCACACCAAACCGTATATTTTACAACCATTTCATATGGAGAGCCAATGCCTGTTTTTGAGAACCTGCCGAAAACAGACCGATACAAATTGACTAACAAAAACCTTCCTATTTTGTTAGTTACAGGTATAGCTGAACCTTCCTTGCTGATTGAGGAAGTCTCATCAAGGTTTGAAAAGGTGATTTCGCTTATTTATCCCGATCACCATTCATTTACAAAAGCAGACTTAACAACTATTCTGACTCAGTTCAGTTCAATTCCCACAGAAGAAAAGGTAATTTTAACCACTGAAAAAGATGCGGCACGCCTTTTACCCTTTGCTGAAGATGCAGAAATTTCTGCACAACCATGGTACTATATCCCCATTAAAATGGAATTTCTAGACAACGGGGAAGAACAATTTAATAATCAAATCATACACTATGTTAAAAACAATAGCAGAAACAGTATCGTATATAAAAAGTAAAACTAGTTTTTTACCCGATTTTGGTATTATCCTTGGCACCGGACTCGGAGGATTAGCCAAGGAAATTCGTTCTGAGATAATTATTGAATATCAGGACATCCCTAATTTTCCTGTCTCAACGGTTGAGAGTCATCATGGGAAATTAATTTTTGGGTTTCTTAACGGGAAAAAAGTGATTGCAATGCAAGGGCGTTTCCATTATTATGAAGGATATTCGATGGAACAAGTAACTTTTCCTGTGCGGGTTATGAAATTACTGGGAATTAAAGCGCTTTTTCTATCGAATGCCAGCGGTGGACTAAATCCCGATTACGCAATTGGAGATTTAATGATTTTGAATGACCACATCAATCTGCTGCCAAACCCTTTGATCGGAAAAGATTATGCCGAACTCGGCCCACGTTTCCCTGATATGAGTGAACCTTACGATGGTGAAATGATTGAAAAAGCCAAAAGTATTGCAAAACAAATTGGAATTAAGGTCCAGGTGGGTTCATATGCCGCAGTAACCGGTCCATCACTTGAAACTCCTGCCGAATATCGTTATCTTCGAATCATCGGCGCCGATTCTGTTGGAATGTCAACCATTCCCGAAGTAATTGTTGCTAGACAAATGGATATTCCTACATTCGCCATTTCCATCATTACCGACTTGGGTGTTCCAGGTAAAATTCACAAAGTCTCACTAGGTGAAATTGTTGCTGTAGCTGAAAAAGCTGAACCAAAGATGACGCAGCTTATTACGCACCTGATTACCTCTTTGTAGCTAAAACGCAAGTTTTTTTGTATTCATTAACCACACCATCATTAAAAACGGTACGTACAAATATAACATATAAGCCAACGGTGCACATTCGCCCTGTATCATCGGTTCCATCCCAGTTAAAAGAACCTTCGAAACCCAGTAAGAGGTTATTCAGTAATTTCCTTACGAGTCTGCCATTCGAGTCAAAAATAATTACTTGTGCCCGGCAATCGGGCTTTTCGAATTTGTAACTCACGGAAAGTATGTCTTTGAAACCATCGTTATCCGGACTAAAAACTTCATCGGTAATTGAGATTGCTGAAGTAGTTACTGAATCGCACACATATTGAGAGTTCCTGTAACCGGGGGTACCGTAACCTGCCGTTTCGGCTGCTGAATGCCAGTTGCCCGGAAACCATGTTGGTTTTGCCGTGTTAATGCGTTCAAGTGAGATTCCTTCAGTGTTCTTTAGCGTGGCTACATGCATTTTATCAGAATACGAAAATTCATCTATCAAGCCAAAGGTATCATTGAGTAAAACAATAGTGGATGACTTATCATCGATAGAAGGCAAACAGACTACTTCCAGGAGACTTTTTTCATTTTGAATGGAATAAAAAGGTTTTACTTTCTCTATATCAGACGAAATCAATAAATGCGTATTAGGATAAAACATACTGCCTACGTCACTTAGTCGGCAAAGGTTTTCCGTTCCACCATCCAGCTTAATTCCAAATAGTAAATTACGTGTATTGAATATTTTTGCAGATCGGTTAAATAACTCAATATAATCTGCCCCACCAGCTTTGGCGTTAAAAAGAACTTCGTTGAAAACTATATCAGCGCTATCCGGTAATGAGCAATTTCCCATGGTAATATTTGCCTCACTGGTCATTTTATTGCCCACACAATCAGCAATACTCTTCGATATGGTTAATGTATAAATTTTGTCCTTCACCATAGGTAATCCAAAAGTTAACCGTACAATGGAAAAAAACTTATCTACCGACACAACATCGATTGGATGCCCAATGTTTGGAGAACCTTCGTAAGTAGCATTATTTACAGCTATAACACTATCAATAGGTTCACTAAAATACACATCCACCATAGTAGGGGAAACTACATTTATCCTAAGTATTTCCGGAGATATCATATCAGGATTACTGGCAAAAACGCTATTGGAGGTTCCCGGGGACCCTCCATTTTTGGCTACTGAAGCCCTCCAGTTCGCTTTGCCACCGCAAGGATTCCATGGATCAATTTGCTCGAGAGACCATCCTCCCTGAAATTTAAAATCGTCGTTATACCAAGAATCGCTATAACTAAGTTGGCAAATCAATTCTCCCTTTTGGTTTTTAATCTGAAGATTACCTTCTGTATTATTTAATGCCGTGGATGAGGTAAACATTCCTATACTATTTCCAAATTGAGAAAGTATTGGTTGATTATCTGTGGATGATAGGATCAAAAAACTTTCTCCGGGAAAATTCATTTCCGGAAATGGAAAGTTATAATTGCCAATAAAAAGTTTAAAGCCATTTAAGTCAAACGTCTTCTTACTCCGATTGAAAAGCTCTATATACTCTGCATTTGGCAAACCAACTACCGGCGTGGGATCAGCCATAATTTCATTGAATACAATATCATTCATTTGGGGTGTACAATAGCGGAAGAAAAAAGTTGTATCCTTCATTCTAAGGTTCCATTCATCAGCATTATTTCTTACAAAAAGCTGATTATTCTGTTCACAAAAAAATTTCTGCGAAAACACGAGTTCAACATCACGTTTTGTATCATTATTCCAAATAATTTTTGAAACCCGATTGTTTTCAAGTAAATAGTTCTCTTTAAAGTTGGCTAAGGCAGAATCTATTGGTTCAGAAAAGGAAAGCATTATGCAAGTATCGTCAATCAGCTTAAAGGTATTGATCTTTGGACGAGTTCCATCGGAATATAACTCACCAGACACAACAAAATCATCAAAGTAAAATTTCTTCGATCTTGTAGAGGTATAGTAACAATGGATGCCAAAATATCGGGATTTCAAGATAGTGCTGTCAATTCCACTGCCCGAAAGGCTATAGTTCTCACTTCCTAGGGTATCGCATAATAGTACCCACTTTCCATGTTCGGAACGGGTTACTTTTACATGGGAATTAACTATTGAGGTATTAAAGATTTTATCTCTTCCGTCAACAATGAGTGTTTCAGTTTTACCTTCCTGGCGAAACAAACACAAATCATCGTTGGTATAACCTATTCGGAGATAATACCCATTTAAGGGACCTGTTAAATCGGATTGATCCGACATGAGGTAGATCCTGCTGTAATTGCCAGACGAAGGGTTAAACTCCATCCTAACTTTAAAAGACCATGTAGCTTTAAAGGCAATGTTTGACGAAACAGATAAATAAGCTGTGCCAGCTTCTTCCTTAGCATTTAACTGTAATTGAGATGCTGCATTAACAATAAACTTCGAAGTATCACCAGCCCACGCTAAATTTGAACTATAATTGCCATCAGTAAAGTCGTCAGTCCATTGAGCTGAAACACCGATGGAGTAAAACGCCATCAAAAAGTAAAAGATAAGTTTTGTCATATTTCTAATATTACCTGATAAACAATATTAAAATAACGAAAATCGACCCTCCTCACTTGCTATACCTCCTGCAATCGCTCTTTCTTAAGTCTTTCTAGCTTGACCAATAAATCCGTTAATGATCTGATTTTTTGTGAAATTAAGTAAAATGTTTAAGATTCAAAAAATACTAACAAAATAAAATATTCCCAAACTGATTTTTCTCATAAATGTGTTAATTTTACCCTCCCATAAATTAATTTATTAGAAGTCATGAAAATTGCAGTAGTAGGAATAAGCGGTGCTGTTGGACAGGAGTTCCTGAAGGTTCTGGCAGAGCGAAATTTTCCTGCCGATGAATTGGTCCTTTTTGGATCATCGCGAAGTGCAGGAACAACTTATAATTTTAAAGGTAAAACCATTACCGTTAAAGAACTTAAACATAACGACGATTTTAAAGGTATCGATATAGCTTTAACTTCGGCCGGAGCAAGTATTTCAAAAGAATTCGCTCCTGACATTACGAAATATGGAACAATTATGATCGATAACTCCAGTGCTTTTCGCATGGATGATGATGTTCCGTTGATAGTGCCGGAGGTAAATCCGCTCGATTGCAAAAATCGTCCTCGGAATATCATTGCAAACCCTAACTGTTCTACCATCATCATGGTAGTGGCGCTAAAACCCATACACGATTTGTCACCCATTAAACGTATTCATGTATCTACGTATCAGGCTGCCAGTGGTGCAGGTGCAGCGGCTATGCAGGAACTTGAAAATCAGGTTAAACAAGTAATTGGTAACAATCCTGTGAAGGTTGATAAATTCAAATATCAACTTGCTTTTAATCTTATTCCACAGATTGATATTTTCCTCGATAACGACTACACCAAAGAGGAAATGAAGATGCATAACGAAACACGTAAAATTATGCATTCCGATATGATGGTCAGTGCCACAACGGTGCGTGTTCCTGTTTACCGTGCACATTCTGAGGTAGTTTGGACGGAAACCGAAAAAGAACTCTCTATTGATGCTGTTCGCACTGCCATGCAGAACGCTGAAGGTTTGGTGGTTGAAGATGATCCAAAAACTAGTAAATACCCAATGCCTTTGTTTGTAGCAGATCAGGATCCCGTTTTCGTTGGCCGGTTACGCAAAGATATATCAAATCCAAAAGGACTTACCTTCTGGTGTGTTGGTGATCAGATAAAAAAGGGAGCAGCACTTAATGCGGTTCAAATCGCAGAATATATGATAAAGAATAAACTTTTATAACCTTTATATTCCATAAAAAACCCGGTTTTTCACCGGGTTTTTTATTTTGTACAATTTTTTTAAAATTCCTTTATATGGTAGAGTTTTCGTACTATTATCCAACTAAAACAAATAACTATCCCCCGGATAACGCAGGACATGAATTTTTTTCGTTTCCTCGTAAAGAGTATTCCTTAGCTCATCAATGTTCGTTTTTTCAGTTGCTGAGATAAAAAGAGCTTGATGATTAAGCTTAGACATCCAACTGTTTTTCAGTTCCTCCAACGAGTAATTAACTCTGGTTTTTGGAGTTAGGTCGTCGTCGTCCTTGGCTACATATGAAAATGCATCCACCTTGTTAAAAACTATAATAATTTTTTTACTAGCTGCATTTAGGTCAGAGAGAGTCTGATTCACAACATCAATTTGCTCTTCAAATTCGGGGTGAGAGATATCAGCTACATGCACCAGAATATCAGCCTCTCGAACTTCATCCAATGTCGATTTAAACGATTCCACCAATTGGTGAGGCAATTTACGGATAAACCCAACCGTATCGGTTAATAAAAAAGCGAGCCTATTAATAACTACCTTTCTCACAGTAGTGTCGAGTGTTGCAAATAATTTATTTTCGGCAAATACCTCCGATTTGCTCAGTAAATTCATCAAGGTTGATTTTCCAACATTGGTATAACCCACCAGAGCAACCCGAACAATATTTCCGCGCCCTTGCCGCTGTGTAGACATTTGTCGGTCAATTTTCTTCAGATCTTCTTTAAGGTCTGCAATTTTGTCGCGAATAATACGGCGGTCGGTCTCCAACTCCGATTCGCCAGGCCCACGCATGCCAATACCTCCTTGCTGCCGTTCAAGGTGAGTCCACATACGAGTCAGTCGGGGAAGCAAATATTGATATTGCGCCAGTTCAACCTGAGCTTTAGCATAAGATGTTTTGGCTCGCTTTGCAAAAATATCAAGAATTAGGTTAGTGCGGTCAAGAATTTTAATCTCCAGCACCTTGTCAAGATTTCGAAGTTGTGTAGCAGTAAGTTCATCATCAAAAATAATTAAATCAATATTATTTTCCTTAATATAAGACTGAATTTCAGCTAGTTTACCGGTTCCCACAAATGTACGAGGATGCGGCGATTCAAGTCGTTGAATGAATTTTTTTACGGGAACAGCACCGGCAGTTTCAGTTAAAAAGGCAAGTTCCTGAAGAAAATCATTTACCTGACGTTCATCCTGATAATGATTTATTACACCAATCAATATGGCTTTTTCTGGTATTACTTCTGTAGAATATAGATTTGGCATAAAGTTTTGTTAAATTCAATCAACAAATTAATGAGTCTTAAAGCTTCGAAAATAATCAATTTTGCAAAACGAACCTTACGTTAAAGTTAAATATAACTTTAACATTTTTACCGTGTTGTTTTCCGGGTGTCCATTTTGGTGATGAAGAAATTATCCTAACGGCTTCTTTGTCTAATGAAGGATCAATGCCCCGAAGAACCTTTACATCACAAACTTCTCCTATGCTGTTTATGCTAAACGAAATGAGAACATTTCCCTTAATTCCGTTTTCACTGGCTATGTCAGGATACCTGATGTTTTTTTGAATCCAATCTCTAAATGTATTTGAACTGCCCCCCTTGAATAATGGCATTTCTTCAACTATCACAAATACCTTATCGTCTTTTACTTTCTCCTCATTTTGAGCTTTGGGAGAAAATTCAATGGGACGTATAACAAAATCCTGTGAAAAATTAGGATTTATCTTTATTTCATCATCAATTTGTACATTACTGTCAACAACCTTTATCTCATAAGGCACTAATTGCAAAGGTTGTGGAAGAGTATTTGTTTCCTTAAGCTGTTCGCCTGTAAATATTATTTGTTTGGCAGGTTCATCCATTGCCTGTATAACATTTTCTTTTTTGGATGGCTGGGTATTCCATTCAATTGCAAAAAAAACGATGCAAAGAACAATGATAATCCCTATCTGGAAAAATATCCCCCTATATTTCTCTAAGTAAGCAATATCAATTTTCTTTTGTGATCTCATACAATGAAGCTATAAATTTTCGTTTATATAGCAAAACCTAAACGAAATGCTTTGTTCAGCTCAATTCCTTATTATTTAAAAAACAAAAATGTATAACAAAAATGATGCCCTTCTGACATTCTGTTTTTTATTTAGCTATTAAAAAAATGAATCTCAATCAAGCTTCTGAATACAAAGCAATAAAAAAAGGTTGACTCTCCGAACCAACCTTTTGTAATTATTCAATAAAATTTTACCGTTTTCAGTTTACTTTCGACTTTTAATATTTATAATTTTTTGATAAACGAAAGAATTACAATTGATTTACCTGCCTTGCCTTCCTGAAACTGGATAAAAATGTGATAAACACTACTTTTCTGACAATCGAAGTCAAATCCTTTGTATTCCTTTCCAGTCTGAGGATTAAAGGAACTTCCCAATAGCGAATTTGTATCTAAAAGTTGTACATATCCTTTCCCTGGTGAATCGTCATCAGTACAGATTGTGATACGATATTTGGTATCTTTTTGAAGAATAAGAGAATATTTAGCAGTAGGGGCTTTTTCATCTCCTTGAGCCGCAGGCAAATCAACAACAAAATCCTTAAGATAGGAAGCATCGGAACCGGCCGTACCTGAACAAATTTCAACTTTTTGCGCTTCAGTTTGCGCGTTTGCTATATAACCTATTGACAGGAAAACAATCGCCAGGATGAATGTTATATGCTTCATTGTACACTGTTTTATTATTTTATAAAAGATATTATAAACCACTTTACTCATCCAAAATGTCAGAATGATTTATTTAAAACTTATTACTTAATCAGCTTATTTCTAATTATTTCAGTTTGAGAAATAATTCTCTTTAACTGTTCATCGGTGATATGAACAGTACTTTTTGATGTTTGAATAATGGTAAGCATTCCATTTTTTTCCACTGATTTAGGTTCACCCATTTCGATGGTTATTTTAATTTCCGAAAACTCCTTTTTAAGCGTTTCCATATTGGCAATAAAATCTTTAAAATAAGGATCCTTCTGATAGTTTTTCAAAATCAGTAACATCTGTTCAAAAATAATTTTTTGATCTCCAATGCTTTCTGCCAATTTTTTATTAGGTTTTTCTTTTGCTACCTGAGTCATAAGATACAGCCCCTCAATGTAAACGCCTGCAATCATAAGAGCGCTGAGATTACTGCGGTTGTTTTTACGCAAATACTCATCCATTACATTAAAACTATGAATGGAAATATACATTAACGAATCAATATTTTCGTTATTTGTAGCCAGCCTTTTTAATGTAGAAAAATCAAAAAATTGACCTACGTTAATCCCATCAGCCAATGTTTTAACTGCTGAGATGTACGATAGAACAGTTGACGTTTTACTATACATGTTTATATATCCAAGGTCGGCACCAAAGATACCTAAATTTACAGCCTTAGAGGTACTTGTGTTAAAATTATCAAGATGGTTTGTAGGGGCTAAATATTTTTGTGAAAAGGGTACGCCAAGACTTTTAATTAAAGCTGCCATTTCAATGGGAGATGAAATATTTTGTACGAGATCAGCCATTGCTTCTTTTGAAACCGGTAAGGCGCTATCTGCCTTTATACTATCATTTTCTCCAAATTCTCCTTTACTTTTCTTAACTCCGGATTTGCATGAATAAAACACAAATACACTACATAGAAATAAATAAGCCAGTCTCTTAATCATAGCAGCATAATTAGATTATTGTTTGTTTGATTGCTGTTTATACAAATTTAGTAATTATTCTGAACTTTCCCTTTTAAGTTTAAGTTTTCCGAACATATTCATAAATCTTAAAAACCACTCGTAATAGAGGGCCAGATAAAGAATGACAGTAAATAACCATACTACAATCATATTGTACCAGTATGTGTCATAATAAACGCCAAAAAAAGGTTTGCGAGGGGCAAAAAAATGAGAGCGCCAGCTTAAAGGTCCCCGTATGGTAGGATCCATATAAATTGGATCTACCTGCTGAACCAATTCGTGATTGTATTCTAAAATTTTATTTTTTTCAAGCACTTTCCTTACCAAATCTGACAAGTTTTCATTATGATAAACGTTTTTGTATTTTTTATATCTTTCAGGATCCTTTTTAAGTTCTCTATTTATTTTATCTTCCTTCTCTTTGTTGGCTTGCATAAATTTCGCTGAATAATCACCTTTCATTCTATCAATAAAAGATTGTAATGCTTTAGCCATCTTGGTACTATATTTTTCACCTATTATTCCATCTGCATTTTTAAATGGAAGATCCTTATTAATCATCAATTCTTTTGATATTTCGTTCTTTAGAACATCAAGCTGAACATTGGTTTTTTCTATTTTTCCAAACTTTGAGAATTCAGCGTTACAATCGTCCAGGCGTTTTTGAAGTTCCGGTATAAGATGAACCTGTTTAAAATCAGCGTTACTTTCACGTTTTTCAATATCGTAAAATGCTTTTTCAAATTGATTGTCTTTAAATTGATGAACCACCAAGGCTTCATAAGCCCAACGAGTTACCATTATTTCAGCCAACAGAGGAACCTTATCAACACTACCAACATTACGGTTAAGTTTATCAAAACGAAACATTGCTCCGCTTAGGATCATCATAGGGATCATAAGCAGTGGAATAAGAATATATATAGTTACAGCCGAATTAAATGAAGCTGAAACATTTAAACCTAACATGTTAGCAAAGGCAGCCGTCGTGAATAGGGCAAACCAATACGTAAAATACATTCCGGAAATACCCAGAATTGAATTAGCAATAAGTACAAATGTTAAACTTTGTATAGCGCTAATTATTAGTAATATAAATATTTTAGATAGCAAATAGCTTGAACGGCTTAAATTAAGAAAACCTTCGCGTTTGAGTATTTTACGATCGCGAAATATTTCTTCGGCGCTAACGATTAGGCCCAGAAACAAAGCCACAATAAGACTCATGAAAATATAAACAGGAATATTTTCATTTTCCCTAAAAATATACACATCAGAACCCGGGTCGGAAATATACCTAATAACATAAGCAAGAATAAATCCCAGCAGGGGAGCATCCAGCAGATTAAGCGATATATACTGGGTATTGCTTATTTTAGAAACAAAATCACGAACTGTATAAATCTTAATCTGGTTAAACCAGTTTGGGATATTTAAGGATTTTGGCGGATCCTCGCTGATTACCTGCATCTTTTCAGGATGAAAGTTTTCTGAGTAAAATCCCTCCCATTTTGGTGGTTGTACTTTGCGTTTATCAGTATACCTGCCAAACTCATCAACAACCTTGGCCTCAATAATATTAAAAATCAGTTCGGGATTCACATTACCACAAACAGGACACTCTCCAACATCGCTATTAATTTGAGCGTCAATTCTTTTAAAATACATCACAGCTTCAACGGGATTGCCATAATATATCAGGTATCCTCCCGTATCCAGAATAATCATTTTGTCGAACATCTTATAAATTTCCGACGATGGCTGGTGTATTACTACAAAAATAAGCTTTCCTTTCAATGCAAGTTCCCGCAATAGGTCCATCACGTTTTCGGAATCTCTGGACGAAAGTCCGGAGGTAGGTTCATCAACAAACAAGATAGATGGTTCGCGAATTAATTCAAGCGCGATATTCAAGCGTTTTCGCTGACCACCACTAATCGTTTTGTTGAGTGGCGATCCGACTTTAAGATCTTTACGTTCTAAAAGTCCAAGACTTGAAAGTGTTCGAACCACTCGTTCGTTAATCTGCTCTTCTGTTTGGTTCTTAAAACAAAGTTTTGCATTATAATAAAGATTTTCAAAAACGGTTAATTCTTCTATTAACAGGTCATCCTGAGGAATTAGACCAATAACTCCCTCCACTTTCTCTTTCTCTTTATGAAGGTTATGGCCATTAATAATCACTTCTCCTTTGTATGGTAATTCCGTTCCGCATAAAACATTAAGCAAAGTAGTTTTACCTGCACCACTTGCTCCCATAATACCAATCAGCTTTCCCTGACCTTCAGAAAAGCTAACGTTTCTCAGTCCAATATTACCATTAGAGAAACGAAATTCTAGGTTATTCACTTCGAATGATATTTTGTTCGAAGTAATATCAGCAAGGTAGTGCGCTACAACATCACTGTAATAAACCGGCTTCCCTTTGGGCATTTTTACAGCACTTCCGCTGGCGTATAAATAGATACGTCTATTGGTAATTCCGAGTCCATTCAAAAAAAGTTCTTCATGCCCCGTATATTTCAAAAAATACAGATCAACACTGGCAATCCTGAGAATATAAAGGTTACCATCAAGTTTTTCAGTAAGAATAAATTTACTTTGCAGGTTTGCAACAGTCTTATCAGCAATAACTAAAATATCAGGTTGATCAAGTGCTTCAGGACGGTTTTTAACTATAAAAGTCTCAATACTTTTAAATTCTTCTCTAGGGAGATTAAAAACTTCGGCCACCGTATTGATGATAGCCATTCGCTGATCGGTAAATTTACGGTCCGCATTCACCAACTCAAACAAACGAACCAATACTACTACTTTTTGTTCCTGAGTAAGTGTTTTGTTAATTTTTTTACAAATACCCAGAATACGAACTGAATCTTTAACAGAGGTCAGTTTTTTCCTTGCAATCTCCACGCCGTTTTCGTCAACTGTTTTATCAAGACCTGTAAAACTATCAAACAGAACCAAATATTCATTTACGGCTTCATCGCTCAGTTGAAGGGTCAGGAAGGTTTTAACGTACTCACGTTCGCTAAGTTCCACACCCTCGTCCTGTTTAGCAATAATCGCAAACAGTTGCATTAACGCTTTTAAAATCTCTTCACTCATAAATTTATATTACCGATGAAAAGCCATATATCCGGGTTCTGGCACATTTGATTATTTATGGTTATACAGTTTTGGTGGGTTAAGGACAATTCAAGTGCCCACAGGCTACAAATCAGGATATTTCAATTTGCTCGAATGGAACGTCAACAATGTCAGCATATTCCTCGCCAGCCTCTTTCATATCCTCATCATCATCAGGATATTGCCACCGAACAACAACATCATTCCCTGTTTTATAGAGTTCCTCCAATTTCATAAGAACATCTAGTAACATCTTTGACGAAGCAGTATTAAAATAAACCAACCTGAAATAAAAGATGGTTTTTGCTTTTGGAGCCAAGTTGTACTTATCCATCCAATCAATAATAGGTTTGTAAAATGCATTTACATCCTCCGGTAACGATCGACCTGAAATTTCAAATATGTCGTTAGTCGCATCCAGCGTTACACCCGGGGTATCGTCAGTACCCAAAATTTTGAAAACTTCCATAGCTTCAATATTATTATTTAAGCATTAAGCATTTCGTGAAATAGTTGATGTTAATAAAAAGAATGATGAAACATCGTTAATAGGCAAGAAGTGATACTCAAGATTACGTCCTGTTTTACGCTTAATATCAATAAAGCCTAATCCGGCGCCTCCCTTATCGGATAGTCTGCCTTCCTTAATTTGTTTCTTGTAAAGTTCGGTAAGTTCTTCTTTATCCAAACTATTTACTTGTTCAAGCATACGTTTTAATTCCGGCATACGGGTGTGGTCAATTGCATTGCCTGTGGTAACAGAATACTCATCTTTACCTTTCGAAACCAAAAAAATGCCTCTTCCGGAAAACAAATAATCGTTAGCGCCATAATCGTCAGCGTGTTTGCTGATATTTTGTAAACATTCAACCATCACATGAAAAACCTTTTTTTGAACTAAATTAGACTCTTCTTCTTTTGCCATATTGGATTCGGTAAGAGAAGTGAAGGCTTTTGTTATTTGGTGTGTTATTTCACCTTCGTATACCAGCGTAATCTCATGTTCCTTCATTGATTTATAAAACTCATATACAAATTCGAGGAAACCTCTGACATCCTTCTTTTCATTTGTGCCCATATCAGTTAAAGTATTAGTTTAATTGAGTAAAATTAAAATTCTATTCCGATTAATAAAACATCATCTATTTGCTTTTCGATACCCTTCCATGCAAAAAAATCTTTATCAAATAATTGATGATAGTCTTCCATTGTATTATTTGAATTTTGTGAGATCATATCCCGCACGCGTGCCGGTGAAAACTTTTTAAATTCCGGCCCTCCTAGTTGATCAGTCAAACCATCGGAGAAGAAAAACACTTTATCACCAGTTTCCAAGGGAATAACATAATTGGTGAAGTTCTTTTCAGGTTTACTGCCCAAAGGGATACCGCCGATAGCTTTTCTGTCACCCTTATATTCAGTCAATTCCCCATGACGTAAGAAATATAGAGGGCGATGAGCGCCGGCATAATGTATTTCGTTTTTCTTCGGATTATATTTCACCAGAGCTATATCCATGCCGTCACGACCCTGTGCATCTTCACGGTTTTGCTTAAGAGTTTGACGAACACCATTATGTAACAGATCGCAAACTTCCGCAGCGGTATAATCCCGTTCATGGTCAACTACATTATTAAGAATGAAATACCCAACAAATGAAAGCAATGCGCCAGGCACACCGTGACCTGTGCAGTCCACTACTGCGATGTATAAAGTATCGTCGCGTTTAAAGAACCATGGAAAATCTCCACTGACAACATCGCGTGGTTTATAAAAAATAAACGATTTCGGCAGGTACTCGCGAATAAATGCATTATCGGGAAGAATGGCGGACTGAATTCGCTGAGCATAGTTGATGCTATCCTCGATCTTTCGATTTTTATCGGCAATCTCTAATTCAATACGTTTAGCCTCAGTAATATCATGCCCAACAAATAATATAGTTTCCAGCTCATTTTCATTAAATTCCGGAATGGCATCAAGGCTAATGATTCTTTCTGCCATCTTTTCACCTAGTTGAATTGGTATGGAAATCTGATTATTCCGTTTTTGAGGGGAGGATTTAACTTCAATGAGGGTAGTTTGAAAATAGGAAAGCAAATTTGGTGGCATCACAGTATCCTGAATAGTTTTATTCAAAATATCAGAACTTTTTATGCCAATATAATCTTCAACTACCGGATTGGCATAGAAAAACATACCGTGCATATTTAATCGAATAATCAAATCAAGAGAATTCTCTGAGAGGGATTGCATTTTACTTTTCATCCGCTCTTCTTTTTCTGCTCTTTTTCGTTCGGTTATATCCTGCGAATTTAGGATGATCCCATGAAGTGCCGGGTCGGCCAAAAGGTTTCTCCCGGTAGTTTCAAGGAAGATTTTTTGTCCATCCTTTTTCATGTAAGTATATTGAATTGTAATAGATTCCGCCGGCTTCTCAAGCAAACGACTGAACATGGACCGGAGTTCGACTTCACCTTTGCGGGTAAGACGGTCAAAATCCTTACCTTTCATCATCTCATCGGGTGTAAATCCAAGAATGCCGGAAACTGACGGGCTAATATATGCCAGATTTAAACTTTCATCGTAAATAAAAATAATTTCGGATGCATTTTGGAGAAGCGAATGAAGACGTTTTTGGGCATTTTCAACTTCGTTAATTTGGCCTTCGAGTTTTTCGTTGGAGCGTTGAAGTTCTTCCTGAGTAGCACGCATTTCTTCCGCACTTTGCCGCAGTTGTTCTTCGTTCTCCATAAGTTCACCTGTCATTTGACGTGATTCCTCAAGCAAAAGTTCGGTTTTTTCGTTTACACGAAGGTTAAAAATTGTGCGAGCAATAATTTCTCCTAACTCCTTCATAAAATGAAGAGTCAGTAAAGGCAGCTCATCGAGTAAAAATGCAAATTCTATAACACCTTGTAGGTTTTCGTCGGAAACCAAGGGAACAATCAGAATTGTCTTTGGCCGCTTGTCACCTAAAATACCCGAGGTGATAGTAACATAATCATCAGGTATTTCGGTACGATAAATAAGATCCATTTCATAGGCACACTCACCTATTAGCCCTTCACCAATCTGAAATTCCTGGTTTACAAATTTTTTACGATTAAAAGCATAGGTGGCAATATTTATAAGCACCTGTCTATCCGAATCAAACAAATAGAATGCGCCCTGAACAGCATTGATATATTTTGTAAGTGAAACCAATGTCTCATTTGCCAAAACGTCAATTTTGTTATGAATTCGAAGCACATTCGAAATTTGCTCCTTTCCTGCAGCAATCCAGCTCTGTTCAGCTTCTTTCCGGGTATTTAAAATCAGGTTATCACGCATTAAAAGCAACGATTCGCCTAATGCATCGTCACTCCCCGATGGCTCAAACGGGCTTGTATAATCTCCTTCACCTATTTGTTTCGCAAATGATGCGTTTTTATTAATGCGATGATCTCTTTTAATGATTTTTTCCTCGTAGAATTCCTTATCCTTTTCCCGAATACTTATTATAAAATAGATAATTATTCCGGAAACAATTGGTATTAAATCGACAAAATATAGACTCGGATGATTGATATGTATTTGCAAAAGAGTTGTTAAGCTCAGCATCTGGCCGGCCACAATGATATCCATCATCCATGCAATAACAGGAACAACAATGCTCACTGCCACTCCGATTATGACAGTACGAGCTTTTGCGTTATCAAGGATATAGTTCACCTTTACCGGCATATGTTTGTTTTACTTTTTTATGAGTTTAACAATAATTTCAGCAACCTGATCTGCAATATTGCCCAGCACTTTAATTATATCTTCATTTATCTGGGCAAAAGTTGCGTATTCGATCAATCCAACAACAACATCTTTGTGTATCAGTGGCACAAATACCAAATATTTGATGCTACTTTTTCCTAATCCTGAAGCAATGGTCATATAATTTTCAGGTATATCGGTTAACGTAACAATAGTTCTGTTTTTAATTGCCTGACCGGGTAATGTTTCGCCCGACTTAAAGGCCTGTGGCTTTGATTCAGAAAAATAAGCATACTGAGCAATTGATTCGTAATTGTCGGCATCAGCTGTTTGCAAATACATTAAAGCTTGAACGATATTAAATTCCTGAGCTAAATTCTGAAGGATATTCTCTGAAAACTCTTCGACCGACTTGCTATTATCAGGAATTAGCCGTGAAACATCCATTTCATTTTTATTTTCACGAAATTCCTCTTTGTCGTTCGACATGAATTTACTTGTATTATTTATAACCTCATGATCAGCGTTATCGGACAACGAAATGTCTTTGAATTTTCTTTCTATTTTTAATGTGGCTAAAAACCAGACAACAATGAGAAAAAGAATTGTAAAAAGCAGAATGTAGGCAAAGGTAATTTTATTTGAATTATCGATGGGCATATTGTTAATCACACCAAAAAGAGCGAATACCACCGCCAATAATAGCAGAAAAATAATCAAGTGAAGATATTTGTAAGAAAGGTTCATTTTCATAGAACTATTTCTTTTATAATTTTAGTAAAAATTTAATAATCTGATCGGTCGATAAAACCTGATCTACGTTTGTGCTTTTCATAGCCGCTTCGGTCATCGTGCGAACCTGGCATTCATTAGGATCCTGAACAATTGTAAAGCCATTTAAGTCTTTCACCTTTTTTAACCCGTATGCTCCGTCGCTATTAGCGCCCGACAGAATAATTCCAATGAGTTTTTCGCGATAAGCATGCGCTGCAGTAACAAACGAAAGATCGATGGATGGCCTCGAATGGTTTACAGGTTCCTCCGTAGACAAAGCAATTCTGTTTCCAAGTTCAATATACATATGATAGTTTGCAGGTGCAAGGTAAGCCCTTCCTGGTTTGATTTGTTCTTTATCGTCAGGTTCTATAACAGGAAGATTTGATTTCAATGACAAAGCTTCAAGAAAACCGGACCGAACATGCTTTAGCCGATGAAGACATAAAAACAAAGGCATATTCAGTGTCTTTGGCAAAGCACTTAATATTTTCGTTACTACCTGAAAACTTCCGGCCGATCCGCCTATCATAATTGCTTTATAAATCATGGCTTGCGCTTATAGATACTTTCAGAATTATTAATCAATGAAAATTCGTTGTTCCCATAGAGGGTATTTATCGATTCCTTGGCGCCTACAATTAAGAATCCATTTGGCACCAAAGAACTAAACAATTGTTTTAAAACCTTACTTTGAAGAGTCTGATTGTAGTAAACCATTTTATTTCGGAACAAAATAAGTTTAATTCCTTGAACCGGAGGGTCAAAACTCAAGTTTTGCCGTGAAAAAATAACGTTCTTTATTAATGAAGTATCTCTATAAATGGTATTGTTTTCCATTTTATAATAGTTCGGGAAAACCTCTATTCCATTGGCACGAATGTAATTATCAGCACTTAAATCAAGTTTACTGGCAAGCAATAAGCCTGATCGTATAGTATCTATTGATCTGGTACTTAAAGAGGAAACATATATTTGAACCTTATCAAGCTGATTCAATTCATAAAGTGTAATTACCAGTGAAAAAAGTTCATCGCCAGAAACTGAATTTGGAAGCCATATTTTGAGATTAGACCCCAAATCGTTTATCAATGAAGGCAATAGTTCATCCCTTAAAATCCGCCACAATGAAGGATCACGAAACATTTCTGTTGATGGTGTTGCCAATTCGTTAAGAAATTGCTCAAAATAACTATTATTGTCTCGCAATTTTATTATCAGCTGATCGACATTTTTCAGGTTTTGCTGATCTACTATCTTCTCAAGCCGGCGCTTGAATGACGTCAAAGAATAATCAGAAAAGTCATAATTGTACTTCTCTAAAATTGTTTTAATAATATTCCTTGTCTCCACTATTCCTAATTCCAGCATATCAATGTTGTTCAGCTTTGATTTTGCATTCCTTTGAGTCGCTCAATCTCTTTATTAGCCTCTTCTAAAACCTGGTATTTTAATTTCTTTTCAGTTATATCTTGCGCAACCAAAATAACTTTTGTAATTTTTCCTAATTTGTTTTTAAAAGGTATGAAACTGGCCATTAACCAATGCTCATCCCCTGCTGGCATTGTCCTTTTAACAACTGCTTTATATGGTTTATCTTTGAGAACTTCGTTCCAAATCAATTCAAATTGCTTTAATTCATCGGGTTTTAAAAACTTCCGATAATCCTTACCAATGGATTCTTTTAATGTATAACCGGTTACCTCTGTAAAGTTATCATTTGCATTCATCAGAATGCAATCGGCGGATAATTCACTTCTAATAAAACCTGAATCAATAAGTTGATCAAAATGAGTGAGATGATATTCCATTTCACCTAACTCAATATCTTTTTTGGAGATTGAATTTTCGAGTACTATTTTATCAGTAATGTTGGTAGCAATTCCTAAAACTTTATATGGTTTCCCATCTCTATCAAGAATTGGGGAATAATTTAGAACCAGATATACTTTGCTTCCATCCTCAAAATCCAATATTTCGTTTCGATTGATTAACTTACCTTGTTTCAAATCGAGCAATAAATTGTAATATTCGTCCATCTCGACATTGAAAATGAAGATATTTCTCAAATATGTACCAATTAGCTCGTCGCGCTGTTTTTTTACGATAGAAGAGAACTTTTTATTAACTTCCATTATCCGGCCTTCCATATCAGTTTGGATAACCAAAGCTGAAGCATCCACTGCCACTAACAAACTGTTGATTTCTGCTTCACGGCGTTCCGATTCTTCCTGTGTAGCTTGCAATTCTTCAAGGTTCTGACGCATTTCTTCTTCCTGTTGCGCCATTTCCTCAGCTTGCTTTTTGGACTGTTCTAATAAGCGAGAAGTATTGATATTAATTTTTACAGTATCAAAAGTTGAAGCAGTGTTTTGAGCAATTTTTTCAACAAAATCTATTTCATGAGGCTGAAAAAAGTTAAGTGATGCAATTTCCAGAACGCCAAAAATCACTTCTTCGGATCGCAATGGAACAATTAAAATACTTCTGGGTGGAGCTTCTCCCAAACCCGAGGTGATTTCCATGTATCCTTCTGGGATATCAGTAATTATAATAGTTTGCCTTTCAAGGGCACAAGTGCCTATCAACCCTTCGCCAAGTTCAATTCGTTTTGTAAGGTATTTTTTGCGATCAAAAGCAAATGCCGATATAAGTTGCAGATGTATGTCTGATTTATCGTCGTTGTTGTAAAGAAAAACACCTCCCTGATTGGCATTAAGGTATTTAACAAGGTTAGAGATGACAGAATCTGACAAAGTCGCCAGATTGTCTGTTTGCATTCTGAGGATTTCACCAAATTTTGCAAGTCCTTCATTGGTCCAGGCACGTTTTTGTTCTTCAATTTTATATTTCTGATCTTCCTCCACGGCTTTTTTAAGACTTTTCTCCATGTT
Source organism: Bacteroidales bacterium (assembly GCA_038213375.1). Taxonomy (GTDB): domain Bacteria; phylum Bacteroidota; class Bacteroidia; order Bacteroidales; family JAAUTT01; genus JAAUTT01. The sequence goes on along the minus strand of JBBQTB010000003.1, from coordinate 120,958 downwards.
TAACAATGCATTAGCCATTGTATCTTCCTCACTAAGAGGCAACATGGTCACATTCGATTTCCCCGAGCCAAGATTAGTCGCAAAATGAATCTTTTCTCGTAAACTACTCGCAAAATTATTTGAAAGTTCTGATATGGAGATTAATTCATCACTTGCATTAAGTTCCAACGGATTCGGCAATTTTCCCAGAACCAGCTCCGAAGCAAAATTTTTAATTTGTTGTATCGCAAATGTTACAGTCCTTGAAAATCGTAGTAAAAACCACAAATAAAATAATAGCAGAATAATTAACAATGATATTTTAACTATAAACTGAATGAGTATTTGCTGACCGACCTCATTTTTAATTTCCTTATAAATGTTTTGAGATTTATCGCCTATAATTTCGAGTTTGAGTTGGGCATCACCTATAGTTCCCTGACCACCTGAAAATCCAATTTTAATGTCAGTTTTTTGTAATTCTCCAATAAGAGCTGCAAATGTTTCTAACTCCTTAATAAGCTTCAGGCGGTTTATCTCTGTCATACCATTGCAAAGTTTGACATCATTTATGGAAAGAAGAATTTTGAGAGCATCTACCCTATCGAAAAGAAGTTGAATTTGATCGTTAGTCTTTCCCAATTGATAAGCTGATTGATATCTATTGATCTCAACAATAGATTTCATAAGAATTGGATTGTTCTCAGAAACAGCAAATTCAATAAAAAAGTTTATAAACCTATCAACTTCCCCAGCCTCACCAGTTTTCAAATACCCACGCCCAATAATTTGTTGGTTAAGAATAATATAAATATCACTAAGTTTTTTGCACTGAGTAATGAGTCCTTTGATCTGAGTTCTGGTAACGTCTTGAGGTGAAAAATATGGAAGGTAATTTAAACTATCCAGTTGCTTTTGATATAGTTCTGAAGTAATAAATATACTATCTAGTAATTTGCTTTTACCCGTTAAATAATAACGTTCGTTTATAATTTCGTTCTTTACAAATGAGTTATGAAGTAAAGTCAATTGACCGGGTGCAGAATTTAGAATATTGATCCGGTTATAGAATTCAATAGTTCTTCGAGCGAAGAAAAAATCATTGTATAAAAAAATAAAGAACAGTCCAAAAAGGAAAATAATAGTTCCTGTAAAGAGAAGAAGTCTTGATTTTATACTTTGATTAATTCTTATCATTTGATTTTAAACTATTTTCAATGTTTCGATATTTATTTTCGCTGCCTTTTCTTCAAATATAGCTTGTTATGCTTGATATTTAAATATCTGAAGCATAAATATTATTATTTATTCATTTTCCCATAATCGATACTCGAAAATAGACTTTCCTTTTTCTGATAGGCATGCCCGATTTTTTCAAATTTTGATGCATAAGGCCCGAGAATGGATTCATGCATTCCAAGCCATAAATAACCATTATTATATAGATTGTTATGAAACAATTCAAATATTTTGTTTTGCAGATCGTAATTAAAATAGATAATTACATTCCGACAAATGATAATATCGAATTTCACATAAAAGATATTGCTATCCTTAACTAAATCAAGTTTTTTAAAAATAGGTTTTTCAGTGAGAAAGTGATTCATTTTTATAAAATCTTTCTCTTTATCTATTTCAAAATACTTTGAATAAGGAATATCAAAAAACTGTTCGTAGTTAAAAGGGTTTTCTTTTATTGCTTTATCGAAATTATCGAGATAGGCGATATTAAACCGATATTTATATTGTCCTTTTTTTGCAGCTTGAAGAACATCGGTATTTAGATCACTGGCATATATCCTTGTTCGCTCTAAAAGATCGAGTTCATTCAAAATCATTAGCATGGAATACACTTCCTGCCCTGTAGAACATCCTGCATGCCAGATATTAATGGTTTGTTGATTCTTAAGTTTCGGCAGAAGTACATATCGTAAATGCTGCCATACAAGGGGGTCACGAAATAGTTCGGTAGTATTTACAGTGATGTCTTTAACTACTTTTTCCAACAATTGAGGATTGTTTCGCATTTGAGAAATCAATTCACTCAACTCAAGTTTATAGTCAATCAATACCTTAGCTAGTCTTCGCTTTAAAGACTTGTCAGAGTATTCGCTGAAGTCATAATTTGAAAAATTTCTTAGAGCAGTTATAAACTGTTGTAAATCAAGGCTGGTTATCGTCATATTGTAAGCGAAAGTCTACAGTCTTTCCTAAAATGTTTTACTAAATTACAAAGCTATAAAATGTTTAGTAACCTTTACCGGATACTTTAAATTTTAAAGTAACCGAATTGTATTTCTAAATTAATAATAAACCAAGACTATCTCTATAAAACCTAAAGTTTATTTTCAGCAATAAGCGTCTCTTTTTATTTTGTGATATTTAATTAAAGACAGAACTGGGTCGTAAAATGCTAAGATTTATTTTCATTAGTGAACCTTTTTTTAATCCAGTTAGGTAGAATTATTGCTCCAATTAACAAGTAGGGATAGTAACTAATTATTCTCCAAAGCAACGCAAGCACAATACCAATACTTCCGGCAATAGCAGCATCAACAGGAAAAAAATCGCTGAGATATCGTGTAAAAATATATTCCGAAAAACCACTTCCTCCGGGTGTTGGGCTAAGCAACATCATATTCGACATGACCAATTGCCTTGCAAAAAGTAAAAAGTGATCAGAGACAGCAAAAAACGCAAGAATTAATGCGTTAACTACCAAATATCTGGAAGTCCATGAAAAAAAGGTAGCTCCAAAAGCTTTTAACCAGAAACCAATTTTTTGTTTTTTAAGTTCTGCCGAACTTGTTATGATATCGGTTCCGGTGATGTGGGCGGTATACCTGAACTTACGTAAGAATGGGAGTTTAAATACTATCATTAACAACCACTTAAGTCCTCTTGGATTTACAAAAAGACCATAAGTCAAAACAATTGTGTAGATTAGTTTTAAGGAATAGCCAATAATTGCGAACCATAAAAATTCGTTGGCAAGCGAAATATAATCAGTACCGGAAACACCCATTCCAACGGTAAAAAGTTTATGCACCTTAATTGTAAGCAATAATAACGGAAACATAAGGATAAAATAGACTTCGTCGAGAAACGATGTGGCCATTACCACTGCCGTACTGCGACCCAAATTGATGCCTTCCTTGTTGATATAAATCATCGCAATAGTTGTTCCACCTACAGCAGATGGCATTACAGCCGACGAAAATTCCCAGAGCATGATAACACGTAGGGCTTGTCTCCACGAAAGTTCATTATGGCTTAAAACACGTATCCGGATAATATAGCCTACATCCCGCATTACCATAAAAAAAATGGCAATGAATAGAAAAATAACCATCCTAAAGCTAAAGGTAATAACAGAAAAAGCCTCGTGATTGAATTCTTTAAAAAAGAAATAAAAAACAACGCCAAGTCCAATGATTATTGGATAAATGACCCGGATTCCAGAAATTTTTTTAAACGGATTTGGTTCTTTTTCAGCCATAGTTTATAATTGCGAAATTCAAAGATAAGATTTCCAAAGGTCTGTTTTGTAAAATCAATATAAAGTTCAAGTCAATTAAACGTAAATTTTTTAATATTTCTATTCAAGTATGAGCGATTTATCTTTTGGATAACTTACAGTATATCCACTGGTAAATGTCTTACTTTCTGAAGGTTTTAATTGTATTTTCCAGGTTAATTTGCCGGTAGCTTTTTCAAGTATCCCTCCGGAAATATTGATTGACTCAACTTCAATTTCTTTAGTTGTTGATACGGGAATCTGATCGTTTATCATCAGGTTAATAGTCTGTTTTTTTTTATTCCTGGCAACAATTTCAAACGAACGAGAGTCTTTTCGGGTGGAACCGATAAATTTTTTCGAGGTAAAATCCTTCTGTCTGATTCGTGTAACAACAAGACCTTTATCCCGTCCAAGCGAAACCATTAAAGTATCTTTTGTGTTTTGAGTATCGATAAATGCTGTTCCAACAAATGTTCCTTCGAAAAACAAACTGGATTCACCCGAAAGCATGTTCAATTCTTCCCAACCGGTGATTTTTGCAAGTAAAAAGGCATCCGTATCTATCTTGGGTACACAATAATACTCATAAGATGCCGGAAGGGTAAATGATTTTACCTCAACGGTATATTGTTGACCGTTGGATGGGATATTGTAAGGAAGTTCAATTTTAAACTCAACTGTAGTCTGATTTATAGCTGTTTGAGTAAATGAGGCTGTTGTTTGTACTTTCTTTTGAGCACCATAAGCAATTACCGTTACTTCTTCCAGCATCATATCTTGTGCCACCGTTACTTCTTTTTTAAGGCGGGAAACAGGCTCAATAATACTCAGATACCATGGATTAACAATGGGTGCATTTCCACTGGCTGCTGGATTTCCCGTTGAAAGAGTTATTTTTATATCGTTCCAATTCTCCCCTGTTGATTGGAATACCTTAGCCTTATAAATAAGTTCTATTGGTTTTATTATATCAATTGCCCTAACATCATAAGCGGCTATCCAACCTGCCTCGGATATCAAATAGGAAAGCGATAACTGCGCTTTCGCAGTAGATGGAGCCAGCAAAGTAACCACAACCTCACTTGTCGGAGTATTACTTTTATTTCGAATTTGTGTTAACTGATCGTTCAAATTCTTTAATAGTTCGTTCAGTTTTTTGTTGTCATTTACCAGTTTTATCGTTTTTGTTTTTATATCTGTCAATCTGGAGCGAAACAATTCCAACGCTGCTTTAAGCTCATCCACTTTTACCCCTGTTTGCGAACCGCCCAACGATTGATTGACTTTCAGAAGTGATTCTTCATCTTTCAAAACTTCCAACGAAGCATTGTTTGTTTTTAATTTGTACTGAATAATTTCAACAGAATCTTCCAAGGCAATAATATCTTTTGATTTTTGTTGGGGTTTGAGGTAATTGATCTGATTGTTAACAGACAATATTGTAAAATTACCTGTCCCGGATACCTGAATACTTTGAGCGTTAATAGCCTGAGGTAGATTTTCAAATACCAGTTGCTGGTTTCCTTCTTTTAATAATACTGACCCAATACGCGTTATCTGCGCACCGTTTACAAAAACAGTAACCTCCTTAATTTTCGACATAACTGGTTCAGGTTTTTCCTGTGCACGGCTATTTAAAAACGGATATAAGATAACACCTATAATAATTAAACTTTTTTTCATATTGAATTCATTTTTGTAATTCTGGTTCGAGTCAAATTTGCAGAAAAAATATTTGTAAATTTATGACATTAATGTTTTACTAATACCTTTGGCATTTATTTTTTTATGAAACGTTCTGAATTTTTGAAATTAGCCGGTGCAGGAACTGCTTGTATATATTCCGGCTCACTCTTAGCGAAAGCAATTAAACCAGACCCTGAAATATCAAAAGAATTATTTGGTTCCGCGTTTCATTGGGGCGTTTCAACAGCATCTCATCAAATTGAGGGTGCATGGAATATTGATGGAAAGGGTGAAAATATATGGGATCGTTTCGAAATGATGAAAGGGAAAATAAAAGACCATTCCACAGGCCAGATTGCTTGCGACTTTTATCACCAATTCGATAACGATTTGGACTTGTTGAAAAGTTTGAATTTTAAAGATTTCCGCTTCTCACTTTCTTGGTCGCGTTTGCTGCCCGATGGAACAGGAAGAATTAATGATAAGGGTGTTGATTTTTACAACCGGGTAATAGACAAATGCCTCCGTATAGGTATCGAACCCTGGGTTACTCTTTATCATTGGGATTTACCTCAACTGTTGGAAGATAAAGGTGGATGGACAAACCGTGACATTCTTGCATGGTTTTCGGAATATACTGATTTTTGCGTTCAAAAATTTGGCGACCGCATTCATAATTGGATAGTGTTAAACGAACCGGCGGCTTTTACTACACTGGGATACCTTATTGGCATGCATGCCCCCGGAAATAGGGGAATAAATAAATTTCTTGCTTCTGTACATCATGCAATGCTTTGTCAGGCCGAAGGTGGACGAATTATACGCAGTCATCTGCCGGATGCCCATATCGGAACAGCGCTCTCATGCTCATATGTAGAGCCTAAAAAGCAATTGCCACGACATGAAAGAGCCGCCAAACGAATTGATGTGATTCTTAACAGGCTTTATATTGAACCTACGCTTGGGATGGGTTACCCAAAAAAAGATCTCCCATTTCTTGAAAAAATGGGAAGGTTCATTCAACCCGGTGATGAGGAAAGGCTTAAATTCGACTTCGATTTTATTGGCTTGCAAAACTATTTCAGAGTAATTAGCCGACCAGGTATTATTCCTTATATCCGGGCAGCCCAGGTAAAACCCGATAAGGAAAAATCGGAACTTACCGAGATGGGTTGGGAAGTTTGGCCAAATGGTATTTACATGAGTATTAAGCAATATGCCAAATATCCGATTAAGAAAATTATTATTACCGAAAACGGAGCCGCATTTCCTGATCATCTTCAATGTGAAAGCGTTCATGACACCCAGCGATGTAATTATTTTAAGGATTATCTCAATAGTGTACTAAAGGCAAAATCCGAAGGAGTAAATGTGACAGGATATTTTTTGTGGACATTAATGGATAATTTTGAATGGAGTTACGGCTATAAACCTCGGTTTGGCATTGTTTATAATGATTTTGAGACTCAAAAACGTACCATTAAAGATTCTGGCTTTTGGTTTCGGGATTTTCTGAAATAGATTATTTAGAGATAATGCATGCGTTGTCTCTACCCCACTCTAATGGATGAAATTTATTATCCTCCCATTTTAGAGGGTTCCCTTTTATATATTCTTTAATGGTATTAAATGATTCACTATCACCTATTATATTATCGTAAAAACGTGCGCTGTCATTTTTTTAACTTTAATGGTAGCAAATTTATGTTTTATCTGGACTTTATAGGAAAAATAACATAACTCCCAATTTTTTAAGCAAATAAGTATATTTTCGGTTTTTATGTGGCCACTAAATAGAATATAAATACCGCTTGGAAAGGTCAATTCTATTTGTGCAGTTTTCGGTGTTACAGACTTTTCGGCAACAGAGGTTTTGGGGGGATGAGAAATTGGGCCTACCTTTATGAATGCAGAATAGCGGGCCTCTAGGCTTTTTGTGGCTTCCTGCTTTCTTTTCATCAGCTTCGCAAATAGATATGCATTTCTTGATGAACGTGTTTGCCAAAGCATAGCATATGCTCTTTTTCCAATTGATTAAGATCTTCAATATTAATTGTCTTTAAAAAATTAACTCGTTCAACTGCTGTTTTATTTCTTAGCGAATAAAATGGGCAATCTTTATTAAGCCTTTTCAAGGGACATGCGAAAAATAATCCTAAAATTCGAATTGTTTTAATCATATTTTTCACTCTATTTGCGTTTAATAAATTCCCTGGATATTGTTTTTTACATTAAATGGGGATATATCAAAGGCTATCTGGTCGACCCCGTCAAAAAAACATATTTCTACAACAATCCCTCTTTTCTTTGCCTTAGATATAAAATCATTTAAACGGATAAAAAAAACTTCATTCCATTGATCCAAATCAAATTTGTTTCCACCCTGAGTGTATCCTTTAACATTACTTCTTGTCCACGGCAAAAATAGGTCTGCCGTTGGCACACCTAACATGTTCCCTTTAATCCACCTGTCAAAGCTCTCGATCATTTCGCCTGGGTAAATTCGTGTGTAATTTAGCCCGTACATGGCGAGTGTATCTAAGTATGCCGTATAGTCGAACCCTTTGTTGATAATAGCTCCACAATGTTCCCCTGAGGTAATGAGCATGATTGGTTAGCCCTTATATTCTAAATAGTGAGGGTTTACTGCGGATACTTTTATGGGTTGGGCATTTGCACAAATGGTGTAAAATACACATGTAAAGATGAAAATATTTTCTTTAGTTTGAATATTTACTAATTAGCCATCAATTCTTTACGAGTTTATATCATATGATCTGAATGTCATTTCATTTGATAAACCCTCACATGGTCAACAATCATTTTTTGAGGGAAAATTTTATCGTCAACGCCTTTCATGCCACCCCAAGCACCACCAACTGCAATATTTAGCATTAAATAATGTGGCTTATCATATGGCCATATTTCTTTATCTTCGCTTGCTTTTGGATATGTCAAATACTTGATATCATCAATATATAAATCAAGTCTATCCGGATACCACTCCAATTTATAAGTGTGGAATTGGTCATAAACATGATTGATTTTGGTTTTACACCCAATCTGAGTTCCTTTTGCCGCATTGAACATTCCGGTGTGACAGGTCATATAGACCATAAATGGATCAAATCCTACACTTTCCATTATATCAATTTCTCCACAATGAGGCCAACCTCCATAATCATCATTCGTTGCCATCATCCAGATAGCTGGCCACATTCCGACACCTTTGGGTAATTTAGCCCTTATCTCAAATTTCCCATAGAGCCAATCGCCTTTATACCGCGTATTAATGCTAGCTGAAGTGTATTTGGCCGTGGAAAAATCTTCCTTTCTTGACTCAATAATCAGGTTTCCACCTTCTACCCGTGAATTCCCTAACCGGTTTTTTGTGTAAAATTGTGCTTCATTGTTCCGGATAAAACCTTCTTCATAGTTCCACTTTGCAGAGTCGGGCAAGCCTTTATAATTGAATTCCTCTGCCCAAACCAATTCCCATTTTTGAGCCAACAAGCTGTGACTATAGCACACCAAAAAAACTATCAGAATATTTAAAATTTTCATACTTATTAATTATTTTATTTATTTGTATTATTCTTCGACATTTAATGTTACTTTTTTTAAATCTTCATCACGATAAAGAACCTACCATAATTTCAAATTCACCAGGTTCAACGCCATATTTCATATCAATATTTGTAAATGCTAATTTTTAAGGTGTAATATCAAAAGTTATAGTTTTGGTCTGTTTCGGGTTAAGAGATAGGTGGGCAAATCCTCTAAGTTCTTTTACTGGACTTGTAACTGAACTAACTTTATCACGGATATATAAATGTACAATTTCATCTCCTTTAATTTTACCAGTATTTGTTATTTCAACAGATACTATTGTTCTTTCATTTTGTTTAATTTGATTTTTAGCAAGTTTAAGCTCGCTATAATTAAATGTAGTATAACTTAGTCCATACCCGAAGGCATAAAGTGGACTGATGCCATCCAGTACATATCCTCTTTTAGCCCCAGGCTTATAATTATAGTAACATGGTACCTGCCCTACACTTCTTGGAAATGTAACAGGAAGCTTACCTCCAGGGCAATTGTCACCGAATAAAGTATTTGCAACGGCAGTTCCTGTTTCCTGTTCCAGGTAACAACCTTCTAAAATTGCATTTGCATTTTGTGCGATATAGTTTATAGACAAAGGTCCTCCATTAATTAAAAACACTATTACCGGTTTATCTGTGTTTACAATCGCTTCAACCAAATCATTCTGTTTTCCTATAATATCAAGGGTGGTCCTGTCTCCCAAATGATAAGAAGCACAAGCTTCCCTTGTGTTTTCTTCATTACCTCCAACAACAAGTAACATTATATCTGATGCTTTAGCAACTTGTAATGCTTTTGAAATGTTTTTTAAGTCCTCGATTGGATCATTCAGGTCGACCTTATCGGTATATATTTCCCCCTCAGTTTTTATAATATTGCAACCTTTGGCATAGTTAACCTTTACCTGGGTTCCCAATTTATCAAGAATTCCTTGCAAAATGCTTATTCGTCTTCCTGGATCACCAATATATCCACCCAGGTGACAATAATCTGCATTTGGGCCAATTACTGCAATTGATTTTAGTTTTTTTATATCAAGAGGCAAAATTTGGTTTTTATTTTTTAGTAACACAATAGCTTCTTCAGCAGCCTTTAATGCTAATGTTTCATGCGCTTTGCAGTTTGTAATTTTCTCAGCATAGACTGGATTAACATAAGGTTTTTCAAACAAACCAAGTTGGAATTTGGCTTTTAAAACTCTTGAAACAGCTTTATCTACAGTAGCTTGATACTTTACCTTTTTTAACCAATTCAACCAAAGAGTGATAATAATGATCAATATCGGGCAATTCCATATCAACACCACCTTCAATAGCCTGTTTTGTAGCATCAGCAGTATCTTTAGCAACAAAATTTGAAATATGCAAACATCTTACACCATAATAATCAGATAGTACCATACCCTTAAATCCCCCTTATTGTCTTAATATTTTTTTAAGTAACCATTTATTTTTATGTGATATAATATTCATTTTCATAATGTTGTGATGATTTATATTCCGTTATGATAACCGTTATTTCAAACTATTCAAATACTTTATTGTTGGCGGAATCTGGTTGATTGCATTTTTTGCTTCGTCTTCGATGTAGAATTTCTTCGTTCCAGATTTTACCGCTTGTCTCAATAAAATAGGCCAATTGGTGACACCATTGCCTAATGAAACACTTGTTTCGTCGGCTGCAAGTCCTGTATTATTTCCGGGAGTGTCTTTGCGTAATTCTTTGAGGTGCATGAGTTCAAACCGTCCGGAATTATTTTTCAGCAACGCAATTGGGTCAGCTCCTCCATAAGTTGCCCAAAATACATCGAGTTGAAAAGTTACCAGTTCCGGCTTGGTTTGTGCCAGCATCAAATCCATCAGGTTTCCATCGGGAGTATTAAATTCGTATCCGTGTGGATGATAGAAAAAGCGCAGCCCTGATTTTTTAAGTTTAGTTCCAAAAAGATTGAAATCTGAACTGGCTTTTTCGGCAAGTGTTTTGTCAAATGCCTTATCATGTGCTATCCAGCCAATTCCTACATAGTTGGCTCCGAATAGTTTAGCCTCAGTAATTACGGTTTCGATATGGTTTTTAAACTTGTCATAATCAAAAACCATGCTGCTGCATTTCAAGCCATTCTGGTCGAGCAACTTCTTAAATTCCTTAGGGGTTTTTCCATAGTAACCGGAAACTTCCAAATCGGTAAATCCCATCTGCTTCATTTTGGCCAAAGTGCTTGCAACATCTTTTTGTAACTCGAAACGGAGTGAATAAATTTCCAGTCCAACCGGTTGGTTAAAAGCACCTGCCCGTTTTGCAATTACTTCACCTGTTCCGTTTTGAAGCCAGATATCCAAACGGGGAACATCGCCATTGTATGGTTTTCCAAGTATATCAATGTCACCATCGCCATCGAGGTCGGCCATTTCAGATTCGTGAATATCAATACCTTGCGAAACAATTATTTCTCTTGGAAAATTACCTTTCCCATCGCCCAACAAAATATGGTTCATGGCATTGGTATTGTTTCCAAGCGACATTTCAGCATTCCAGATGTCGAGGTTTCCATCACCATCAAAATCAATTGCTGCAAAAGAATGCCCGTTATGCACAGTTTTAACAATTTCTTTCATCGACCATTGCTTAACATGGCCCGCACCCTGATATTCATACATATACATTGAGGCCACACCATCGCCCGGACATAATACCACTTCGGGGCGGCCACCTTTTATAAATTGTCCGGCTATAGAACGGCTATAGGTGAAGGCTCCGTCAATAGTATTGAAAGAAAATTTGTCATTTCCCAGGTATTTGAACCACATTCCGCCTCCAACTATGTCCTGAATACCATCGCCATCGATATCAATTTTTGCTAATCCTTCATGTTCGTTGTTATCTCTAAATTCAGGTGCAAAACCATGCTGTTCCATCTGGCCGTCATCGTAATAAGTATAAACCGGAATAAGTTTCCATTCATTCAATTCTTTTGGGTTTTTGGGAATGCGAGTAAAATACAATGTTCTATCGCCTTGAGCCCAAAATACCACATCTGGTTTACCATCGCCATCGAAATCGCCAACCATTTGGTCGTGAATTTTATTGCCGCCCGACTTACGAATTAAATGGCGCTCCCATGGCGTATTTTGATCAAAATTCGGATACGGGTTTTCCCACCACCAAACTTCGTTGTTTTGCCAATCGCCGCCGGCAATAATATCCAAATCGCCATCGCCATCCACATCGCAAGCAGTGGTGCCGGCTTCAATATGCAACTTGCCGGCTTCAACCGGATATTTTGTCCAACCCTTATCGTTACGAAAATAAACAACCATTGCTGGAGCCTCTGTACGCTCTGAAATACAGAAGTCGTTGATTCCATCGTTGGTAAAATCAGCTACAGCTACCGAAGTTTGTTCCCCACCGGCATTTGGAGCTTCTATATCGCTGGTTTTGCTCGAAAGATGAACCCATTTAACAGGTTGTTGCGCGTTGGCTTGAATTAAGCCAATCAATATGATTACAGTAGTTAGAAATAATTTTGTTTTCATAGTTCATTTTTAAATGAAAGATTGTTTTGCCACCAAAAATTTATTCTTTAAAATATATTGTACTCGATTTGTTTATTTCAATTCAAAACCGATTTTTTGCTTAATATCCATAGAAGAGGTTCCAATAAATGCCGTAAAAGTCCCTGGCTCTGCTTTCCAATCATGTGATATAACATCATAGAATTTCAGATCGTTGGGCTTAATGGTAAACTGAATTGTTTTTTCTTCACCTACTTTTAAAAATATTTTATGAAATGCTTTTAATTCTTTTATCGGTCTATCAACGGAGCATTTATCCTGGCCAATATATAATTGAACTACCTCAGCACCATCCATTTTACCAGTATTTTTTATTAAAACATTCAAATGTAGTGTATCAGTGATTAAAATTGAATTTGCTGAAAGCTTTAAATTGCTGATTTCAAATGTGGTATAAGATAATCCATAACCAAATGTAAATTGTGCATGAGGTGACGAAGGGCGGTCAAAATACCGATAACCAACATTTATGCCTTCTTTGTACTCAACAACACCATCTTTACCAGGATAATAATCAAAGGCCGGTGAATCTTCCCATCGTTTCATAAAAGTAACTGGAAGTTTACCTGATGGATTTACTTTCCCAAACAATATTTCAGCAAGCGCTGTGCCTCCTTCCTGACCAGGATGCCATTGTTCTATTATACCGGGGACTTTATCGACCCAATTATTCATAACCACTGCGGAACCTGAATTCATAACGACTACGATATTTTTGTTCACTTTACTTATTTCTTTTATAAGTTCTTCCTGTGCAGGATCAAGTGAAACAGAGCGATCATGTTCTTCATTTTCAAGTGCCCCGGAGAATCCGACACATACAACTACAGCATCAGATTTTTTGGCTAAAGCAACAGCTTTTTGCAGAGGGTTTTGCTCAAGAAATTTCCATAAAAATGAAAATAAGTTATATGACTGCGCATTCGATTTGTATTCAAGTACACAACTCATAGGAACTCCTTTTTTTAAATACACACTGTCAATTCCTTTTGTCCATGCACCTTGGCCAGCCCACTTGTCATAAAGCGTTTTTCCTTCTAAATAAAATCGCATATTGCTGAAAGCCATTATTAGATAAAAATTGTAATATCCAGTTTCGGGTGCAGTTAAAGTTCCCTTAATTCTTATTGAATATTTATCAGTTTTTATTTCAGGTAATGGAGGAAATATACTCCATGAAAAAGAAATTTGATCGACACATTTTGATATCTTTGGAATCCCTTCCAATTCTTGATTGTCGAAATATTCCATTACAAAACCAGGTTTGCCATCTTCCGATTTAAAATTATCCTTATTAATCAGTATTCCATCGTCTTTTATATTACAACCCAACGATTGAGTCACGTTAACACTTTCTCCAAACATTTCTTTTATACCCTGATATGTATTTACTGCATGGCTGCTTAACACCCCACGTATATCAGGGGCTTTCGACATAGGTCCAATTACAGCAAGAGATTTGATCTTATGGGAATCGAAAGGCAAAATACTATTTGAATTTTTTAATAATACAATTCCCTCACGACTGTTTTGTAGGGATAACTGAGCTTGCTTAATTGTATCATACTTAGAAAGAAAAGGATTTTTATTATCCATAATTCCAATATTATACATAGTTCTCAATATTCTTCTGACTTTATCCCTTAATTGTTCTTTGTAAATGGGATTTTCCATTAAAGGAAGAATATTTGATTTTGTGAAGTATTCGCCTTTAGGCATTTCAAGATCGAGCCCGCTATAAAATGCTGGTATTGTACTGTGAACTGCGCCCCAATCGGACATAACCATACCTTTAAAATCCCATTTATTTTTTAGAATATCTGAAAGTAAATACTTACAATCTGAAGTATATTGACCATTAACTCGATTGTATGAGCACATTACTGCTAAAGCACCACCCTCCTGAATTGCAGTTTTAAATCCGGGCAAATAAATTTCATTCAAAGTTCGTTCATCAACATTCACATCAATAAACGACCTGTTGGTTTCCTGGTTATTACAGGCAAAATGCTTTACAGTTGCCAAAACTCCATTATCCTGCAAGCCTTTGATATATGCTGAAGCCATTTTGCCAATCAGAAACGGATCTTCACCAAAGGTTTCACTATTCCTCCCTGCTTGAGGTGTCCGGTGTAAATTAATATTGGGAGCTAAAAGTGTATTATCATTTTTTGCCCTTGTTTCTTCAGCAAATGCCTTACCTATTTGGTAAATTAACTCAGGGTTCCAGGTTGCTGCCATTGTTATTGCAGTTGCAAAGCTTGTTGAGTTTCCCACACAGGGACCGGCATGTCCATCAACCATTACAAGACTAGGTATGCCTAATCGATCATTAGGAACAGTCGAAAATCCCAAGCCACTAATCATAGAAATCATTTCGTCCAAAGTCATTTTCGACAATAAATCATCTACTCTTTTTTCAATTACAACATTTGAATCTTTATAAAGTGGAATTGATTGGCTATTCGCCTGACCAACAAATTGGGTTAGAACCAATAATCCCAATAATAATTTTTTCATTATCAACTGTTATTTGATTATTATTAACTATTCAATTTTTTTGTTCCTATTGCCTATAAGCTTTTTGACTTAAAAAGTAAGGATCCGTATCACCAGATTTCTTGAAGTAATCAGTCGCTTCAGCTTCTAAACCCAAACCTTTTTTGGCTAAAGCAATAAAATAATAGCCTTTCGCTTTCCTTCTTACTTCATTATACCTGTTTTCGGCCCATCCACTGTAATGTGACACTTCCGATTTTTCTTTCAATAATTCATACCCTTTATCCATCATTTTCAGGTAAGTTTTTTTTACCATATCGTTCTGTCCTTGTTCTTTCAATGCCAATGCTTTGCTGTTCAATACTTCGCCCCATTCGTTATCGTCTGTTTCGCTTGATTTTTTAAAATATTCTTCAGCTTTGGGTTTGTTGTTCAAGCCTTGATATGCAAGTCCCATATAATAATATGCAATCGGACTTTTCGAATCGCGAGCATACTCTAAGTTGCGAGGGAAAGTCAATGCGATTGCAAAATGGTCTAACGCTTTTTGATATTGCTTTTGCTGCAATAGTTGTTTGCCTCGTAGTACGTGTGCATCTACTAGACTCAAGTGCACGCCTCCATCAAAAGCTTCTACGTTATGAAAATGAAAATCGGTAAGAATTTTAATGGCTTCGTCGTATTTACCAGTATAGATGAGTAAATTTACCCAATGAGCTAGTGTGATATCCACTTTCTCGAACGCCTTGGGATTGTTTGTAAACAATTTGATTCGTTTATCGATAGGTAACTTGGCATAGGTATAATAATTATCGGCTTCGGCAATAAAGAGTGCATCATTAGGATTGAGGGCAATTGCTTTATCAATATTTTCGATGGCTTTTTGCAGATTATTATTAAAATTGGCATATACATACGCTAAATTGCGATATATTACAGCCGTAGAAGTATTTAACTGCGCGGCTTTTTCCCATTCCTTCTCTGCCACATCGGGTTGAAAATCGCAATAAATATTACCCAGGTAATAATGTGCCAAACCATCGGTTGGTATTTTTTCGCAAACAGTTTTTAACACCAGGATAGAAGTGGTACCATAGGGAAAGCAATAATCGACTGGTAAACTACCGGCTAATTTTAAATACTTAATCGAATTAT
The DNA here is from genome assembly GCA_038213375.1 of Bacteroidales bacterium. Lineage (GTDB taxonomy): Bacteria > Bacteroidota > Bacteroidia > Bacteroidales > JAAUTT01 > JAAUTT01. The sequence goes on along the minus strand of JBBQTB010000003.1, from coordinate 104,941 downwards.
CTTTATCATTCAATAAATTATAATAGTAGCCCAAGTAATAAGCTATCATAGGATTGGCGTTAACCTTTTTACTAGTTGAATGTGTTGCATTCAGAAGAATATTAACTGCATCGGTATAAAAACCGGCAGCACCAAAACGTGCGGCTGTTTCTAAAAAGTTGTCGGGTTCATCACGAATAATGTTTTGAAATTCAGCTAACAATACTTCAGTTTTCTTACCCGCTGATACTTTATTGCTTATTTTATATAATTCGTACAGGCCAAAAAAATCAGTTGGATTTAATTTCAAAAGACTTTTGATATTTTGCAGAGCGGCTGGGTAATCACCTGTAGTTCTAAGAAGTGCAGATTTCAAACCGAGTGCATCGTTATTTTTACCATTAACGACAACTGCATGATTACAGTTTTCGAGTGCTTTCGAATAATCACCTTTCAGTGCACTTATTTGTGCCATTTTAAAATACGATGCCGACTCCCATTCTATACTCCAGGCTGCTTTGGCAAACCAGTCATAGGATTCGTCGTATTTACCCTGCTCCAACAGACACAAGCCCATATAATACATGGGTTCCGAAAATTTTGGTTTGGTGTAGTTGGCTGAAGCGCGATTGATAGCTATTCTTAAATGTTTTTCGGCTGTTTCGAAGTTGTAATTTCGTAAGTAATATATCCCCAGCTGATTATTAACCAACATATTTGCACTATCCCTTCGCAATGCTTCCTGATAATATACCATTGGATTGAAATTGGCATTGTGAAATTGTTCTATTCGCAATCCTGTAAGATATAATTCTTCGACACTTTGAATTTCTTTTGGTTCTTTTGGGGTGTGATAAATTTCGGGCGTCGGTTCATTTTTTCGCTTGGTTGGTTGGTATGAGATCAATTCCTTTCCATCAAATGTTAAAACCCTTAATGTTAACTTTTCGGGATCAGAAATATTCAATGTAGTATCTAAGTGAAATGTTTTAGAAGGTGTAATAGAAATGTTTTTTTCATAAAGATTTTTTCCATCATCGCTTAATATCATTTTTAGATTATCACAAATAGATGTGGCTCCCACTTCTAAAGTAACTTTTCCTTCATTAATTTCTAAATTTACCGCGATGTCTTTATTGGCATTTTTAATGTTTTTAACGTGTTGAACCGGATAATAATACATGGTAGCTTCCTGAGTACAATATGGGTTACACCAACTATAATCAGGTTGGCTGTCGGAGTATGCACCAACCATTAATTCCAGGTATGGACCATTTTTGTCAGTAAGTATCTGATCCCACATTCGCTGAACCTCATTGTTACCCCAGTTCCAAAACTTCTTTCCTGTAACTGTATGCCGATCACCAACTATTACAATACCCGCATTTTTACCATGATCATAACCAGCTACAAAATCCATTTTGGATTCCCATACAAAAAATGAAGTTGGGTCGGGGGCATTCTTCCACCAGCTTAAATCAACTCCTTTAGTAAAATCAACTCCCATATATTTTTGGTGTGAAATGGGCCAATCACTGAAATCAACTTTTGCATGATAAACAACTTTTTCAACATCAGGTGGATAAATTACCTGATAACTTTCATTAGCATTAACAGCAATATTTGCCCAAAATAACAATGATTGAACTAATGGTGTTACATTGAAATACTTAATACTTACTTCGAGATAAGATTTTCCGGGACGTAAAGTTAATCCCACCATCCATTTCGACCTATTACGTTTTTCGTATTCACCTACCCACACAGTTTTACTACCATCCAAATTATCCTGCAATTTGTAATCAACTGGCATAAAAGTCGAAGCACGGTGATGATGAGGTATGTTCCATTCTACGCCTCCCGACATCCAGGCACCAGTCATTCCGATCAATGCCGGTTTAATCACTTCGTTATAATAAACATAATCGTATCCGTTCGATTTATCTTTTGCGTAATAAATTCTACCTCCAATTTCAGGCAATACACATATTTTTACGAATTCATTTTCGAGGATAACACCATTGTAATCCTTCATAACCTTTTGGTCGGTAAGTTGATTGAGATTGGGATAAGGATATACTCTACCCTGAGCACCTTGATATGGCTTTGGCTGATAAAAAATAGGGTTTTTCTCTGCCTCTCCAATTTGATAAGTGGGGATGCTTATTTTTTCCTGATAAAGCTTTACTTCCTGAGATGAAACCATTAGCGCCAGAAAAGTGGAGAAAAATAAAAAAAACAATAGTTTGTAATGCATATTTAAAAATTTAATTACAATATTTAAAAAGTGGTTTGTTTTAGTTTATTTGTATATTTATTTGGGTAGAAATTAGCCCATCGGCTTTTGCTTTTAAAGTTGCAACACCCGATTGCATGCTCGTTTCATAAGTTTAATTGGTAAATTAGGTAACTAATCAATGAATTAGACTTATAGAATAAGGAACTTGAGCGTTTTTTGCCCACTCTGATGGTTTTTCTGCCATGGTAAATGTAATTTCAGCGCCATTTTTAATGTCGGCATGTGTAAACCATGATTTTCCAATTGGTTTGCCGTTAAGTAAAGCCGATTGCACGTAAATGTTCTTGCTAGAAGCATTTATTCCATTAATTACAATCTTCTTCCCATTTTCCATTTGCAGGCTTGCCTTTTTAAACAATGGTCCATTAATTAAGTATATATCTTGCCCTGCATTTGGGAAAAAGCCTAAAGCTGAAAAGATATACCACGAACTCATAGCTCCAGAGTCATCATTGCCGGGAACACCGCTGGTAGTAAATGACTTCATTATTTTTCTGACATAAAATGAATTTAAATCAACCCTCCCGGCATAATTGAATGACCTGACTGCTAAAAATCCAGGTTCGTTGTAAATTTCGAGAAGTCCGCTATTGCAGGCATGTTCCAGCTTTTTAACAAATGCCTCTTTTCCTCCTGTCAACTCAATAAGTTTTAATAAATCATGTGGAACAAGGTACGAATATGTCCATGGTGAACCTTCGTAGAAATAGGGACCATCCCAAGTGTACCAATTTTTGGGATCGTAAGGTAACCAATTGCCTTCTTTATCTTTTGGGCGAATAAAACATCTGAATCCGTCGCTAATTGTAACTGTATCGCAAAGTAATTGCCAATTTTTGCTTCTGTTTAGGTATTTTTTATAATCAACTTCATAACCCAATCCTTTTGCTACTTGTGAAATACAAAAATCATTGTAAGAGAATTCAAGAGTTTTGGAACAACAAGCATTTCTGGTTTTCTGGCAAGTTTTATCCGGCACCCAGCCTCGGTTATTTTCAATAAAACTAGGCAATCTCTCATGATCGGCATTAAATTTTAGTACTTCATATGCCTTCAACCAATCAACGCCACTAATTTCTTTTACATAAGCATCGGCAATAACACAATCAACATCATCGCCTCCCTGAACATTACCTGGTTCACCTTCATTTCCCGCAACAAAAGCATCACGAACTTTACCATGGATTTTATACCTATCAATAAACGATTTTATATTATCGCGAACAAAGCTTTCTTTAACAATTGCCATCAATGGGAATAAGGTTCGATAAGTATCCCAAACACAATACTGATCATCGTAATAAGGTTTGCCCGTTTTATAGGGATTGTCTTCAGTTCTATTTCGTGGCATTACCATGGAATGGTATAAGGCCGTGTAAAAAATAGATAGTTGTTCCTTGGTTGCAGTATTATCGTCAATTATAATGCTGCTTAGTGCTTCGTCCCATTTTTTTGAACCTTTGTCCTTTATTGCATTAAAATTCCAATCAGGAATTTCTTTTTCTAAAAATTTCGTTGCATTTTCAATGCTAACAAATGAAATGGCAATTTTCAATTCAATTTGTTCCTTTTGCGATGTTGAGTATTTTAAATAGCAGCCAATACTATCATTTTCAGTAGTTACTGAATCTTTCGTTGAATTTGGTTTAAGTTTTCCGTTTTTATATACACCAAAATCAATAATTGATTTGTTAATTTTTGCCGAAAAATATATGTTATAGGCCTGTTTTTCCCAACCTCCAATAAACCTGCCCCAACCCGCAATTTCGTTATTTTTAGGATTGATAGTTACATTTCCGGCTTGTATTCGGTAGTCGTTGCAAATGTTTAATGTTTTAACAACATCTATTAAAATACAAGCGCTATCGGTATTAGGATAAGTAAATCGGTAAATAGCTGAATTGTGTGTTGGACTGAACTCTACATGAATGTCATATTTTTTAAGACGAACTGCATAATAATATGCTTTTGATATTTCATCATATTTTTGTGAACTATGGTGATATGAATTTATTTTTAAACCAACTTGTGGCGATATTAAAAAGTTCCCATATTTTCCACATCCACCAGTGCCACTTACATGAGTTTGACTAAATCCAATTATTTCTTCATTTGGATCATATCCATCCGTATTCCCAGGTTTACCGTTAGGCTTGGTGTCGGGCGACGGATTAATTGAACCAAATGGCATTTGTGGACCTATAACACAATTACTTGGATTGTTTTGGCCTCGAACTCCAATTTGAGTATCAACATAATCTGCCAGTTTTCTTATTTCGAAAGTATTGGATTTTTTTAAACAGCTAGTCGATATAACAGATATCGCAAGGATTAACAAAAAAATGGAAACGTTTTTTTTATTCACCTGACTTTTTTATTTTATTAGTTAGTAAATATAGTTTATTTGCAATTTAATAGTTGAATCCACTCCAAAAACAATGTTTTTGGTAATTTATGAAATTTAAATATTTTTATATTTCATATTATCAATGGATTAAATTCGTTTAATTCGTCTAATTCGTGGTTAAAAACTTTTTAGAGGCGACTCATAGTTAATATTTAAAAAATACCGGAGGTATTTAACCCCCGGTATACTAACTACGACTAACTAACACTAAACCTTTATTATTTAATTACAACTTTATAAGTTTCATTTAATCAAACGTTTATTTATTACTTGTCCCCCTTGTTGAACCTGAAGTATATATACCCCGTTTGGAGCATTGTCAAGGTTAACAGGCAATCTCATTTCGCCCAAAAAGTTGAGATTGTTTGAATAAATAACCTTCCCGTTAATATCAATAATCCGAATAGTAATATCAGATTTTTCATCGGGTGAGTTAATTTCAAGAATGGATTGGGAGGTAATTGGGTTTGGGAAAACACTTGCACTAAATGCCCCCTTGCCTATTTCGGTAATATCTGGGGCAACAAGTGCACTTTTTAGTGATGAGCCACCGCTCGTATATTCCAAGGCATCTATCTGCTCATAAACACCGCTTGCGCTGGCATTCTTTGTACCAGTTACCACAATCTTTATTGTATGAGAAGCCTGTGTTAGGCCTGTTTTTGTGTACAAAGTCTGCTGATAAAGCGAGGTTGCGCTATAACCGTCAACCGACTGGTCTAAAACACCATCGATGTAAACCTGAGCAATACCTATGCTATTGTTCTTTTCACCATACCAGGTTATGCCTGTGCCGGTAAATGTATATTGGCAATACGCATTGGCACTGTTGCTGTAGGTTTCAGTGCTTTGATAGAAATTTGAGTTCGATCCCTGACTCCAGTATCCACTATAGGTAACGCCAGTGGCCCTATCGTCAATCTTTGTATTTGTAGTTCCATAGACTTCAAACTCCCACAACGAATAACCATAAATAGTGGCTCGAGTAGTTCCATACATCCTCACATAACGGCCTGTTCCTGATAAACCGGTATAATCAATAACTCCTGCAGTGGTATTGCCTGTTACAGTTTTTATATCGATCCAGCTGCTGGCATCGGTTGATACTTGTATCTTATAATCTTTTCCGCAAGCATTTTCCCAGTTTAATTTCACTTCGGTTACATTATAATTACTACCTAAATCAACATAAATCCATTGTGCATCACTAAATGGACTTTCCCAACGAGTAGAAGTATTTCCGTCAACTGCATTACTAGCCACGTTTGTGGTTCCATTGGTTGCAGATACTGTAACAGGTTTATTCAAAGCCAGGTTCGAGCTAGTTGTAGTAACAGTTATAGATGCTGTAGCTGTTTTACCTTGGTCTTGAGTGGTAACCGTAATAGTTGCCGTACCTGCAGCAACACCTGTTACCAAACCGCTTGAGCTAACTGTGGCAACACCTGTATTACTTGAACTCCAGCTTACAGTTTTATTAGTTGCATTTGATGGTGAAACCGTTGCTGTTAATTGACCAGTAGCTCCCACCGAAGTCAAAGTGAGTGAGGTTGGGCTTACACTAACACCAGTAACCGCAATATTATTATTTTGAGTTCCATAGACTTCAAACTCAAACAACGAATATCCCCAAACAGTGGCTCGAGCAGTTCCATACATCCTCACATAACGACCCAATCCTGATAGACCGGTATAATCAATAACTCCTGCAGTGGTATTGCCTGTTACAGTCTTTATATCAGTCCAGCTGCTGGCATCGGTTGATACTTGTATCTTATAATCTTTTCCACAAGCTGTTTCCCAGTTTAATTTCACTTCGGTTACATTATAATTACTACCTAAATCAACATAAATCCATTGTGGATCACTACTTGGACTTTCCCAACGCGTAGATGTATTTCCGTCAACTGCATTACCAGCAACGTTTGTGGTTCCATTGGTTGCAGATACAGAAACAGGTTTATTAAAAGCCAGGTTCAAGTTAGTTGTATTAACACTTATAGATGCCGTAGCTGTTTTGCCTTGGTCTTGAGTAGTAACCGTAATAGTTGCCGTTCCAGCTGCAACACCTGTTACCAAACCACTTGAACTAACTGTGGCAGCAGAAGTATTAGAAGAACTCCAGCTAACGGTTTTGTTGGTTGCATTTGATGGCGAAACCGTAGCTGTAAGCTGCGTGGTAGCACCAACAGCAATTGATGCAGATGTAGGACTTACCGTAACACCTGTAACGGCAACGTTTAAAGGAGTGCCAGAATGACTATCATCCCAAATTAAACCCCCAAAATTTGCAACCAGGTTGGTTGGTCTTGTTATTCCATTGGTTTGATTTACATCATAACCATTCCCATCACCGGTATTGCAATATCTGTTAGCATCGCCACTTGCCCAATGCCATGAAAGCCTGCCTACATTTTGAAGTGCTTGACTGTTGCTTGTATTATGAAGTATACTAAACAAATTTGTTGGAGCATTGGGCCATGCTGCGCCATTATCTACCCCAAATTCGCCAACTATAGGGCATAAGCCTTTCGAAATCATACTATTAAACCAAGCAGTCAGATTCGCAACTGAAATTCTATCATCATATAAATGTACACCAAATGCAATGTTGCTGTACTTTGAAGTAAGAAATTGGCCATAGGTCATAATACCACTCTGGGCATCGTTCCAAGCACCAGCCCCCCAACCATTATCGTCGCAAACGCAAATGTTATTAGCGCCTGCAGCACGAATTACCCCAATACACTGGTCGTGAACATCTCTCCAACGTGTTGTAAGACTTACTGAGCCATTCCATCCATCTACAGGTTCATTTTCAATATTGAACCATACCTTGTCATTGTTTTTATACTTGGTTGCCTTATCAATCCAAAAGTTTTTCAAATCGTTCAACTGGGCATCAGTTGGCTCGGTTCCTGTAAAGTCATGTACTTCAATCATTACAACACAACCTTTTGCAGTAAATGTATTTATTATTAAATCCAAATTGTTATTTGTAGAAATACGTGCCCCATACAAAAATTGATTAGTACGTACAATGTTAAACTTCCAAGTATCAACAATTAAGTTTGCGTCTTGTGTTGTTTCCCTTCCCCAAACCCAATTGGGTCCATTTACGTTAGTCCCTTTCATTACAACAGGATTACTCCCATTATAAATTTGCGTACCATTAACCCGGTACTGAGAGAAGCCAAGGGTTGAAATTAACAACCCAATTAAAATTAACCCAAATAAAATTTTTCTCATGTTTCAAATTTTTAGTAAATAATATAAAATAGATAGTTAACCAATTGTTCAGAAATATTATAGAATAAAGACTTAATTATTTGTGCTGGATTGCACGTGAATTTTTGCAAATTTAAAATTGACCGGATGTTTCTTAAATTAGTTGAAAGAAAATATTTAATCCTTAGCATCAATCTTTTTTACCTGATTTTTAACCTTATCAGATTTATAAAGCTTTGCAGATCTGGGAAGAAAAAAAAGCAACCGCCCAAAGACGGTTACTTTTTAGGCAATTTAAGTAAATTAATATCCGGGATATTGCTTTAAAGTTCCCTGACAAACATCAATTTCACCCTGTGGGATTGGCATTACGTAATTTCTATTGCTACCAAAATTTGAAGAATACGCTGTCTCACTATGGGTAGGGTTGGTATATGATTGTGGCAGGTTATTGTTCTTTTTTATCATAGCGCTAAGCAGCATGTCAGTTCGTTTTAGGTCGAACCATCTGTCTGCTTCCATAAATAATTCCTTGCCCCTTTCATCCCATATCGCAGAACGCATAGCTACTTGAGTTAAGCCATTAGATATACCAAGCAACCCCGCCCTTGACCTAACCTGGTCAACAAATTGCTTTGCATCTCCTGTATTTCCTAATTCATTCAAAGCCTCAGCTTTTATAAGGAGGATCTCAGCATACCTTAAAACACGTGGGTTGGCAGATCCTGTTTCCCACATGGAATGTCCACCTTTTTGCCCCGATAAAAACTTTTTAACATTGTAACCTGTAAGGGAAGGATTAGGAGAAGCAGCCAATGGATCATAATGCCAAACGGTTCCATCAGAATTTGTAAATAAATTGCTGGTAAAATCCGGTAACCATGTGTCTCCTGGGTTAAAAACAGATGCTTTAAACCTTTGGTCTATAATAGTATCAAACATGTTTACAAAATCCAGTGTAGGATTTGCGACACCTTTGTTATTCATAGCCATATCCCAACTAATCGAAAGAAAATTATTATAATTTTCTCCGAAGCCATATTCTTTGCTACCATCACCTGAGCTTAAAGGAGAACACTGCACTTCGAACAACGATTCTGAACAATTGGAGGCTACCCTTCTGAAAAGCGTTCCATAGGCATTCTTAAGAGCACCCGGGTCAGTCCAAAGTTTGTATACATTAAGATTGATGACAGAGTCACAATATATTTGAGCATTCGTCCAGTCCTGGTTTGTATTACCACTAGTTCCAGCCTTTGTCATATATACTTTAGCCAGTAGCCCCAGGGCTGCACCTTTTGACGCCCGTCCAATGCTATTCCCATCCCATTGCACCGGCAAACAACTAGAGGCTACTTTTAAATCTGAAATAATCTGGGCATAAATATCAGATACTTTAGACCTAACTTTTAAAGTTGTATCCTGAACATCAGTTAAGCTTGATAAAACTTTCGTAATCAGAGGTACACCCCATTCATTTTCGGCATCAACATGAGGTCTTCCCCCAAAAGCCCTAACGATATTGAAATATCCCAAAGCCCTTAAAAATAATGCCTCGCCAAGGTATTGGTTTCGATTTGATAAAGTAAACCCATTTGTTAAAGGCACTTTTTCAACATTCCCGGCAACATCATTTGCCCTTCTTACAATTTGATAATTTCTTTTCCACAAATCGTTAAGGATCCCCTCAGTTGGCCTTTGAATACCTCTTTGAAATGCCAAAGGATTAATTCCATCGGCATTAAATGTCCTTGAATCAATCAAATCAGCGCCACCATCAGCGAAACACCACATGGTGCAGCCATATAGTCCCTTTGTACTATAATCCTCATCCTGCAATAACACTTTATATATCCCAAAAACAGCATTTTTCAGGTTTGCTTCATTATTATAATATGTCGACAGGGTCAAAGCATTTTGGTTAACAGGCTCCAGAAAATCATTTTTACATGCCTGTATAAAAACCAATATCGTTGAAAGAAATATAATTGTCTTTCTCATTTTTCTAAGTTTTAATTATTTAAAGTTAAAAACCAACATTAAGCCCGAACATCATTGTTTTAGCCAAAGGATAAATGTTATTATCTACACCAAATGAGGCATTAGACCCCGCAAGATTGCCAAGATCAGGATTGTACCATGCGTATTTGGTTAGCGTAAAATAATTATTCAATGAAAGATATACTCTCAGGCTTGATATTTTTATTTTGTGCAGAAGGTTGGAAGGAATGGTATATCCCAGAGTTATGTTTTTAACTCTCAAATAGGAACCGTCTTCTATCCACCTGTCTGAAACTCTGCCATTCCCGTTTGGATCATTAAAAACAGTCCTTGGAGTTTTGTCATTTCCCGGGTCACTGTCACTTTTCCAGCGGTTTAACGCTGCAATGGTTTGGTTCGGAGCATCCCCGTTGGCAGTAAACTGTTCAAATTGCATCCTCGATGAATTAAAGATTTTGTTCCCATAAACACCCTGAATAGTAACATTCAAATCAAAATTTTTGTAACTAAAGGAATTTGTTAAACCACAAATAAACTTAGGGTTAGGATTTCCGATAATTGTTTGATCATTTTGGTCAATAATACCATCGGGCATTCCTGGTATTAGTTTACCTTTGCTATCAGTTCCATTGATATCTTTAAATTTAATGTCTCCGGGTTGTGGACTATTAGGTTGATAAACTTTAGTTGATGCATCTGGTATGCCAAGTGAACCCTGCACTGTTTTGGCATTTGCATCCAGAGATGCTATTTCCGTAGAATTTTGAAATATCTTTTCAACCTGATATCCATAGAAGGTGCCCCAAGGGTTATCTGGATAAGTACGTCCATAATTGGTGCCAATATAAAGGCCATTGTACCCGATACTTACAACTTTATTCCTGTTCATGGAATAATTCAAGGCAATATCCCATTTGAAATCATGGTGATTCAAAACGTCTTTTAAGTCAATTTGTATTTCAATACCTTTATTTTGGAATTCGCCAAGGTTAACAGATGGCCCATTATATCCCATAAATGAGGGAACAGGTATTGAACTAAGCAAAAGGTTACTTGTAGTTTTCTTATATAGATCAAAAACCAAACTTACCTTATTTTTGAGGATGCTTAAGTCAAACCCGGCATCCAGCTGTGTGGTTGCTTCCCATTTTAAATCGGGGTTGGGTATGTTATTATGGATTGCAACCTTACTAACAGCGTCAGAAGTAATGTTCCCAAACGAAACAATTTGCTGATCAGCCGATATTGTTTGCAAATATTGGTAAGGATTAATATTTTGAGCACCGGTTTGCCCCCAGCTACCCCTTACTTTAAGGTTTGAAATCCATTGAAATTTCTTCATGAACCCTTCGTTGGACAACCTCCAGCCCATAGCAACTGAGGGGAAAATCCCATATTTATCGTTTGGCCCGAAAACTGATGATCCATCACGTCGAATTGTTGCTGTTACCAAATATTTGTCATTGAAAGCATAGTTAACACGACCAAATAACGATTGTAAACTCGATTCCCAAATATGACCTGTGGGTATACCAGGAGTTCCAAGGCTTACAGATTCAGTTTCTATTGGGAAATTACTTCCTCCAACATTCAAGGTACTCCATTTGTTTTTTGTGGCACTTTGCCCTGCCATTAATGTCAAATTATGGTTCCCATTCTCCAGGTGATAGGTCAGGTAATGATCTATTTGTGATTGTACACCGGAATTATGTGATTCGTTTAATGAATTGCTTGATCCTGTTGTTTGTGTCCCAAAGGTTAAAACATTTGTAAATTGATGATAATAGGCATCATTAAATGTTCCACCGAGCGATAAATGATAGGTAAGCCCTTTAAACAGTTTCAGGTCGACATAAATATTGCCAATGGCCATATATTTATCCAATGGCAAAGGAAATTCATTTGCAAGTAAAGCCGGGTTTCTTCTTAGTGCAGAAACACCATTAAGGCTTGTAGGCCCCGAATACCCATTTGTAATAAATTTATCACCCGGAGCGCCAAAAAATTTATCATCTCCAGCATTCCAACGTACAGGCAGAAAAGGGTAATCGGCCAGGGCATCAAAAGGGGCACTATAATTGTTCTGTTGGTCCACAATCTTACTTGTTGTTTTCGAACCATTTAGGTTAACGCCTATTTTAAGCCAATCCCTTACTTGATTGTCGATATTGGCACGCAGGGAATATCTATCGAAACCCGATTGATTTCCTAATATACCCTCTTGGTTCATATAACCTCCGGAAAGGAAATAGGTTAATTTTTCATTAGCACCGGAGATTGATAGATTGTAATTCTGAGTTGGAGCAACACGATAAACTGCATCCTGCCAGTTTGTATCGTAGGGTATTTTGTTTTGTAGCAATTGGTCGTATGATGCAAACCGTGGTATGCTTCCATTGACTCTTGATTCTTGCATTAATTCCATATAATCCTTGGCTCCAAGCATATCTATTTTTTTGGCCAACCGTTGTGTCCCATAATACATATCAAAGTTCACTTTTGGGTTTCCCTTTTTTCCACGTTTGGTTGTAATAACAACAACGCCATTTGCAGCCCTTGATCCGTAAATAGCAGTAGCTGATGCATCCTTTAAAATATCGATAGATTCCACATCGTTCGGATTAAGTGACGTGAGATCAAATTTTGAGAACCTATCGGTGTTTAGATTAAAATTATAAGTCCCGTTTGTATTTTGATCGGCATTCGATCCATTTCCCACAGGTATGCCATCAATCACATACAATGGCTCATTACCATTAGGACTGTTTATCCCACGGATGTTGATTGATAATGGTGCGCCCGGTTTTCCACCCATAGATGAAGCCTGTACACCTGAAATGCGGCCCTGAAATGCCTGATCGATATTTACAGGATTTGATTTAGTGATATCATCTGACGAAATGGAGGATATAGAACCCGTCACATCTTTTCTTTTTTGTGTACCATAACCGATAACCACAACCTCATCCAGCTTTGTAATATCAGGTATCAGCTTAATGTTCAAATTTGATTGGCCATTAACTGAAACACGTTCTGAATTATAACCTAAATAGGTAACTACCAATACAGCATCGGCTTTTGCAATTTCCAGGCTGAATTTACCACTGGCATCGGTAACTGTGCCAAGCGTAGTGCCTTCAATAACAACATTTGCCCCAATAATGGGTTCGTCATTAGTGGCATCGGTAACGGTTCCGGTGTGTTTTTGTTGTTGCAGAAAATTTTTCTCAATTACGTTGTACAATTCCTTAGGTCCGATATAAATTTTACCTTTTAGCTCAAGATGTAAAAGTTGTGTGCCATCAAGCAATTTATCCAACACGGTTTTTAAATCGGTATTGTTAACTGAAATACTAACTATCCTTCCAATATCGACAAAATTAGCACTATATGCAAAATCAAGGTTTGTTTGTTTGGTAATTTCGATAATCGCTTCTGATAACTTCACATCCTTAAGGTTTAAGGATACTTTTTGGGAGTACACCGATGCAAAACTGCTTGCAAGGTTTAGCGTAATCATTAAAAAAGTAAGTTTCATAATTAGAATAGTTTTATTTGTTATGGGTGCGTTAAGCCCATATAAAATGAAATGCTTTTTTTTCATACATTTGTTATGTTAGAGTTAGACTATAAATAAAATTAATTCTGACTTCAGAACCGGTTGATGTTAGAGCCATTAGCCGGTTTTTTTGGTTTTTTAGGATGTATCCATTTTCTTGTTTTAGTTAGTTAATATTTATGTTCCTGTATTATTTTTTTCTGATGATAACCAATCCATTCTTCAAATCGCACCGTACTGGGGTTAATTTTTCAAGGCCAAATAAAACATTATGAAGGGTTTCATTTTTAAAAGTAATAGTGTAGTTGAAAGATTTAATTTTCGGGTCTTTTATTTCACATTTAACATTATACCAACGTTCTATAGCTTTTGCAACCTCTTCTATGGGAGTATTGGTAAACTCCAATTTATTCTCCTTCCAACCTGAATTTTCTCTAAAACTAGCATCACTTAGCTTTACTGCAAAATGTTCCGTATCAAAAACTGCTTTTTGTTTTGGTTTTAGCAATGTTTCGATGTTTTTTTGATTATGCTGGTATAACAAACTTATTTTACCCTCATCAAGGGTAGTAATAATTTGTTTTTCATTGCTATATGCTTTAACATTGAATGATGTGCCGGTTACTTTTATTGATAAACCCTTCGCGTTTACCAAAAAGGGCTTTTTGGGGTTTTTGTTAACAGCGAAATACGCTTCTCCTTCGAGCATTACTTCCCTGGTTTTACCTTTGAACTCAACAGGAAATTTCAAACGGGTATCTGAGTTTATCCAAACTTTGGTGCCATCCTGAAACATAACTTGTAACTTTTCTCCTTTAGGCACATATACTTCTTGCCAAACAATTTTATTATCAGGCCTACTTAAAAAGTACCAGGTAATCGCATTTGCTAATAATAGTGGAATTAGGATACTTGCTGCTATTTTTAGCCAAGATTGTGAAAATTTTCTGATGCTGTACTTAATTTCTTTTTTAGGCAGATCTTGGATTTTATCATGTATCCCCTGGTAAATCTGAATGGATGGTATTAGCTGATCTTCATTAAATTGATGACCCATTTCTAAAAAAATAATATCATTTTCAAATTGATTTTCAAAAATTCGCTTTCCCTCACGGTGGCTTGCCCAAGAAATTACTTCACTAGACTCTTCAGGGGTACACTTATTGTCCAGAAATTTTTTAAGAAGGGTTTCGTCAGGTTTCATAACAGGTTTTGCTTTTGTTAATAATACACCTGACCATACAAAAAGTATTATATGAAAATGCAACTATTTTTGTATTTCATTACATTTATTTTACATAAACCTGATTATGTGCAAGATATAATAAAACTCAAAATGCGTTTTAAGTATGGGATTATTGGAACTTATTGGAATAAAATAGATATTAAGAAGGCTGAAGATATCATGTTCTTGCTAACATATTCCCTTATCTCTTTTAAGATCTGGAAATATTGCACTTTCACAGTATTAATGCTAATATTGAGCCTTTCCCCTATTTCCTTATTAGTTAGTCCTTCATTGGTTTTTAAGAAAAAAATGATCTTTCGTTGTGGAGATAATGTTTCAACGGCCTTTTCAATCAAAGTTGACATTTCTGGACTTTCGTCAACTTGTTCTTGATCAATATCTGGTAAGATTGAGTCCATTAGAATTTCATAATTGCTTTCAATGGCGCGTTGATTATTCCGTATGGTGTTTAAAATATTGTTTTTAGCAGTTTTAAAAAGGAAACCTTTTAGGTTAAGATTTTCATTTATTTTTATACGATTAGTCCATAAATTTACAAAAATTTCCTGGACAGCATCTTTAGCCATTTCTTGGCTTTTCAGATAACGATATGCCAATGTATAAAGTTGCTTGTGGTATCTGTCGTAAATAACAGCAAACGCGATTTGATTGCCCAGTTTAATTTGACCTGCCAACTCATTATCGTGTTTAATTACAGAATCTGATTTACTTACAGACACCATCTCTTTAAAATAATTAAATTTTCAGTAGTGTGTGCTTATTTTAAGCTGGCGTTCCAGCTTAAAATCTATGAGGATTTTATCTTTTACAAATCCTGCATACAAATATAAATAACAATACAAACATAATAAATCTAATAACTGTCCGAACAATTTAAGAAATAGAATAGCTTGAAAAGTGTCATCTTAGTAGTTGCAAAACACAAATAAACATTTACAAAATTTTCTATGGGAACAAAGTTAGGGAAATATTCAGATTCGTAGGTATTCAAACAGATTTTAGATTTAATACCCTATGCCGTATTGAGTACAAGTATAAATCAGACAAAAGTTATTCAAAATACTTTACTTACGATCAATTAACGAGCATGTTGTTCGGACAGCTGAACAAATGTTGGTCTATTGGAGAGATAGCCATGGGCAGAAACCAATCTCCACAGTTTTTAGCAGATATTGGGCTTGACCAGAGTCAAGCAAAATCGACCATGGGCGATGGTAATGGCCTAATTGCTGCTCGAATCTCTTTCTCATAATTGAATCTCTTTGAGGTTTGGTATACATGGAAGACAACCTTGTTGGGTTAACAAATTGAATATCTGTATTTATAACGAATAAACCAAATTATTAAGAGTAAATATTCAAGAAAGTTATTAACAATAATTAATTGAATTTTAATTGTTTATAGGTTTACTTGCAGACACTAGGTAGCTTTAATAGAAAACAAAGAAGTACTTCGATTTGCGAAGCACTTCCTTGTTTATTAAACGTTATACTATTTTAGTATGCGTTTTGTAACTATTTGATTTCCTTGTTGTACCTGTAAGATATAGACACCCTTTCCTAAACCATCGAGGGTCAGAGGCAAACTGCTTTCGCCAGAAACACGGATCTTGTTTGCAAAAACAATTCTTCCACTAATATCCGTAATCCGAATATTTACATCCGAAGCATCAGGTGCAATTATTTTCAATACAGACTGTTCTGTTAATGGATTTGGGAATACATCCACACTTAAACCAGAACTTACAATACTTGCAACTTCTGTATTAACCGAAGCTGATTTGAGTGCAGAAGCTGTATATTCAAATGCATCTATAATCATTTGAGTATTGTTGCTTGAAGCATTCTTCGCTGAAGTACATTTTACAGCTATTGTATGTTGTCCACTTGTAAGAACTGCTGTTTCATACAACATCACGTTAACAGACTGTGATACTGCATAGCAATCAACACTGGCAACTTTGGTGCCATCAACATATATGTCAGCAAAACCAAGGTCATTTCTTTTAAAACCATAGAATCTTGATTTTGTACCAGTGAATGTTAACGTTGCTGAATTGCCACTTCCAAAGGTATAATGTTCTGTATTTTGATAGCCGCTATTGCCTATATATTTACTCCATCCGGCAGAGTATACAACCGATGCATTTGCATCATCTATTTTTGTCCATGTTATTGTTATGGCTGTAACAGTAACAGCACATGTAGCTGTTTTAGTGCCATCAGCGGTAGTAACCATAATAGTTGCCGTACCAGCTGCAACACCTGTTACCAAACCACTTGAACTCACTGTGGCAACACCTGTATTGCTTGAACTCCAGCTTACAGATTTATTAGTAGCATTACTTGGCGCTACAGTAGTTGTAAGGGTTTGTGTTGCTCCAACAGCTATTGAGGCTGTTGTTGGGCTTACAGATACTCCTGTAACTGGAACAGTTGTTTGGGTACCGGTATAATATTCAAAAGCATCAACAATTACCTCAAAACCTGAGCTTGATGCATTTTTGGTACCCACGCAATTAATTTTTATAGTATGTTGAGCATTTGATAACGCCGCGCTTTCATAAAGCATCTGGTTAACAGCCATTGTTGCTGCATAGCAATCAACGGTAGCCACCACTACATTATCAATTAATATTTGTGCATTACCAAGGTCGTTTCTTTTGAAACCATAGAACCTCACTTGTGTCCCTGTAAAAGTATAGGTAGCTGTTTGGCCTACAACCTCTACATAATGTTCGGTATTTTGGTATCCACCATTGCCGGTATATAAAGCCCAGTTTGCTGTATAAGCGATACTGGCGCTTGCGTCATCTACCTTATTCCATCCTGCAGGAGGAGGGGTAACCGTAACAGCGCATGTAGCTGTTTTGATCTGGTCCTGTGTAGTAACTGTAATTGTCGCTGTTCCTGCTCCAACGCCTGTTACAACACCAGTTGAGCTTACAGTTGCAACTGATGTATTGCTTGAACTCCAGGTTACATTTTTATTACTTGCATTACCAGGGCTAACAGTAGCTGTTAATTGTTGAATGGAACCAACAGTAACACTTGCTGATGTTGGACTTACAGTTACGCCTGTTACAGGTACAGAAACCCCTGTATTTGTCCAAACGCGGACATAATCAACCGTCATGTCAGCAGAAGGCTGGGTAGCAACTGGATAACCTGCCCAACTGTTGCCTATGTGAATGTTCAACAAAACAAACATAGGTATCTTTGCAGCATGGCCATCGCCAACATCCTTGGTTTGCTGGGTTGCCACTAATATACCATCAAAATAATATTTTATCTGAGTAGAATTCCATTCGCATCCGTAAACATGGAAAGCAGCAGCTAAATCCGGCCCGACGTAAGTATTGGCAATCGAATTATTATTTACATCATAATGTTGCGTGTAATGCGCTGTAGTTGGTTCGGATCCTATTTTTTCTACAATATCAATTTCTGGTGGCCAGGTGCCGTCTGCTGCCAACCAAAAGGCGTTTAAAAAGCCATAAGAATTGTTCATTTTTAGTCTTGCTTCATAAAAACCATAGGTCTGGGTAAAAGTGGCAGAAGTTTGGATTGCACCTGAATACCAATAACCGTTTATATATTCTCCACGAATATGCAAACTACCATCGCCAGGGAATTTTAGCTGATTTGCGTCCATTATTTCCCACGACCAACTAACATTAGTCCAGGAACCGCCTGCTCCATTACCCCAGTTGGCACGCCATTTGGTTTGGTCAAGGCTGGTGTTATTAAATTCATCATCAAAGGTCATTGACCATGAACCTGTCCCTCCAGTTGGGGATTGTGCAAAGGCTGTATTTAAACACAGCAAACACAGCAAAACTAAAAGCAATTTAATATTGTTTAATCCGAAGTAGAAACTTTTCATTTTAAAGTTTTTAAAAAAGTTAGTAATAAAGAAAGCATAAATAAACAACACAACATACATGTATTCTGGATTTTAAATCAAATTCAACATATGTATATCAATTTACAAATTAATCCGTAGTTAGTATTTTTAAACACTAATTGTTTCTTATAAAAATGACTTATGTATTTTAAAAAAAATAATAAATAAATGAAATATTGACCTTCTAAATTTCTAAATGCTTCATTACAAATAAGTAGTGATATTTTTTCCTGTTTCATCAATCCCAATAAAAGGTGTTTAGTTTTTATGTAGCTTTAATAGAAAACAAAGAAGTACTTCGATTTGCGAAGTACTTCCTTGTTTATTAAACGTTATACTATTTTAGTATACGTTTTGTAACTATTTGATTTCCTTGTTGTACCTGTAAGATATAGACACCCTTTCCTAAACCTTCGAGGGTGAGAGGCAAACTGCTTTCACCAGAAACACGGATCTTGTTTGCAAAAACAATTCTTCCACTAATATCCGTAATTCGAATATTTATATCCGAAGCATCAGGTGTAATTATTTTCAATACAGATTTTTCTGTTAATGGATTTGGGAATACAGATACTTTAAATGCACTGATATCTAATTGTGCAGGTGCAGTTGATGCAAACGCACTTTTTAAACCTGAAGTATTGTAAGCACGAAACTCTCCTATAGTGTACCATACGCCAGCTGCAGCTAATGTAAGCTGAACTTTCAAATATCTGGTAGAGGTTCCAGCAGGCAAAGTTATAGACGTAATTCCGGCAGTATTACTTCCTGTACCAGTAACTATAGCGGTTCCCCAACTTATGCCATCAGTACTTATATATACCGCATATCCTCTTGGATAATCATTTGGCCAATAGGTATACTCCAATTGAATACGCGTTACCGCTATTACTGCGCCAAAATTAACAGACCACCATTGTCCGGAAGCCTGGCTAATACCTGGCGAAAACCTTGTTCCTATATTACCGTCTAAGGCATAGGCTGCCGCACCGCCTCCAGTGGCAGAAGCAGAGGCGATCCAACCTGTTCTGGTTATTTCAACTTCGGTTCCTCCGCTTGAAGGGACTGAAATAGCGCAGGTAGCTGTTTTAGCTCCATCAGTGGTGGTTACTGTAATAGTAGCTGTTCCAGCTGCAACGCCTGTTACCAAACCACTTGAATTAACTGTTGCAATAGCTGTATTGCTTGAGTTCCAGCTAACTGCCTTGTTGGTGGCATTGGAAGGTGCAACGGTAGCCGTAAGCTGCGTGGTAGTGCCAACAGTTATTGATGCCGATGTTGGGCTTACACTTACTCCGGTTACCGCAACGTTGCTTGAAGCATTTCCATAAAACTCAACTTCGGCCACATTGCCATAACTTCCTGTTGGAGATAAATAACGAACATACCTGAATGCACTACCCTTACTAACAGTTGCTGTTGTGTATTGTAAAGCAGGATTTGTTGTAATTGTAAACAGGTTTGTGCTTGTTGAAAAATCTGCTACATTAGAACCTTGGAATATACCGCCATTCATGCGACTTTCATATCCACTTCTTGGATAAAAACGTACGCTTGTAATTACATAAGCCGAGCCAAGATCAAGGCCTACCCAACTTGCATCAGCATTTGGAGAATCAAAAAAAGTAGTTGTATTTCCATCAAGTGCCATGCTAATAGTATTACCTGAACTTCCATAAGAACCAGCAGTACCTATAGCAGTCCCGGTAAGTTTTCCTGTAGCAGGGGTAGTAACAGTAATAGTGCATGTAGCTGTTTTAGTGCCATCAACGGTAGTTACCGTAATAGTAGCTGAACCGACTGCAACGCCTGTTACAACACCGCTTGAACTAACTGTTGCAATGGCTGTGTTGTTTGAACTCCAAGTTACAGATTTATTAGTAGCATTACTTGGCGCTACAGTGGCTGTAAGTGTTTGTGTTGCTCCAACACCAATTGATGCTGTTGTTGGGCTTAAAGATACTCCAGTTACTGAAACTGAAACTGAACCAGCATTGCCATAGAATTCTATTTCACGAACATTTCCATAACTACCAGCGGGCGATAAATACCTAAAATACCGGTACGAAGTTCCTGCGTTTACGGTCACCTCATTCCAACCTGCTGCCGGATCTACAGAAATAGTATATAAGTCTACAAAGTTTACATTATCGTTCGAGCCCTGGAATTTGCCACCCGTCATCCTGCCTTCGAAACCTCCGCGTGGGTAAAACTTAACTCTCGTTAATAAAGCGCTGTTGCCCAATCCAATATCCATACCTGTTTGGGCGCCATTGGGTGTAATATAGTCAAAATAAGAGTTCATATCTCCGTCGAAAGCTTTATAGCCATCCGAACTTCCTGAATAACCTTCGCCGCAAACTGTTCCGTAACCGCATAATTTAGAGCCATTCGTTCCAGTACCTGCTTCCGGCATCGCCGATGCTTCTTTTGAATTTCCGGTTTCAGTACCCGATTTTATAGCGGTAACCACATAATAATAAGTAGTGCCATTAGAAACATTATTATCAGTATAATAAGGTGTAATAACGGTTGCAATGGTTGAATAGCCACTGCCGCTTGATGTGCTGCGTTTTACATTGTAGCTGGTAGCGCCAACAGAACCTAACCAAGATACTCCAATTTTTCCAGCACCCGAAATGGCTGTTGGGGCTGCTGGTCTTACAAATATTTTTGTTCCGGACCCATCCTTGCTCCATACTTTGAAATAATCGTAATAAACGTTTTGAGGCCATGTGCCCAAATAGGCATCTCCGTTCCAGCTTCCTCCATCGCTTCCACATCCATGGCCAATGTTTAAAAAGACCGGATTTTGGTCTGGTGTGCAAGGGCCAACACCTCTTTGAACACCATCAACGTAGAATATCACCTGGTTTTGATCCCACATCAAACCAATGGTATGGTAGGCGTCCTGAAGGTGAAAGCCCGTGCCAAAATCGTATTCTGCAGGTCCGTCGCACGTTGATGTTTTATTCAAAAAATGGATCTTTTGCCCATTTTGTCCCCATGCATAAGGTGTTTCAAACATTTCGGTTTCGGGCGGCCAGGCATGGTTTACCGGCGGAAGACCTGCATAAGGAGCGTCGCCATTAGTCATCGAAATTTTTACTCGAAGTTCGTAATAACCATAGCGCTGCGAAAAGCTTCCGCCAGCGGTGGGATCGGTATTTGCCAATCCCCCGGCAAAAGGATGTTGTCCGGCAGCTAACTCCTGGGTAACCTTCATTACCAGGTTTTCGCCATCGCATGAAACATTATTTCCTGTATAATAATTTAACGATCCATCTCCAATAGAGCCATTTCCCCAATAGAAATTAGTAATCCAGGTATTGCCATCGTTGGTGGTGAAACTTCTTTTGTCGCTAGCCATGGTGATACCTTTAAAGTCTTCATTGAAAGTTTGTACCCACGTGCCTGACCCCGGAGGTGGGTCAGCTTTAACCCAATAATTACCAAGAAGTAGGAGCATGCCTAAAACCAAACTTAATAATCTGGCCAAAACCTTAAAGCCTAACTTTACCCGCTTGTTTGCAGGATCCATTTGATTAAAATTGTTCAAGTTTTTCATTTTTAGTTTAAGTTTAAGTGTTTGTAATTTATATAGAACATAAGAATCAAAAACCAAGACTGAAAGCAATTTGAAACAGAGGGTTACAAATCAATATATCAGGTTAATAAACTCGTTGTATATAACCTTAATAATTAATTTCAAATAAATGGCGATATTTTTTATCCCTGTTTCATCAATTCCGATAAATAATGTTTTTCGAATTTCACCATTCACTTCGAATTTTTTAATGGTTGAATCATTGATTTATACAACTCGTAATACATAATATAAGAATCAGTATGTAAGTATTTTTAAACATAGCAGACTGTAAAAATTTATTAAGACAAAACCTGATGAGTTTGTTTCGTTTTTATTACTTCACCCTAATTTCAATTTTTGTATCTATTAAACCATCAGATTTAGCTACAAATTTTATGGTACCTGATTTGCCGATAGGACGTAAAATTGCCAAACACTTCCCCTTAAAAGTATGATGTTTTAATTTTTTGAAACTTTCCATTCCTTTAGGATTTCCATTTCCAATACCTGCCACTTCGCCCTGTCCTTCAATCGAAAAAGTAACCAATACATTGGCATCAGGCACCACAATACCCTTTTCATCAAGAATTTCAACTGTTATATACGACAAATCGTTGCGACTATTAGAAATTTCATACCTGTCAGCAATCATTCGTATTGAATGAGGTTTACCGGCAGTTTTTAAACTTACTGTACCTATTATTTCACCATTTGTAATCGCATAAGCTTTAATCTCACCGGGTGAATATGGTACCTGAAACTTAAATGTAAGCTTTGATGAATCAGTAACAGTTTTTTCGTCAATTACTTTGCCATTTAGCTCTAAACGAACTTTTTGACTTCGTGAATAAACTGAAACCTGTAGTTTGTTACCTTCATTTCCCTGCCAGTTCCAGCTTTGATATTCATCGGGCCAACCCCAATACCTGAAAACATCTTTATGTCCATCAGGAACTGGTGCATGAACTGAAATTTCAATTTTACTTCTATCCCATACTACATCACGAAAATAGGATTGAGGTCTTTTATTTCCAACAATATCAAGGTCGCCACAATTTGAAATATAATAGGTTGGCCATGTAGATTTTAATGGTTTTATGGAATCCAAATCATTGTACGAAAGCGCTGTTTCGCCCATGTAGTCCATAGCTGTCCAAACAAAATCGCCAATAACATAAGGAAGTTTCTCTACCTTATCCCAATTCTCTGCTGCATCATAGGCTAATGATTCTGTACCAATCATTACTCTACTAGGATAGCTCTTATGATCGCTCTCATAATTATTCCATTGATAGTTGCATCCAGCTAGATCGAGGTAAGCAAAGGCATTTGCAGAGTGTTCCCATTTAACGTCTTTGTGATCCCAAAAACTACATACACCTTCTGTTACAAGACGGGTAGGGTCAATACTTTTAACAAGTTGTACCATTTTTGTGCCAACTTCAACACCTTCGGAATCTGCCCGTTCATATATTTCATTGCCAATACTCCAAAAAATAACAGATGGATGGTTTCTGTCTCTCAAAATCATCGATTCAAGATCCTTTGGCCACCATTCTTTAAAATATTTATGGTAATCATCCGGATTTTTTGGATGATTCCATGTGTCAAAAGCTTCATCCAGAACAATCATACCAAGTCTGTCACAAGCATCAAGTAGTTGTTTTGAAGGAGGGTTATGGCTGGTTCTGATTGCATTATAGCCGTTCGATTTTAGAACTTCTATTTTTCTTTCTTCGGCACGGTCAAATGTTGCAGAACCTAAGGGTCCATTATCATGATGTATACAACCACCTTTTAATAAAGTTTTTTTACCATTGATTAATAATCCAGTGAATGCATCAACCTTTATTGAACGTATTCCAAATATTAATTCTTCACTATCAACAACTTTCCCTTCAATTAAAAGCTCAATTTTTGCAATATATAAATTAGGGCTTTCCGTTGACCATAAATCCGGTTGTTTAATCTCTAAAAGTTTATTAAAAGAGGCTTTATTGTTGGTGATTATTTTTTCTTTTGTTTTTCCTTGGGAAACCAAAACACCTTTTTGAGTTAAAATGCTAAAAGATAGTTCCAGACTGTTTATCTTAGTACTTGGAAATTCAATTTCGGTTTGAATATTCACAGAAGAAGCTTCTTCTGAAACGTTAGGTGTTGTTATAAATGTTCCCCATTGCGTGAAGTGTTCGGGATTTGTACGAACAAGCCAAACATGGCGGTAAATACCTGATCCACTGTACCATCTGCTGTTTAATCCTAAATTTTTAACCCGTACTGCTATAATATTTTCATTTCCTGAAAAATCGAGGATTTTCGTAAGATCATAATAAAAAGGAGTATAACCATACGGATGATTTCCTAAAAGCTTTCCATTAATCCAAACATCGCAATCCATATAAACACCATCAAAAAGGATATTTATAATTTTTCCTTTATCATTGGGCGTGAGGGTAAAATGTTTTCTATACCAACCTGTTCCGCCAGTAAAATAACCGGTATTCCCTGCCTGTTTGCTATCTTTAAAAAAAGGTCCAATAACCTTTTCATCATTTTGATTTGGTAAATCGTCAATGCTCCAATCATGCGGTAAATCTAATGTTTGCCATTTTAAATCGTCAAAACTTTTTTGTTCAGCACCCTGCAAATCTTCCCTAATAAATTTCCATCCATCATCAAAAAGGGCTACTCGTTCGTTGTTTGATTGAGGAATATTTGCTGCATAAGACTTTATGGTTATGTTAAAAGTAAACGCTAAACTCAATACATAAAACATTCGAAGTTTGTAAAAAGAAATATTTTTCATTTTGTTGAAATTAAAATTATTTTTCATTGATTTGAACATTAATTTCAGGTTTAGTATTGAAATTTTATGTTTTTATAAATTTATTAAGGACTTACAGATTAAAAATTCAATCTTTATTAATTTCACCATAAAAAACACCTCTACCCCCCACCGAAATGTAAATTTGTCCATAAACATTTTTATCGCCATCCATTGCATAGGGGCGAGCTAACGCATGTTCCTGATCGTTAATTTGCACCCATGTTTTCCCTAAGTCGGTTGAACGAAAAAGTCCCCATTTACTGTTATTCGTCCCATACACATAGGCTGTTGGGGCATTACTTGTTGGTGAAGCTTTGCCCCATGCAAGACATCTGGCTTGCTCAAAAAAGGTATCTTTTTGGAAATGATCACCACCCGTAAATGATTTTAAAAGCCCTCCATTACCTAAAGAAACCCAAACAACACCCTTTTTGTCAGGAGCAGTTTTTACATTTACAAATCCAAATTCTGTTGTAGGATCAGCTTTTGATTTTTCATTCCATCCATCACCTTCCTGGTCTGAAATTTTGCCTATGGTTTGTATCCAGTTTTTCCCATTATCAATTGAACGATAAAAATGTCCTTTACTGAAAACATAAAAAACTGAACCGTTAGCTCTGTCTGAGGCAAGTGGCTGATTATAATTAAATACATAATTTCTGTCGAGTATTTTTTCAGGTAATCCATTCGCTTCTTTCCATGTATTCCCAAAATCTTCAGTATAAAAAACCTTTTTATTATTTGAAGGCAAATAGATAATATTTCCAGGATTATTAGAAGAAACGGCAACCCGACCTGAAACTCCCTCGGGTTTATTAATTGGTTTAAAAATTTCACCAGAATCGACTGAAACTAAAATACGGGTATTCTTGCCCCACCAATCCTCAGCATCTATCATTGCCAAATGAGATGGTTTTTTTTCACAATAATCAAGACAAATACCTTCACCTTTATCTGTAAGACGTTGCGTAGGGAATGTATTTATGTTAGAATTTCTAAACCCCACATTATCGGCCATTAGCGTGAATAACGGACAGCCTTGTGATGGTGAAACCACCGAAAGTACTACGGTTTCTTCATGTCCTTTTTCATCGGTGAACCAATCCGTTACAGGCTTAGAAATGTTATTAGTCCACCATATAGCATACCAATCAGCAAAAACAAGTTTTCCACTTTCAAATGGGTCGAAAGCCAATGATGAAACAGCAGCAGCAAAATATGTCCATTTGCTGGGCTTGCTTTTGGCACCATTTGCTACATCTGGATCATACGTAAACCAACCCGGAGCTGTTTCAAAATGAATCTTCCGTTCAATTTCCTTCCAGGTTAATCCCGCATCAAAGGTTTGAAACATATGATTCATGCATTCTCCACGATATTCAGAAACTACAAAGTGCTTCGGGTCTTTCGGATTTATATCCAGACCACAAAATTCCATTCCCTCACCAGGGCTAATATCTTTCCAAGTCCCATTGTATTTCGATACGCCATTGGAATGAGTAACCAGTAAAAATCCTTCAGAAGTTATTGCCATCCTGTTTGCATCAGGCGGACAATCTTTTATCAATTCAAATGTTTTTCCTGCATTTTTACTCACATAAATACCAATATTTGGCAATCCAATATAAATAATCTGGCATTTACCGTCCTTGTGCGATGATGGATCAAATACGATAGAACGAATTCCTATATCTGTTATTCCATTTGGTACATTATCAATGTGTGTCCAGGTTTTAGCAGCATCATCAGAAAAATAGAGACCATCGTTGCGTGTTCCGCAAAAAAGCACTTTACTATTAACAGGGTCAACTGCAATATTTTCACCATACCACCTTTTGTTGCCATTACCAAGAAAGGTTTTGTGGAGTCCGGTAAAAGTCCAGGTTTTACCCCGATTCGAAGATTTAAGTACATCGCTACCTGAGGTTATATAAACCAGATCTGAATTATTCGGGTCTAAAGCAATGCCATCGACATTACGAAATTCAACCTGGTTGTAACCAACCCAGTCAAGTAACTGCTCCCATTGGTTATTCTTATTGTCCCGTTTGAAAAGTCCACCAACGTCAGTGCGTGCGTAAAGTAAACCACGTTCTTTGGGATGTATGGCAATTCCTGTTACAAAGCCACCTCCACCAATTGCAACATTTTTCCATGTGTAATTCTCCTGAGAAGTTGCATTATAACTTCCCAAAAAACAAAGGGCAAAAAATGGGATTAAAAAAAATCGATTTAACAACTTATTCATCTGATTATGTTTTATTAAATCTAGTTTTTGTTTATTCAGCTATTTCACAATAGTTTTTGTGACAAAACTGTTTTTGTTTTGAATTTTTATAATATATACACCCTTGGTTTGATCTGAAAGATTTAGAGGAATTGATTTTTCTCCGCTAACAAAAATTTTAGATGAAGAAACAATCACTCCAAGTGAATTATAAATAGTTATATTTAGTTCTACAGGTTCGGTTGATTTCAAATAGATTTTAGTTATATCGGTAACAGGATTTGGATAAACTTCTATTTTAGAAAGCTTTTCAGTCAATTGACCAATTCCTGTTGCGATCGATTTTCCATAAAATTCTATCTCAGCTACATCACAATAACTTCCATCGGGACCTAAATATCTTAGGAACAAATAGGTATTAGTGTCATTTATAACAATTTCGTTCCAATCAGCATTTAGTGTACTCGGTACCGTATATAAATCTGTATAACCTTCAGTTTTTGAGGTATTAGATCCTTGAAATTTTCCGCCAACCATTCTGTCTGTAAAGTATTTTCCACCACCTCTGGGATAAAACCTTATCTTAGTAATTCTCTTGCCATTGATTGAATTCAGTTGAATTCCGGTATATCCACCGCTTTCTTGTGAATAATCAAAGATGGTATTGACATCTTTATCAAAAACTTTATCATATTCATTGCCTGCTGCATACGAAGGGCTTGTTCCAAAGAATGTTCCGGATATTAGAGCGGACGTTGTATCATTATCAACTGATATTTTTATTCCAACCAAAGAATCAGATAATGATTCTCTATCTGAATGGTCAAAGGAAGTAACTTTGAAAGTGTAAGGAATATTGGCGGTTAGTCCAGTTATAGCATATCGCGTTACAGACGAATCGGTTGAGACTACATAATTATTCCCCTGATAAATTTTGTATCCTTTGATGGGTACATCGCCTCCTGACTTCCACTTAAGGTTAACACCACTCAAACTTGGAGTGCCATCTACTTCAAAATCTTCAGGAGTTGGGGGCAACAATGAAACTATACCATCAACACCATAAAATTCAATTTCATTGATATTTCCATAACTTCCATCTGGAGCCAAATATCGTAAATATCGATAACCACCCAGGTTGTTAACTTCTATTTGGTTCCATACACCGTCATTGTCATTTTTTATGGTATATAAATCAAAATATCCCTTGGTTTCACTTATATTAGAACCCTGGAACTTGCCGCCAATAATTCTTCCTGCTGCCCAGCCCCCTCTTGCCAAAACAAACCTTATTTTTGTAATTTTTTTGGTTACGCCTTGCCCTAAGTCTATTCCACAATAACCGCCATTGCCATCAGGACTAGAAGAATTACTATCATAATATGTGATAACATTGCCATCAAAAGCTGTTCCATACCAGTTTGGGTCGGTTGAAAGTCCAAATCCAAATACTGTTCCTGTAAGTTTTTTAACGCCTTTCGATTCTGTTTTGATAGGGATGATGGCGAATGGGGATTCACTAACAATACTGTCAATCGCAGATATTTTAAAAATGTATTGTTTATCAGCAGTTAATCCATTAATAATATAGCCCGAACCTGAAATTGTAGCTATAACACTATTATCCTGATAAATTTTGTAAGCCTTCGCTTTAGAATCGGTTGATAAAGCCCATAGGAGTGTAACACTTGAGTCTGTTGCACTTGCAGTTAAATTAGTTGGCGGTTTTATAGTAACTAATTGATTTGAAGCAGCTGCGGTTGTTACAGAAATAGTATTACTTGCTGATGAAACATTCCCTGCTGCATCCCTGGCTTTTATATAGATTGAGTAGGTAGAAGATGGTTTTAGTTTATCCACTAATAGACTGGTTGCATCGCCTTTAGCTGATTTTAAATTTTTTTCATCAATATAAACATCATAATAATCAACCTTCACATTGTCACTTGAAGCCCCCCAGGTTAAAGTAACAGAATTATCGGTTGGATTACCTGACGTTAGGGTTGATGGTGTAGTTGGCGCCTCAGTATCTTTTCCATTGCCAGTACCCTGTACTTTTAGTAATACAGCTCCTTGTGAAGGAATTGTAATTTGAATTATACCGTTTGCATCAATCGCCGGACCGGAAGATTGCACATCGCTGTTAGAAGAATCATAGCGATAAATAGTGCTTGAAGAACCCACAACTGGCGACAAGGCAGATAAATCGACATTAAGCGTATGACCGTTTGCTGAACTGGTGTCGGTGACTAAAATGTATATTGTTCCATCTTCGTCTTTTGCACCAATTGCTTTCAGTTTATTGTTACTTACATTGCAATTATAAACCGGTTTACCTCCTTTTAGACCTCTTATAGCCAGGCGCAATGCATAATAAACCGTTCTGGGGGTTTTATTTTCATCTAATAATTCATCGCCATAAGAACCAGGACCATAGGTATAATACTCCCAACCATTAACATGACCATCCCCTGGAGCACACATGTTAATAATGTTATTTATCATTTTTATTGAAAAAGAATTAGAGGTATTTTGACGAACATTGGGCAAATCGTTATCGTAGCTACCCCATTCGGTCATCCACAAAGGCAAACCGGCATATCCTGTAGAATTCATCATATTATGCGCCCCCCGAATTGCATCTGTAAATTGAGTTTTTGAAGCATATTCATGAAAGTCAACAGTCGAAAGCAAATTGCCTCCATTTGTTAAAACATCCGAAATCCAGTCATTTGCCCAGCTAACAACAGGCCCATAGGTTTCATATTTTCTTCCAGGTAAAAAGTGGCTGTAAACAAAATCTAACGCATCTTTGGTCAATCTTGCCAGTCTAACATAATCCTCTTTTGTGCCGGTAAATTCCTGGCCTATGCCTTGATCTGGTTCATTAAGAAGCTGATAGTCGTCAATTTTATAGTCGTTTCTTACATTTAGCCAATATGCCAAGGCAGCACAATGTTCCCACCATTCATTGTCATCTTCGGGTGTTTTGGGAATATTTGCCATCCATCCGTTCGCATTACTTTTTAGATTAAGAATTACTTTTATGTGATTAGCTTGCGCTTTATCAAGATAGGTCTTCATGCCTTTTGAGCTTATGGCATTATCCCAGGTTGTCCAGGGAATTATATCTATGTTGCCTTTCACCTCGTTTATTGTAGGCCTACCATATATTCCATTATCATCAACAGGTTCAAAATCCTCAACATTTGAGAAAATTCTGTTTGTATTCACTCCAAGATCATTAAAAACTTGAAAGTCATATAAATTGGGTACAACGGTAAGCCCCATGTATTGGGTACTTACACCCATGGGCAAAGCACCAACAACAATATTTTCCTGAGCACTACTATTATAATTTAAAAAAAACTCAGAAAATATTAAAATGAAAACATATGTTTTTACAATCATATTGTTTTTAACCAAAAGATTAAGAAAAAGGAGTTCAAAAAACAGATACTAATCATAAACAAAGACACCATTCTCACCATAACCATATTGGGAGATTGACAAATTTTATTAGTATGATTATTAATGATTTAAGTCAATAGAAATCTTGTTCTGTTGATACCAAGATTTTACCTTTTTTATAGTATTATCAATAAATAAAAAAGAGAGGGTTACAAAATTGTAAGCCCTCTCTTAGCTGAATAATTAATATCCTGGATTCTGTATTAATTTCCCGACATTTTTATTTATTTCATCGCGTGAAATGGGTAAAAAATAAGCCTTTTTGTCCCAAGAGCGAAGAACTACACCACTTGGTACCAAAGAATAGGTAGCGGTTGTCCATGTGGTTCCATCTGCTTTCCGGTAGGCAGGAACACTGTTCACTTTAATATCGTCAGTTTTATTGACAATATATTCCACTTGAAGTTCCTTGCTTGGCGCTCCAACAACCTGCTCAGCAATAATCCAACGACGTATATCCCAGAAACGGTGTTCTTCGAAAGCAAGTTCAACCTTGCGTTCATTACGATATCTGTCTCTTAGGGCTATACCAGTTTCGGTAACATCTGGCATACCTACCCTGTTTCTCACCTGATTAATTAAAGTCCTGGCTTCGGCGAATTTCGACCCATCTCCCAATAGCCCAAGTTCGATTGCAGCCTCTGCACGATTTAGAAGAACCTCTGAGTAACGCATCCATCTGAAATAATTAGGTTGTTTTTTGTCATAATCATTAACAGTATAGGCAGGGTCCAGATATTTTCTGATATTGTATCCTGTAAATGTCCCATTCCAAGATCCAGATGAGCTTTTTCTTGTATCAACTCCTGCAACAAGGGGCTTAAAATCCACACCATCCATATAACCTACATAGCCAACCTGTATTTTATTGAAAGGATCACCATTTTTTGTATCATCTGGCCTTTGTCTCCAGGGAGCACCTTCAAAAAAAATATCCGAGTAGAACCTTGGATCCCGATTTAAAAAAGGATTGGCTGCAAAGGACGGATTTGTCCAGTCTGGTTTTGTACCGTCAGTCAATTCATAACTATCAGCCATTTCTGACGTTGGCTGAGGTCCACCCCAACCACCATATCCATTTGGGGGAGCCGTTACATAATAGTGGTCGTGAACCCACCCGGCATTGTCCTTGCTTATATCCAGTTTTACCCAGATATCTTCTGTTGATATGTTTGGGGCTAAAAAAAGACTGGTATATAACTGATCATAAGGAGAACTCCCGGTTTTTAATGTATAAATGCTCAAATCCATAACTGCTTTGGCAGCATCGTATGCTTTTTGCCAACGAGCATTTGCATCACTATTTGCATAACCAAGATATTCAGGATGGCTATATCCTGATGCAAGTGAAGTATTTAATGAAGGGTTGTGCAAATCGCTTGCAGCATATAATAATACCCTTGTCTTTAATGTTAACGCTGCCCCTTTTGTTACACGTCCATAATTATTGCCGCTCTGAAATTGGACATTTGGCAAACAATTGGCAGCTGAATCTAAATCTTTTATTATAAAATTTACACATTCTTCATAGTTATTACGTGAAAAATGTAAGCTATCAGTAGTTGTTAACGACTTGGAAATAATTGGAACTGAACCAAACTGGCTTATTAAGTAATGATAAAAAATAGCTCTCATAAAGAAAACTTCACCTTTCATACTTTGTCTCATGGTTTTTCCATCATGCAAAGCATTGTCTGTAAGGTTTATCTGACTTTCATTTTCCAAATATTCATTACATCCTCTAATCGCTTTATATAGATCATTCCATTGTAATGATCCGTCATGCACTGCCCAACCCCAGGCTGGTATATTATCGGGGGTGATGTTGCTTTTCATAAAATCGCCAGTTCCCCAATTCCAGCATTGCCATGCCTCATCGCAAAATTGGCTCATGGAAATTGCTGACAATGGCTTTCCGAGTTGCATGTACATTTGGTTTATTGTTGTCTGTGCCAATGCCGGGTCAGACCAAACAATACTTGAAGCATACAAACTCTTTGGAGGTTCATTAAGAAAATCTTTGTTACAAGATGTTATTAATATTAGCATTAATAATGCTGTTATATTTATAAATAGTTTCATATATAGCTTATATTTAAAATGTTAACTTTATTCCTGCATTAACAGTCTTATTCATTGGGTAGATATAAAAATTACCTTTGGCAGCAGCTCCCTCAGGATCATAAATACCCAGTTTATCCATAGTAAATAGATTGAAGCCGTTTACAAAAATACGTAAGCCCTGAATACTCAAAAGTTTATTAACCCGCTCTCCTGTGTTGTAACCTAATTCAATACTTTTCAAACGGATATAATCAGTACTTTTTAGCCAGAATGTATTCCTGCTGGCAGTCCAATACATATTTGTACGGTCCCATGTACGCGGATAATCCGTATTTGTATTGGTGGGTGTCCACCGATTATCGGCATATTCTTTCAGGTAATTGCCTAAATTGCCAGCTTCTGTATTATTTATATAAGTAATTGCACCACTAGCCCCCTGAAATAACATACTGAAATCGAAATTTTTATAGCCAAGGTTTATACTTAGCCCTCCAGTTAATGTAGGTACCTCACTTCTAAAATCCCGAACCATATCCTTTGAGTCAATCACTCCATCTTCATTTACATCTTTAAATCTAACATCTCCCGGAACCACGCCGCCCTTTGGAATTACCCCACCGTTAAATTTTGCGTTAAATGCGTCACAATCAGCTTGGTTATGAAAAATGCCATCGGCTTGGTAGTAAAGCTCCCCTCCAATTGGATGCCCTGTTGTTTGTTGCCAGGTATCTATCCCAGGTGTTTCATCCCAAAATACTATTCTGTTCTTATTATGCGTGATATTCAGTGAGACAGAATATTTAAAATTCCCTGCCCTATCCCGATAAGTTATACTTCCATCGAACCCAACATTTGTAACTTTGCCAAGGTTTTCAGGAGGTAACGATAAACCAGCAAGGCCGGGAATAGATGCATTTCTTTGAATAAGAATTTGGTTACGGTTATTATTGAAATAATCAACTTCGAAAACCACTTTGTCATTCAATATAGCTCCTTCTAATCCAATATTTCTCTGATTAGCCACCTCCCAGGTTACATTCCTATTAGGTATTACATTCTCGTAAAGAGCCTTAGAGCCTATAGGAGTCGCACCAAATACTGCCAGATAATCATTAAATGCGTAGGTTGACAAATATTGATAATCTTTAATTCGGTCATTTCCAGTCTGTCCCCAGGATCCTCTTATTTTTAAATTATTGAAAAAGGAAACATTATTTTTGAAAAAGCCTTCTTCTGAAATCCGGTAACCCAGTGATACACCAGGGAAAAATCCAAACCGGCTACTTTCATGGAATTTAATAGAACCATCATACCTCCAAACAAATTCGGCTAAAAACTTCTGATTGAAATTATAATTAACACGGCCAAAGTAATTTAAACGAGCATCATATAATTCTTTGCCATCATTGGTCATCAGCAAATCTTTTGCCCCGGCAAATATTTGATCCAATGCTGGTGATAAAAAGTTACCTCGATTTGCCCCCAAATATATTTCATCAAATGTATGTTTCTCGCTACCAACCAAAATTTTTACGTTATGTTTGTTAGCAATTTGTATTTCATAGTTTAACAATGCATTAAGCGTAATATTTTTGCCATCCGTATAACTCTGTCCAAGGGAAGGCAATACTGGTCCATAATTTGCAGATGCAAGAACAGGCATGCCTTGTGTGTCTTTAGTTGTTCCATTCCAGTTATATAGGCTATAAGGTATCCCCCATGATTTTTGGCCTATGAAATTTTTATCATATGAAACATTGGTAGATAAGGAAAGACCCTTCACCCATGGAATAGAAATGTTTAATTTCAAATTACTTTCAAGGATATAGTTCGTTTTATTATTGTAACCAGGTTTATTGGTTGTAATAATTACAGACTGTGCACCACCTTCAGTAGCAGGACCTGGCTCTCCATTAGGCCATGTTGCTGTCATTGTGGGCTTTCCCCTAACAATTGACCGGAAAATTGTATATATGTCTGAATTCGGATTGTCGATGTTTTCCTGGCGACCTGCAACATCAAAAGCAATATTGATGTATTTATTTACTTTACCATCGATATTTGTCCTGAAATTATATTGAGTATAATTGGATGCAGAGCTCTTATATACTCCATCGTTATATCTAACACCAAATGAAACCAAATACTTCAAATTCTCAGAGCCTCCATTAATTGAAAGGTTACTACTCCGCTGGACAGACCATGGTTTGATGGTTGCCTTATACCAGTTAGTGTTGGGATGTGCTAATGGATCACTGCCATCTTTGAATTTCGAAACATCATCGGTAGAATATGTACCTGGGTATATTTCGTTAACCATAGATGAGTAAGTAAAGGCATCTGCCAATTCAGGCAATCGAGTGGGTGCATTGTAACCCTGATTGAGTGTAAGAGTTATAGTGGGTTTCCCTAGTTTACCTCTTTTGGTGGTAATTAAAATTACTCCATTTGCAGCTTGCGCACCATATATTGCTGCCGAAGCATCTTTTAAAACTGAAATACTTTCTATGTCATTTGGGTCGATATGCTCAAAATCACGGTTAGCTATACCGTCAACTACAATAAGAGGGCTATTGTCACCTAATGTATTTTTGCCACGAATAAGCAAATTTGCTTTATCATTACCTGGCTCGCTCGAATTGCTATAAGCAATTAGGCCAGGGATATGCCCTGCAAGTGAATTGGTAACATTTGCAACAGGCGCAGATGCAATTTCACTGCCCTTAAGTGTACTCACTGAACCTGATAGAGTAGTCCTTTTCTGTGTTCCATAACCAATTACAACAACCTCATCAAGTTTTGTAATATCGGGTACCAGCTTAATGTTCAAATTTGATTGCCCATTTATTGAAACATGCTCTGAATTGAAACCTAAATAGGTAACTACCAACACAGCATCGGCTTTTGCAATTTCCAGGCTGAATTTACCATTGATATCGGTAACTGTACCAAGCGTAGTGCCTTCAATAACAACATTTGCCCCAATAATAGGCTCGAAATTAGTGGCATCGGTAACTGTGCCGGTGAGTTTTTGTTGTTGCACGATCATACTTTTGTGCATCAGCATAATATTGGAGCCCTCTTTTGCATAAATAATGGAGGAATTGCCAAATATCTCTGAGAGCACCTCTGCAACCATTTGATTGTTTGCATTGATACTTACCTTGCGGTTAAGATCAATTTCATTTTTATCATATACAAACAAATAATCCGTTTGCTTTTCGATTATTTCCAGTATATTTAATACACTTGCACCTTGAGCTTTAATATTCACCCTCGCAACCTGCGAATTAATATTTGTTGCAAAAAGTGATGACATAGTCAGTATTAGCCCTATAAATGTCATTCTCATTTTTCGTAGAAATAGTTTAGTTGAGTCAAAGTAATCCCTTGACAAATAATTTTTCATACATTTGTGTTTTGGTTGTTAATAAAATTTGTTTCTATAAGCAAGTCAGGTAACGACCTCTGGCCGGATTGTGTAAGAGCACTTTCCGGCTTTTTCTGTTTTTTTCTCCTTTTTACATAGGCATTTTTTTTAAGTTAGTTATCCATTATTATTCAATCGTAATTGTATTGAGTTTCTCATTTATCTTGTAAGTGAATTTATTACTTAATTGAAGTACTTTTAAAATATGTTCTATTCCATCTTTTGTCCTGAATTTTCCAGTACACCGATATTTAAGCAGTTTACTATTTTTTATTTCTATTTTTAAATCAAAAAAGAGTTCCAGTTTATTAGCCATCTCCGCGAAAGGCATATCTTCAAAACTGATGATCCCTTCTTTCCAAAGAAAATGGTTACTATGTGTAATTGCCTCTACTGATAATTGATTATTTTTCAAAAAAACTCGCTCATTTGGTTTAAGCAATAGGCTTTTTAAATCGTTTGGCTTCAATACTTCAACAGCCCCCTCCAGCAAGGAAGTTTCGAATATTTTGTTTTTAGAATAAGCAATAACATTAAACATAGTTCCAGTAACTTTTATGTCATAAATTTGGGTTTTAACTATAAATGGTTTAGCCTTATTAGAAGCCACCTTAAAAAAACCTTCACCATTAAGTTTCACCTCTCGAGTACCTCCTTTAAACTGGTTAGGGAAAGTCAGAGTTGTATTAGCATTTAGCCAAACATTTGTTCCATCTTCAAGTGTGATTTCGGCACGCTGTCCGGCTGGAACATGCAAGGTTTGCATCACAACCAGGTTATCCACCTTGCCTCCAGGGAAGAGATAGCGGGTAAACACTATGGCAATTATCAAAATGGCAGCAATTTTCATCACTTCAATAAAAACAGGCTTCATTAACCTCCGTGATAACTTAGGTTGGGGACTCTTATGGGATATATTATTTGGAATAGCCTGCCAGATAGTAATATCGTGTAATTTACGAAGTGCCAGATACTCTCTCATATTTATCGGATCCGAATCTAACCAGGTAGTTATTTGAATCATTTCCAGATCAGTACATTCTCCTTCAATATATTTTAAAAGTACTTCTCTTTCCATAGTTTTAAAATTTCGGTTATCCAAGATGAAAAATTGTTTTTATATCCTTTCACTATAAGAACGATTGTGGGTATTAAATCACTAGTAGGTTTTTGCTTTTTTTGAAAGAAAATCACAAAAAAGGAAGTATCAGTAGAAATTCAATTTTCCATCCTCGTGTAATATACATTCTAAATTTAGGTTTAATCTCAGTCGCTGAATTCTTAAGATAGGTGTTTCAAAAATGCAGTTTGCAATTCTATTTTATGCAACCTAAACAGTGGGTTGAGTGGACGTTTTAATTCCAAAGATTAATTCAGGAAAGATAGGAGCCCTAATATCGGCAAATAGTCTTTAAGTGCAGCCCGTAATTCTTTAACAGCATTTGCAATATGATAATCAATACCTTTCACTGAAATATTGAATAAATCGGCTATTTCTTTGTGAGGTTTATTTTCAAATCGGCTCAATATGAATATCTCTTTTGTACGTTCAGGAAGTGAGTTTAGTTTATCCTCAATGATCTGTCGGATCTCTGTGGAGAAAATATCTTTAGGGTCACTTGCTTCAAGTGAAGTAGTCCTTATTTCTAACTCACGGTTTAAGGCTTCGGTGATATGATTATGTGCATTTTGCTTAATCACCTGATGTTTAAGATAGTCTAACGAGTGGTTTTTTAAAATTGAAAATAAAAATGGTCGTATCGGGTCAATAGTTTCCTCCCTCATTTTTTCCCATAGCTTTATAAGAGATTCCGAAACAATATCCTCAGCCGCCATAGCATCATGAACATATGACTTTACGAACAGATATGATTTTCTGTAATAAGCAGTATATATATCATTAAAACTACCAGATGTATTTAGATGCATTTTTTATAATTACACTGCAAACATAGAAAAAAAATTAATTCTCTATTGTTTCTGCATTTTTAAAATCACTTGAATAACTTTATTGCGCAATGCTTAATTGAAAAACTACTGTAGTTTGCTAATGTGATGCGGAAACTATCAAACAGCAACATTAACGCAATCAATCATTGTTGAGATAGGACAAGCTTCGGTATATATCCAATTGAAGTGATTTTAAGTTGACCAATGTTTTTAATGGCTTCTTTGGACTTTTCAATTACCGAAAGATAGTTTCTAAAATCAGTATATTCTAAAGCTTTTGCTAATTGAGTAGCCATCCAAAACTCGTTAGCGTTTAAGTTAGCAAATTCATGTTTTAAATTATCAAAACCGACACAATGTGTGAAAGCAAAATTGCAGCTTCTTTTTGCAAGCCTTTGGTTTGAGCGTTGGCTCGTATTGGCTTGCAAATGTGCTGCAATGTCGGTTACATTTTTTAAATAATCCGATGCTCCTTTATAGACATTTTCCCCTTATAGAGATTATCCCAAAATCACCTTTACCGTATGTTCCTTGCCATCCCCAAATATAGGGATAACATTGGAAGTATGCAGTTTGGAATCGATCAATATTTCTTTTACACCTTTCATTTTACCATTGGGGTTTGTTATTTCAATCTGGTAGGTAGCGCCACGAAATTTACGGGTAACTTTAAACCCTTTCCAATCAGCAGGTATACAGGGGTCGATTATCAATCCATCATAATCGGGACGTATACCGAGGATATACTGTGAAATAGCAAAGAAATTCCAGGAAGCAGTACCGGTTAACCATGAGTTTTTAGCTTCCCCTGGTTTGAAGGCATCCTTTCCGGATACCATTTGAGCGTATACATAAGGCTCGGTTTTATGCAGATCGCTGATTTCTTCAAGGTAGGAAGGACAGATTTTACGATAATAATCCCAGGCGCGGTTTCCATTGCCAACCACTGTTTCGCCAATCATAATCCATGGATTATTATGGCAGAAAATACCGGCATTTTCCTTATAACCAGCTGGGTAAGATGATATTTCGCCATATTCGATGTAGTATTTGGTAAATGCAGGGTTATTTAATACAATCCCATATTGACTATCAAGTCGTTCCTTTACTGCATCAAGCGATTTGGTGCAAAGGCCTTCATCTTTGCCAATACCCGCCATTGTGCACCATCCCTGGGATTCGATAAATATTTTAGCTTCTTCGTTTTCGTTACTCCCGATTTTACGACCATAATAGTCGTAAGCACGGATAAACCATTCACCGTCCCAACCATCTTTTTTAATCACATCTACCATAGTATCTACATGCTTTTGAGCACGGGCAGCTTCGTCATTTTTATCAAGTTTTTTGCATAGATCAACATAATCGCGACCATATAATACGAATAATCCGGCAATCATCACCGACTCCGCTTTGGTGCCAACCGTTTTATTTTCGGTAGTTTGGAACGACTCGTTCGGATCGTTGGAGAAACAGTTCAGATTGAGGCAATCGTTCCAGTCGGCACGACCTATAAGCGGTAATCCGTGAGGTCCAAGATTTTTTACTACATGGTCGAACGATACCGTAAGGTGGTCAAATAGACTGCGTGAAATAGATAGATCATTGTCAAAAGGAACTTTTTCACTCAGAATACCATAATCCCCAGTTTCTTTGATGTAGCTCACCGTGCCAAGGATAAGCCACATGGGATCATCATTAAAACCTCCTCCAATATCATTGTTACCCCGCTTGGTAAGTGGCTGGTATTGATGATAGCAACCTCCGTCGGGAAATTGAGTGGAAGCAATATCGATAATTCGCTCGCGCGCCCTTTCCGGAATCTGGTGAACAAAACCAATCAGATCCTGATTTGAATCACGGAAACCCATACCGCGACCAATACCCGATTCGAAGAAGGATGCAGAACGGGAAAAATTAAAGGTAACCATGCATTGATATTGATTCCAGATATTTACCATGCGGTCGAGTTTATCATCTCCTGAATTAACCGAATAAATACTCAATAAATTATCCCAGTATTTACGCAATTCTGCTAATGCGGTATCTACTTTTGCGACAGTATTATACTTCGCAATGGTTTCCCTCGCTTTTTTCTTATTGATTATATTCTTCGATTCCCATTTTTCCTCTTCTATGTTTTCGACATAACCCAAAACATAAATAAAATCTTTCGATTCGCCTGGTTTCAATTCTACTTCAATGTAATGAGATGCGATAGGTGACCATCCATGAGCCTCTGAATTATTAGGTTTACCCTTCGCAACTACCTGTGGTTCGTCGAAACCATTATATAAACCAAAAAACGATTCACGATCAGTATCATAACCATATATAGGAGTATTTACGGAATAATACGCATAGTGATCACGTCGCTCTTTATATTCGGTTTTGTGATAAATAACAGAATCCTGAATTTCCACTTCACCAGTTGAGAAGTTTCGTTGAAAGTTTTCCATATCGGCGGCTGCATTCCACAAACACCATTCAACAAATGAAAAAATCTTAAGTTTCTTAACTTCTTTTGAATTATTGGTAAGTGTAAGCTTTTGTATTTCGGCCCACGTTTTTAGTGGAACAAAATAGAGAACATTGGCTGTAACACCATTTTTCTCACCTTTAATGTTGGTGTAGCTCATCCCATGACGACATTCATAACTGTCGAGTTCTGTTTTGCATGGCTTCCAACCCGGCGACCATACGCTGTCTCCGTCTTTAATGTAAAAGTATTTTCCTCCGCTATCCATCGGTACGTTATTGTATCGATAGCGGGTAATGCGGCGGAATTTAGCATCTTTATAAAAAGTATAACCACCGGCAGTATTTGAAATAAGGGAGAAAAAGTCTTCATTTCCAAGATAATTGATCCAAGGCCAGGGGGTACGTGGATTATCAATCACATATTCCCTGTTTTTGTCGTCGAAGTAGCCAAATTTCATATTAATTATTTTTATATTTTAATTTTACAATGCTTTATCAATTTTTGCCATCGTTAAGCTAACTCGTTAGCCCTTCTATTGTTTAATTCAATTGTAATTTCATCCATTTTCGTTTGGTCTAACGGATAAATAGTCATCACACCTGCTGCAATAAGAGCAATAATTGCCGGTATCCAACTCATAAGCATAATGATGCCCGGCACTGCGCCTTGAATGGCTACGGCATCTTGTCCATTGTAATGAAATGCTGCTAACACAAATCCAATAATTGCACCCGCTATACCTCCTCCAAATTTGGTTGCGAAAGAGCCAGCAGAATAAACGAGTCCTGTCGCTCTTCGTCCATTTTTGAATTCCGAGTAATCGGCGGCATCACCAAGCATAGCAAAAAAGAGCGTTGGGAATATTGCAGCTCCAAACTCCGAGATGATACCGATTGTGAAAATGCCTATTATATTTTCCGAATTGCAAAAGACAAGTAATGCATTTACAACGCCAGAGAAAATAAGGGCATAAATGAACAGGTTGCGTTTACCAAAACGTTTGCCTAGCGGAGATGTTATCATAGCACCTGCGATTGAAGCCAGCATTAATCCGACCATAAAAGTAGCAGCCAACAGCTGATTGTGTAAATAATGGCTAAAATAGATTACCACAATACCTTGTTTAATAGAGTTGTATACATTAAATAGCAATCCGATGACAAGGAGGATGATCCATGGCTTGTTTCGTATAAGATCTTTCAGATCCTTAGCTAAATTTGTTTTTTGTTCTTTGGGTGGTTGCACACGTTCCTTGGTAGTAGCGAAAGTTATCATCAGGAATAGAGCTAAGAAAACCGATAAAAGATAAATGGCATTGCTATAGCCTTTTTTCTGGTCAATGATGGTTATGTTTTTGGCTTCAAGATTTTCTTCACCGGAGACAATAAAAAAGTATTTTTTTTGTGCTTCCATTGAAAAACTTTTACCCTGTGTGGGAACATTAACGCTGTCGGCCATTTCTGAATTAGCCCAGGTAAACAGGGCAATTCCATCTTTGGTTTTGATGTTTACATTTTTAACATCATGATTGGTTGATACTACTACTTCATATTTTTTTGCATCAAGCTTATTTATATTAATAGCTGGATTTATATTACCAAAGTATACAACTAAAAACAACAAAGCTCCCTGAACCACCATACCACCTGTAAATGCACCAACCATACGATACGAACCCAAACTTGTGCGTTCTTTATTGTCGCCGGTCATTACAGCCATTAGTGCACCGTATGGGATATTATTGGCTGTGTAAATAAGAAAAAATAACAGATAGGTAGCGTAGGCATAAACTATTTTCCCTGTTGGACCTAAATTTGGCGATGTAAACAACAACGATAATGTTATTCCCAGAGGTATGGCTGTCCATAATATCCAGGGACGAAATTTGCCATATTTAGAATTTGTTCTGTCGCAGATAACACCCATTAAAATATCGATAATCCCATCACCGAATCGGGCTATTAGCATAAGCACTCCTACAACCGCAGGATTTATTCCAAAAACATCAGTGTAAAAAATAAATAAGAAAGTAGCCACACCACGCCAGGCTATATTTGCTGCCCCATCGCCGAGGGCGTAACCGATTTTTTCTTTTAGAGATAATTTTTCCACAGTAAATAGTTTTTTGCGTTAGTAAATTATAATTAAAGAGTTTATTTATTTTTAGCAATTAAAACAAGAATCCTAAACGCTCCTTTTTTGTTTTTTCAAATACTTCGCGACTAAAAAGAAACAATTGCGCTGGTTTATGTGGCACACCTTTTTGTTTCTCCTTTAACGCCACAATAAAAGGCATCTGTACTATTTTTTTTCGGAAATTACGTTTATCGATTGGCGTTCCGGAAATTGCTTCATATAGTTTTTGAAGTTGAGTAAGAGTAAACCGTTCCGGTAAAAGTTCGAACGCAATAGGTTCAGTGCGTACTTTATTGCGTAAAACTTCCAACGCTTTCATGAATATTTGTTTATGATCGAAAGCCCATTCGAGATTCTGAGCATCATCAATTGGAAACCAGTGTATTTTTCGCTCGTTATGCGACAAGGTAACTTTAGTGCTGTCGATAAGCGAAAAGTAACCAACTGTGAGGATTCTTTCGGAAAACCCCTGATTTAAATAGTTTAACCAAATCTGATCCTTTTCACTCGAAACCCTGTCCGTTTTGCCAAAAACGGTAAATTGTTCCAGGTAAATGTTTTCAAAGCCTGTCAGATCTTTTAATATGCGATAGGCCGCGTTATCAAGATCTTCGTCTTCAAAAATATGATAACCGGTTAATGTAAAATCTTTAATTAAGATTTTACCCGATATTTCATCCACAAGTTCTCTATCAACCAATAATACATTCAGCTTTTCAAAATCGAAACCAAATATGACACAATCAACCGAAATATTAGAAATAATCTTATGTGAAATAGCCATTAATCAGTTAGTTAATAAAATATAATTACTTAGTGTACTTTATATACTATGCAAATATAAACTATTTATGAAAAATATCGCTGTTTAGTCTAAAAATTAACAAATTCTATTTTAATCCTTTAGAAAAACAAACTTGTTTTACTCTGAATCCCTAAAAGGAACAAGTAGATTTATCAGCTTTAACTTTTCAGGGTCAGGGGTAAAAAGTAAAAAATTATTAAAAATTTAAAGTGGCAAAATAGAACAATTGGCATCTAACCCCAAGTGTTGTATCTTCGCAATAAAAACAATATGAATATTTCTATTGGTTTATTGCTTGTTATTTTTTTTGAAACGTCAGCTCTTGCCCAGCCCATTAACCAAACCATCATGGATCCAAAAGATTCGTCTGAAATATTATATGGATATTTCACACGTGATATTCTTATTACATCTCCATACAAGAGTTGGTTCCAAGAGGGTTACGACAATTATAATCCAGATAAAAAAACCATGAAATCGTTAAAGCGTAAAATTCCTGTCGATCTTAAGATTTTTGTTATTATGGGTTCGTGGTGCTCCGACAGTCAGCGAGAAGTGCCACACTTTTTAAAGATTCTTGATAATGTAGGTTTCGATCAAAAAAACGTTACGTTTATTGCAGTCGATCATCAGAAAAAGACATCACACTTCAGTCTGGTGCATCTTAAAATTGAACGTGTACCAACGTTTATCTTCTATTCAAATAATCGTGAAAACAGAATTGTCGAAACTCCTAAAACGACTCTGGAGATAGATATGTTGGAGATTGTGAGGAACATTAAGTAAATTTTTACTTATATCGAACAACAAATTACGAACAACGAATTATGAAATCCAATACACGACTATTGTCTTTTTCTTACCTTTGGAATAATAATATTAAAAGCTAAATATTTATCTATTATGGAAAACAACAAATCAAACGCCGGACAAGGATTAGGGATTGCTGGTCTTGTTCTTGGAATTATTGCCCTAGTTATTGCTTTTATTCCATGCATCGGTTTATTAGCTCTGATACCGGGTGCAATTGCCATCACATTTAGCGCTATTGCCTACAATCAGGCAACAAAGGGCAACGGAGCCAAAGGTTTAATTATCGCGGCACTAGTTATTTCTATTATAGGCACTTCAGTTGCTGCTATTTGGGGATTGATTTTTGCGTCCATAGGGCATAAAGCTCCCTGGATAAAGAATCAGATCGAAAATGCCATTGAAGAGGAAACAGGCAAAGGGATTGACGAAAATATGGCTGAATTCGGAAATAACCTTGAGAAAGTTTTAGAACAACTCGAAAATAAAGTCGATAGTGGGGCGCTGAAAATTGAAATAAACAAGCCTATGACTGATGAGAAATTCGATAAATTCC
Source organism: Bacteroidales bacterium (assembly GCA_038213375.1). Lineage (GTDB taxonomy): Bacteria > Bacteroidota > Bacteroidia > Bacteroidales > JAAUTT01 > JAAUTT01. The sequence continues at coordinate 59,966 of JBBQTB010000003.1, read as the reverse complement.
TCGAAGGTTATGAGAAACTTATTAAAGAAACGATCCATCTTCAGAAAAAATCAAAAAATGGCGATTCCAAAGCCATTCAGGCTTATTCGGAGGTGTCTCTTAAACTTACACAACTCATCACCAAACTCGCAACCACAGTTTCAAGTTTTACAGAAGATCAGCAGGAACAACTAAATAAGCTGAATAAAAAATACGAAAACGACCTGGACTCTCTTAAAAAATAAATATCATTAATCGAAAAACTGGATGGATAAACGCAGTTACTTATTAATCAATTTTATTTTTGCGGGAATCATTCTGGTAATTTTTATTTATTCCGGGATATACAACCCTTACAAAAATGAACATCCTGTTAAATGTATTCACGAGGAATTGCTAGGGTCGAAATGTCCCACCTGTGGGATGTCACGCGGATTTTCTGCCATTGTGAGATTAAGGTTTACCGATGCAATGGAATTTCAACGTAACAGTATTCCGGTATTTTTATTCTTTTCTTTACAACTGTTGATGCGTTTGCTGGCGATTATCCTGGTTCGTAAATCGAATATTACATTTAAACTAGTTACAAACGTAGATATTACACTTTCATTACTCCTTTTTCTGATCACATTCAAAAATCTGATCTTTCAGACGATGTATATATTTTACAAGATGCTGCTTACCGGAAATATGGGATAAAAGGAAACAAATACAGATTTACATCCAGCTCAAAATTAACCCTGGCACAAAGCCAACAACAACAGTTAAAATGGTGAGAATAATCAGAACAACCATCGATAATTTTGGTGTATCAATCCATTCGTAGTCAGGCTTCTTCATATACATATTGATAATTGGTCTGAAATAATAGAAAATACTGATAATTGATCCAACAATGGCAATAACCACTAACCAAATATAACCTTGCAAAAGTGCTGAGGTAAAAACTATATACTTTGCCATAAACCCGGCCAATGAGGGAATACCTGCAAGCGATAAAAAAGAAATTGCCGCGCACAAAGCAACCACAGGATTAACCTTTGCCAATCCGTTGAATGAATCGATGCCTGAGCTCCCTATCGATTTTTTAACCATAATCACTACAATAAATGCCGAAAGATTGGAAAGTATATAGGCAATAGAATAATAAAACAACACTGCCGAAGCTGATTTTTGAGCAGCCACTAATACAATAAGAATGTAACCGGTATGTGCGATACTTGAATAGGCAAGCATCCGTTTGGTGCGTGTTTGTGATAGTGCTCCAATATTGCCAACAATAATAGACAATGCGGCAATAACAGCAATGTTTTGCGCCCATAAATCGGTATCCAACCCAAAGCAGGTAGTGGTTAAGCGTAAAAAAGCAGCAAAACCTGCAGCCTTTACAACCGTAATCATATAAGAGGTAATCAATGTGGGCGATCCATGATATACATCGGGAGCCCAAAAATGAAATGGAACTGCGGCAACTTTAAACGCCATACCAACGGAGATAAGAAAAACTCCTACCTTTAACAACGAACTCAAATTCCAGGCATTGGTGTTAATGAACAGCGCAATATCTTTATTGTATAGCGAACCCGTTGCTCCATATACCAACGCGATACCAAACAACAAAAATGCCGAGGCGAACGATCCCATGAGAAAGTATTTCATGGCAGCTTCGTTGGAGAAGCTGGAATTTTTATGACTTCCGGCAAGTAAGTATAAAGAGATAGAAAGTATCTCCAATCCGATAAAAAAAGTAGCCAGATTACCCGACGAAATCATAATAAGACCCCCAACCAATGAGAAAAGAATAATAGCGAAAATACCTTCGAGGCTTCGGGTTTCTTCTTTATAATACTGAGCCGAGATGAGAAAGGTAACAATGGTTGCAACAATCATCAAACCAGCAAACGACACATAAAACTTATCAGTAAAAAACATGTTACTGAAGTAATAAGTCGTTGTTCCCCAATCGGCTATATCCAAACCAAGGGCAATTATTAAGCCTGCGATTATTATTGGCAGAAGCCACCGCTTGAGATTAAAAATTCCCAGAAATAATGTAATAACACCAAGAAGAGATATAGCAATAATTGTATTCATGCTTTTATATCGTAAGTTTTAAATATAATAATAGTCGTAAGTATCAATTCGTAAGTCCTAAGCAAACACCAAACATTTAAAGTTTTAGATTTTTCGAAAAGCATTTAGTTTTTGTGTTTGTAAATTTGCGATTTAATTATAAAACAGGGATGATGGCTTCCTTTAAAGGTTTTAATGAAAATAAAATGCTTTCAACCGTCGGTTTGGCGATCTCAAGGATTGGCTTTGGGTAAACACCCAGTGTTATAATAATAATAATCAGAGGAACTGCCACCCACATTTCGGTGGAAGTAAGATCGGCAAATGCATTGGTAATCGGTTTGGTTTCGCCATACATGCTTCGTTGATATAGCCAGAACATATACACAGCTCCCAGAATAATACTTATTCCAGCAATAGCTGCCACATAAAAGTTATATTGAACTATACCAACTAGCATTAGGAACTCGCCAATAAACCCGTTGGTAAGTGGCAAAGCGACTGAGCCCAGCATCACGATCATAAAGAAAACAGCAAACCGCGGTGCAACTTTGGCAATTCCTCCCAACTCACTAATTTGCAATGTATTTGTACGCCTTTGTATGATATCAGCAATAAAAAACAAAGCCATCACATTAAAACCATGAGAAATCATTTGGTAGATAGTTCCCTGCAATGCATCAACATTTAAAGCAAAAAGGGCAGCAGTCATCAAGCCCACATGTGCGAATGAGGAATAGGCTATCAATCGCTTTATTTCCTTTTGTTTTATGGCAATAACCGAACCATACAACAAACCAGTTATGGCCAGAATCATCACTACCGGGGCATACTGAATTACTGTGAAACTGCAGGAAGGTATTAGAAATCTCAGGATTCCATACAAGCCCATCTTTAGCATAATTCCGGCAAGCAACATGCTTCCGGCAGCAGGAGCAACAGTGTATGTATCAGGCTGCCAGCTATGAAAAGGAAAAACTGGAATCTTAATTGCGAAAGCAAGGAAAAAAGCCAAAAATACCCAGAATTGTTCACCAAGTGGTAGTTTTACCATTACCATGGTGTCGATATTAAAGGTATGAGGGGCAGGAGTTTTTATGTATAGCCAGATAAGAGCTGTGAGCATAAACAAACTGCCAAGCATGGTATAGATAAAAAATTTAAGGGTAATTTTAATTTTGTTTTCACCACCCCACAAGCCGCAGATAAAGTAGATCGGAATAAGAGCCATTTCCCAGAATATGTAAAAAAGAAAACCATCTGAGCTGGTAAAAACTCCTACCAATGCCGACTGCATCAGCAATATTAATCCATAAAATGCCGACGAATATTTATTATCGCGATGGAAGGTTGTTAAAATAATCATTGGAACCAAAACTACAGTCAGAAGCACTAATAAAAGTGATAATCCACTCATTCCGAAAGAGAAACTGATTCCCATGGATTTGATCCACATGGCATCAAAAGGAAAATTTCTGGCAACGCCTTTATCGAAACCGAAAAGTGCAACAATTCCCAACACCAATTCAGCGAGAGAGGCAATCAAAGCCAGAATATGAAAACCCTTCTTATCTTTCAGTAAGAATAGAATAAGCGAAGCAAGAAGCGGCAATAAAATTAGCGATATCGTCAACATTATATTTTATTTAAATCATCAATCCAAACACAAGAAAAGCAACTATACTAAGCACCATGGCAATCAAATAAAAGCCAATATTACCGGTTTGCAAAAATCTCGTTTGTTTACCCAGCCAAACAATGGCATTGCCAACGAAATTGACTGTTTTATCGATCACATATACATCAAAAAGATGCATGATGTCCGACAACCATAGAACTGGCTTCTCAATAAGAAATTGGTATATTTCGTCAATGTAATATTTATGATAGAGAATGTTTGAAAGAGCGGGACGTTCAGTACCATCGGTAACCGGAATGGTAGCTGTTTTAACGAAACGAAACCAGGCAAAAGCAATCATTGCTATTGCTCCGATTACGGTAATTGACATCAGAAGAATTTCTGTACCATGAGATACTTCGCCAACCGATTCGGCTCCGGAACCAAAAATTGGCGATAAAAATGTGTTTAGAGACATGGTCCCTCCAAAGACAGCCGGAATATTCAGCAAACCACCTGCTACCGATAGAACCGCGAGAATGATTAACGGTATGGTCATGGATTTTGGTGATTCGTGAAGATGTTGTTTTTGTTTATCGGTGCCACGGAATGACCCGGCAAAGGTAAGGTAGAATAATCGGAACATATAAAATGCTGTCATTAACGAACCTAATATACCAAGAACCCATATCACTTTGTTTTGCTCGTAAGCATGAAGAAGAATCTCGTCTTTCGAAAAGAATCCTGAAAAGGGAGGGATACCTGATATGGCAATCGTTCCGGCAAGAAATACCAGCCAGGTGATAGGCAAAGCCTTCTTCAAACCTCCCATTTTACGAATATCCTGCTCGCCACCCATAGCATGAATCACACTTCCGGCAGCAAGAAAAAGCAAGGCTTTAAAAAAAGCATGTGTGGTTAGGTGAAACATCGCACCGGTAAAAGCTCCCATGCCCAATCCCACAAACATATATCCCAGCTGACTTACCGTTGAGTATGCCAGCACTTTTTTAATATCATTTTGAAAAATAGCGATTGTAGCAGCGAAAAGCGCAGTTGTAATACCTATAACTGCAATTATCATCATTGTTGCAGGAGCCAATATATACAAAGCATGTGACCGGGCAACCATATAAACGCCCGCAGTAACCATTGTGGCAGCATGTATGAGTGCCGAAACCGGGGTTGGTCCAGCCATGGCATCAGGTAGCCAGGTGAAAAGAGGTATTTGAGCGCTTTTTCCAATAGCTCCTACAAAAAGCAACATGGTGGCTATGGTAAGAATAAGATTTCCAGACTCCAGCTGACTAGCTTTCGCAAAAACCGTCTGATAATCCAACGACCCGAACTGGACATATAAAATAAACATGCCCAGAAGAAAACCCAGGTCGCCAATCCGGTTCATGATAAAAGCTTTCTTGGCTGCGTTGTTATAAGCCTGATTTTTAAACCAAAAACCAATGAGAAGGTAAGAACATAGTCCCACGCCTTCCCAACCAATAAACATCATTAAATAGTTAGAGCCAAGCACCAGCACCAGCATCGAAAACACAAACAGGTTCATGTAAGCAAAGAAGCGGTTGAATCCTTCGTCATCGTGCATGTAACCAATGGAATAAACATGGATGAGAAATCCAACGCCGGTAACTATCAGCAACATCAATGATGACAAGGGATCGACAACAAACGAAAAACCAAGAGAGGAAGCTGCGGCGGGAATCCATTCAAACAAGGTGACATTTACTGCCGGATTTCCACCTTTTATATGAAAAAACAACACTACTGAAAATATAAATGAAACCAGCACTGAGCCACATGCCAATATGGATGTGACAGGTTTTGGTAACCGCTTAAAATTAAGACCTATCACAAGAAATGAAAGGAGAGGTAAAATGGGCACTAAAGCTGCTAAAGTATTCATGTTTCTTTATTTCATTCTATAAAAAGTAAATCTTCAACTTTTCCGAAGTACTTATCAGGATTACTAAGAAAATAGTCTTATTACTTACAACTAATTAACTACTACTTTCATCATATTTATCCGTTCAACTGGTTCAAAAGATTAACATCAATGGAATTGTTTTTCCGGTAGGTAACTACTAAAATGGAAAGCCCCGCAGCTACCTCAGCTGCAGCCACCACCATAATGAAAATTACCATAATCTGTCCGGCCGGATCGTTATGGTAAACCGAAAATGCCGCCAGCAAAAGATTGATAGAATTAAGCATCAATTCAATGGACATAAAAATAACCAATGCATTACGTTTGATTAACACTCCAATCATTCCGATCACAAAAAGTATCGAACAAAATGAAATGTAATAACTAATTGGCATCAACTGTAAACCTTGTACTACGTTATTCATATTCTTTTTTTTCTATTCCTTTTTCACCATCATTACTGCTCCTACCATAGCTGCTAAAAAAAGCACTGAAGCAGCTTCAAAAGGAAACATATATTCGTTAAATAATACTTTGCCAATGTTGCTTGTCATTCCAATTTGCGTATTTGCCATAATCGGACCACTTACAACCATACCTTTCAATAAAGCGACCAATGAAACTAGCAAAAGCCCACCTGCAATTACCGCTGTAACCCTTGCCAGTATAGATTTACGTAATTCGTTAGCCAAATTCAGATTCAGTAGCATCAGGGTAAAAAGAAAAAGAACCATGATGGCTCCGGCATAAACGATAATGTGAACTACGGCCAGAAATTGTGCATTCAACATAATATAGTGGCCTGCAATGGTAAAAAAGCAAAGAATCAAATACAATACGCTATGCACAGGTCTCTTAGAAACCAACACCATAATGGCCGAAAAAATTGCCAACCCCGATAAAGTAAAGAAAATATATTTTTCCATAAAGTTTTGCTTCAAATATTATGTTTCTCGTTGGGCAATTTTTTAAACTGAAGTACTTCGGGCGTTTGCCGTTTCGTAACATCAACCCGTTTATCTTTTTCAACTGGTTCAACAAGTTTGTCCTTACCATAAATAAAAGCCTGGCGATAATACTCGGAATCAACAATTTTTTTTGTAAGAAAGATAGCTTCCTTGGGGCAAGCACTCTCGCACAAACCACAATAGATGCATCGAAGCATGTTGATTTCGTAAACTTTGGCATATTTTTCTTCGCGGTAGAGATTTTCCTCACCCGGTTGACGTTCAGCTGCAATCATGGTGATAGCCTCAGCAGGACAAGCCAGTGCACAAAGTCCGCATGCAGTGCAACGTTCCCGACCTTCATCATCGCGTTTCAAAACATGCTGTCCGCGATATATTTCTGAGAATTCCCTTTTTTTCTCGGGATATTTTATGGTAGCTTTCTTTCTGAACACATGCTTTATTGTAATCCACATTCCTGCGAAAATGGCAGGAAGGTATAGGCTTTCCACGAAAGTCATCTGTTTATTAGTTACTACTTTGCTTCTGTTTGTCAGATTCATATTGTTGCTATTATTTCAAAAGCATAACAATGCCTGTAATTATCAAATTAATCAAAGCTAATGGAAATAGCACTTTCCATCCCAATTTCATCAGTTGGTCATAGCGGAAACGGGGTAAAGTCCATCGCACCCATATAAACAAAAGGAGAAAAAGGAATATTTTAACAAATAAAAATGCAGTTCCAAGAAGAGTTAAAAGGTTAGGAGATAAACCTAACTTGTCGATAAACGGCATATGATAACCTCCAAAAAACAAGGTAGCCATTATTGCCGATGATATAAACATATTAATGTATTCCGAAAAAAGATAGAAGCCCAGTTTCATGGCGCTATATTCTGTATGATAGCCGCCCACTAATTCTCCTTCACATTCGGGCAAATCAAACGGAGCCCGGTTTGTTTCGGCCAGAGCACAAATAAAAAATATAAGAAATGCCAAGGGCTGATAAACTACATTCCACATCGATGTTTGCTGATCCACTGTTTCCTGAAGGCTAAGAGTACCCGTCATCAAAATTACTGAAGCTACCGCCAAACCCATGGCCAGTTCGTAACTGATCATTTGCGACGATGCCCTTACAGCGCCTAACAAAGCAAATTTATTGTTTGATGCCCAGCCACCAATCATAATACCATAAACACCCATCGATACAACCGCAAAAATATATAGAATATCTACGCTACTACTTGCTACCTGAAGAGGAAAATTATTACCGGAAATTGAAATTGTGCCACCCCAGGGAATTACCGCACTGGTTAACAACGACACCATCATGGTAAGACATGGGCCTAAAATATATAAAAATTTATCGGCCGTATTGGGCATGTATTCCTCTTTAAAAAAGAGTTTTACACCATCGCAAACAGGCTGTAAAATACCCCATGGGCCTGCACGGTCGGGTCCGTATCTGTCCTGAATAAATCCGGCAAATTTACGTTCAAACAATGTTGCATACATCGCTATCAAAAGGCTCAATAACAAAATGGTAGTAATTAATGCTACTTTATAAATCAAATAGACTATCATAATTCACTCGGTTTCTCTATCTTTTTATCGACAGGATTAATAATTGCGCCTTGTTTCTCATTTAAATAATGATTGACCGAAATGATCGATGTGCGCTTAATCTTCCTTGGACCTTCAATAAACCAGTCATTAACATCCTTTTTTTCAAAACGACATTCGTTACAGATGAATTCTTCCACTTCGTTGAATTCATCTTTGCGTGCTGTTACCCGGTATATATCATTCCCACTCATCCAGGCTACAGCCTTTCCGGAGCATTTGGGACACGTTCGGTGAACATCCATCGATTTTAAAAACCAAACACGGCTTTTGAAACGGAATGTTCTGTCGGTAAGCGCCCCAACGGGACAAACATCAATAACATTTCCTGAGAAATCGTTTTCAATGGAATTTTTAATGAATGTTGATATTTCGGATGCATCACCACGGTATAGAACCCCATGAATACGCCCGTTAGTAATTTGGTTAACAGTGTATACACAGCGGTAACATAGAATACACCGATTCATGTGCAGTTTGATATTGGGCCCAATATCAACCTGTTCAAATTCTCTTTTTTGTTCTTCGAACCTCGATGTATCCACACCATGCGCGAAACTTAAGTCCTGAAGGTCACATTCACCAGCCTGGTCACAAACGGGACAGTCAAGAGGATGATTAATCAACAAAAACTCAACGATAGCTTTACGAGTTTCGAGTACTTCCGGAGAAGTAATATTTTGAACTTCCATACCATCCTGAACGGGAGTGCTACAGGATGCTACGAGTTTTGGCATCGGGCGTGGATCTTTCTCCGACCCTTTTGAAACTTTAACCAAACAGGTACGGCATTTTCCACCCGATCCTTTGAGCTTCGAATAATAGCACATTGCCGGAGGAACAATTTCGCCTCCAATTTTCCGGGCAGCCTGAAGAATTGTTGTTCCTTCCTCCACCTCGGTAGTATGTCCGTCTATTGTTACTTTTAGCATCATTTTTAAATTATTCAAAAACCTTATTTCTCCACTTTAAACCTAAGTAGAAAATGTAAAATACAATAAAAACCTTATTACCTTATTTGGGCATCAAAGTTTTCTGGTAAGCCTTGATAAATACATCATATTCTTCCATAAATGTTTGTTTTTTATGATGTTCCGGCTGATTCAAAATATATTTACAAACTTTGTCAATATCCTTTTAGAAACTGAAAATGCCGAGCATGTTAATCATATTTTTGCTAATATAAACTAGTTTTACCAAGGTTAAATTTATATATTTCTATGCTGTTACTTTCATATACTTTTCAAGTGAACCATGTTGAACATTCTTTATAAGGTCAGGATGTTCAATATGGAATTCAAATTCGTTCCGGAAATGACGAATAGCACTATTTACTGGCCATGCAGCGGCATCTCCGAGAGGACAAATGGTATTTCCTTCAATTTTTTTTGCTACACTATCCAGTACGTCGATATCCCTTTCGCGTCCCATACCATTCTCAATACGGTAAAGTATTTTTTCGAGCCAGCCGGTTCCTTCGCGACATGGGGAACATTGTCCACATGATTCATGATAATAAAACCGGGTGAAGTTCCAGGTATTCCGCACGATACAAGCATCTTCGTCGAACACAATAAAGCCACCGGAACCAAGCATACTTCCGGTGGCAAAACCACCATCCGATAGCGACTCGTAACTCATTAACCTGGTAGTGTTTGCTGCAGTAACCGCAACCAGATGAGCCGGCAAGATGGGTACTGATGAACCACCCGGAATAATAGCTTTAAGCTTTTTACCATTACGGACACCTCCACAATATTCTTCAGAATTGAGAAATTCTTCCACCGAAAGTCCCATTTCTATTTCGTAAACTCCAGGTTTATTGATGTGTCCACAAGCCGAGATTAATTTGGTTCCTGTACTGCGTCCGACACCTATTTTAGCATATTCGTCCCCACCAAAATTGATGATAGGAACCACAGCGGCCAATGTTTCTACATTGTTTACGACCGTTGGGCAATCGTATAATCCTTTTATTGCCGGAAAAGGCGGTTTCAATCGTGGGTTTCCCCTTTTTCCTTCCAGCGATTCCAGCAAAGCCGTTTCTTCACCGCAGATATAGGCCCCGGCCCCAGAATGTACATGAATTTCCAGTGAAAATGATGTCCCTAAAATGTTACTTCCAAGAAATCCATTCTCACGGGCTTCACGAATCGCCTTGTTTAATATTCCAATTTGTTGTTTGAATTCACCGCGCACATATATAAATGTGGTATTGGCTCCAAGTGCAAAACTCGAGACGATCAACCCTTCAATAAGTAAATGTGGAATATAATCGATCAGGTATCGATCCTTAAAAGTGCCGGGTTCGCTTTCGTCGGCATTACAAACCAGATAACGAGGGTTGTTTGACCTGGTATCGAGAAACGACCATTTCATACCAGTAGGAAAACCAGCACCGCCGCGACCGCGCAGACCCGATTTTTTAACTTCCTCAATAATTTCTGCGGGAGTCATCTTCTTCAAGGCTTTCTCAACAGATGCATACCCACCATTGTCCCGATATACTTTAAATGCTTTTATTCCGGGAATATGAACTTTATCTAAAAGAATTTTTCTACCCATTTCGCTTCCTTAGGTTTGTCTTCATTGGCTTTGGCCCGAAGATCGTCAATTATCAGATCAATTTTTTCTTTGGTAAGAAATTCGTAAAATTCAGTGTTTATTTGCATCACAGGTGCATAACCACAAGCCCCCAGACAATCAACCCTGCGGACAGTAAATAAACCGTCAGGGGTAGTTTCATCCGTTTTTATCTGAAGCTTTTTCTCGAGATAATCCGCAATGTCCTCACCTCCACACATCGCGCAAGGACCAGTTCTACATACCTCCACAACATATTTACCAACTTTTTCGAGGTAATACTGAGTATAAAAGGTGGCTACTTCGTAAACTTCAACCGGTTGAATATTCAACAGGGATGCAACATAATCCATCACATCCACGCTAAGGTAACCTCCAAGTTCTTCCTGGGCAATATGTAGAATAGGAAGCACCGCTGATTTTTCCTTTCCTTTCGGATAGCGTTCAATAATGAGATTGACCCGCTTGAGTGTTTCATCCGGGAAACTTACTTCTCTGCCTTCTCTGACATAAAGTTTATGATCTATGATACTTCCGTGTGACATTTATTTTAGTATTAAATACTGAGTACCAAGTACTGAGTAACTATATTTTATTGTTCCATAAAATAAGGACAAGTTGGTAGCTATTTTTTCCATATTAATGGGACATTATAATTTTAAATTGATCGTCTTTGCTTACAATCTTTAAATTTTCATAAATAGCTTGCGCTATTATTATCCTATCAAATGGGTCATTATGATAATGTTCTAATCCGGCATTTATTAGAATCTGGTTTGTTGTTATTTGAAGTAATTCAAGTCCGGTATTTTCAATAACCCGAAAGATACTTTCCAAGTCGGAATTCATATTTAATCTACCAAGTGAATGTTTTATCGCAATTTCCCAATATGTTGCAATGCTAACAAAACAATTATTTTCTGAATATTCAATAATTTTTTTTGTTTTCAATGGCAATTTAGAATCATCCGTGATAAACCAAATTACTGCATGAGTATCTATTAATAAATCCATCACATATATTCTTTAAACCCTTCTATTGGGTCTTCAAAATTATCATTCATAGAAATCAACCCTTTGGCTTGTCCTGCGACCCTTTTTTTAACTCTCATTACTTCTTTATCTGATTTATGCTTAATAAAATCAGCTACCTCAATTTTTAAATTCAAAGGTAAACTTGATATTTTTGTGTATAACTGAACATCTGTCATAAATATTCTCCTTTTTTAATCGCGATCAAAGGTATAAAATCCATTGCACTTATTAAATACCGGAATTTCACACTTTATTTATGTAATAAATTCATTTACAAATTTATAACCCTCTATGCATCCAACTCTCCTGCAATCACATTCAAACTACTCAGGGTGATAATAGCATCGGAAAGCAATCCGCCACGAATCATCTCGGGATAGGCCTGGTAATAAATAAAACATGGTCTGCGGAAATGAAGCCTGTAAGGAGTGCGTCCGCCATCACTGACGATGTAAAAGCCCAACTCGCCATTACCACCTTCCACTGATGTATACACCTCGCCCACAGGAGTATTAACCTCTCCCATCACCACTTTAAAATGCCATATCAGGGCTTCCATCTTTCCATAAACCTCTTCCTTAGGAGGAAGCACAATTTCGGGAACATCAACATAATATTTTCCCTCGGGAAGATTTTTCAATGCTTGTTGGATAATTTTTACCGATTCCCACATTTCGGATTGCCGAACGCAAAACCGATCGTACGTATCACCATGAATACCAGTGGGTATGATAAAGTCAAAATCGTTGTATGATGAATATGGGTTCATTACACGAACATCGTAATCAATGCCTGCTGCGCGCAAGTTGGGACCGGTGAATCCATATGCCAGTGCTCTATCGCCTGCAATTGCACCAACCCCAATGGTACGATCCATAAAGATCCTATTCCGAAGAAGAAGATGCTCAAATTCCAGTAACACTTTTGGGAATCCGTCAAGAAAGACATTTATTTTACTGATAAGCGATGGAGAAAAATCGTTCTCGAATCCGCCCAATCTGCCAATATTAGTCGTTAAACGTGCCCCACAAATTTCTTCGAATAATTCATAGATGACTTCACGTTGTTGCATCACATAAAGAAATCCGGTCAAAGCGCCTGTATCAACACCTATAACGCTGTTACAGATAAGATGATCGGCTATCCGGCTCAATTCCATGATGATCACACGCATGTAATCAATTCGCTTGGTAGTTTCAACCCCAAAAAGCTTTTCAACAGCAAGCTGGTAACCAATATTATTAATAGGAGACGAGCAATAATTCAAGCGATCGGTAAGTGGAGTAATCTGATACCATGTACGTTGTTCGGCAATTTTTTCAAAAGCCCTGTGAATATAACCAACTGTTTGCTCGGAATCAATCACAATTTCGCCATCCATGGTTAGTATATTTTGAAAAATACCATGAGTAGCCGGATGGGTTGGACCCAAGTTCAGAGTCGTATAGTTTCTCACTATCGCTTCCTGTTCAGCACTTAATTTTGAAGCTTCTGCCATTTTTTTATTTTAATGAGAAATTAGTATTGCGAGGTTGTTACCCCTATCACCTAACTTCTAACTTTCAACTCAATAATTTATCTTCCAAAAAATCGATCATCTTTATCGTGACGGGTTGGGTCTTCCAAAGGATATTCCTTCCGCATCGGGAAATAATCAAGATAATCTACATTTAATATTCGTTTCAAATTAGGGTGACCTTCAAATATAATTCCATAGAAATCGAATGTTTCCCGTTCCATCCAGTTTGCAGCCGGGAACAATCCAGTAGCGCTTGCCATATTTGGATGATTGCCGGAAACAAATGTTTTCAGCCGGATACGAGCGTTATCGACGAAATTATGCATATGATAAACCACTCCCAAAGGTAATTCCTCATTAGGGTAATGGATGCCGCATAAATCAGTTAGAAAATTAAATGCTAACTGTTCCTTTAGAAATTGTATTACAGGTATAATCGAAACCGAATTAACAGTAAGAGTAATCATATCCCCGTTTTGTTCTGTTTTAAGAATAGCTCCTCCGAAACCTGACGATACTTTTTCTATGATTTCATTATTATCCATTTAACTACCTTTAATTGTTGTCATGCCAAACCGTTCCAACATGGCTTTATATTCGGGTGAATATCTCTTTCGGAGACTTTCGTTTTTCACCAGTTCCTGAATTTTCATAAAGCCGTCCAGAATCTGCTCCGGACGAGGTGGACATCCGGGTACGTATACATCCACAGGAACGATCCGATCAATTCCTTGTAAAACACTATAAGTATCGAAAATTCCACCGCTCGCTGCACAAGCGCCAACAGCAATAACCCATCGGGGCTCAGCCATTTGTTCGTAAACCTGTTCAACAATGGGAGCCATCTTTTTGGCAATCGTTCCCATTACCATCAATAAATCGGCTTGCCGTGGAGAATAGCTTAACCGTTCAGCCCCAAACCTACCTAAATCGTAATGAGACGCCACCGTGGCCATAAACTCAATTCCACAGCAGGAAGTAGCAAATGGCAATGGCCAGATGGAATTGGACCTTGCCAGTCCTATTACTTTATCAAAAGCAGTAGCAAATAACCCAGGTGACGAAAAACCTTCGGGCGGAGCTACTTTTGTATATGTTGTCATACTAATAAAAGTATTAAGCCGTAAGACTAAAAAAATAGTACTGAATATTAAGTACAAAGTACTATGAAAGAACCAATTAAAGCAGTGATAGACGTTAACATCTTTTAAATTCCCTTATCGGGAGATTTTGGAGGTGTATTCCAGTCTAAAGCACCTTTCTTTAATATATAATAAAACCCCACCAGAAAAATGCCTATGAAAAGCATCATTTCAGCAAACATAGTGAGACGGTCAGCGCTAATTGATTTAAAGTTAATGGCCCAGGGATAGAAGAATATTACTTCCACATCGAAAAGAACAAAAAGGATAGCAATTAAAAAGTACTTAACCGAAAACGGAAACCGGGCATTACCTTGTATTTCAATTCCGCATTCAAAGTTATCTTCCTTTCGAATGGTACGTATCCGTCTTCGCTTTCCACCAATGGTATGTGTAACTATCATTACTGCTACCACGAAAGCCAGAGCAACACCAAGTTGTAAAACAACCGGGAAAAAATCTTGCTGTACAAAAACCTTCTCCATTAATACTTATTTTTATTCCCCGAAATTAGGGGATTTTGTCTTCTGTTATTCAAAAAACAGTAATTTTTTTTCTTCTATCAAAACAACCTGAATTCGTATTAGTTCTCTCATAAAATAAGCTTTATGACATGAATAATAAAAATAATTTCAAAAAAAATCGCAAATTTTGAAAGTCTTATCAATTACTATGGTTTCTTTTTGTCGTTTTAATGAACAGCATTCGATATACAATCCATGTTGAAAAATCACATAATAATTATTGTCAACGATCACGTTGAGAAAATTTTCTTTTTCGCAGATGGTAAGTTCAGGAATAATATCATAAACCATATTCACATGAGGATCGAGGTGAGCTGATGAGGGAAATAAATCGGCTCCAAATAGAAAAGTTTTATCCTTCATTCTTATGACAGGGATAATTTGACCCGTTGTGTGCCCGTGTACCATTTGAAATAGCACACCCGGCAAATATCCACCTTCCTCCTGAATAAAATTTATTTTGTAATAATCCTTCAGCATTGCAATGGTTGCTGAGTGAAAAGAATCTATCTCCTTATCGTTTGGATTAAGAGCAGTATCCCATTGTTGCTGCGAAATCCACAGCGTGGCATTTGGGAATGTTGAAACAACCGAATCTCCTTCCATGGACAGGCAACCGCCGCAATGATCGAAATGGAGATGAGTCAGGATAATATCATCAACATCTGCCGGATTCAAACCAATTTCAGAAAATTGTTTTTCGAGAGAAAAGCCGCCGTTCAAATGAAACTGAGCAAGGAATTCGTTGGATGGCATATTCCCAAAACCTGTATCGATGAGTATTTTTCTACCTCCTTTTTCGAACAAAACTGAACGTAAGGCCCAGTTGGTTAGCTTTCCATCCTCGGTAGGATAGTACTTGTGCCAATCTTTTTTGGTGATCATTTCTTCACCTAAGACCTTAAAATTTTTGAAACGAACAGGATATATCTTTTGGTTCAATTGCATGATTCATTTTTGTACATTCCTGCGAAGGTATATTTTTTATTCAAGGCTTTTAGTTTATATTTTACCTAACAGGAGACCAGAGTATCTTCGAAATTTTCTAAATATCAACTGAATCGTAAATCACCAGTTTTGACCAAAGATCTTTATACGTTCTGAATTTATCGTGAACCGGATGAGACTGATAACTATCGTGATCAGCTTTATCCTTAAACGTTAACATTAACGAATAGGTATAGGTACTATCGACTACATCGCGACGGGTGGATGCAGGCTTGCCAATGTGTTTTGTTTTGATGGTTTCGATAGTAATCAAATCGCGTAGGGCGTCCTCAAACTTTTTTTGTACTTCAGGATTTTGTGCCTCCTTTAGCCAAAAGAAAACATGATGGATAAAAGTTTTTTCATCAATACCCTTATTTGCCATAATTGGAGATGAGATGCTGATTAATCCCAAAGATGCTAAAAACTTCGTTGATTTATTAAAGAATTTTCTTCTACTAACTATTTTCATGATCTGACTTTTTATAATTATTTCTATTGAGAAAGGCAAGAGCTAAAAGCAAAGAAAAAGAACCAAAAGACTCCAACTTTATGATTCTAATATTTATATCAAAAATATCAAATAAAATTTATTTTATTTGATATTTGTAAAATTGTCAAAAATCATCGATTGAATAAAAATCTTTTACTACTTTGGACTCAATTAAACCATCTAAAAATTATACAATAACAAATATGAAAACAGATAAACTTTCGTCCATTTCGGCATTATTGATTGTATTAATTTTGATTTTTTCAGGCTGTTCGGCCACCAGAAAAACTGCCGGTTCAGGTGTTGAAGGAACATGGGAATATGCCATAACGGGGGCTCCTCAAGGCGATGTGCATGGGAATATGGTGATTACAAAAGCCTCAAATGTTTACAAAGGATCGTTAAACATGCCTGATGGCGCTCAAACTGATATCTACAACTTGGCCATTGTTAAAAAAGTTTTGACGGGTAAATTTGAATTCTCTAATATGACTATCGATATGACAGGAACATTTGAGAAGGATAAATACACAGGAACCGTTTCCGCCCAAGGTTATTCGTTTCCAATGACTGCAACAAAAAAGAAGTAAAAAAATCGTTGATCGGAGTTCGATTTCCCGTCTCCGATCAACGATTCAGAATTTATAAGAGAATCCCACCCCAAGTACCTCCTTAAACTGGTTTTTGGCTATCACATTCTGGTCGTATATAAGGTTTGTCATTATGGTGGTGGTAAGAAATTTCCCTGCTTTGATATTTACCATTACCTCCCATATAACATCAATGTTTTTCCGATTGTCTTTATCTTTATCAGTATAGTTATTAAACAAAACCAATTTCGAAGAGACATTCACATTCTTTACAATGTCCTTCTGAATGCGGGTACTTAAGCTAGCTCCAAACTCAGCTCGGACTTTTTTACCGTTTTTAATAACTTCACCATTTTCTAACACCGCAGGTTCAACCCCAAAGGCCCCTTTATTGGCCAGATTTTGGCGTGAAATAAAAGTGAATTTTCCGGTAGCGGGAGATATGTAAAGTGAAAAGAAATCGACAGGTTTATAATCCATACCTATACTGATGGACAGATAACCTGGTGCCATAAATTGTGATACCTGTATGTGGGTGCTGTCGTTAGGATAAATAAAGCCCATATCAAACTGACTTCGGAAATTGATCAGGGCACTATAGAAAACCTTCCCAAAAGCCTGGTAACCGAATTTAGAGTTGAGTTCAATCTTATCTTCGTTTTTTCGAAAATCACGTTTTCCGTTTTTTAGCAAACCATAACCCAGATCAATCGTATTATCCCATATAACTTTGTCTTTTTTAAAGTTCCCGAAAAAGTTTAAAATAGCGGTACTTGACAATGCATCTTCCCCACCGGCTGCCCAATTTGTAATTTTAACCTGATTAAATGTCAGAAGAGAGAACCCACCATAAGTAAAATGCTTAATGGTATCGATTTTATGAATCTTCAATGGATCAATGTAACCTCCTTTAGCTGAGGTAAAAATGAAAGTAAAAATGATTATTGGTATTAGTATCTGCCTCATGATAGTATTTTACTTCTATAACTCAAAAATCGTATAAATAATATGTACCGTCTACTTGTTTTTGAGCAAATCTCTAATTTCAGTAAGCAGCAGTTCTTCTTTACTAAGGGCAGGAGGAGTTATCGGTAGTTCTTCCTTTTTGCGATTGATCCGGTTGATAGCTTTGATCAGCATGAAAATTGCAAAAGCAATGATTAAGAAATCGAAAACAACCTGAATAAAATTCCCAAAATTAAGCGTAACAGCTTGCTTGGTTACTTTTCCCGCTGCGTCAATTACCGCATCTTTCATTATAAATTTGATATCAGTAAAGTTTATCCCACCAATAAGCAGGCCAACAGGTGGCATAATGATATCAGCTACAAATGATGTTACAATTTTTCCAAAAGCGCTACCAATAATGATACCCACAGCAAGGTCAACAACGTTGCCTTTCGTTGCAAATTCTTTAAATTCTTTAACAATTGACACGGTTCAATATTTTTAGATTGTTTTTATTAAAAAACAGCTAATTCTAATTTAGGTTCTAATATTACAAAGTAAAGCAAAGTATTAAACTTTTAATCGTTTTCCTGCAATATGCCCTGCAATAAAAAGAACCAGCAGAATAAGGGATTTATCAATTTTTACAAAAAAAACAATTATTTTTAAAGGTACGCCAATTCCGGCGAAGTCTCGCAAAACTACAAGAGCTATTCCTACGAGTAAAGCGGCAAAAGCCACATAAACAAATAATAAAGAATAACGCAAACGGTTGGTTACGGCCAGAAGAAGACAGAAATTTAGAAGAATATTCATGCAGTAAGATGTAAATTTTACTACCACAGTCCACCATTGCGTAGGCATCAACGTTGCTCCCCTATTGAAGTTCAGCAACATTTGGTTTAAATCATCAAACCGGAAGATAAAGAATGCCAGTAGCGGAACCAGAAACGCGATAGCCCCATATCTTTTTATCCGGATGAACGTTGGATTGGTTTTGTCCCGAACTTCGAGCTCCATACAGAAAAAATTAATAATAGTATGCCGTAAAGGATAAAATTAAAAATATACTTATGATTGATATCGAACGATTTTTGATGCTGGATAATAAGTGCCGCGAGCGCTGAAACACGAATGGAATTGAGCAGAAAAACAAGTCCCACGCCAACTAACACCATCCAACCTTTGTGATACCATGCTGCTCGGTAAGCAACGATGATGCATGCAAACACACCCATCACGTCCAACCCATTGCAAGGAATACCCACATGCACACAATCGTGACCATTTATATAAAGATCGAACTGATTCACCGCTACTGACGGGTAAAACCAACTAAGTATCCATTGACTTACATCGAGCAATCGGTATATAACCCAATTGTGCATGGCCGAAGTTACCATGTAATTGTATACCAACTGGTCCCAAATAAGAAAAAACAAAAAACCTTTGATCAGAAACAAGGCCAAAGGATTGTGGATGACGGATATTAGTTTTTGTTTGTTGATAGGCTTCAAAGTTTATAAATCTCCAACAGGATTTCCAGACCTTGTGGGAGGTAATTAACAGATGCGAATGTAGCGATTATGAACTCTAAAACAAAAAACCTTCCGCATTTTAGAAACTGGAAGGTTTGTATGATGCTATAAATGTTAAAATTAAATGTCTTTATAAAAATGCACAACTCCAAATATTTTTTTAAATTTTTTTGCGTACATCGTATAGCTTTTTGGCACCTAAACCAAGGGCTGCTATCAGGAAATAGACGGCACCGGGGATGGGAATGGCGGCTGGATCCTGATCTTCCCATCCGGGAGGAAGATCTTGAGCAAAGCAAGCATTATTCCAAACAAAGCCAATTACAAAAATTAGTAAAAAAAGCGTAATAATTTTTTTTCTTTCCATTCGTGTTTCTATTGCACCAGAATTTTAGTTACCCTTTGATATTCTTTACCAGATAAATTAATGATATAAATCTTGTTTTTTTCAAAATTTCCATCTATCAAGATGTTACCCTGAACCGAATTATAAAATTTCTCACTAATTATCCTGCCTAATATATCAACCACCTGAATCTTTAAATTTTGTTGCTCTTTCGCAAAATCGACATATACTTTACCATATTCTGAAATGAATTTAACATCGTTTAAATTATTTGATGATTCAACACCAGTTGAATTTCCAGTTCCCTTTGTGAAAATAAGTTTAAACCTGCTGTTAATTGATCCTATCTTTAAAGATACCGTGTACGATGAGTCACGCAGGTTAACATTCCGATTGGTGACACTGTCTTTGATAAAAACGCTGACATCAACAGGTAAGGCATCGAAATTTGTTATGCTAAACGTGTGATTTTCATTCTTTTTAATATTCAACCCAATTGAAATCTTTAAATCGGTGGTAACAGGTTTGCGGGTTTGAATCGCGAATGCTTCGCTTGCTTTATAGGAATAAATATCAACAGGAAAACCATCGCTTATCAGCTTATAAACATCGAACGAAGCATTATAAATATCGCTGGCAGCATCATTGAATTGGATTACGCAGTCATTCTGGGCACCTGAGTTGTTTTTTACATATAACCGAACATATTTGGCTTCTCCTGACTTTAAAAAAGTATTGTTTTTGTCTCGAGTTATCTGATTTGATTTAAATGAAACGGTATAATTATTTGAAGGTACTTTTACAAAAAATCCCTGGTTGGGTGACAGGTAAGTCGCCTGAATTTTCGAAGAATTTTTTGCAGTAAGCTGAGAAACATCTGGAGTATAAATTCCTGTAGACGAGCGAGTAATAAACTGACCTTTGCCCATCCCTGCAACCGCCTCATCCCAAAAGTAAATAGCATTTAAACCCACATTGTCTGAGAAAAAAGTTGAAATGCTAATTGGGGCTGTATAAGGATTTCCAACAAGATTATAACCACGTTGATAGTCAAACCACGACCCATTGGTAGTTGTAAACGTAAGACCAGTAACATCCTTATTATCGATATGAGGTGTTCCGGTAAAAATTAGTGTATCGTTTGTTATAGGTGTAATTCCAACCTGATAACCCACTCCTCTTGCGAAATTTTCAGCGGTTGGTAAGGATACCCATCGGTTATTAGATCCACTTTCCACGTATTTGTTCATATACACCGCTTGTTGGGCAATGCCTCCGCTGCTTGTAAGCTGGCGGGTCTGTCCGTCAAAAGGAGACCCAAATAATATCCATCCCGCACTTCCATATTTCCGGTGGGTGTTGATGGTTCCAGTAATTTGTCCCTCGTTAGCAAAATATAAGTCAGAATGGTCGAGCATGGTAAGATAACCGCCTGAATTCAATGAACCTCCGGATGTGATATCCACTATACTGTCAACACGCACGGAACCTAATAACTTCAGTTTGCCCGTAGCCTTGACTAAGATTGAATCCACTTTAGGTAAAGCTGCTATTTTTAACGAATCAGATGCATCTATTGTGTTAATAAAATTTGCATTTCCATTTGTAATAAAACCTTTTGCACCCACATTAATCGTAATTTTTTGCAGGTTACAGTTCCTGATAGTATCGGTAATACCAGTTAGGATTACTTTCATTGCAGGCTTGTTCAGATAGGCAATAGCAGAATTGCTTCCTATTAATGATAAGGTAGAAGGTGTATAGACCAACGTTGCACCAGGTAAAATCAGCCTGCCGTCAATCGGGTCGATGGTGGCAATTGTGAGGGTAGGAGTGCCACTGGTTTGCAGGGTACCCCCATTGACTAGGGTGAGCTTTGTATTTAGGGTCATGTCTTTGTCGACAGTAAATTTTGCGTTGTTGCTTGCTTTAAGAATTCCCAAATACATATAAGTAGCATCGGAATAGGTCAAATCCGAAAACCTCACAGTTGCATTATTGAAAATTTCGAGAGTATTTGATGTTGATGGGTTATCAAACCCAAAATTGTAAGTGGTAATAGAACTTGCAGCAGAAATTGATCCTCCAACTTTAAATGCCCCGGTAATCTTTATTGCACCATCTATATTTATTAAACTACCGTTAGAATTTATGGTCAGATTAACAACCTCCATTGAATTTTGTTGATCCATTATATCAATATAACTGTAATGATTAGTTAGAGTGCCATTTATAGTAAGTGTACCAAATATAACTGGTTTAAAATTGTCTGATCTACTTGAGATTATTGCGCTCGCATTTGAGGAGATCAATAAATTCTGAAGAGAAAAAGGAAATGAGAAAGTTATATTTCCAGTTAGTAAATTAAAAGAATTAACATTTAAAATACCAGTTTGAGAAAAGGAGCCTGCCGAAAGGTTTAAAGTGCCTGTTCCGGATAACTTGCCATTTATTGTTAAATTTGCAGTATTAAGAGTCCCATTTACAATTAATTCAGTCCTTGTTCCTGTAGTATTTATAGTTACACTTGCGGAAGTGACAGTGCCAGTGATTGTACATTTAATACCTGAGACTGCATTTATCGTTAGTGATGCCATGTTAGCTGCTCCAATACTGCAGTTAGTACCGGCATTTACAAAAAAATCCTCTGCACCAGTTCCTGCTCCTGGTGTACTTCCAATCCATATAGTTCCGTTCCAGGTTCCGTTACCCCAAAGAGGAGAAAAACCACTCAAAAATCCAACCACCAGCACCAGTTGTATAAGTATCTTTTTCATAAATCTCACCATTTGTAGGTGATTAAAATCACCGATATTAACTTGCGAATTTAATTTAAGTTTTGTATTATAAGGCAAAATTGCTTAAATATATTTAAAAAACAAATGAATATAGGTGTTTTCTAGCAGGATATGATATTTTGTCAGATAAATTCAGAACTATCAGAATATGTAATAATTTAAAAGTGGAGGGCGGTAGAAATGGTGAAAAATGAGAATGTGGAAATTTGAAGATGAGGTGATTTGAAAATTACGAGCGACTTATTACTTAAAACTTGATACATGATGCATTTTCTTACGACTTGTATCTTACAATTTTACTTCAGTTGAGACCTTCCAACCCTCCATAAAAAAGCAAAGCTAACTTTATAGCATTCCTTTTATAACCCTTGAAAATGGGTTCGACAAAAAGAAAAATTATTAAATAAATTACTGGTATTACTTTTTCTAAATATAGGTATCCCTGCTGTAAGGGTAATCAATGGTGTAATGCAATCCGCGGCTCTCCATGCGTGCCTCAGCGCTTTTTATTACCAGATATCCAACATTAATTAAGTTGCGGAGTTCACAGAGCTTTTGTGATAGAATGGATTTCTTATATAATTCTTCGGTTTCTTCGAAAATAATTTCCATTCGATCCATAGCCCTTTTTAGCCGTAGGTTTGAGCGAACAATACCCACGTAATTGGTCATTATCTGCTGCATTTCCTTGTAGTTTTGGGTGATTAGAACCATTTCTTCTGGATGTGTAGTACCCTCATCATTCCATTCGGGTATATTTCGTTGTAGCAAATAGTTGTCGATATTTACCAGAGCATGTTTGGCGGCACGGTCGGCAAAAACTGCGGCCTCGATGAGAGAGTTCGAGGCTAAACGGTTGGCTCCGTGCAAACCCGTGCAGGAACATTCTCCTAATGCATAAAGTCGTTTAATGTTACTCAAACTGTTTTTATCAACCCTGATCCCACCACATTGGAAGTGAGCGCCGGGAACAACAGGTATCATATCGCGGGTAAAATCAATACCAAGACTTTTACATTTCTCATAAATGTTCGGAAAATGTTCTATTAACGCTTTTGGGTCAAGATGCCGGGCATCAAGATATACGTGATCCTCACCCCTAATTTTCATTTCGTTATCGATGGCACGAGCCACAATATCACGGGTTGCTAACGATCCGCGCGGATCGTATTTATTCATGAACTCCTCACCATCAAGCGTTTTTAAGATGGCTCCATCACCACGCATAGCCTCACTGATAAGAAACGAAGGGCGTTCACTGGGATTAAAAAGCGTGGTAGGGTGAAACTGGATGAACTCCATGTTATCGATAATACCCTTAGCCCTATAAACCATCGCAATTCCATCACCGGTAGCGATAACCGGATTGCTGGTGGTATTATAAATATTGCCGGTTCCTCCGGTGGCCATCACTGTAATACGGGCTAATACAGTTTTCACTTTACGAGTTTCGAAATGGATGATATAAGCTCCATAACATTCAATATCATCATGGTAGCGCTTAATAAGCTTGCCAAGGTGGTGCTGAGTTATGATGTCGACTGCAAAGTAATTTTCGAGAATCTCAATATTCGGGTGTTCGCGAACCTTTGCACATAAGGCACGTTCGATTTCGAACCCGGTGATATCCTTGTGGTGAAGAATCCTGTGTTCGCTGTGACCGCCTTCACGAGCCAGATCAAAAGTTCCATCAGGCTTGCGATCGAAATTGGCCCCCCATTCGATTAATTGCCTGATTTGTTCAGGAGCCTCAGTAACAACGGTACGCACAATCTTTTCGTCGCAAAGTCCTGCACCTGAAATGAGTGTATCGTTCACATGTTTTTCAAAGTTGTCGGGTTGATAGGTTACAGATGCTATTCCCCCCTGGGCATATTTAGTGTTTGATTCATCGAGTTTTCCTTTGGTAACCAAGCAAACTCTGCCGTGATCAGCCACCTTCAGTGCAAAACTTAATCCAGCCAAACCCGAACCTATTACCAGATAATCAACTTCACGTTTCATGAGTAGTATTTTGTATAAACTTTTGGTATCATGAAATATCCTTAAGGGAATCTCCAATGTCGTTGATGAAGGTACCGGGCCCAAAGATTTTTCATGTCAATTAACTATAAAATCATCACTCAAACCTACGGGATTTTTCGGGAACTCACAAACATTAGCCAAAAAACCGAAAAATGAAGGTGCGAATGTTTTGCAACCTACTTTTTAAGCTGCTTCGAATAATTCGGGAGTTTAGGTTTTATGTGAGCACAATTACAAAGTTTAGGAATTAATCTGGTTAGTGGTTTTATTTTTTTATTTTTGGCAAATATAAGAATGAAGATCGAATGAACATTTTATTAATCGGTTCGGGCGGACGCGAACATGCCATTGCCTGGAAATTGAGACAAAGTAAAAAACTTAACAAACTATATATTGCTCCGGGAAATTCCGGCACAAGAGAGATAGGTATCAATGTTGATATTTCTGTTAATGATTTCGAAAATATTGGTAAGCTTGTTTTGGATGAAAATATCGATATGGTCATTGTAGGTCCTGAGGAACCTCTTGTAAAAGGAATTCACGATTATTTTCTTAGTCATTCCAATCTCGCCCATATTCCGGTTATCGGTCCTGCTGCTAAAGGAGCCATGTTAGAGGGTAGCAAAGATTTCGCCAAACAATTTATGGTGCGTCACAACATACCAACTGCCAAATATAAAAGCTTTTCAACAGGACAATTGACTAGTGCCATTGAATTTCTGAAAACACTAAAACCACCATATGTTTTAAAGGCAGATGGATTAGCTGCCGGCAAAGGGGTAGTGATTTTAGATGATTTATCGGAGGCTTCAACTGAACTTGAACTAATGTTTGGGGGTAAATTCGGCCAAGCCAGTGAAACGGTTGTTATAGAAGAGTTTTTAAAGGGTTTAGAACTATCCGTTTTTGTGATCACAGATGGTTTATCATATGTTATTCTGCCTGAGGCAAAAGACTACAAACGTATTGGAGAAAGTGACACCGGGTTAAACACAGGTGGGATGGGTGCTGTATCGCCTGTTCCGTTTGCTGATGCTTCTTTCATGAAAAAAGTTGAGGATCGGATAATCCGACCCACTGTAGATGGACTGAAAAAAGATAAGATACCTTACATTGGATTTATTTTCTTCGGATTAATTAAGGTTGATGGTGAACCTATGGTAATTGAGTACAATGTTCGTTTGGGCGATCCTGAAACAGAGGCTGTAATGCCCCGAATTAAAAGCGATTTGGTAACATTATTTGAAGCTACCGCCAAAGGGAACCTGGCAAATTATAAAATTGAAACCGATCCACGAACAGTTACTACGTTGATGTTGGTATCGGGCGGATATCCGGGCAATTACATTAATGGTAAAGAAATAAAGTATCTGAATAATACACATCAAAGTATATTATTTCACTCAGGAACAAAATTAATTGAAAATAAAATAGTTACAAATGGTGGCCGTGTTTTAGCTGTGAGTTCTTATGGAACCACGATTGCTGAAGCCTTAGATATCTCGAAAAAAAATGCAGAAATTATTGAATTTGATGGAAAATACTATCGAAAAGATATTGGATTTGATTTATAATTCTACTTTGACAGTTTATATATTTTAATGATTTTTTTAGCTTTTTTACCCTTGTCCCTGAAGGGAAAAAGCTTAAAATAAGTAAAATAAAGAATAAAAAAAAGTATAACAGACTATTTCAATATATAAAATTATGCTTCTTCGGTTTTTTAGGTCAACAGGTGCGCTTCTCATTTTTGCAATTCCTTTTTTTGGGTTGATATTATGGTTAAAATCCTTTATCAAAGCTCCTAACGTTGCATTTTTGTTCGATACACATCCTATGCCCTTTTATAAGTTAATTTCGGACATTATTCCATATACCTCATTTTTTGGAACTTTGTTAACGTTAGTGATGGTGATAATGCAAGGTTTTTTGCTGGTTAGGTTAAATACACGATTTATTTTCATAAACAACCGATCGTATCTCCCTGCTATATTTTTTGTTCTTTTTTCTGCTTCCATTCCAGATCTTCAACGTTTAAACCCTGTAATATTTTCAGGATTTTTTCTACTTTTTGCTCTCGAAAAAATTTTTGAATCATACAAAACAAGAAATGTAGCCTATGAGTATTTTTTGGCCGCCTTTTTTGTCTCTGTCGGAACATTATTTTACCCA
The DNA here is from genome assembly GCA_038213375.1 of Bacteroidales bacterium. Taxonomy (GTDB): domain Bacteria; phylum Bacteroidota; class Bacteroidia; order Bacteroidales; family JAAUTT01; genus JAAUTT01. Next base: position 33,078 of record JBBQTB010000003.1, on the reverse strand, counting down.
TTTCTCTTGTTTTTCCTTTTCACTTTATGGATAGGTCTTAGCATTTTCAGACAATTTAATTGGCGGGAATGGACATTTACTTTAGTTGGCTTTTTAGTTCCGCAGTTTTTTGTTTTCAGTTTCTATTATTTGGTGTATAACGATCCCGGTGGCTTATTTAACGACTATAAAAGCATTTTCACAGCCAGTTACAAATTTCCCGAATACAACTACACCATTGTTGTTTTTGCAATATTTACGGTAATTTTATCGTTAATAGCCAGTCAATTCATGATCAGATCCTTTCAAAGTAAAAAAATTCTGCCACGCAATGGGTTTATCGTCTTCCTATGGTTATTTATTAACTGTCTGATTGTTTATATATTAATTCGTCAGGCCTCAGTGGAATTGATTTATATTGCTGCTATCCCACTTTCGTATCTTATAGCTCACTTTTTCGCATTGATGAAATCCATTTTTTGGGGAAATTTATTTCTTTTCGTTATGATTTTGCTACTTATATGGATTCAAATTTGGGGATAATAATGTATGATATAAAATATCAGTGTTTTACGATGATTTATCTTTTACAAAAAAGTATTTCGTAAATACTGAAAATTTGATACTTTTGTGGCACAAATTTTATGGGGGATTAGCTCAGTTGGCTAGAGCGCTTGCATGGCATGCAAGAGGTCATCGGTTCGACCCCGATATTCTCCACCCATAATAAACAGCCTTACAAAGAGTTATCTATATAAGGCTGTGCCATCCCTAAAGCTAACAATATGCAGTTCTAAAAAGGTTTAAAAACCATTGCATTTGTACATTACTTCACAATTTGTTATCAAGGTGGATTTAAAGTTGCTTACTAAATTTCTTTAAACGATGCATGTTTAACCAACGATTGAGTTTCGGGTTTAGTAAATGTTATCCAGCCAAAACCTTCCCGTTTCAGCAACCAGCCTGTTGTGTTCTGAACATTGGCCGGTAAATCATTGATGGAATCCCCTGTTGCATCCAAACATATCGTTTTCCCATCTACTTTAACTTCAGCTACCACATGGTTGAATTGATCCTTTACAGGATACATATTTTCGATACGTCCAAGGTTGCTGGTTCGAACAAGAACCGGATCAGCCTCTAAACCAGCCCTGCGCAATAACGCAACAATCATAAGATTTAATTCGCCGCTACTGCCTGTTTTCTTTTTCATAACTTCATCGAAATCCCTGTCAGCACCAATGCTATAAGTACCATCCCATTTAATGTTTTCCTTTACATAGTTAAAAATACCCTGAACCGTTTTTGGTTGATTGTCCTCCTGAACACCTATATTATCAAAAATTGGTTTATAATTGAACGATTTTATAAGCCTGTTTCCAATGCGATCGTTTTTGAGCCATTTTTGAGTTGCTTCCTCCCATGTAGGCATCCAGTATACAATATATCCTGTAAGCCATTTCTGACGAAGCTGAGACCGATCCCAGGTATCATAATCCTCATTGGCTGTAAGCAGTATTGGACGATAATAGAATGGAAAATTACCCGCCGCCATATATAAATGCACTTTTATGGCTGGGAATAAGTCGGTAATAGCAAGAGTATTCTTGTTGACTGCGGGCATCTGGTTCATCACAAAACGAAGCGTTTGTCCTTCAATCAAATAAACCTTTGCGGTTTTTTGAGGAGATTCGTAAAGCACATAATTATTGTCGAATAATTCGCGATAGGCTTTTTTGATTTTGGTGGAATAAAGCCATTGTAATCTTTTCCCGAAACTTGTCTGTTCATCAATATCAAGCGCTCTTCCTTGCTGGTATGTAACCAGAAAATCGAACCGGCGTGATACACTTATGCGATATTCACTCCAGATAACAGGTATCGTTGTTTGAAAATACCAGTCGTGAAGTTTTACAAGATCGAGCGAAAAAATAGTATATTTATATTCGATGATGGATCCAACTTTAACATCCGGAAAGGTGAATACTTTCTTTTTGTTCTTTCGGTCGATTTGTATGTCCTGTATGGATTTAGACTTTAATTTAGAAACTACCATTACGCCTTTTTCGTTTACATTAAACGTTTGAGCCTTTATTTGTCCAACATCATCATACTTATTGTAAAACCGATAAGGTAGTTCTACCTGCGCATACTTCAAGCCTTCTTCTTTCAGAATTTTTATTCGAACATGACGGAAGTATTCGGTTCGCGGACCAACTGTTGTTGTTCCATAATCGCATAAAACCACAGCAGAAGCTTCAGGGTCAGCAGCATAAGATTTCAAGGAGATATCTTCGGGAAGTATTTTACCCCATTTAATAGGCACATTACTAGCCGAAACTGACAATGCTGAAAAAACAGATAAGATTATTAACCCGGCAACAATTCGCGTTCTCATAAGTCAAATATTAAATGGTAGGACAAGCTTGATGTATTTCACGCCTATTGCAATAGCAAAAAGGATGCCAAGGTGGTAAAATAATAGTAAGTTACAAGTGGTAACGTTTAAGACTTTTTACTAATTTTTATCGTAAGAAATACTTTGAACATGAAGGCACTACGTAACGAAGAAAAATATAAGAGCGACAAAAGGACAACCTTTGCAGAAAAGATAGTTTGGGTTGACAAATTATAAATACTAAAAGAGAAATTAGTCGCACATCTTCTTGGTTCTGTGTTCTTGCATCTAAATATTACAATTTAGGCAACTCCCACGGCAACCGATATTGAGCTTTGATGAGTTCATTAGCCTGAGGATCGTTGATAAACGTATTTGTTTTCCTATCCCAATATACTTTTCGACCTAAGCGATAAGCTATATTTCCAAGATGAGCATTTATAGCAACGTTAGCGCCAATTTCCACATCGCAGATTGGTTTTTTACGGTTTCGGATACACTCAACAAAATTGGCTGTGTGTTCAACACGGCCATCGGTTTCAGCTTTTTGGCTAGATAAAGGCTCCATTTTTAGCTTGGTTCTGTCGGCAGCATCTCTTTCCGCGAGAACTTCCCATCCATTACGGTCAATCACCAGCGTTCCGGTATTTCCGATAAAGGCTACCCCATGTTTACGTCCGTATAGGCCAAGTCCAATACCGATGGTATGCTCCCAGGTCATCATAAAATCGTCGAATTCATAGGCTGAACTCATTAAATCAGGTGTTTCCATCGCATCATTTGGGAAAGCATATTTGCCACCGGCAGAAATCACAGAATTCGGTCCTCCGGCTTTGGTACCCCACAACACCATGTCGAGCATGTGTACACCCCAGTCGGTCATCAGCCCACCGGCATAGTCCCAGTACCAGCGAAAGGACTGATGAAAATGGTTTCTGTTAAACGGTCGTTTCGGAGCCGGACCTAACCACATATCGTAATCAACACCTGCCGGTACCGGTTCGTCGGGGACAATAGGCACAGCTCCTTTCCAGTCGACATAGCTCCATGCCTTTACCAACCGTACGTGACCAAGTTTTCCCGATTGAACATAATCAAGTGCATTCTTCCAGTGAACTGCGCTACGTTGTTGCTGACCAACCTGCACAATAGTGTTATATTTCTTCTGTGCATTAATCATCACCAAACATTCCTGAATGGTGCGTCCCATCGGTTTTTCAACATACACATCCTTACCGGCCTGGCAGCCATGAATCATTGGCAGAGCATGCCAGTGGTCGGGCGTACATACAAAAATTGCATCCACATCTTTCATGTCGAGAACTTTGCGGTAATCACCCACATTAACGGTTTTTTTACCTGTCGCCTTTTCAAGTTCTGCCGAACGCTGACTAAGGATGTTTTGATCAACATCGCACAGAGAAACAAAATCAATACCAGGTGTTTTAAGTGCTGCTTTAAGGTTTTCCCAGCCCACACCCTTACATCCAATCAATGCAGCCCGTACTTTTTCGTTAGGCCCCATTCTATTCGTACATGCAATAGCATCAAGGAGAGAAGCGCTCATTAAAGAGGCAGCAGCAGCGCCTTTGGTAGTAGTAGATATAAAGTCGCGGCGTGAAAAAGTTTTCATATTCGAAAATTTTGAGAATTTAGTTGCAAGATATAAATTTTTATTCGATGCCATAAGATATTCAAAAGTCAATTTAACATTAGTGCAAACGATTGTTATAATTTATTTGTTTTGGAAATTTTCCGATATTAATTTTATTCGCATAACATAAGATTAAATCCACACCGGGAAGCATGCAAAAATGAGCTTTACGTTAAAAATAGCAAACATGTTAGTTGAGTTTTAAAAATAATTGTATTCTCCTTTAAGAATTTCGCAATAATTTACTAATAAATAAACGAATAACAAAACTTTTCCTCTCTAATTCCGTAGAATAACCAAATGGTTTCTATATTTTTGAACGGTGATAATTATCAGATAACAATAAGTAAGCTAAATGCACCCATATCTAACTTCAATGAATAGTGCCTTTTTTAGGGCTGCTTTTCGTTTGGCAGCGATTAAAAAGCTGGTGGGTAATGGTATGCGAATTTCGCTACTGATGGTTGTGTGCTGGTTATTGGAATTAAACATGGTGCAGGGGCAGTGTCCCAATTATTCATACGAAAAAACGATTACCATCAATCAGGCGAGTGGTTCGTCTTTAATCGATTTCCCTGTAGAAATAAAAATTCCCACATCAGCATTTGTAGGACATTTACAATCAGTTCAAGGGTATGACGTAATTTTTACTGACCTGAACTATTCTCCCTTAGATCATCAAATTGAACAAGAACTAAAAGGAGGGCCGAATGACACACTTATTGTTTGGGTAAGAATACCAAAATTAAAGTTCGATTCAATTACAAAAATAAAAATGCTGTATGGGAAAGTTGGAGTCATAGCTGATCCTTCGGTAAAAACAGTATGGGATAGTAATTTTAAGTGTGTATGGCATTTAAATCTCTCTGATTTTAATGATCAAACTGCTAATGGCAACAATGGAACCAATTCTAACTCTACTGATATCAGTGGTATAATTGGGGGAGCAAAATATTTCAATGCCAATGCCAAGATAACTGCGCCTTTCAATTCTATGCTAGAACCATTAACTAATATTAGCGTTTCCTTATGGTTTAAACGCATTGGTAATCAAAATGATTGGGCAAAATTGTTATGGTATGGACAAAATTTAAATCCACAATTTGGACCTTATGGTTTGGAATTTAATTTTAGTGCTGATGATGATATTGGCTTTCATGGTGCAAATAATTCAGTAATGAGCAATGCACTAACAGCAAACGTTATTGCAGACAATACATGGTATTATGCAGTTGGAACCTATGATGGCAGCAATGTGAATATATTTCTAAATGGAAATCAAATTAGCGCTCAATCTTTAACGTCTCCGCTTTATTACTCTGGGGGTTTAGGTCTATCAATTGGAGATAGAAATGAAAATGGTCAAGCTTTCAAAGGTTACATTGATGAAACAAGAATTGCGACAACCACTCGTTCTCCTGATTGGATTCTCACCGAATATAGGAATCAATACTCTCCAACTTCATTTTGCCAGATTGATGGAACTGAGCGAAATGTTCCTCATGCCAACGCGGGATTAGACCAGGACATCTGTGGAACACTCAATGGAACCCTGGCAGGGAATAATCCATCCTCGGGTACAGGGGCATGGACACAGATCAGCGGATTAGGAACGATTACCTTTACCGATGCTACCCTTTATAATACAGCCATCTCTGCTTCCCTGTATGGACCAGGCACCCTGCAATGGAAAATCACCAACGGGACATGTATGATAAGCGACACGGTAAAGGCGAGGTTCTATGAAAGCCCCCTTTTACTCTCTGCCGGGACGATCCCGATGGAGGCTTCCTGCAACCAAAAGCAAATAACGCTGAGTGCCACCAAACATATTTATTTGGGTGCGCCCAATGTGAACTATGGAAAACAGGGATGGTCTTTTGTGTCCGGCCCTGGAACCGCGAGCTTCGACGACACCACAAAAGTCAATGCCGTGGTTACGGTAACGGCATACGGTGAATATATCCTGCGCTGGAGGGAGTCCAACGGGACATGTACGATAAGCGATACGGTAAAGGCGAGGTTCTATGAAAGCCCTATAAATGCCAGTGCTGGGGCTGATCAATTTTTATGTAATGTACTAAATGCCAATCTTTCTGGTATTTCTCATATTTACTTGCCTTTACCAAACCAGCACATAAGTAGTACCCGACTATGGAGCTATGTGAGTGGTCCGGACAACACCCCGACCTTTGGAGATGCCACTTTACCCAATTCGACAGTTGCAGTGGACTTATACGGGAAGTATGTTTTCCGTTGGACAGAGACCAATGGAACATGCAGCAAGACATCCGATGTGACAATTGATTTCAATGAAGATCCGACAGGAGCGAATGCAGGACCAACTCAAAATATATGCGGTTCACTTACAGCCACTTTCGCTGGAACAGCTCATAGTTACCAGGTAGGAAGCGAGCATAATGGTAGTACCCGACTATGGAGCTATGTGAGTGGTCCGGGCAGCACAAGGATTTTTGGCGATGCAACCTCGCCAACCTCTACAGTATCGGTTGATTCGTATGGAACGTATGTTTTTAGATGGACCGAGACCAATGGAACATGCAGCAGGACCTACGATGTAACGATCTGGTTTGAACCAACAATAACTATCTCTGCCTTTAATGACACACTCTGTAACAATGGTTATACTTCAATTAAACCAATTCGAACATCTCCAAATAGTCCATTGTATGGTGGCAGATACACTTGGACTGCTGATGATCCGGATAATATGATTGATGGCGAAATGAACTCTGCTAATAATGGATATCAATTAAGTCAATCAATTGTTCAGCAATTATTTAATAATGACGTCAATGTGCATAAAATAATTTATCATATTATACCTTGGACAATTAAACCAGATAATTCGTTACATTGTCAAGGAACTCCCATTGACCTCATTGTATATGTCAACCCAACCCCCCGCATCAATATCGCTCCTATATCCCGCGATACCATCTGCTTTAATGAAGGGGTTACTTTGCACACAACCACTCCAAATAAATCAGTTATTGGAACAATGAAATACCATCTTATATCCACATATATAGCAGGTTCAATTTCTGGAGTTTTATCAGATGGCTCGTATAATATTGCAGACACTACTCAAAATCTTGTAAATACCACAAATGATATTCAAGTAATAACCTACAAACTCACCCCTTTTATTGAAAACTCCAAACAAGCAATACCTTGCGAAAATGGTATTTCAAAATATATTACCTATACCCTTGTTCCCGAAATAAAATATTCCCTGAGTGACAATTCATATATTGGAGGTTATAACCTGCATTGTTACAAGGACTCAATCGGCTCATTTATAAATATTAACACACTTATTGGAGGCAGAAACGTTTCTACTGGATATAAATATCTGTGGAGCAATGGCATAACTGAAAATAATCTTGTCAATCCCGGTACTGGTTCGTCTAAGGAATTGACTTATACTGTGTCGGTTTCCGATTCGCGTATCGGTTGTCCAATTCTCAAATCCATAACCCTTATCCAGCCCGATAGATTGAAAGTAAGAATTGATTCCACTAAGCAATCACGCTGTTTGTATGGTGGAGCCAATGGTGCTATTTATGTTACCACACTTGGAGGAGCAAAACCATATAAATATAACTGGACGAAAAATAGTGGAGAGTTTATAACAAATACAAAAGATGTTATTTCTATATATTCGGGAGCGTACAATTTAACTCTCAAAGATACTAATAATTGTCAATTCGATACCTTAAATGTAATTGTAAAATCTTCACCACCACCTCAAATGAATTTTAATTCATCCTCTTATGGAGAATTTAATATTTCATGCCATGGCGCAAATGATGGCAAGTTTTCTCCAGATTTTCCTTATATTGAAGTAGTTTCATATAAATGGTATTTCCCTAATGGTGATTCAACGTCTATAAAAGATATTTCAAATCTTGGCCCCGGTTCTTATAGACTCCAAATAAAAGATAAAGTGGGTTGTTTATGGCCATTTGGAGACAAGCTGACAGAACCTGATCCCATTATGTTTGATAAACAGATTCTTAAATATCCAAATGATTTCAATGTTCAATGCGCCGATGACGCCAATGGTAAAATTTCCTTAAGTAATCCAAGAGGAGGACATAGCAAATACCAGTATGTTTGGAATATAACTGATGGTCCAGGTCTTGTGCAGGACGATTCAACACAAAATTTACTTAAAGCAGGTGTATATCATTTCGAAATGCGATCGCCCTATAAGAATAATCAAATTACCGGTGAAAGTTATTGTTCCGTTATGGATACCTTCGTGTTAAAAGAACCTCTAAAATTGATTGTAAAAGATAGTATTCCAAAATTTAACGGGTTTGAAGTTGCCTGCAACGAGGCTAAAACAGGTACCATCAAGCTTGATGTTTCAGGAGGGTACGGCGCTTTTACTTACCTATGGAACAGTGTCAATGGACATGGTTTAACTCAGGGTAATAAGGATCAGATAAATCAACTTTCGGCCGGCGCCTATAACCTTACTGTAACATATGGCGGAGGCACATGTTCTGAAACATATAATTATGGCCTTAATGAACCTTGGAAGACAACTCAGGATTCAACAAAATCAATGTTTAATGGTGGATTATACAATCTCGCTTGTTATGGAGATAGTGTTGGTCGTTTAAAAGTTGATGTGAAAAGCAACCTTGCATTTACTTATAAATGGATAACAATGAAAGGAAAAGGACTGGATACAGCTACACTTGATCAGAAAAACCTGTCAGCCGGAGAGTATAGCCTAATTATAAATGATCTGAATAATTGCAAAATAACGAAAACCTATACAATTTTGCAACCCCTTTCCCTAAAGGTTTCTATAAATGTAATACCTATCAGTTGCAACAACCAAAAGGATGGAACTCTCACCGGTATTGTTTCTGGTGGAGCCGGAACTTATCACTACCTATGGTCCGATTTTAATTTATCCACCACACCTTCCATTTCTGATATTCCCGTGGGGAAATACAAGTTAAAAGTAACAGATGACGATAATTGTTCTGTGGCTGATACAGCTTCATTGTTTGCCCCATCACCATTGATTATTAGATTTGGCGTTAAATGGTATCATGGGTATTCAGTTTCATGTTTTAATGGTAATGATGGCAGCATCAAACTGGATGTGAAAGGTGGAAAAAACCCATATAACTTTACATGGACCGGACCTGATAATGGAAGTTATCTGAACAGTGATTCTCTTTCTGGTTTGCATGCTGGAGTTCTCACCGTTCAGATAAACGATAAGAACGGTTGCAATGGCAATGCCTCGTTTACTTTGACACAACCAACTAGTCAACCTAAAGTTCATCTCGATACTAAGGTCGATTTGGTATGTTTTGGGCAACCTAAAGGTAAAATTTCGGTAAGTGGCTCTGGTGGTATTAACTCTGAACCTTATACCTATCGTTGGTCAAGCGGACAAAACAAACCTTTGATTGATAATATATTTGCCGGAAATTATACCGTAATCCTCACCGATCTGAATAATTGTACTGATTCTCTTAATGTGGTGGTTGCCCAGCCCGATTCCATCCATGTTATTTCCCAGATTAACTACCCTTTCTGTCCAAGCTCTGAGGATGGGGAAATAAAACTGGATGTTTCAGGTGGTACCGGTTCATATAAATATAACTGGAGCAGTATTGGGGGGAATTCACCATCGTTAATAAATATAAAATCAGCAACCTACATCTATCATATCACTGATGATAATAACTGTTTATATGAGGATACTCTTTATTTAAACCCCAGATACCCTATTTGTCTGACTATTCCAAACGCATTCTCACCTAATCAGGATTTATCGAATGACACATGGATAATTAAAGCGGGCGACCCAAGATATGAGGTTGAATTGAAAGAAATGTATCCGAAAGCAATAGTTGAAGTATTTACCCGTTGGGGTACATTGGTGTACCGATCGGATCCTGGTTATCCAACACCATGGGATGGAACATATTTGGGTCGTACATTACCCATCGACTCCTATTATTTTGTCATCAGCCCTAAAAGCGGAGATACACCAATGAAAGGTATTGTCACCATTGTTAGATAAGTATAATCATTATTTGTAGTATTGCAGAAAACAAAGAGCTTTATACTCTTAATGCGAAAATTTAGTTATATAACTTTCATTATATTGATTGCTTTGCTAAGGTTTGTGACCTTGCAAGGTCAACAGATGCCATTATACAGCGATTATATCATGAATGGATTTGTAATTAATCCAGCAGTGGCTGGTAGTGATGGTTTTACTACCATTGGGCTATCAGTCCGCGACCATATGTTGGGTTTTGACAATTCTCCCAAGACCAATGTGATTAGCTTTCAAGGACGATTGCTTCGCCGAAATTACCAAATACGCAATAAGTCATTATTTAATAATAAAACCATTTCGAAACGAAGCGGAAAAGTGGGTATTGGTGCTCAAATTTTTACCGATAAAAACGGGTTTATGGAACGAACCGGAGGACAAGTTTCATATGCCTATCACATGAATATGGGTAATAATCAACTTTCATTTGGTTTAGCACTATCAACGTTTCAGTTTCATATTGCTTTGGATAAACTGAAATTCCGTGATAGCGAAACAATTACTGACCAGGGTTTTGCTAACCAGGTATTGTTGCCAGATGTTTCAACCGGAGCTTACTTTCTCTCAGCTAATTCCTTTTTAGGTTTTTCTATAGCTAATTTATTTCAATCGCGAATAAGGATAGGTAGTGAAACATACGATTATCGTTTGTATCGAACATATTACCTTATGGGAGGAAAACGATTCAACGCAGAAAGTGAATTCGCCTTCGAACCCTCATTTTTGATTAAAGGAACCGAAAAAGGGATTTTCCAGGCCGATATGCAAATTAGAGAGTATTATCAGCAGGACTATTATCTGGGTATTCTTTATCGCACTGGTTCTGCTGTTGGTGTTATAATTGGTGCAAAATGGAACAGAATTCATTTTTGTTATTCCTTCGACTATTCCTTAAATAGCATCCGCAGGTATTCCTATGGTGCACATGAACTTAACTTAGCAATTAAACTGGGCGATAATGCCCGAAGGTATAAATGGCTAATCAGATATTAGGTAAAAAACTAGTAACCAGTACTATTAAATTCTTTGTATTTAAATATAAATCATGAAGATAGCAACTATCGTTGGAGCAAGACCACAGTTTATTAAAGCTGCCACATTAAGCAGAGTGATAAAAAATTTCACGGCAATCCATGAAATTATCATTCACACTGGTCAACATTACGACCCAAACATGTCGGGTATTTTCTTTGAGGAACTTAATATCCCCAAACCTGATATTAACCTCGAAATTGGGTCCGGTAATCATGGTAAGCAAACAGCACGCATGCTTGAAGGAATTGAAGAAATACTTCTTCGCGAAAAACCTGATTGGGTTTTAGTTTATGGAGATACGAACTCAACCATTGCCGGAGCATTGGCTGCTGCAAAACTAAATATCAAAATTGCCCACGTTGAAGCTGGATTGCGAAGTTTCAACCGGTCGATGCCCGAAGAGATAAACCGCATTGCTACCGATCATATTTCTGATGTTTTATTTGCTCCAACTCAAAATGCCATGCAGCTTCTTGCTATTGAAGGCTTGTCAGACAAAGCTGTTTTCTCAGGCGATGTAATGTTTGATTCTATCGAATATTACAAAATAATTGCAGAAAAAAAATGCTTTTTACATAATATTATAAAAGAAGAACCGGGAAAGTATTTTCTTGCAACAGTTCACCGCCAAGAGAATACCGATCAGATTAAGAACCTGCAAAGCATTTTTCTCGCCTTTTCCGAATTAGATATGCCGGTGATAGTTCCATTACATCCCCGAACTATGAAATTAATGGATGAAGTTACTTATCGCTCAAATGTTAAAATAATTAATCCGGTAGGTTATCTTGAAATGATTACCTTGCTTAATAGCTGTCATAAGGTTTTAACAGATAGCGGCGGTCTGCAGAAAGAAGCTTTTTTTCTAAAGAAACCGTGCATTACACTTCGTGAAGAAACCGAATGGATCGAAACACTCGAAGGGGGCTGGAACTATATTGTAGGTGCCAATAAACTCAAAATTATCGAAAAAGTTAATGCTAATCATGTTCAGGAACAGAAAGATTATTTTGGAGATGGCAAGGCTGCCGAAAAAATTATTGAATACATGAGTAAGAATGCATGATAAATATATGCAAACACACTCAGCCTTTCAGTATAAGAACAACAAAGGCTCAGCTTTTGCCTAACAAAGAACCAAACAAGCTTAGGATACAACTTCATCCAATATCCCTGAAAGAGACCGCGTTAATTCATACCTCGAAAAACGGTGTATTCCAGTCGTATTTACACTAAGTTGGTTATTTTTGTATAGCGTATAATAATTGAGTATTAAATGCTTTAAAGCATCAAAATCAATGAAATCAACAATTGAGCCGGCGCCAGATTCATTTAAAATGTCGGCTACATCACCAGTGGTTGGACCAATTGCCAAAATAGGACGTTCCGCCGCAAGGTATTCAAAAAACTTACCGGTTAAAATACCTCCTGCATTGGGTGTTTGATTGATAAGAAGAAGCAATACATGCGATTGTCGCTGCATCCGAATAACATCCATGTGTGGTAAGAAATCTATTTTTGTGATATAATTCCGTAATTGGTATTTTTTAATCGAATCAACAATCAACTGATCTAGTCGTCCTACAAATTTTATTTCCAAATTCCCGGCAAAATCAGTGTTCTCTTTAACCAGGTCACTTAAAACCTGCCAAAGCAAATCGGGATTACGTGCCTTATTTACAGTTCCAAAATGAGAAAGAGTAAATTTATGGTCCATGTCAATATGCCCCTCGACTTTATCTGCAGTATCATATCCATTTGTAATTACAGCAACCCTTTTTGCCCCCAAAACTTCAAACTCTTCCCGCATCTGGTTTCCTACGGTAACAACGCAATCGGCATTCAATACAACTTGTTTTTCAAGCCGGTGATGTTTTCGGTCGGCTAATCCTGAAAGGTACAGATCGTTATAAAAATCAATTTTCGTCCAGGGATCACGGAAATCGGCAATCCAGGGTAGGTTAAGCCTCTTTTTGAGTTCCATGGCTATTAAATGCATGCTGTGAGGCGGTCCCGAGGAAATAATTGCATCGACAGGATTTTCCTTTAACCATTGGGATAAATAAGTTACTGAAGGCTTGATCCAAAAGCAACGTGCATCAGGAATAAAAAAATTGCCCCGGATCCATACGGAAATTCGCTCTGCCATTGCCGGTTTCTTCTTTTCGGTAAGAAATCCAACATTTACTTTTTCGGTCTTTTTTTGTCCTATAAATCGCTTATATAGCTGGTAGGGCTCCCAGATTGGTTGTTTTAAAATGGTCAATCCTGTGGGGATATCCCTTTCATTAGCAGGATCTAGCTCCGAATATTCACCATTTTCGGCAGTATATATTATAGGCTCCCAGCCAAATTCACGTAGGTATTTCGAAAATTTCAGCCAGCGATAAACAGCTGAACCGCCAGCCGGTGGCCAATAATATGTAATGATAAGAACCTTTTTCAAAATATAACTTTTATAATAAAATCAGGTTATTTAGAATAAGTGATACAGGTTCGTAGTAAAATTTGGTTTCAAATCTGAAAAAAAAGTATCTAAAAATTGAAAAAAAACACATTATTTTAATCTGAAAGCCACCTGATAAAAATTGTTTACTGCTCCAAGAACCTCGTATTCAATATAAAATGAAGATGCCCAATCGGTAAAAGCCTTATATTCATGGCGTGGGACATTAAATTCATCGAAGAGAATAATATCATCTTTGCGGAGATATGGGCTAATGGTAGTTAAAACAAACAAAGTAGACGAATACAAATCAGCATCCATATGAATGATTCTTCTGCGATTTGGCTGGTAGGTGGCAAGAAAAGGCTGCAATGTTTGTTGAAACAAGCCCTGATAAAATTTACACCGTTCATCATTCAGTTCTGGCGGCACATTGCCATTTGACATAGCTCCCTTTTTAAATGGACCCCAGTCTTCAGGAAGGCCGCTAAAAGTATCAAAACCATAGAATCTGGAGTTCGCATCTTTAATTTGTTCACTCCACCAACGGAAAGAATATCCTTTGGAAACACCAAATTCGAGATAATCAATATCTGTTGTTAAATTCTCTTTGTCAATGACATGCGTGTATAATTGATACCGTTTATTATAATCGAACTTATACGTGTAAAAATCGGAAAAAGCAATGTTCCGGTAGGTAGCAATCCACTTTGATAAATTGGAAAGGTAACCCATGAAAATAAGATTTTTCCCGGGAAAAAGAAGATGTAGGTTAAACCGAAAGAAAACACCCTTTAACTTACCCAGCAAACGAATACTCATAAAACAAATTTTTAATTTATGCCAGTTTTTGAAGCAATGTTCTCATATTTACCTTACTGGCTACAACTTCACGTAGTTGCGTAACTTGTATTCGTTCCTGCACCATTGTATCGCGGTAACGAAGGGTAACGGTGTCGTCCTGCATGGTTTGGTGATCAATGGTAATGCAAAATGGTGTCCCGATGGCATCCTGGCGACGATAACGACGACCAATGGTATCCTTCTCTTCGTATTGACAGTTGAAATCGAACTTTAGTTGCTCATAAATTTCGCGGGCTTTTTCTGGCAATCCATCTTTCTTAATCAGTGGGAAAATGGCCAGTTTTACCGGTGCCAAAGCAGGAGGGATGCACAAAACAATACGTTCGTCCTCTGTTCCGTCTTCTTTTTTTATTTTTTCTTCCGTGTAGGCATTGCACATGATACTGAGGAACATTCGATCAACGCCAATGGATGTTTCAACCACATAGGGAATATAATTTTTGTTAAGTTCCGTATCGAAATACTGCATTTTTTTGCCTGAAAATTTCTGATGACTTCCAAGATCATGATCAGTACGTGAGTGAATGCCTTCAACCTCCTTAAAGCCAAATGGAAATTCAAATTCGATATCAGTAGCAGCGTTGGCATAAAACGCTAATTTATCATGATCGTGAAAACGATATTTGTTATCTCCCAAACCAAGAGCCTTATGCCATTTCATTCGGGTCTCTTTCCATTTTTTGAACCATTCAGTTTCGGTTCCGGGAACAATAAAAAACTGCATTTCCATCTGTTCGAATTCACGCATACGGAAAATGAACTGACGGGCAACTATTTCGTTGCGAAAAGCCTTTCCAATCTGAGCAATACCAAATGGAATTTTCATACGTCCGGATTTCTGAACATTCAGGAAATTCACAAAAATCCCCTGAGCTGTTTCCGGACGCAAATATATCGTGCTTGCATCATCGCTAACCGAGCCCATTTTAGTTTCGAACATCAGATTAAACTGACGAACATCGGTCCAGTTGCGGGTTCCGGAGACCGGACAAACAATCTCAGAATCGACTATGATTTGTTTTATTTCATTCAGATCGTCGTTGGTAAGGGCTTTTACCATTCGATCCTTTACCAGATTAATCTGTGTCTGTATTTCGAGTACCCTTGGATTTGTTGTGCGGTATTGTTCTTCGTTAAATGTTTCGCCAAAACGCTTTGCAGCCTTCTCCACCTCCTTCTGAATTTTATCTTCGAGTTTCTGAATATGATCCTCAATCAGAACATCGGCCCGATAACGCTTTTTGGAATCTTTATTGTCAATGAGCGGGTCGTTGAAAGCCCCCACATGTCCAGATGCCTTCCAAATGTCGGGGTGCATAAAGATGGCCGAGTCGATTCCTACAATATTTTCGTTGAGAAGCACCATCGAATCCCACCAGTATTTTTTGATATTATTTTTAAGCTCTACTCCATACTGTCCATAATCGTAAACAGCACTTAATCCGTCGTATATCTCGCTCGACTGGAATACAAAACCATACTCTTTACAATGTGAAATAAGCTTTTTAAACACGTCTTCTGAAGCCATTATTACCCTTTTTTGCTGATTGTCTGCAAACCTACATGATTTTTTTTAAACCACAAAAATGAATTATTACCATATTAGGATAAACACACAATTATATTAACTTATTTTATTTCAATGTATTTCTATTTTTTACTGCCCAATTAAAATATTAAAAAATCTTGAATGTCAATAAAAATATGCCGTTAACCCAAAGGTTTGCTAAATTAAAAATCCTATGTAAACAAACTTCACACACCATTTATGTTTGATAAAATTTTTCTATCTTTGTGCCCTTAAATTAACTGATATAATCTGTTTATAATGAGTAAAGTATTAGGAATTGGCAATGCACTGGTAGATATTCTTTTCCGTCTTGAAAACGACAATTTAATTACTGAGTTAGGCCTTTTAAAAGGAAGTATGCAACTGGTAGACAAAGATTTTAAGAATCTTGTTTTTTCGAAAACCCAGCAATTAAATCGTGCCCAAGCCTCCGGAGGATCAGCTGCAAATACTATTCATGGTCTGGCTTCACTAGGTGTCGAAACAGGTTATATTGGCAAAATAGGAAATGATAACCTGGGCCAGTTTTTTACATCTGATATTATAAAAAATCACATAAAGCCTTTTCTTAAAATTAGTGAAACGGAAACTGGTGTTGCATCAACTCTTATTTCGCTTGATTCGGAGCGTACTTTTGGCACATTTTTAGGCGCTGCAGTTGAAGTTTGTATTGATGACATAGATGAAGCAATATTTGCCGGTTTTCAGTTTTTTCATATCGAAGGATACCTGATTCTAAACACTGCTTTGGTGGAAAAGGCTCTTAAAACAGCAAAGGCAAAAAATATGACTGTATCTCTCGATTTAGCCAGTTTCAATGTGGTTGAAGCAAATCTTGATTTCTTGCGGGAAATTACCGCTAAATATGTCGACATTGTTTTTGCGAACGAAGAGGAAGCTAAAGCATTCACCGGAAAAGAACCTGAGGGTGCATTAACTGAAATAGCCTCGATGTGTAATATTGCCATTGTAAAAATCGGTAAAAACGGATCGCTGATACAACAAGGCGATGAGATTTTTAGAGTAGGCGCCATTCCGGCCAAAGTGATTGATACTACCGGTGCCGGAGATTTGTATGCCGCCGGATTTCTGTATGGTCTTACCAAAGGATTATCACCCGATAGATGCGGCCATATTGGAGCTTTGCTCGCAGGGAATGTCATTCAGGTGATGGGAGCAAAAATTCCTACTGAAGCATGGGAAGGGATAAAGAAAATGGTTAAAAAACTTGAAGAATAGACCTTTTACGGTAATAATAACTAAAATAATCCGTATAATTCCGCATCTATTTTATTTATAACAATTCCCAAATCTTCGGGGTTTTCAGAGAAATTATTAAAATCTACATCAACAATAAGCATTTTACTAAGTTTATATGTCGAAATCCACGCTTCATAACGTTCGTTCAAACGTTTAAGATAATCAAGCCGAATAGCATTTTCATATTTTCGTCCGCGTTTTTGAATTTGGTTCACCAAAGTAGGCACCGATGCTCTCAAATATATCACTAAATCGGGCGGTTGAATCAACGATGAAATCATCTCGAAAAGGGAGGAATAATTATCATAATCCCGAGTTGACATCAGACCCATTGAGTGCAGGTTAGGCGCAAAAATGTGTGCGTCTTCATATATAGTTCGATCCTGAACCACAGTCTTTCCCGATTCGCGAATCCGAATAATCTGGTTAAACCGATTATTTAAGAAAAAAACCTGCAAATTAAACGACCATCGTTGCATATCATCGTAAAAATCATGAAGATATGGATTATCATCTACGTCTTCATAATGTGGTTGCCAATTGTACTGTTTTGATAATAATCCGGTAAGTGTTGTTTTCCCCGATCCAATATTTCCTGCTACTGCGATATGCATATCCAAAAATTATTTCTTTTATAAAGATAGAAAATCCTGCCCTTTAAACTAAAAAAAAGTAAAGGCTAGATTCTATCCTGAGTGGCTAAAATTTGTTCAAGAAACTGGCGGTCATTTGATAACCGCGGAACTTTATTTTGACCTCCCAGTTTCCCATTTTCTTTCATCCAGGTTAGGAAAGTGCCGCGTTTCATTACACGAACAATTGGAAGTCGCAGAGTGATATTGTGATATCGTTTCGCTTCATAATCAGAGTTAAGCGAACAAAGAGCATTATCCAAAAGTGTGGTAAAATATTCGAGGTCTTTTGGTTCATTTTCGAATTCGATGAGCCATTCGTGAGCGCCGTTGGTTTTTTCTCCCATAAAAACGGGACCTGCCGTATAATCACGGATTCCAGATTGAGTTTTTTCACAAGCTATTTGAAGTGCTTTTTCGGCATTCTCGATGATCACCTCTTCGCCAAAAGCATTGATAAAATGTCGTGTACGTCCCGAAATCTTAATTCTATGCGGGAATGTAGAAGTAAACACCACCGTATCTCCAATAATATATCTCCATAATCCTGAGTTGGTGGAAATTACAATTGCATAATTTTTTCCGGGGATTACTTTTTCGATGGTAATCGCTGAGGGATTAATATTATTGAATTCATCCATCGGAATGAATTCATAAAAAATACCATAGTCCAGCATCAACAGCATTGATTCGATTGTCGGATCATCCTGTATAGCGAAAAAACCCTCGGAAGCATTATATGCTTCCATGTAATTCATATATTCAGAAGGTATTAACCTTTTGAATTGTTCCTTATATGGTCCAAAGTTCACTCCACCATGGGTAAATAATTCCAGATTTGGCCAAACTTCAAGCAAATTGTTTTTCCCTGTTTGCTGAAGTATATGCTTTATTAAAACGAGGTTCCATGACGGAACTCCCGCAATATTGGTTACATTTTCCTTTACGGTAGTATCTGTAATTTTTTCAAGCTTTTCTTCCCATATATCCCAAAGTGCTATTTCGGATTTTGGAGTACGGATAATGTCAACCCACCATGGCAGGTTTTCAATAAGGATTGCCGATAAATCGCCGTAATATGACTGATTACTAAAGTTATTTATTTTATGACTCCCTCCAAGGGTAAGCCCTTTACCACTGTAAATTTTTGTGTTTGGATTATGCTCAGTGTATATGGCCATGATATCCTTTCCTCCCCTAAAATGACAATCTTCCAAAGCATCCTTTGTTACCGGTATAAACTTGCTTTTGTCACTGGTTGTACCCGATGATTTTGCAAACCACTTAATTTCACCTGGCCACAAGATGTTTGATTCTCCATTTCGAAGCCGATTTACGAATGGTTTGATTTCCTCATAGGTTTGAAGAGGAACACACCGTTGAAAATCCTCCACAGTTTGAATTTTGTCGTACTCATACTTTAGTCCCCATTCAGTATCTTTCGCCTTTTGTATCAGTTTGAATAAAGTTTCTTGCTGAACATTAAATGGGTATTGTTTAAATAACCCGATTTGGTAGAGTCGTTTAATATTGAACCAGCTTACAATAGAATTTATTAGTTGCATTTTTCTTCTGATTGCTTTGTCTTCAAATATACACTCATAAAAATTAAATATCTAATAATTTCGTATGACAATGCCATAACGCAAATAATGCCAAACCTTTCTGAAAAAGTTTGGCATTATTTATCATTTAATTATTAGTAACCTGATAAATTCGTCTTATAAAATCAACATGGCATCTCCATAAGTTCCAAAATGGTATTTCTCTTTAATTGCAACTTTATAAGCTTCAAAAAGAGCGTCATAACCCGAAAATGCAGATACCATCATCAACAAAGTGGAAAGGGGCAAATGAAAATTCGAAATCATTCGGTTAGGAATATTAAATTCATAAGGCGGAAAAATGAATTTATTGGTCCACCCGTCATAAGGCTTCAGCTGTTTTACAGTGGATACTGAACTTTCCAGTGTCCGAAGAACCGTTGTTCCAACAGCACATATGTTCGATCGACGTTCAATGCCCTCATTTACTACTTTTACGGCATCGTCTCCAATAATTATCCTTTCCGAATCCATCTTATGTTTGGTAAGATCTTCTACATCAACGGTACGGAAATTACCCAAACCGACGTGCAAGGTAATTTCGGCAAAATCTACACCCTTTATTTCAAGTCTTTTTAAAAGCTCCCTGCTAAAATGTAACCCTGCGGTTGGAGCAGCAACAGCACCTTCGTGCTTTGCAAAAACGGTTTGATATCGTTCACGGTCCTCAGGAACAACATCCCGTTTAATAAATTTGGGAAGCGGAGTTTCACCAAGTTTATATAGAGTAGCTTTAAACTCATCATAATCACCATCATAAAGGAATCGAAGAGTTCGTCCTCTGGAGGTTGTATTGTCGATAACTTCAGCAACGAGCATGTCGTTTTCGCCAAAATACAATTTATTCCCAATTCTGATTTTTCTTGCAGGGTCAACTAAAACATCCCACAAACGTTGTTCGCGGTTTAATTCACGTAAGAGAAAAACTTCGATTTCGGCTCCGGTTTTTTCTTTATTTCCATACAACCGGGCAGGAAAAACCTTGGTATTGTTAAATACCATTACGTCACCTTCGTCAAAGTAATCGATAATTTCTTTAAATATCTTGTGTTCAATCTTTCCAGAGTCTTTATGCAATACCATTAACCGAGATTCATCTCTGTTAGGTGATGGAAACTTTGCAATCAGCTCAAGAGGGAGATTGAATTTGTATTGCGATAACTTCATATCTTATTTATGTAATTTGAGTTTCGTTTTACGTACACTTTTAAAAATGGTTACAAAAGTGCTAATTTATTTTTAAATTCTTCTATAGTAAGTGCATTATTTAATTTGTAAGCCCCAATAGCTGTACGTTTTAAAGCAATCATGCAGGCTCCGCTATTTAGTCGCACTCCTATATCCCGAACCAACGAGCGGATGTATGTACCTTTGCTGCAACGAACACGAATGGTAATTTCAGGAAAATCGACCGAAAGTAATTCTATTTCATGAATGGTAATTCTACTTGGTTTCATTTCTACTTCCTCACCTTTACGTGCATATTCGTAAGCTCTTTTACCATCGATAAATTTTGCCGAAAATACAGGTGGAATCTGATCCAATTCGCCCACAAATGCTATAAGGGCTTCATCAATTGCTACTTTATTAATATGGTCTATAGGATATTCTTTATCAAAATCGGTTTCAAGGTCAAATGACGGAGTAGTTTTACCAAAAAGTATGCCAGCTATGTATTCTTTTTCCTGATCCTGAAAAGAATTTATTTGTTTGGTAGATTTCCCTGTACAAACAATCAGTAAACCCGTTGCAAGCGGATCAAGGGTTCCGGCATGTCCTACTTTTATTTTCGGATAGTTGTATTTGGTCCTTATCATGCTTCGAACTTTTCTTACCAGATCGAAAGAGGTCCATTGATATGGCTTATCAAATAAAAGAACTTCACCTTCAATAAAATTCACAAATAATAGAGTATATAAGTTAATTTGTTTTAAAACACCAATTCCTAATTATCCTGTTATATTAAGGTTAACTTTTAATAATATAAGGATTAACATGGTAATTCCAATAATGATACGGTAATAACCGAATAGTTTGAAACCGTGTTTTTGCAAGTATCCTATTAAAAATTTCACTGCTATTAATGCAACAACAAATGAAACTATACTCCCAATAGCCAGGATACTCATGTTTGATGAGTTAATTACATCAGGATGATCCTTATAAACATCGTAAAAACTTTTTACCGAGGCAGCAAACATAGTAGGTACGGCCAACAAAAACGAAAATTCGGCCGCCAGGCTACGGGTAAGTTTCTGACTCATCCCTCCTATAATAGTTGCAGCACTGCGACTTAGTCCGGGGAAAATAATTGAAAGTGTTTGGAACCAGCCAATGATAAACGCTTTTTTGTAGGAAATATTTTCTTCCTCCAATATTACCGGTTTACTAAACATCTTGTCGATAAATAAGAGTAAAATACCCCCTGCTATCATAACACATGAAATAAACACCAAATTTTCCAATGCCGAATCAATATACTTTTTTAGGAGTAGTCCAATAATAACAGCTGGTATCATGGCAATTACCAGTTTAATATAAAAACTAGTCCGTTTGAAATCAAAGAATTTTTTTCGATATATTACCACAACAGACAAAATTGCTGCAAGTTGAATAACCACTTCAAACATATTTACAAAAGGAGATTGTTCAACACCAATTAATGGGTTGGTAAATTTCATATGAGCAGTGCTGGAGATAGGTAAAAATTCAGTAATACCTTCTACGATGGCAAGGATAACAGCCTCAATCCAATTCATTAATTCGATACTTTAAATTATTGATTATTTGTTATTAACGTCTTTTGGTGTTTTCATAATTGCCCATATTCCAAAGGCAAAACCAAATACAACAATAATAGGAGCTATTATGGTGCGTTGCGCATTAAACACTTCATGATTAAATACGTTTGGGTCTTCCGATCTGCCCCCTATCATTAACAGAAAACCAATGATTATTATTACAAACGTAATAATTAGATATTTGTAGTTTTCTTTTGGAATAGCGAATTCCAGTTCTTTTGAGCTTTCATTTTTCTTTGCTGACATATTCAATTATTTAATAAAATAAATCGTCCGTTTTTAATTTTAAATATTTATTTACTGCAAAATAAGTTGAAATTAAATTAATTACAACTCCCATAATGAGAAGAATCAAACATAATAAAAATACCGAAGTAAAATCGGTGAGTTTAACAATATCTTCCAATTGTTTTTCGGCCCAAAAAAGGGTTAAAACAATCAATGAAACCGCAATAATAGTTCCATAAATTCCATGAAGAATACTTTTGTAAAGAAATGGTTTTCGAATGAACGAACTTGTCGCACCAACCAATTGCATGGTATGAATAAGGAATCGTTTCGAATAAACTGATAGCCGTATGGTATTATTTATTAATGAAATGGCAATCACAAAAAGTAACCCGCAAAACATCAGGATAATAGCACTAATTCTTTTAACATTTTGATCAATTAGGTGTACTAATGATTTCTGATAGTATATTTCTTTTACCTGTTCAAGATTTTTCAAGTCCTTTTCAATCATGGCGACACTATCGGTGTTGGCAAATCGTGCATAGAGTTTTACCTCAATTGATGAAAGCAATGGATTATATCCTAAGAAATTAACGAAATCTTCGCCATATTCCTGCTGAAATTCTTTAGCGGCTCTTTCTTTGGTAATGTATTCGGTAGATTTTACATACCTTGTGGCATCAAGATTTTTCTGCAATCGAAGAATATCTGCCTCTTTTATTCCTTCTTTCATAATTACCGAAAAACCAATGTTTTCCTTGACTATTTCGGAAATTTTATTCGTATTTATAAATAAAATACCAACCAAACCAAGCATGAAAAGTACAAGAGATATTGAGATGAGCGATGTAATATACGAACTTCGCAATCTACGCTTTAAAATATTTGTTTCTCTCGTCTTCACAAGAATATTATTTAGTTATTTAAGCTTCTTTATCCTCGAAGGTGAGAGCATATCTACATTATTTACACATCACTTTACCTCTGAAATAGATCATTACACAACTTAATAACACTTTCTTAATGAAATTTTTGAGGCTCTTTGATTCGTGCAAAAGTATTAAATAAATCTATTTTATCAGCTTTTAAGGATAGCTAAAATTTTGGTTCTCCTTTATTCAGGCACAAATAGTAAAAACCTCGTCTTTGGTGACAAGGGTAAAATGGTTATTATTCTTCCAAAATGGTTACCCAATTGAATGGATCAGAAATTTCTCCATATTGAATTCCAATAAAATGTTCATAAAGCTTAAGGGAGACAGGACCTGCTTTGCAATCTTTACAAAACTGATAGGTTTTATTATTCTCCCTGTCATCCACTTTATTAATAGGACTTATAACAGCCGCTGTACCGCAAGCTCCCGCTTCTTCAAAGGACGAAAGTTCATCAACAGAAATTTTTCTGCGTTCAACCTTCATACCCAAATATTCAGCAAGTTGCATAAGACTTTTATTAGTGATGGAAGGCAGTATACTTGTTGAATCAGGTGTGATATATGTATTATTCTTAATCGCGAAGAAATTGGCTGTTCCGGCTTCGTCAATGTATTTTTTTTCGCGTGCATCAAGATATAAAACAGCGGCATATCCCAGATTGTGGGCTTTTTCCTGAGCAGGCAGGCTAGCTGCATAGTTTCCTCCAACTTTTACATGACCCGTTCCAAGAGGAGCAGCTCTGTCAGTATCGCGCTCAATGACAATGTCAATAGGAGAAAAACCTTTTTTATAATATGGACCAACCGGTGTCACAAAAATAATTAACAAAAACTCGTCCGAAGATTTAACACCAACCTGAGGCCCCGTACCAATTAAAAGAGGGCGAATATATAAGGACGCTCCTGATTCGAATGGAGGAACATATTCTGCATTAAGCTGGACCACTTTTTTAACAGCATTTACAAATAAATCAACAGTAGGGATGGCAAGTCGAATATACGCAGCCGTATTTGCCATACGATTGGCGTTTTCCTCAACCCGGAAAAGACGAATTTTGCCATCTTTACCACGATAAGCCTTTAATCCTTCAAAAGCTTCCTGCCCGTAATGAAGCGCTGTTGCAGCCATATGCATATTAATATTTTCCGACGAACTTATTTCAAGTTCACCCCATGCACCGTTTCTGTAGTAACATCGAACATTATACTTGGTTTTTACATAACCGAACGGCAGGTTTTTCCAATCTAAATTAATCATGACCTGAAAATTGTTATTTTTATTAAGATTTACAAAGTTAATGAATTCAGTTTACTTGTTTTGTGCTTTATAAATTTAATTTGCCTTTTTCGCGAAGCTTTTGGATCTGTTCCTGAGCAGAAACTTCGCGTAATAGTTTTGCCGTATTGGTATAAAAAATATATTGCTCCAGAAATTTTTGTTGCTGGTTAAACCACTCTTCTTCTGATATATTTGGCGTTCTTTCTTTAACTTCTTTAAAGCGGTTCAGTATGTTTATAAAATAATCGACTCTGCCCAAATAATTCAAACTTGCATCGAGTAATATTTTTTCCAGCTTATTTGATAAATTTTGTACACGTTGAGTACCATGAATCAAATCTGTTACTACTTTAATTTGTTCGTCGGAATATTTGAATTTGGGTAAAATTTCACGGGCAAATTTTTTGCTTGCATGAATATAATCTGAATAATTTGTAATGAAACCAGTGTTTAAAAATAATGCCGATGTTCGAAGCAACAACAATTCTTCTGGTGAAGTACCTTCTGCCCTTCCAATTAATTCTACCTGAGTGTATGTATCTTTTGTGTATTTTGCATTGTGGAAGTATAGATTTTTTGGTAATTCGTTGTTTAGCTTTTCAATAACATATTCTTCCAGATCGTGTAATCTAAGGGCTTGGAGTTGCAAAAAAAACTTTTTGTTAGGAACGATCTTTAAATCTACTGATAATTCAGGTCGTATGCCTTTTACAAAATACATATCGATGTCTCCTTTGTATTTAACAGGCATTTTACCTCTGTTTTCACAGATAAAAAAATCTTTTACCAAATCAAATGTGTGACCCGAGATATTTACTTTACCGGCTTCGCCTGACGATTCCATGCGGCTTGCCGTGTTTACCGTGTCGCCCCAAATATCGTAGGAATAACGTTTATGTCCCACTACACCGGCAATAACAGCACCGGTATGAATACCAATCCGTAAGTCCCAGATATTATTGTTTTTCAGTCTTAGGTGCTTCATATATTCTTGCATTTCAAGGGCTGCAAGCACAACTTCTACAGGATTGGTACGGTTTTTATATGGTATACCGCCTGCACACATATAAGCATCTCCAATGGTTTTAATTTTTTCGATGTTATATTTATCTGCCACTGAATCAAAATGAAAAAAGAAACTATCCAGTTCGTCAATCAGATTATCGGGATTCATTTGCTCAACTATCTTCGAGAAGCCCTGAATGTCTGAGAAAAGAACCGTAACCATATTGAATTTTTGAGAAGTGGCCTTCCCTGTTTTTTTTAGTTCGTCGGCGGTATCTTTGGGTAGAAGGTTTGCCAATAATTCATCCGTTTTGGATTTTTCTCTTCTCAATTCAGCAGTGCGTTGATTGATAATGTTTTCCAATTTCGTCTTTTCCATGTGGAAATCAAGCCTGCGTTTTCGAAAATACAATACAATAATGGTTAGCGCAACGGAAATGTATAACAACCATGCCCACCACCTGATATATAAGGGAGCTTTGATACTAAAGGAAAAGATTGCTTCGGGAGTAATTTTTCCCTGACTGTTTTTACCTTTTACCCTGAAAGTATAATTTCCCTGTGGTAAATTATTATATACGATACTTTTATTAAAACGCCATTCGGACCATTTAGAGTCAAACCCCTCAAGAATAGACGAGTATACAATATTACTTCCACTCCTGTAATCAGTTGCAGTATATTCGAATGAAAGGTGGCGAGTTGCAGGATTTAACTGTATGGAAGGCTTATTATGTTTTGCCCGCGGTTCGTAATGGTATAAAATAGAATCTCCTTCAATAAAAACCTTTGTTAATACTACTGCAAAGTTTTTATTAGATAAGGGTAAATTCTTTTCGTTAAAAAAATCAATCCGAATAAGGCTATGGTTATAAAGAAGCCACAAACTTTCGTTTTTATCATAAAGCAAATCTTTTATACCATTATTGCTAGATGGCTTGCAGTTTAATGGCAGAAGCGTATTGTTCTTTTCATCGAGCAGATACGATTGTGAATTTTGCATTAAAATTAGCAGTTTGCCTGGAAATATTTCAATCGTTTTTGCGAAATTCTTCCAATCAATGGATTTGTTTGTGAAGGTTGTATCAGGATCTAAGGTGGATTTATTAAGTTTAATAAGCCCCTTAAAAGCGTTGGGTTTTATCCAAATGGCTTCAGATCCTTCTTCCAGATCAATAATTTCGTTATTTACAGATAAAAAATTTAGGTTTGAAAACACCATGCTCCCTTTTCCCGAAATCCTTTTAATTTCTTGCTCCTTGCTTTTTACAAGATAAATGCATTCGTTCCCTTTAAAAATTTTCAATCCGGTGGCCGATGAGTCCGCTTCATTTAAAGAATTGTTACTAAATAGCCAAAGTTTATTTTTAGAACTGATATATAGGTTGTTATCAACAACGAAAGCATCTTCCGGTTGTTTCCAATTCTGTAAAACTGCAGGAATAACGAATGTATCAATAAATTGTTTGCCTGTTGAATAATTGATTCGGCCTAAAAAAGACGAATTTACAATATCAATATTGTTTTGACTATCCTCCACCATCAGCTGTTTTCCATCGCATGGAATAAGAATCCATTTGCTACCGTCATATTGAAGAATACCCGCATCAGTAGATACAAACAAGATATTTTGCTGATTGCAAATAATGTGATAGCACATTTTTTGCCCAAAATTAAAATTAAAGGTTGTAATGGCAGTATTTATCTCGTATGTGGTAACGTTTTGACCCAATCCTACGTATAGAAAAATAAACATTGATAATATAAAAAGAATTTTTTTCTTATCATTTTGATTAGAATTCTTATATTTATTGGGTTTAATCATACGCGTATTGCTTCAATTTCAAAGATACTGTTTTTCTTAATTTATAAGTAAGATACTCAGAAATGAGCAAATATTAATATAATACTTAAATACAATTTAATAATTTCAACAAATAATTTGTAACCATGATCTCTCCAAAGCAGACAATACTAGTACCTACCGATTTTACTCAGGTTGCAGAGTATGCGATTGAACATGCAGTAAAATTTTCTAAGATTCTGAAAAAGGAAATTCTCTTGCTCCATATCATTAAAAAGGAGTCGGAATATTTGGACGCAACCCAAGCCATTCAGACACTGGCAGAGGCTACATTCAAAAAGTTTGGTATACAACCTCATGTGATGGTTCGCGAAGGAAGCATTTTTTCGACTATAGGTGAAGTTTCTAACGAAGTTAATGCCGAACTGGTAATAATGGGAACCCATGGTATGATAGGTCTGCAAAAAATTACAGGAAGCTGGGCGCTAAAGGTTATTATTACATCCAAGGCGCCGTTTATTGTAGTGCAAAGTTCACCGAAAAATGAAAATATGGAAAAGATCGTTTTTCCCATTGACTTCAAAAAGGAGAACAAGGAAAAAATTGGTTGGGCTGCGTTTATTGCAAGATTATTCGGTGCAAAAGTGATTGTTTTTAAATCGAACTTTCGCGATAAATCGTTTGTACGAGAAACAAAACGAAATATGGAGTTTACCGAAAAGTTTTTCAAGTTTAAGGAAGTGAATTATGAGATTGTTTCTGCCATACCACAAAAGAATTTTGCTGATCAGACGATGGAGTTCGCACACAGTATAGACGCAGATCTTATATTAGTTACAACTACAAAATCAATTAACGTTACCGATTATATTTTGGGCGCTTCGGAGCAATATGTCATTGCTAACAGTGCACATATTCCGGTGATGTGTATAAATCCCCGTCCTTCTAAGGTTGGAAGTTTTAGCACCTCAGGCGGGTAATTGATATACGTTGATTAACATTGATATAGAGTAAGAATATAACCCAATGTTGTTGACTTAATCAAAATTAACCCCAACCCCTTAAAAAGGGGCAATAACTTGTGACTAGCACTGTTCAAGTTAGCCCTCCTTTTTTTGGCGAGTGGGGTCAAAACCTTAAGTCAACGACATTGATATTTAACCTGTTTAATTCCTAAAATAGCACAAGGCTATAACAAAATCCATAAGGATGTCAACTTTCAAGTTGTCATCCTTTTTTGTTTCTTTGTATTAGAAATCAATCATCGAATAAATGCAGCATAAAATTGTATTTGCCACAAATAATCCTCATAAATTGAAGGAAATACAAAGCTTGTTAGGCAATCATTTTCAGCTTTTAAGCTTGAAGGAGATTGGTTTTGAAGGAGATATCCCTGAAAACCAGACAACTTTGGAAGGAAATGCTCTTGAGAAAGCACGATATATTTTTGATAAATACGCCTTTCCCTGTTTTGCCGACGATACCGGACTGGAGGTAGAAGCTCTGGGAGGAGATCCCGGTGTTTATTCCGCCCGTTATGCCGGACCATTGCAAAATTATGGATCGGAGGAAAAACGGTCGGCAGCAAATATTAGTAAACTGTTGGCAAAACTTTCGGGTAACCCTAATAGAAACGCCCGTTTTAGAACCGTAATCGCTTATCTTGACGGTAAGGAAGAACACTTTTTTGAAGGAACAGTGAACGGCTCCATCATTGATATAAGGCGCGGCTCAGAAGGTTTTGGATATGATCCCGTTTTTATTCCCGAAGGACAAACCGGCACGTTTGCTGAAATATCTTTGTCGGAGAAAAACAAAATAAGCCATCGAGCCAGAGCTTTTGCCGGGTTTGTGGAGTATATGAAAAGGACGGGTGCAATAACCAATATCAATCCGTAAGCTTTATGATGCTGTTTAAAAATATGCAAATTGAGCGTAGTAAGGAGACTGCGTTCAGTGCTTCGAAATGATGGTTAGAGCGATGAGCTCGGCTTAGTTTCCTGACTACACTCAAGAAATGGATTTTTTGGACACTATCTAAGTACAAATAAAAATGAATAAAGTTTTAAATACCATAGTCCTTTCACTATTACTGGGTCCGGTTTTTGCCCAGTTGCCTGTTGGCGCATGGCGCGACCATTTGCCTTATTCGAAGTGCATAAAAGTGGTTAAAATTGATAATAAAATAGTCGTAGCTACCGATAACAATCTTTTCACATACAATACTTCCGATAATAGTTTCGAAAAGCTTTCGAAGATTAGTGGTCTTTCCGATATGGGAATTGCTACCATGGAGTATAATCCTGAAAAAAAAACACTGTTGGTAGCATACGCAAATGGTAATATTGATATTATAAAAGGGAATGTCATCAGCAATATTGCTGATATTAAAAAGAAATCGATGCCGGGTTCAAAGAAGGCGAACCACATCTTTTTCCTGGGTAATTACGCGTACCTGTCCTTTTCGTTCGGGATTGTTGTTTTGGATTTGGAACGTCTTGAAATAAAAGACACCTATATGGTAGGCGAAGCAGGGTCAGTGTACGAAGTATTTTCAATTGTTGCGGATAATACTTCCCTTTATGCCGCCACTTCCAAAGGGATTTTTAAAGCGGATATCAACGACCCATTTCTGGTCGATTATAACCGATGGCACAGGGTCGTTGAAATTCCCAACAACACAGGTAAATTTGATAAGCTGGCAATTTTTCAAGGCAAAATAATTGCAAACTATTTTGGAGAGGCCGATAATACTGATGCACTTTATTATCTTGAAAATAATAGTTGGAAAACATTACTGCCAGCGGTTAAAGAACACAAAAGCGAACTTCGGGTATGGGGGAACTGGTTATCGGTTTCCGGGTTAAATCATGGTTATACGGTAAATCAAAACTTTGATCTTACGGAAACTTATGGAACGTATGGGTTTGATGATGCCCGACCTCGAAGTTCGATGGTGGATGAAGATGGAAATTTATGGATTGCCGATGAACGCTATGGCCTGGTTAGCAAACCAACAAATGTAAACCAATTTGCAAGTATTTACCCAAAAGGGCCCGCTTCAAATCATGTAAGGGATATGCTCTGGAACAATGGTACACTGTATGTTACAGGTGGGGGGACTGATATCTCGTGGAATAACCTTTTTAATCGTGGAGAATTGTTTCGTTTTTCGAATGAATCATGGACTAATGTCAGAAATGAAAATGGGTTTGACTTCACGTGCATTGCTCCTGATCCTGCCGATCCTGCAAAAGTTTATATTGGATCGTGGGGCAACGGGGTATTTTCATATTCGGGAAATGATTTGGTGGCAAATTATACCTATTCCAACAGCAATTTGCAAACCATTATTTCTGGAGATAATTATGTACGAATTGGCGGAATGGTTTCTGATGAAGCCAAAAACCTTTGGATAACAAACAGCGGAGTGATCTCGCCGCTAGTCGTGAGGAAAGCTGATAATCAATGGAAAACTTTTCAACTTGGTTCTTATCTTAATGTTCCAACCATTGGAACCATCCATCGCGACCATGACGGAAAATTCTGGGTTGTTCTGCCTCGTGGTTATGGGATATTTGTTTTCGATGCCAATGGAACCATCGATAATGAATCGGATGACCATTATGTGAAATTTAAACCCATAAGCGCCAATGGAGATATAATCAATTACATTTATTTCATTACAAGTGATAATGATGGCACTGTTTGGGTAGGAACAGATCATGGTGTGGTAATGTATTCGAACCCCGAAAATGTGTTCAAAGGTGAAACGGCTGGCGTGCAACCTGCAATTCGTAGAAATGACGGCACAGATATTATTGATCCGTTACTTGGATCGGAAACCGTAAATTGTATAGCGGTTGATGGCGCTAATCGTAAATGGTTTGGAACTGAAAAGGGCGGGACTTATTTGTTCTCCCCGGATGGAACCAAACAAATCAGTCATTTTAACACTGATAACAGCCCCCTGTTTTCAAACAGTGTCAAAAGTATTGCGATTGACGGAAAAAGTGGAGAAGTATTTTTTGGTACTGATCAGGGAATTATTTCGTACCGTTCCAATGCTACAGCAGCTAATGACGATTTTACCAATGTGTACGTATTCCCTAACCCGGTACGCGAGGATTATCATGGCGATATTACAATTACAGGGTTAATTGCCAATTGTTCGGTGAAAATAACCGATATTTCGGGTAACTTGGTTTACGAAACCAAATCGTTGGGTGGGCAGGCAATTTGGAATGGGAATACAGGAGGTGGTCGTCGTGTGGCCACAGGCGTTTACCTGGTTTTCTGCTCCAACGACGATGGTTCCAAAACGTTTGTCACAAAGATGCTGGTGATCCATTGATTTAATGACCAAGAATCATATATAAATCAACGGAGACATCATTGCTTTTTCCCCCGCTCAGCGTAGGCAAAAGCAAAGTAGCTAAGCACAGCGTCCCGCTAAGCTTGCCATTTCAGGCTTCCAGCTGTAATAACCTTAGCTGCCGCGCGTGTGTAACGCGTGCCCAATCAGATTGCATGCATGGTAAGCGCGTTGGCGCCTTGAGCCTTGGTTTATGTTTAGGCTGAATAATTTGCGCATGCCCAAAAAAACTATTTTTGTTTTACAAAAAAAAAATTTACATTTGAACAGTATTTACAAAAGAATAGTTTTTAGAGGTAAGTTTTAAAAGTTACAATAAACCCATAATAAACCAAGCACCAATGGTTGCATTACCAAGCCAAAGTTATAAGGTAACGTATTTTACAATAACTAAACACAGCCATTTTTATGGCAAAAAAAATTTATCCGTACCAGTATCCAATGCATTTGGGGGTTACCCTAGGTATTCTGTGGGCTTCGCTGCAAGTACCACAGCCTCACGCGAAACAATAAAACACCACCACTACGCAGTTTTAAATCACCTTTATTGCACATTGCTTGCCCACAACACCAAAATACCCGACAAAGAACGCCAATGCCTGGGCTTAATAGTGGCCGACCATAACCACACGCTAATGGCGCAGCCGCTATCGAGTCCCATGGGTTCGGTCGATTTTCGGTACGCTTGCGGCACACCGTCAGTTTTGTTGATGCCAACAGCCCCACACAAGCAAGGCCAAACCCAATGGGGTGCATGGTTGCGAAAATTTGGATGAAACTGGGCGATGCCACAAAAGAACCACCAGCCAGCCCGGCCTTTGGGGCAGCCCGTAAGCGGTATGGTGGTGGAGTAAAACGGTATTAATTACAGGCGTTGCACACAACGGCTGTAATTCCAACAGAAATACATTTCCTTAACATTAATAATAACAATTTTTTAAAACCATTAGACATTATTTAGATTAATTTGTTATTACGTTCTTTTACATATATTTGTAACCCATAGAAAGAATGCCTATGGGATTAAAACTTAGCAAAGCCAGAAAGAACCCAGTTCAATTTCTCAGTCTCACAGGATTTACCCC
>JBBQTB010000002.1:0-191506 GCA_038213375.1 Bacteroidales bacterium | reverse complement strand
CAAAGCTTCAAGGCTGACCTTGGATTTGAATTCCGGGGTGAACTTTCTTTTCGATTTCATTTGACAACAATATTAGTTAATATTTAAAACCCTAAAATTTATTTTATTAACACTGTTGTCCTAAATTTGGGGGTAACTATAAAATAAATAAATCTCCCATTTGATTTACTGGTATCAGACATACCTTTTTTCATTTCTATTTCCTGAATGTATCCTTTCATTTGAAACCTTCCAGTATCTTTAGGTATATAATCATAATTAACTATATAATTCTTTGATATACTTCTTTTAACAAAAGATGTATCTTTTGGAATGGTAAAGTAAACAACCATTAAACAATTAGGTACTGATGGTGCTTTTAGCTCGATTTTTGCCTTAAAGGTTGTTCCTAACTTAATAGTATCGCAACAGTAATTTATAGTGAAAAAATTACTTTCAGGATAAATAGTATCACCTTTGGAATTAAATACATAAAGTTCATTCAAATAGCTTTCGTGGTTAATATAAATGAATATTGCTTTTTTGTAACAGTATAGCTTAAGAGGAGGTCAAAAATGATTTACTCCAAATTAATTCCTGATTATGAGCAATTTTCTAGAATCAACAGTTTATATAATTAATAATCTGACAGTAAGATAATGTGATATTTCTGATGATGTATAATCCCAATTCTCTTAAACTAAATTTATTAATAGTTTTTAATTTCCTTCAATAGCACTTCTTTGGCTTTTTCAATATATTCATCCCTATCCTCTTTAATGGCTTTAATTGTTCGATTTACAGGATAGTCAGGTCTATAACCAATTAAATGGAGTTGTGAGCCATCGTGTTTTAATACTTGCATACCTGTCCAACTTATGGAATAACCTCCCATAAGAGGGATTATATTAGCATTCCCATTAGTTCCTGCTGTGGTATCACCTATTAAATTACCAAGTTTATAATGATCAATAATATCAACTAAAGTTTCTGCAAAACTCACATTATATGGTTCTTTAATAAAAGCGAATTTTGCGTCTATAAATGGCATTTGAGGATTTATTTTCCATCTCCTCTTATAGTAGAATGTATTCTCTCTGTCAGGATATGTAGTTACTGGGTAATTCCATATAGGACTCCAAACAGGTTCGTGTATAATATGAGGAATTAATTCAGAAACATGATCAAACATTGAGGAAACAATAACTCCTTTTGCTTTTGCCATGTTTTCACTTTCTATATTGAAAAAATTATTTAAGGTATTTTCGTAATAAATTCCACCCCCAACGTCTATGCCTTTAAATTCACCATATCCCAAATTATTAAAATATAAGTTGCACTTTAACGAACGGATTACTTCAATTTTATGTTCTTCATTATTTCTTTTTAAAATTATCGTTGCTTTACTCTGAGCGAAATCGGAACCAAACATGTTTAATGCTCTATACCTTTTTAACTGTGGTGAACCGGAAATATATCTTTCCTGTTGTATTAACTCTTCTTTTGCATTTCGCCCATCAATGTTTTCAATAATGTCCCCTTTTAGAAATAATGGAGAGTCCGAAGCTTTAACAACAATCCTGTTTTCAATAAAGGCAATAGAAAAAGGAGGAGCCCACTGATCAATTTTCTCATTATTAACCCATCCATGTCCATCTTCCAGTTTAGCCACCATTTGACTCAGGTTCTTATAATCATCAATATTTGTAAAGCTGTTATAAGCATTTGATAATGCAATAGATAATTCTTTATCCCAGTCTATATGAATTACATCAAAGTATGGATAAAAATGTTGAAATACATTCCATGCAATTATAACATTGGCTAACCTGACACCAATATTTCCTGTATTTAGAGTTGAGTCTGATAT
The DNA here is from genome assembly GCA_038213375.1 of Bacteroidales bacterium. Classification (GTDB taxonomy): domain Bacteria; phylum Bacteroidota; class Bacteroidia; order Bacteroidales; family JAAUTT01; genus JAAUTT01. The sequence continues at coordinate 189,657 of JBBQTB010000002.1, read as the reverse complement.
TTGAGACAGTTGTTCCTTTAGACTTTTTAATGACAGAGTATCTGAAACCGGAAATGTATGTTTCTTATTACTATATAAAGCAAGTGGCATTTCACAAATTAAATTATTCCCGATATTTTTTCTGATGTAGCTCCCTATACTTGTAGTATTTGTTGGTGCTTTGGGAACTATCTTGATAACATGTTTATTCTTTATTTGCTGTTTGTCGTTTGATGTAAAATCAAATGAAAAGTCATTTGTCTCCCAACTCATTTCATCCATATCTAAATTAAATGTTTTAACTGGTTTCCAGATATTGTCCTCGTTTAACATCAAGGTAATATCTGACAAGTAAACTCCTGCTGCTTTATCAATACCTATCCCAAATGCTAAATAAGTGTCATTTTGATTTACCCTAAAAGCAATCTCATATTTCCCCCATTCATCTTTAATATTAAAGATATTTCCTTTTCTACACAAGATATCTATATAGTCCAAGAATATATATTTTATTGAGTTAGCAACAAGAAAAATCTTTCCTTCAGTATTTGCACAAGACTTCATTGTTGCTACAATCTTCATCTCTTTACCCAAATATTTTGAAATATCTGACAACCCGTTTAGCAGGCAAATATGGTTTCGCCATGTGGTATCCTTATTAATTCTCATACTTTTATAGATATTGCTTTTATCTCCCAGGTAAACGCCATAATGCAACCAATAAACAGGTTTATTAAGCGACGTATCGAGTGGAGTAATACTCTTAATATCGAAATTTTTAACAAGAGTTGTATCATCAATGATCAGCGCTGGAGCAATAGGTTTAAATAATTCCTGCAGGATGTTTTTAAGCTCCTTTTGATTTCTGGCATTTTCAACCTTTTGTATTCCGTAAACAGCAAATCTATTCCAATCAATGGAAGAAGCCTCATCCCCTGGATAAAACCATCGGACATATCCATATACTTTAGTAAAGGTCCGGATGTTTTCGACTTTTCGGTCAGTACTATTACAACTAATACAAAGAACTGATAGTATTAAAAGAAGAATAATAGTTTTCATTTGAAATGGATGGTTACAATATTTTAATCATTAATTTAAATAAATAATCAATTATAAGATAAATTTTACTATAAATTTCCCAATTTCTACGACTAATTTAATTCAAGTGAATATTTAGAACTTTGTTTAATTAATTTGTAACTAGAATCATTAAAGTTATAATTTGTAATTTTCAAACTTACATCGTAACTTATTTTTGCGTTTTTAAAAATATATTTTACTTTATTTAAGGATTGTTCATTATCAAAAGTATTAAGATTGCAAAACAATGTGAGCTTGAAACTTTTATTTGGTGGCACAATAATGAAGTCTTTATTAAAATAACAATATAAAGCTTCTGTGTTTTTAAAACCAATTCCATTTTTGGGAAATGTTAAATTGTAATAGCTAACATAATTTTCTTGATTTTTTTTTAAAATTGAAACACTTACAGAATCCATTGTATTATTAATAATTTGTAAAATAAAATACATTTTTTTAAAACCATGACTATCATGATTTATTAAATTCTGAGTATATTTTGACTTTATCAAAATTTGTTCAAATGGTGGTTGTTTTGGTGAGATATTGTGACAACCCATTATGGCTATTAATAATAGTGTTTTTATCCAAATAACATATGATTTTTTATTCATTATCAGTATATTCATAAGTGTTATTATTTAACTCGAAGGTTCCCCCCAATTGTTGCTCAAACAATGGCTTACAATGCTCCAAATCATCATTAGAAATATTATAGTCTCCTCATCCCGCTTAAATGCATTAGAAGTATTTCCCCACACAGGTTGTGACACTTCATAATAAAATGCTTCAACATGGGTAGAGCGTCCACTTTTAGATTGATCTTGATCAGTACATCCTATTTGAAAATTCCTATGGTAATATTCATGATTCCATAAACTCTTTATATCATCTGAGTTTTGAATATAAGGAAGTATTCTATTATTTTCATAAGCAAATTCATAATTTCCTGGATGAGTACTTTGAGCAGCGCATCCACAATCGCTAGATTCAATAAGACTAAGATGATTCACTTTACTTGGGCCATACCCTAAATCAAGATAATTCTGCCAAATAGCTCCTAGGAGTGCTTTTGAATGTATGCTTACTTCCAAATCATTTAAGGGCACAGAATACATAGATAGAACTTGATTTATAGTACTCCAATTTATCTCTCCATTCCTGTATTTGTTAATACCAACATTATATATTACATTAAAAACACTTAAAAAGCTGTACACAAATGTATTGCATTGCCTTCATGAGCTCTTCAAATTAAGTTACCATTAAAATCAAAAAAATCATGTATTCCATTTGGATCAAAAATTCTGATAGGATTATTTTGCGCATATCTATATGGGGTCAAATCAAATGCTTTCTCAAAAATAGGGTCAACATTATGCCGCCGTCCTATTTGCGGATCATAAAAACGTTTTCCATAATCCAACCAATTCAAACCAGTAACCCCAAACTCCTTACTTTGCAATTCCTTTCCATTGTAAAGATACTTATTATCGTTATCAGGTGCAACCGGGCTATATTGCAACCCAAATGGGTAATAATCGGAGTAGCTTTCCAGGTTTAGTGTGCTGGTTGCATCTTTGGGTACTGTGGCACGTAAGTTGCCTAGGTGGTTGGATAGTTCGTACACGTATTTGTTTAATGTACCGCTGGTGTTGGCCTGTGCCATGCCAATGCGAGAGGCTCCAAACAGGTTTATTTCATTGAGATGCACGGGATTGGTGGCATCTTTATAGTAGGTAGCCAGTATATTGCCCGATGCATCGCGCACATACCACGAGGTGGCGACTCCATCGGTTTTCTTTATGCGGAACCCTTTGTCGTCGTAAGTATTTGCAGCCCATGTGGAGCCATCGCTTTTTTTAATGGTGCTTACATGGCCGTAAACATCGTAGGTAAAAAATTGGTTGTCCTTTATGTTGCCGCTAAGCTGGCCAATGGCGTTGTAGGCATAATTGCCGGTGGTTTGCGATGTAATATCGTCGGTTACGCCGGAGGTTCCAACCTGGTCTGTAACATAATCCAGTTTATTGGAATTGGGCAGGTAGGTATAGGCGAGATTATCCATGGCCGAGGCGGCATTGCGAATGAGGCTGGTAATGTTGCCATTGGCATCGTACTGCAATCCACCTTCCTGAAATTTCCCGGCAGGGTCAATGGCAAATGCTGAGCCGGTTACGGTGCCAAAGTTGGCCTGTGTTAACCAGTTGTGGTTATTGTAAGTATATTGGTAGGCACATGTTTGTGCGCCTCCTAATACTTCATTTACTCCGACATGTATTTCAACTATTCTCATTTTGTTTTGCAAGTGTCGTTTCAAACGTTAAACACCTCACCCCAGCCCTCTCCTCAAAGAGAGGGAGCCGTCCCTACGCTATATTTAGTCCCCATTCATTTTTACCGTTCCTTCCATTCTTTGTATCCAAAAAACTTCACTTTCCTCACCCCCCTTTATTTCGGAGCACTTATCCTCTCTTTGAGGAGAGGGCAGGGTGAGGTGTTTTGTTATTTTCCGTCAAAGCAAATGCTTTGCCGATCCACTCTGTATTTTGTTGCAAGCTACTGCTAATCTGGCAATTACTCTTCTTTTTTATTCTTCATTTTCCATTCAAAATAAAATCCTAAAACTGATATTATTAAACTTGCTAAAAAAATTTGAGGCAAATGATTAAATACTATACCCCAATCAACTGAATTTCCATCATTCAGGTCATATGACGACACAACATAAAAACCTGTTTTTTTATAAATTATCACTAAAAATAATGTAATAAAAATCCAAAGTACCAAATAAATTTTTATCAATCTCTTTTTTTGCATTTTTTACGTAATTATTTAATACCCTATATCCCAGTCCTGTTTCAATATCAGTTTTTTTGCAAAACAGCTATTGATTAATGTGTTTCCAAAATGATAATGTAGTATCTGTCAATTTACTAAAAAAGTCAGCATTACTATTTCCTAATTTAATATCACCAGCTCCAGGCCCTAGAGCTGTCTTTACACCTTGTTTCCCAAAGCCTGCAAGTAATCCCATGGCTACTGGATAAGTTTGAACCAAATAAACTACCTCGCAGCAAAACTGTCGAGGTATTACTTGAACAGCTTTTCTTATCGAAGCAGAGCTTCGAGGAATTAACCTATAGGGATTAAATTTATATCCAGCGTATAAATATCCTTCAGCAGCATACTGTGAACCAACATATGTAGCCGCTATACCTGTTTTTACACCTTCAACAATTAAAGGAGTTGTAGCCGCACTTATTGATGCGGCCATCACTGTTGCTTCTGCCGCAATAGGGGCAAGCAACATCTCAGTACAAATTTTACCAGTCATATCTGCAACCATTTGGTTAGATGGTTGGGTACTTGTTGCAGCCCAATCAAACCAACCATCAAATTTTGGACCTTTTGGAAGTCCTTGATATTGATCGGTAAATGAAACTTCGTCCGGAACATGATCAAACCATCTTATACCATATCTATCCCCACTTTGAACAACCATATCACCCCCAAAAAGCCAAGATAAAGCATTAGCAACCCACTCGGCGTATCTCCCATCCAGATCCACCCAACTCACTGGATTATTCCCCATCCCCAAATATGGACTATGGTATTGTCCAGCCGGATCAGGACAAAGCCACCTTCCCAATCTCTGATCGTAATCCCGTGCTTCAAAGTGGTTCAACCCTGTTTCCGCATCCTTTTCCGCGAACTGCCCTTGGTATCCAAAACGATAAGCTTTGGATGGCGTTGATTAGCGGCCGGGTATGGTCATCCCAAACGGGTAATAATCGGCATAGCTTTCCAGGTTTAGTGTGCTGGTTGCATCTTTGGATACTGTGGCACGTAAGTTGCCTATGTGGTTGGATAGTTCGTACACGTATTTGTTTAATGTGCCGCTGGTGTTGGCCTGTGCCATGCCAATGCGAGAGGCTCCAAAAAGGTTGACTTCGTCGAGGTGCTGGGCGGTCGAGGCATCTTTATAGTAGGTGGCCAGTATGTTGCCAGAGGCATCGCGCACATACCACGAGATGGAATAATTGTCATCAGCTTCAACAAAAATGATTTGACGATGATTGATAAGTTTAATAGCCCTGGTTGAACTAAGCAAGAATTGTCGGGTTTCGGAATTTTGGATGTTAACAGAATTCATAATATAGAAGTTTGGGGAAGTTGTCGGTTGCTGTTTCTTATTTTTGATACTTGATTCTTTCTACTTTGTTAAAATATATTGACGAACTTAACTAAAACAATGACGAATGCTTTCAATATAGTCCGACTGCTACAAATGCATTACCGAACTTCTCCGGGTTTTTGATACACGCTAAAGCGAACTTGGAGATTAAACTGATTATTACAAAAAAATATATATTTTGTTTCAGTAATATTTTACAACAAGCTGGTTATCAATAATTTTTACACCATGATCGAAGTATTGAGCTGCGTAAACACATAATTTCACTTTCAGGAAAAGATTTTGCCTATTAATGAATGAGCATTAGAGCATTTCATTTTTATTAACCGGCAATTAACACCCCTGTTGAAAAGTCCATTCACAGGGGGCATTTGTTTTATATATCTTTGTCCAAATTTAATAAGGTATGACAGTTGCAAATTATTCCGAAGACAGTATCCAAACTCTCGAATGGAACGTACATATTCGTCGTCGTCCCGGAATGTACATTGGTAAATTGGGTGATGGCACCTCGCCCGATGATGGCATTTATATTCTGGTAAAAGAGGTTCTCGACAATTCCGTTGACGAATACATGATGGGATCCGGCAAGGTAATTGAGATAACCGTTAATGAGCGACAGGTAAAAATAAGGGATTACGGGCGTGGGATACCTCTGGGAAAACTTATTGATGTAGCTTCGAAAATAAATACCGGTGCCAAATATGACAGCAAAGTTTTCCAGAAATCAGTAGGCTTGAACGGAGTTGGTATTAAGGCAGTAAATGCGCTATCATCGCATTTTATGATTCAAAGTTTCCGTGAAGGTCGCACCAAATATGCAGAGTTCTGTGCTGGAAATATCATAAACAACCCACCGGAAGAGACTACTGAAAAACCCAACGGAACCAAAGTGGTTTTTACTGCCGACGAAGCCCTCTTTGGTAATTTCCATTTTATGGAAGAATACCTGGAGCGTATGTGTCGCAACTACGTTTACCTGAATAGCGGGTTAACCCTGCTTTTTAACGGTACAAAATTTTACTCAAAAAACGGCTTGCTCGATTTGTTGAACGAAAATATGAGCAGTCCGGGTTTATACCCAATTATACACATAAAAGGAGAAGATATTGAGTTAGCCTTATGCCATGGAAATCAATACGGTGAAGAGTATTACAGCTTTGTAAACGGTCAAAATACTACCCAGGGAGGTACTCACCTTGTAGCTTTTCGTGAGGCATTTGTAAGGGTTGTACGCGAATTTTACAAAAAAGAGTTTGACCCATCAGATATTCGCGCATCTATTATTTGTGCCTTGAGCATAAAGGTTGAAGAACCAGTGTTTGAATCTCAAACCAAAACAAAACTTGGCTCAAAGGATATGGGTATCGCCGGACCTTCGGTAAAGAACTTTATCAACGATTTTCTGAAGAAGGAACTAGATAATTTTCTACATCGCAACCCTGATGTTGCGGAAACGTTTCTTCGCAAAATCATCGAATCGGAAAAGGAACGAAAGGCAATGGCCAGTATCAAAAATCTGGCAAAGGAAAGGGCGAAAAAAGTGAGTTTGCACAACCGTAAACTTCGTGATTGCCGTCTTCGTTTTAATTCGGATGAGGAAAGACGATTCGAAACAACTATTTTCATCACGGAAGGCGACTCAGCCAGTGGCTCCATCACTAAATCACGCGATGTCAATACGCAGGCTGTCTTCAGCCTTAAAGGTAAGCCATTGAATACCTATGGACTAACAAAAAAAATAGTGTATGAAAACGAAGAATTCAACCTCCTCCAAGCTGCATTGGATATTGAGGATGGCATAGAAACACTTCGATACAACCATGTAGTTATTGCCACTGATGCTGATGTTGACGGAATGCACATCCGGTTGCTGCTGATCACTTTCTTTCTTCAGTTTTTCCCCGATCTGATAAAAAACGGACATCTTTACATACTGCAAACACCTTTATTTAGAGTTCGAAATAAGAAAAAAACTACCTATTGTTATAGTCCGCAGGAACGCGAAGCTGCAGTTAAATCACTTGGCCCAAATCCGGAAATTACCCGATTCAAGGGATTAGGTGAAATCTCTCCCGACGAATTCAAACATTTTATTAATGCAACAATCCGGCTCGAACCGGTTACTTTGCGCAAAGCTGATAATGTGGCCGACTTGCTCGAGTTTTATATGGGTAAAAACACTCCGGAACGTCAGGATTTTATCATCGAAAACCTTCGCATAGAAGAAGATGTGTTGGAAGAAGAATTAAAAGCTTAACACAGTTGAGGAAACATATAGGCATTGTGCCGTAACCAGCAACAATAAGTACCAAGCAAACAGTAACCAGTATTCAGAATGAACAACCATAATAATAACGGCAATAATTTGAACGAAGATGATGATGATGCATCTCCATCAGGGAATAAGCCTTCTAAAGGTGTATCAGCCGCACATAACGAGGAACTTCACAATTTAATGCCTCTTACAGGGATGTATAAGGATTGGTTTCTCGATTACGCTTCATACGTAATTCTGGAACGTGCGGTGCCACATTTACACGATGGATTAAAACCTGTTCATCGTCGTATTTTGCATTCCATGAGACGGATGGATGATGGACGTTATAACAAAGTGGCAAACATCATCGGTCATACCATGCAGTTTCACCCCCATGGCGATGCCTCCATAGGCGATGCATTGGTACAAATCGGACAAAAAGATTTGCTCATTGATACACAAGGAAACTGGGGAAATATTCTTACGGGCGACAATGCAGCTGCTCCGCGTTATATAGAAGCCAGGCTCTCGAAATTTGCTCTCGAAGTGGTATTCAACCCTAAAACGACCGAATGGATGCTGAGCTACGATGGCAGAAATAAGGAACCGGTGACCCTTCCTATGAAATTCCCATTACTCTTGAATCAGGGAGTAGAAGGTATTGCTGTTGGATTAGCCTCAAAAATACTACCTCACAACTTTCTTGAACTCATCGATGCTTCCATTGCTCATTTAAAGGGCGAAACTTTTGAGCTTTTTCCTGATTTTCCTACGGGTGGCTTAATCGACGTTTCACGTTATAATGATGGCCTGCGTGGAGGTTCAGTAAGGGTTCGTGCCAGAATTTCCAAACTTGATAAAAAAACGCTTATTATCAATGAAATTCCTTTTGGCCGCAACACCACATCACTAATAGAAAGCATTCTCAAAGCTAATGAAAAGGGTAAGATAAGGATAAAGAAAGTTGACGACAACACAGCTGAAAATGTTGAGATAGCAGTGCATCTTGCGCCAGGCGTAGAACCCGATAAAACCATTGATGCCCTTTACGCATTTACCGACTGTGAAATCCCTATTTCGCCAAATTCATGCGTTATTGAGAACGACAAGCCCCGATTTTTAGGTATAGCAGAAATGTTAAGGATTTCAACCGAAAATACCTTGCGATTACTAAAACTCGAACTCGAAATTCGCCTTGCCGAATTAGGTGAGGAATGGCATTTATCATCGCTTGAAAAGATTTTCTTCGAAAATAAAATATATCGCGAACTCGAAAAAGATACTGATACTTGGGAGTTGGTTTTTGATTGTGTTGATAAAGGCTTTGATCCTTATCGCAACCTTTTGCGCAGAGATATTACCCGCGATGACATTTTGAAACTGACTGAAAAACCAGTTCGAAAAATTTCCAAGTTCGATATCAAGAAATCTGACGAGCAAATCAAAGGCATTGAAAACGAAATACTTCAGGTAAAGCACAATATCGAACATATCATAAAATATACCATCTCATGGTTTCAGAACCTTCGCAAAAAATATGGTAATGGTCGCGAACGTAAAACTGAAATTCGTAGTTTCGACATTATTCAGCCAACACAGGTTGTAATTGCCAACGAAAAACTATATGTGAACTGGGAAGATGGGTTTGCCGGGTATGGACTAAAAAAGGACGAATACTTATGCGATTGTTCGGATATTGATGATATGATTGCGATACGTAAAGACGGATCATATATTATCACAAAGGTTCAGGATAAGGCTTTTTTGGGAAAAAATTTATTGCATGTAAATATTTTTCGCAAAAACGACACACGCACTATTTACAATGTAGTTTACCGCGATGGTAAAAATGGACCGATTATGATGAAACGTTGTGCCATCACTGGGATAACGCGTGATAAGGAGTATTCACTTACCAAAGGTTCGGACGATTCTCAAATTCTTTATTTCACTGTCAATCCTAATGGGGAAGCTGAGATTATCCGCGTAACGCTGCGCCCGCGTCCACGTCTAAAAAACCTCATCATGGATGTTGATTTTAGTGATCAAGCCATCAAAGGTCGTGATGCACAGGGAAACATACTTACGCGCTTCGGAATTCATAAAATTGTATTAAAAGAAAAAGGAGCGTCAACCCTTGGTGGTCCAAAAATTTGGTACGATGAAACCGTAAACCGCCTCAATACAGATGGAAAAGGCACCTTACTAGGTGAATTCAGGGAGAGAGATCGCTTGATTGAAGTCACAAAATCAGGTTTATATCGTCTCACGTCTTTTGATCTTTCCACTCATTTCGAAGATGATACAATGCTAGTGGAAAAATTCAAATCGAATAAAGTTTATACAGCCATCTATTTCGATAGCAAGGAAAAGAGCTATTACTTAAAACGGTTTGTATTTGAGTCGACGACAAATCTTACAAATTTCACTGCTGAGGAAGAAGGTTCAAAACTAATTTGCATTAGTGGCTACCAACATCCGCGATTTGAAGTGAAATTTGCCGGAGCCCATAAAACCAGACCTGTTGAGGTTATTTCAGCTGAAGAATTTATCACTGTAAAAGGAGTAAAAGCCAAAGGGAAGCGTTTAACCACCTTCGTAGTAGGAACAATTAAGGAACTGGAGCCTTCCAAGCCTGATGACGAAGAAGTTATTTCTTTGGATGAAGAAGAAAATTTTACTATCCCGGAAGTAAATCAGGATTTAGAAGATGATACTGAACCACCCCAGATGACCCTTGATATTTAATTTCAAACGTATGTTCGCAAAAACTCCAACTTTCTAACAACTCCCCCATGCGTATTTTTTTAATTGGATTTATGGGAAGCGGGAAAACAACTCTCGGTAAACAACTTGCCAAGAAGCTAGGCTATCAGTTTGTTGATCAGGATACCTTAATCGAAGAACGATTAAAAATGAGTATTGGCGATATTTTTGCTACTTACGGAGAAAGTCGTTTCCGAACGGAAGAACGGGAAGTTCTTTTGTCATTTGAGTCTTCCATTAATTTAGTGATCTCTACAGGTGGTGGAGCTCCATGTTTTTTCGACAACATCAAGATTATGAACACTTTTGGTTGCAGTATTTACTTAAAAGCCGACCCTAAAACATTAGTTATCCGACTTAAAAACTCACAAAGCACACGCCCATTGATAAGTGGGAAATCCGAACAAGAACTTTTTGAATATATATCAGAAAAACTTTTTGAACGTGAACCGTTTTACAACCAGGCAACAATAAGCATACAAGCAATAAATTTAACTGTCGCGGACATTATTCTTGTATTAAATGAAAGTTTGAAACTTCCTCCAAAAGATAATATCAATATAATTTACTAAATATATTTTCCGAATACGATAATTTATATCACCAATAACAGACTCAATAATCATTAAATTTTAGTTAAAAATATGAACTTTATTCTTACATTTAAAAATTATATCGGTGTTCTCCAAGTAGTAATTTATTGATAATAATGACAAAAATGAAAACAGAAAAGCTTGCTAAAACCAATTCATACCTAACATTTAAAATAGGCGAAGAATTATTTGGAGCGAATGTCAGCAAGATATTAAGTATTCTGGAATTAACAAAAATCACAAGAATTCCACGTACTCCCGATTTCATAAGAGGTGTAATAAATCTGCGTGGTGCGGTATTACCAATAATTGATATACGGTTGAAATTCGGCCTTACTCAAACAGAGTTCACTTCAAATACATGTATATTAGTATTGGAAATTGACATGGATTCAGTAACAGTTAAAATTGGAGCATTGGTTGATTCAGTTCAGGAGGTATTAGAATTAGAAGAAAGTGATATATTACCACCTCCAAATATGGGAACCAAATACAAGTCGGATTTTATCGAAGGAATGTTCAAACTCGAAAATTCATTTGTAGTGCTATTAAATATGGACCTCATTTTCTCTGAAGACGAAATTACCGTTATGAGTGCAAATTTTATTGCCGAAGAAAACTCAGTACCTGAGCAAAGCGCTCAATAAAAATCCGGTTTGTAATGAAAAAGGGAGATGCATGAATTTATGCATCTCTCTTTTTCATTAATGAGCAATCAATAATTTCAATGTTCGGCTATGGCCGTTTTTGTGCACCAGTCTCACAAAATATAACCCATTAGGCAAATCGTTTACACTTATCTCGATAAGTGAACTATGAGGTAACACTTGTATATTTTTAACTATTCTGCCATAACTATCTATTACGTTAAGAACAGATTCAGTCATTAACTCTTTCTCAAAGGATATAATTGCCAGATTACTTGCCGGATTTGGATAAATTTCCATATCACTTAAAGACGTTGAAGCCTCTGAAAGATCATCAACAGAAGTAAAAAGTTTGTTGTTTGAGGATGCAACCTGGTATATTTCCCTGGTATTTTCATCCTGAATAAAAACGACCACCTTTATTCGATCTGAATTGTATATTTTAGAAACCGTCCAACTGAATGGAACAGGAACCGTCTGCCCTTTAACCAATGCAATACGTAATGGTGTTCCGGCGGCAGATGGTAAAATTTTCTTAACCACGTTATAATAAATCACTTGCTTGCCTGATGACTGAACAGTTATATCTTCGGCTATCGCAATATAGACCGTTGTCTGCCTTAAAGGTATATCTTTCGAAGCCTGAACTTTTATTGTTCCGGAGATGACAGAATTTTTGATTTCGGAAAAAATATTAAATTGATATTCAGCATCCTTCACCGAAAGAAGATTGATATCGTTAATATTAGGAATATTATTAGAAAAATCATATATGTACTTCGAGTCGGTGCCACCATTGACGATACCAACAGGAATACTTCCAACCCCATAATATAGAACACGTGCACCAGGATCTGATTGATTATTTGAATTTAGAGAATCAGAGCCGGGGAATGAGGTATGATACTGAAGACTGATCAAATCAGCTGGTGAGCTATTCAGGAGCTCCGATACTTTATCGTTTGATTGGTTGCTAAGAGAACTTGAATTATTTGCAAAGTGTTCAAACAAGATTGATTTATTGCGTTGACCTATAAGAATATTATCAAACGCAAATCCATCTCTGCCAGTTATTGAAGAATTTGTAGCATAAACTATCCGGAAACGAACATTCTTATAACCATTTAGCTTATCCAAAGAATGACGTGCAGAAACCCATCCGCTGGTAGAACCCGACCATCCGAGTTTCTGATTGCCCGGTCCAGACTCAATTGAACTACTATTATACCAATTTAAACCGGAACCAATTGCTCCAAGGGTGGACCAATTAACCGAATCTTCAAATTGATATTGTAATACAGCGCCTTCTTTATCTTTAGGGTTATCCCCATTAATCCACAATTCAATAAAGGGTTTTGTAGTTTGCGAAAAGTCGAAACAAGGACTTGATACTATTAATTGTTGATTCAAATTATTTGGAATGGCCGTATAAAAAGAATTTATGCCCGAGTAGGTCGATTTAATATTAGCGCCTGCAGGTTTACCAAACATCCATTTATTAGTAGTATTCTCATTTTCATACCAATATTGCCTTCCATTTTCAAAATCCATATTATAACTGGTATCCTTCAATGAATATGATGGCCTTACCCGAATTTGTTTTTGAATACTGTCCTTGCAATTTGCTGTGGTATTAGCAAGTAAATTCACTTTATAATCTCCAGGGAATGCAAAGGAATGCGAAAAATTCGCAGTGGTATAATTAATCACATTCGGACCACTTCCTTTAATTGTCCAGTTATAGCTTCCAATAACATCAGTACCCGTAATAATACTTTTAAAATTGATCGGTATCCCTGTATTAAAGCATTCCGTATTCCAACTAAAATCAAGGTTAGGAATACCTCCTAAATTGATAGTATTTTTAACAGTATCTCGGCATCCATTAGCAACCGAGATCAACTGAACGATCTTGCTACCAGCGCTTAAATACTTATGCTTTGGGTTTTTAAGAATTGACTTATTGTCGGTTTCAGTAGCCTGATTATCTCCAAAATTCCAATAATTATTAGTAATAGAAATCGCGGGTGTTGAAAGATTGACAAAAATAGTAGAATCACCTTTCCAGCATTTATTGGCAACCTCAAACAGTGATTTAGGACTTGCGGCAATTGTTACTTTTACGGAATCAGTCGTTTTGCAACCATAATTTTCCGCATTGGTATAATAAATATACCTACTTCCAACAGTTGCAACAGATGGTTTAAAATAATACAATGAATCTGCTTTTTTTACAATTCCATTACCCGAGAAAACCCCATAAATGGTTGCTGAATTGTAGGTTCCTAAAAGTTTGATATCAGCTATATTTGAACAATAAACAGCTGCAGGAAGATTTAATATTTGAGCCGGAAAAGCTACTTCAACTGAAAAAGATTTACTTATAGATAACTGAACAACATTCAAATAGGTATAGGTAACCGTATAGGTACCTGCACCTAATGCTGAAGGACTAATGGTAGCTGTATTATTATTATGATTGACAAGTCCTGTCCCTCCGGAAATTGAAAAACTGCCCATTGCACCAGCGCTGTTAGCTCCTGAAATTATAAACGGCTTGTCGAACTTACAATATTTATTTTGCACTCTAAATCCTACAATAACCGCATCAGCATCTATGATTGTAACTTTTACAGTATCGGTATTTGTGCAACCCGTTGCCGGTGATGTGTAATTATAAACAATAGGATGGGGCGAATTAGGAACACCAGCAATAGAAGGGTAAAATGTATTTGTAGAAGGAACTACCCCTGCGCCTGAGAAGGTTCCGCCTAAAGGAGAACCTTGCATAACAACAGGGTTATTATTTACATTATACGCAGTATTTAGTCCGGTGATCTTGACTGTGGGTAATTGGTTAACAGTAACATTAGCTACTGAAGGTAAATCAGTTACTTCGCAATTAAGATTATCAATAAGTGTCACTCCCTTATAGCTTCCACCTTGCGTAATAGTGGTTGAGTAAGAATTCGATGCCGCGGTTATAGAATATTTTTGGGAGCCGTTGGCATAAGTGAGGGCAAACGGAGGCGTGCCGGTAAAAGTAAAAGAAAGATTAGCGCTTTTACCCTGACAAAATGTTCCTGGTGCAGAAGATATGGATACTGTAGGCAAAAGATTATTGATTTGAGCTGTGGCAGCGCTTGTAACAGGTGTTCCGTTGGAAACTCCAGTCAATGCCTTAGGTGTAACCTCAAAGTAAATGTATTTATTTTGATCATTTAGTGTTAATGTGTAGTTCAGCGAGGTTGCCCCTGCAATAGGAGTTGTTGCCCCACCTGCGCTTACAGACCATAACCATCTAAAAGTTGACACTCCCTGACTATCATTATCTTCATCAAAATAATCATAAGTTCCGGTTAATGTTTTACAAACAGCAGTAAGACCTGTTATTTTAACATTATTTGCTACCGGGGTTTCATTTACTTCGATGAGATTAATGGCAAAAACTTTTTCAAACCACAAACCTCCTAAGTCGGTAGTTCTGATCCGAATAGAAAATATAGTCTGTGTTTCATAGTCAAGTATCGCATTGGTCTGCAATTGCCCCCCAACGATAATAAAAGATGAATTGTCCGTTGATCCTGTTCCTGTTACAAAGGTGAACGTGTATGAATCAAATGGATCAGGGCCAACTGCTGAAAGATTACCTACTAGAGTACCTGTTGGGAGGTTTTCCTTAACAGAATTATTTGACAAATTAATATTTGTCGGCGGCAAATCGTTAACTGTTATCGTAAATGGTTTTTCAAATGATGTGCCTGCCTGATTCATCGTCCTGATGCGGATAGTATAATTATTTTTTGTTGTAAAACTCGGTGGATTATTTAAAAGCAGGCTGTTCCCTGCAATCGTGAAAGCGCTATTATCTGCGCTGCCTGTACCTGAAACTAATGTATACGTAAAGGTATTTCCAACATCAGGGTCACTACTGCTTAAGGTACCTACTACACTGTTGGCCTGCACACCTTCGTTGATCGATGTTGCACTCAACGCAATATCTGTAGGTGGTAAGTCAATTACTGTGATGGTAAAGGCTTTTTCAAAAGACAAACCTCCTGAATTGGTCGTGCTGATTCGTACGCTGTAACTGTTTTTTACTTCATAAACAGGAGATGTTTTTATGGTCAGACTGTTCCCAGAGATAATGAATGATCCATTGTCTGCGCTGCCACTGCCCGATACCAATTGATATGTAAAGGTATTCCCTGCCATATCAGGATCTGTTGAGCTTAAAGTACCTACTGCTGAATTCGCCGCCACATGTTCAATAACAGTGTTTGCACTCAACGCAACATCGGTAGGTGGTAAGTTAATTACTGTGATGGTAAAGGCTTTTTCAAAAGACAAACCTCCCATATTGGTCGTGCTGATTCGTATGTTGTAACTGTTCTTCACTTCATAAATAGGAGAATTGATGATAGACAAACTGCTCCCGGTGATTGTAAATAAGGCATTGTCGGCGTTCCCTGTACCCGAGACCAATGAATAGGTAAACGGATACGTGGGATCAGGGCCTAAAGTGGACAAGGTACCCACTACAAAATTCGCCGCAACATGTTCAATAACAGAGCTTGCACTCAAAGCAATATCGGTAGGTGGTAAGTCAATTACTGTGATGGTAAAGGCTTTTTCAAAAGACAAACCTCCTGAATTGGTCGTGCTGATTCGTACGCTGTAACTGTTTTTTACTTCATAAACAGGAGATGTTTTTATGTTCAGACTGTTTCCAGAGATAGTGAATGATCCATTGTCTGCGCTGCCACTACCCGATACCAATTTATATGTAAAGGTATTACCGGCCATATCAGGATCTGTTGAGCTTAAAGTACCTATTGCTGTATTCGCCGCCACATGTTCGATAACAGAGCTTGCACTCAACGCAATATCCGTAGGCGGTAAGTCAATTACTGTAATGGTAAAGGCCTTTTCAAAAGACAAACCTCCTGAATTGGTCGTGCTGATTCGTATGCTGTAACTGTTCTTCACTTCATAAACAGGAGATATGTTAATGGTCAAACTATTCCCTGTGATGGTGAAGGATCCATTGTCTGCGCTGCCACTACCCGGTGCTAATTGATATGTAAAGGTATTCCCTGCCATATCAGGATCTGTTGAGCTTAAAGTGCCTACTGCTGAATTCGCCACCACATGTTCAATAACAGTGCTAGCACTCAACGAAATATCTGTAGGTGGTAAGTCAATTACTGTGATGGTAAAGGCTTTTTCAAAAGACAAACCTCCTGAATTGGTCGTGCTGATTCGTAAGTTGTAACTGTTTTTTACTTCATAAACAGGAGATGTGTTAATGGTCAGACTATTCCCAGTGATGCTGAATGATCCATTGTCTGCGCTGCCACTACCCGGTACCAATTGATATGTAAAGGTATTCCCGGCCATATCAGGATCTGTTGAGCTTAAAGTACCTACTGCTGAATTCGCTGCCACATGTTCAATAACAGTGCTTGCACTCAAAGCAATATCTGTAGGTGGTAAGTCAATTACTGTTATGGTAAAGGCTTTTTCAAAAAACAAACCTCCCTGATCCGTTGTCCTTACCCGGATATTATAGGTACTTTGTATTTCAAAAATTGGTGAACTATTTATGGTCAGACTGTTTCCAGTGATGGTGAAGGAAGCACTGTCTTTACTGCCAATACCCGATACCAATTTATAAGTAAAAGTATCCAATAAATCAAGGTCAGTAGATGTTAATGTTCCTATCTGAGTACCTCCAATTACATGCTCAACTACTGAGGTTGCATTTAAGCTAATATCCGTAGGTGGATTATTTTGCGCAAGAAGGAATCTTGTCAGAAAACAAAGGATAAAAATTAAACTAATTTTCATAGGATAGATTCAAAATTTGGCCAATTTGTAAGGCAGAATCCTAACAATAAAAACAAAACAAATTATATGCAAATTAAAAAAACAGAAGTGGTTATTTTTATATATATTTATAGAACTACCCCGTTTTTTGACTAAACAACCATTTTATAAGAAATGTTGCAAATAAAACCTATTATTAAATTTTCCGTAACGAAATTTTCAAATAGCCGTCGATAGAATTCGAACCAACTATGATTAAACGTCCATCCGACGATACAATACCATCATTTATTATTTCATCTGCAATTCCAGATTCTACATTCGAAGAAATTATATTTCCATCAAGGCTGCGCATTTTTAATAAATATCGTGAAGATATGCCTACTATTGAGTCTCCAACTATGCCTATCTGATTGTTATGAATAAACAAACTATTGCCAATTTCATTTGCTGTTAATTCATTTGTTGTCGATATGTTCTTCTCCCAAAATACCTGATGGAAATCTTCCTTGACTTTCAATAATTGAATATTCGAAAAAGTTGAATTTTGGACATTTCTCATCACAATAAGATTATTAGCATCATCTTTAATAGCGTCAATCTTTGAATTTATTGAGAGACCCCCATAAAAAGCAAAATCAGAAGGATCACCTGTGGTAGTTGATTTGTCAATTTTTACAAAAAAAATACTTCGATTAAAACTGCCAATATAAAAGCTTTCTGTTGAACCAATAAGAATATAACTTTTATCTGTTTCTATGATCGATTTGTAACAATCATCCTTACTCCCACCTTGTGTTTGCTCCCATATAGTGTTCCCGTTAGTGTCGAGCATTAACGCCCATGCATCTTTACCCCCTTTACCTTTACTTTTGGTATATCCTCCAATAAGATAATTTCCATTTTGTGTTAGAACGGCACAAAAAGCTTCATCATTTAAACTACCTCCAAACTTTTTTTGCCAGGCAATGGAACCATCATTTCCAATTTTAGATATTAGAACATCGATATTTAGAATATTGTTGGTCAAAACGTTTGTTGAGCCAACGACCAAAAACCCATCAGTCGCAGTAATAATAGAGTTCCCAATACTTTGTAACGTATCGCCAAACAAAACAGGCGACCATTTTAATTCATTTCCATATTTATCAGTACGAATAAAAAATGCTTTGGTTTTATTGTTTCCGATAGACATTGTACCAGTCAATGCAAATCCACCATCGGAACATTCAACAACTGCTGATGCTTTATCCACATCCGATCCACCAAAATATTTAATAAATTGATTTGCCTGATCTGAGCTAACTTTATTTTCTTTAGCGCATGAAGCCAAAACAATCAAGACGATACAAAAACTCAAACATCTATTAATTCCGGGATTCATCTACAGCTTTTTTCTTAATATGGTAAAACAATCTGGAGTAGCTAATATTGAGAAATAAATTGTTTATTTTAAAATTATCATCGATATAATGATTGTATTGAATTTGGCTAATATCAGAATACCGAAGTTCGGGTTTTACATATGAAAGCAGACTGTAACTGAATCCAGCCCTGAATGAAAAATAACCATCGTGCACTGCATAATGTGCACCAATTCCACCAGTTCCCCATAAATTAAAACTTTCACGGGTATTTTTAATATCTGATAAAGGTTTTAAAATTTCAGGATATTGATTATCATACGTAATTGACCGTCTAATTTCAGCCGATGCAGATAATAAATAACCAAACTCTGCGCCAGCAAATAAATAAGGCAAAAGTTTTTTGTGACCAAAGCTATAATTTAGTGTCATTGGAATATCAAACCAGGTTGTTTTTTCTTTATAAGTTAGTGTCTCCCTTCCATCATTAAATTTTTCAATATTTTGAAATTTTAAGGATGAATATTTCAATTCTCCAGAGATCCAAAATTTAGGTCTGATATATCGATCCACAATAACACCTCCCATAAAATTAACTCCATCGGGAGAATATTTAGAATCCAGTTTAAATAAACTGGCTGTTGAAAAATGCTCTGATACATTAATAAATGGCAAATTGTTTCCTAAAGTAATACCTATACCCCATGAAGGACTTACTTTATAAAGGTTAAATAACTCGGAAAACTCGGCAGGATCGGAAGATTGAATTTTATAAGTAGGATAGCTTTTAAGAAAAGTAAGCATCAATGAGTCAGCTTTACTGCGATCATAATCAAAAAGATAAACCTGAATTAATAACCTGTAAGCCTTTTGCTTTTCTTCGGGCAAAAACCCGTTTTGAATACATGAATCCAGAATGGATGGAATTTGTTCAATCTGGCCCGAATCAAATAAT
Organism: Bacteroidales bacterium; assembly: GCA_038213375.1. Taxonomy (GTDB): domain Bacteria; phylum Bacteroidota; class Bacteroidia; order Bacteroidales; family JAAUTT01; genus JAAUTT01. The sequence continues at coordinate 169,983 of JBBQTB010000002.1, read as the reverse complement.
TGCTGGGCATATTGCAACTTACTAGTACAGTCCTGTGCTTCAGATCTGTAATAAATTACAAACAAAAAAATAAATATAATTATTTGTCTAAATATAATCCGCTCCATAATAGAAAGATTATCGCAAGCAATATACGAAATTATTCACAAGGTTTTTCATATTTCAAATCGGCTCCTATGTATGTGCTCCATTCGTCGGTGGTTAGGCCCCTCGATATTTTTGAACATAATTGTTCAGCCATAAATTTGGTTTGAGATGGCACCGAAATAATAAAATCAGGTTTATTTGTTGCTAAAATCAATCGTTTATTATCAGCACTTAGAACAACTGACAATATCCATGTTGAAGGTTCTCTAATCACGATTGGAAGGTTATTTAGGTATCTTGTATCAAAAATATAAGCAGTACCATCATAACTAGACGATACCAATAGGTCGTTATTTGCACTAAATTTAATATCAACCACCCGGGCATTATGGCTTTTAAAGCTTTTTACCAATTTTTTAGAGTATGGATTCCAAAGCCTTACATTTCCTTTACTATCACCTGTAGCCAAAAGAGTGCCGGAATAATTAAATGAAATTGTGTAAATAGGATTATTATCCTCCCCCACGAATGCGACAAGTTGATTATTTTTTATATCCCAAATTAAAACACGGCCATCATCAGCCCCACCTGCCAAAAATTTACCATCCGGGGTAAGCCCCAACGCACGAACTGTATTCGATTCATTATAAACAACAGAAGATGAGGAAGAAGAAATATCCCAAAGTAGAATTTTTTTGTCAGCCCCTGAAGAAAAAAGCTGTTGCCCATCTTTGGAAAATGCTATAGCAAAAACAACTCCCTGATGACCTTTTAATTGGATTGGTTTGGCACTGAGGTTTGTTAAATCCAAAATTTGAATGGTTCCACCTTCAGATCCTATCGCCAGCCAATGTCCATTTTGGCTAATTGCTATACTTAGGTTACCTTGTGCTCCATTTAAAAGAACATGTGACGAAGTCAAGGTTTCATTAAGATTCCACGACAAAACCTGCCCATCACTACCAGTTGAGTATAAAATGTTTGTGTGGTTATTAAGGCAAAGTGACTTAACAGAACCACTGTGTCCTTTTAAACTCTGACGTAGATAGATTCCATTGTCAATTAACGAGCTGTTAAGGGCGTTGTATATATCAGGATGACAATCAAACCCTCCATATTTTTTATTAAATTCATAAGCATGAACGGCTAACAATGATTTTATGGACTTACTATTAGACAATTGGTTAGATTTGACAGCGATTGCCTGAGCTACGTTTAGCATCCGTTTTTTAAAGGTTTCTTCCTTATCTCTTTCAGCTTCGGTTTTTTGAATATTAGCTTGTAAAGCTGATTGCTCAATTATCTGTTTTTGCTGAGACATTTCTACAAGGTTTTTTTCAGTCTCTGAAGTCTTTTTTACTGCTTCCTGAGCCGTCACTTCAGCGAAACCCTTTTGTTGACTCAACAGATCATTTTCCTGCAAGGTCTGCAACTTCTTTTTTTCCGCGTCATTGGCCGCTATTTCCGCATGAAGTTTGTCCTCCAATGCTTCTTTTGAAATTTTTTCAGCTTTATCATATTTTGAGTCAGCCTCGACCATCTGTTCAAGAGCTAATCTCTTCTGATTTTCTGCATTGCCACGTAATACCTGGGCATAAATGGTAACCAAAATAGCTAAAACAGCAGTTGTTCCTAAAACAACAGATAATGACCGAACCTTTCTGATTGCCTTCTTAGCTTGCGCACTTTTGAAAGTCTCCTCTGCTTCAAAAGCAGCCAGACTTGTACGTAAATAAACCATGGTTCGCTCAAATGCAGGACTATATCGTTGAGCCCAAACAAGAGTTGGCTTTTGTTTTTCTCTCCAGTTAATAGCAAACTGAAGATCGGGAGACCTGAGTAATCCTGCCCTGCCAATTTGATATGCTGCCGAAGCATTAGAAAGTTGTTTATACATTTGGCCGGATATAGCCTCATCATCAACCCATTTACTTAGTTTATCCCATGCACGCATAATACTGACATGAGAAAGTTGTACAAAAGTTTCCGGTCTGAAATCATTAGAATCAAACTCCAAAAAACCAATTTCTTTTTGACTGAAAATAGTGATTATTCGAATAATATCATCAACCTCAGCTTTTGCTATTCCGGAAAGTTCCTGAATAGTGCATGCCCTGCCGAGACCTTTGTTCTCTGCCCCCCGTTCAGTGAGCGATTTAAAAATTAGTTCACAGGTATTTTTGTCAACCCCACTTAAGTCATCGAAAATGAGATTGGCATGAGAAGAAATTGCCCCTTTAATACCTCCAATTGATTCGTATTCCTTTATTGAAATTGGTTTGTCAGGACTATTTAAACTCGACCATGAATCCCAGGTGCGTTTCATCGCATGCTGCAATCGAGGAAGAACATCCTCGGAAATTGTGGCATCATTCAAAATCTGAGCCAAGCAAGTTTTATCCATATTTACATTTGCTGTAAGTAACGGACCAAGAACTACTTGTTGAATTTGATCGCGTGCCATCCTTGGAATTAATACATTGCTTCGGTTGATCATTTCAGCAAGAACAGGAAACATAACACAATCATCGGTAAAATCGGAACGAATAGAAACTATTACATAAATATTGTATTTTGAAGAATTTAGAGCCTCTGTAAGAAGGTTTACAAATTCAAGCGATTCTTCAAAAAAATCAATTTCATCCGTTTTTAGACGTAAGCGAAACAAATCTTCAAACTGATCTATAACAAAAAGATAATTATCATCGACAGATAATTTTAGCTGATCGAATAACTCAATAATACCGGTTTTACCACGCCTCAATACACTGTAACTAATTTGTTCCTGAATACGCTGTGATTCATCAAAAAACTCTTTAACCTTCAAACAAATTGCTTTTGCTAAATTCTTTATGGGGTCCAGCCCTGGTTGTCCATCAAAAATATGCCATGCTGCTTTTTTATCAAAAGCCAGGCCGCTATAAAGCCATGGTTTAAGATCGCAATTAATCAACGAAGTTTTTCCCACACCGGCGCCTCCCAGTAAACATACAAATTTATTGACCACCAGTTTTGATATCACCTTTTCACAGGTTTTGTCCTGGCCAAAAAACAGATGACTCTCATCGGATCTAAAAGGTCTCAAACCCGGAAAAGGATTATTCGCCATTGTTAGGGAGGGAAAAATGTTTTTAGTTTTTCCCTGCGTTACGTTATTCGTAGTTTCCTGATTAATCATGTTTTTAGTCTTGATATTAAGGAATCTAAAACTCCGTCTATATTTTCCTTGTTATACAAATATGAAGATACATTTATTCCTGCACATTCAGGTATTTTTTCAATTGAATAAGGAGTTAACAAACTGATTGTAGATTTTTGGTCAGAATTTAAAATCATTTTGAACCGGATCAAAATACTTGTAATACTATTTACCCATAGATCATTTGACTTCGTATTAACAACCAGAAAATTGCTGTATCTTTTAATTTCTTCAATTTTGGAATTCAACTGGCTCGTTACATTAAACAATTTAGAAAACGTAACATATCCAACATCCATTTTATGAAACTTATCCTCTATTTCACTAATAATACTTGAATCATCTACGTCAGAAATAACAAGAACAGGTTTTAAATTACCAAAAGGCTTTGAATCATTTTTAGATAATAAAAACGTAACTTTTTGATCGATAATACTCTTAAGGTCGTATAAGTTAGAATGTACCAGTTCTGTATTTGCGCTGTTTAATATTTCCTTTTTCAGTCGTTTCAGGTATTGATTTTGCTTTTCATCAAAAGGCTCAAATACAGGAGAAAACCAAATAATTCTATGAACATCTCTTTCCTGATCATCATCGTCCTTTATTTTTGACATAGCTTTGGAATACATTCGATTTTGTATTTCCACATAAGAATAATCTGAATCTGTGGGAGCATCTCCGTATACTTCACCCATTATATGTATTGATATACTGCATTCAAACAGCGCATTAATAACTGCTTCTTCAACCTCTTTTAAGGAGCGAGGTAATGGTTTTTCAGGCAAAACACGATATCCTGATAAAAGCAATTCCCTTAATAACCTTTCTCGGTTTTTCGACTGATCGTTAGATACTTCCGCAAGATAAACTGTTTTTTTTGAATCATAAGACTTTTCCAAAGCATTAGGCGTTACACATTTTAATTTGATATCATAAGCCAGATCAGTCAATTTATCCCAGAAATCACTTTTAATACCTCCTTGTCCATCAGGGCTATACTCTGTTATTTCAAAATTATAGGGATTATGGTCAAAAAAATTATACGAAGTCAATGCCTTTATACTATCATGAATAATAATATTTTGGGGATGAGTCCTTACCACCAAAAAAATATTCAAAAATGAAATGTCAGGCAATAGATTAATAATGAAGTCGAAATCGGAATTTTTTGGTTTTAAATTTAAAATAAATATTACCGCATCTTTATCGGTCAAATCATCAACTGATTCATAAACAAAGAGTTTTGTTCCGGATGCGCCTACATTTGAAAATAGTATTGGAGCATATCCAAATATTTGTTTCACCACCATGGAAAAATAGTAACTAAATTCAGAATTCCACTGATAGTTATCATCGGTGTTACCAATGAAATGGAGATATAATTGCAAATTTTTTTTCATCAATTAATAGAAATTACTGTTTTGAATATATTTAAACAAAGCATTGGATAATTCCTCATAGTTAATAACCAAAGAGCCTATTTGTTCAGATTTAGCCAAAAAAACGACTGAATCGGAAAAAGCATTTAATTTTACACCTCCGGAATAGAGCCCAAGTCCATAGAGATAATTCCTATTTAGCCGTGAAACCCTTTTTTGTAAATCAACTAAGGAGACCTCTCCAAGTGGCACCATAAAAACAGGAAGCACCTCTTCATCTGAACAATGAAGAAATGTTGAATTGCCTGCCGAAAGATATTCTTCACTTAGTATTTCGGCAAATGGCAACAAATGATGCCCTTTTACCTTTTGTAAATAGCTAATCTTTTGTAAAGTTAACACTTTATTAAATAATAATTTATACTCATAGTGAGTCCCTGTATCGAGGATGGAATCAATATGTTTTTTTGCCTTTTTAGATAAACGTTTATATAAATCGGAAGTAAGTTTTAAGTCCTTTCTATAAAGTCCAAAAAAAGCTATTTCTGAAAGCAAAGGCTCAGGGTTAAACACTTGAGAAAAGAGATCGTCGGAGTTTGGATCTTCCAAAATATCGATAAAGGCATTTAAAGCGCATGCCTTAGTCCATAAACTAACATGTGCCAGATCTGTATTAATTATTTCTCTTAAAGCAATAGTAACATCCTTAATGTCAATTGGGTAATAATTTTTTAATTGATTCAACTTTTCTCTCAACCGATTATTATGTATTAAGGGAAAAAGATATGTTTTAATATCTTTATCGATAATATAATCGAGTAATTCAACACTCAATTCCCTCTGCTCGTTGTTTGAATTAGTTATAAGGTGACTTTTTACCTCTTGAATAACCCCATCACTATATTTGAGCGCCAACAATTTAAATAAAAGATCTAGCGTTACTGAATATTCCTCAACCAAAGCGCCCTTAACAGGATTTAGCCTGTCAAGGGATTCTGTACTTGCTTCCATCGTCAATAGCCAGGCAGCGGCGCCAATTGTATTTTTAATGGCTTTATAAATGATGTCATCATCAGCAGGGGAAACTTTATAATTATTTTCATTTAAGGACCTAACAACTTCTATAACAATCCATTTATTAGGATAAGAAATAGTATCAAGCAAAAATTTAAGTGCTTGATTAGTCGAGATCTTTCCTATTATCTTTATTATTTTTACTTGAATTCTAAACTCAATTTCCGTCCGGTGGAAAAACCCAATTAAATGTTCTACAGCAGGTTGACCTATGGTTGTCAACACATCCGAGGTAAGATCCGAAAAATCCTCGTGATTAATATAATCAAGTAACTCATTAATTAGATCGTAATTGTAAAAAGTTGCTAAAGTAATAATCGCATTCCTCTTTACTTCATCATCGTTGTCTCGCAACAACATTTTCAAAATAGTAGAAAATTTATTATTACCGGAATTTTTAATCATTTTTATGGCATCAATCCTGTCTTTAACCTTATTCGAAATAGCCAACTCTTCAATATCCTTATCTTTAATATTATCATCCGAATCATAAAAAGTGATGGCCTTTTCCCTATTGGAAAAAATATCAAATTCCTGAGATTGTAAAAATGAATTGCCTGAGCTTGATATATCCAGCTTTTGCTTTAGCCCTAGAGGTATGGCTTCAATAGTTTTCAGAAAATTATTCGGTTGGTAGTGTCGTTGATAGTTTAAAAGGTATCGCATCCCCGAAAGATTTGTTGAAATCATGACCCTATCCTTGAAACTCTTTTGTTGTTCAGTGAAACTTGGTTTATAATCATCCGATAGTTTATCCACAAGTCTGGTGATAGTATTTGTATACCTTTTTGAAGTCCAAATGGTAACTAAAAGCCACACTAAGGCAACTACCAGGTTGAGGAACATAATAAACGAAAAGGTTTTTATATCTAACGCCAACAACATTAATAAAATTAAGCCCCCCACAAGAAAAGACCAGAATCCAATTACATTGAATAAATTTCGCGAAAGTGGTTTTCTGTTAAATGTTTCGATCGCTATAAAATATTGTTTTACTGAAAGATATTCAAATGACTCACGAAGTATAAATGCAAAAAACCGGCTAAACAGAACCATCAAAAAAACCATTGTAAATGGACTGGAAATGATGGAACGGCTGGGGTTAAGCAAAAGAACATTAAGTAATGTAAGACTTACTACAAAAAATACTGGAGCTAAGAACAATGCCTTACTGATTCGGAATGTTTTTACAAGATTCTGATATACAAAAACTTTAAAAACAATATTCACCATCATAATTGATCCGAAAAAAAATCCGATAAATTTAACAAGATTTTCAATGTCAGTATAAACACTTCTGATAACTGTGAAAAAGGCAAATTCAATAAATATAAAATTTATGGTAGAAAAAAAACAAAACAGCACCAAAGAAAAAACAGCCTTTTTGGGAGAAATATCAGTAAATATGGCAATCATCGAGTCTATTCCTGTTTCTTCTTGTTTTTTCTCCTTAAAATCAAGCTGACCGACAATATAAAAATAGTCAATGATCACAAAAATTATCAGAATTACCTCAACCGGGAAATATGGAAGATAAATTTTAGCAATGGTAAGTATTACAATAATAAAGCTACCCAATGCAGCACCCAACATCAAACCTGAATCAAGAAAACGCCTTAAATTTTGATTCTCCTTAACAATAGGAAGATTATTTCCCAGGGCAAGAAATATCTGATTAGTGATAATAATTACTGGCAAGTATAGCGTAAACTGAATAACCGGACGGGAAAATGCCGGAATAATTAAAGGGAGTATTTTCGACATACTCAATAAAATCAGCACAATACACCAAAATAAAAGCCATGAATATTTAGAAGTTAATTTCCCTTGATAATATTTATATAAATTGTATAACATTAAGCCAATAATACCTGAAAGTGCAATGATTTCAGGAAAATAGGCCACTTTCCCCTCAGCTAAAAACCCTGAAACAGCTTGAATAAAAAAAACCGCATTAAAACCTCCCAGAGCAAGCGACATAAATAAAAGGTGGATTAACAACCATTTCGGCAGTACGTTTATCCCCAACAAATTTATGATGTATTTTATCATTAAAACATTCAACTAGTTTAGAAGGCAAAGATAAAAATAAAAAAGCAAACAAAAATTAAAGACATATACTTGAATTAAAAATATATACATCAAATTAAAGTATGTATATTCAGTAAAGTAAAATATAGCAAATATTTCAGTCATCGATGAAATACTTTCGTTTAACAAATATCATTTCCTTATTCCTATTTTGTGCAAAAAAATCATCAGAACCAAACAAAATATAAATTTTTAATAAATGATGTTTATTATTATTTTAAAGAAATAAATAACTCCTTATTTTTGTGAACCAGATATCCATATTCTGGACTTTTAATTGCATCATATCATTAATAAATAAAGCATTGGAAAATCTGGAGATGTATTTTGACAAATTCCGAAAAAATATTGTCGGAATGGATACTGAATATTGTACACCTTCAGGAATAAAAAAAATGATTTACGTCGATTGGATTGCCAGTGGTCGTTTATACTTTCCAATTGAAAAGACTATTATTGAGAAGTTTGGGCCTTTTGTAGCGAATACACATACAGAGACCAGTGAAACCGGCACCCGTATGACGCTGAGTTATAAATACGCTCACGAACTCATCAAAACTCATGTAAACGCCGGGTCATCCGATGTAATAATTACTGCCGGATTTGGTATGACTTCCGTTGTTAACAAACTTCAACGGATATTAGGACTACGAGGCAGAAAAGACGAAAAACGATCTCTAAACGCAATCGATAGACCAGTTGTTTTTCTTACCCATATGGAACATCATTCAAATCAAACCAGTTGGTACGAAACTGATGCCGATGTAGTTGTCTTAAAACCCGACTATAATATGCTTGTTGACACCAACGAATTAAAAAATCAACTGGAAATTTACAAGGAACGCACATTCAAAATAGGTTCATTCACAGCATGTTCAAATGTAACGGGTATTATACCTCCATATTATAAACTTGCCCGATTGATGCACGAATACGGAGGCTTATGTTTTATTGACTTTGCCGCATCAGCGCCTTATGAAGATATAAATATGCATCCGACTGATCCACTGGAAAAACTGGATGCAATTTATTTTTCACCACATAAATTTCTTGGTGGCCCGGGCTCGTCAGGTGTTCTTATATTTGATTCATCACTTTATAAAAACGAGGTTCCGGACGATCCTGGTGGTGGTACAGTAGACTGGACAAATCCTTGGGGAACATACAAATACGTTGACGACATTGAATTGCGCGAGGATGGTGGAACACCTGGTTTTCTTCAAGCCATACGAACAGCATTGGCTATTAATTTGAAAGAGGAGATGAACACAGCGATGATAAAAGCTCGCGAAAAAGAATTACTTCAAATTGCATTTGCTGAATTACGAAAGATACCGGAAGTAAAAATCCTGGCAGATCAACAGGAAAACAGAATGGGAATCATTTCGTTCTATCACCTTAACATTCACTACAATCTCATTGTCAAACTTCTGAGCGACCGATTTGGTATTCAGGTTAGAGGTGGTTGCGCTTGTGCAGGAACATACGGTCACTTTTTACTTGATGTGACCCATGAGCGTTCCAAGGAAATTACTGATAAAATTACGAACGGCGATTTATCAGAAAAACCAGGCTGGGTAAGACTTTCTTTGCATCCTACTTTAACAAATAATGAATTACTTTTTATTACTCATGCAATTCATGATATAGTTAAAAACCATAAGGAATGGCAACAAGACTACCTTTATCTGAAAAACAAAAACGAATATATTCATAAAAATGACCCGGGAACTATTAAAAAAGAAATAGAATCGTGGTTCAACTTATCATAATGTAGCATTTGTAGTATCTGATTTTTAATATATAAACTATTCATGTTTTTACTATTGAACCCTAATTTTCGTTTAACTTTATCAAGATGAATCTGGGCTGTGTACTTAAATTGCTTGAGGTCTGTAACAAATAAACTATTAACATCAATTTCTGTTATATATTCGCCATTCACTAAATGAAACTAAATCAAAAACAATTCTCATGAACCGTAGACAAATGATTGGAAGTGTTGCCGGGGCAACAGTGGCAGTTACAGTTACTGGAATTCCATTTACCAGTACCCTTGCGGCAAATAGCGATGTTAAAACCAAGTTAAAGGGGAATATTCACCATTCCATAAGTCAGTGGTGTTATGGCAATATACCTCTTGAAAGCCTTTCGAAATCGTGCGTTCAAATGGGAATCGAATCTATTGAGTTGCTTAATGAAAAAGATTGGGGAACAGTTAAAAATGCAGGACTTAAATGCGCAGTTGGGTATGCCACCGACTGGGGCATACCCAAGGGATTTAACCGTTTGGAAAATCACGAAAAACTGATTGCTGATTTTGAACAAATGATCCCTAAAGCTGCGGCAGCAGGAGTGCCAAATTTGATATGCTTTTCGGGTAATCGTGAGGGATTAAATGATAGCGAAGGTATGATCAATTGTGCCAAAGGATTGAGAAAACTGGCGCCAATAGCCGAAAAACATGGAGTTACTATCATTATGGAGCTCTTGAATAGTTATGGCCACAAGGATTATCAGTGCGACAGAACGAAATGGGGTTCAGCGCTTGTTGAAATGGTGGGTTCGGAAAGATTTAAACTTCTGTACGATATTTATCACATGCAAATTATGGAAGGAAATGTTATTGATACGATAAAAAATTTCCACCAATACATTGGTCATTATCATACCGGAGGAGTGCCAGGAAGACACGAACTTGATGAAACACAGGAACTTTATTACCCGGCAATTATGAAAGCAATTGTAGAAACAGGCTATAAAGGCTTTGTGGGACAGGAATTTGTACCCACTAAAGAAGATAAGCTTGAATCGCTCCGGAAATGTATTGCAATTTGTGATGTTTAATTTGTAGTATGCGTAAAATATCGCTGAAGCGATCCGGAGTTAAATGGCATTGCAACAAGCCGTTTTAGGGTTAACTAAGCCGTATCAATTCAAATTGCTATAATCTTTAACTCGACTGCAATAATACTATCACTATCATCATTGTAATCTCTTTTGAAAATAAACCAAAAAGAATTATCCTGATGCAATCAACGTCGTTGACTTAAGGTTTTGGCCAAGTTATTGCCCCTTTTTATGGGTTTGGGGTTAATTTTGCTTAGGTCAACGACATTGATTTACTATTGTTGACGTGTTTTGCAAACAGTACATACGATTATACCTTTAATATCGGTTTACCTATTTTCCGAATTTTAAAAAAAATCCTGACAGATCTTTCGACAATGCCAGGATTTACAACTAAACTGCTAACTTTCTTGCTTACTTTTTACATGTGATTTAATAAACCACTTTAAAACAAATTGCTTCGACGGCTGGAATTTCATTTGGGGTGGTAATGATTAACCCATCGGCTTTTTGTACCCATTTAACCTTTTTGGTACTTCCCAAAAGTTCAATCGATTTGATTTTCTTTCCTATAAAAGCAGCTAGTGATAACGATTTTATCACCAACATTTTTTCCTTGGGAACATCCATGCAAAAAGCATAAAGCGTTTCGCCTTTTGTGGTAAACCGGAAATCCTGAGATGTATAATCTTTTCGCTTGCTTTCCGCAAAGCTGCCTTCTGCATTTTGAACAGGACCTTCGCCCGAAATAACCCATGGGCGTGTGCCATAAATGCCTTCGCCATTAACCGCCAGCCATTTTCCAATGGCAAGCAACACTTCAACTTGTTCCTGAGGAATGGTGCCATCAGGTTTAGGACCAATATTAAGCAACAAATTGCCATTCTTACTTACAATATCAATAAGGTCATCAATTAGTTCATTGGCAGGTTTATTTTCTTCGCCTTCAATCCACCCCCACGATTTCTTCCCAATAGAAGTGTCGGTTTGCCAAGGATATTTCTTGGTAGCTTTGCTGCTGCCACGTTCGATGTCATAAACCGCTGCATTTTCGGGATATGCCTGGTTTTTGTAATTAAGCACAACACCTTTGTTCCATTGTTCGGCACGGTTGTAATAATAGGCTGCAAAGGTTTTGCGATAAGGTTCCATCGCCTTTTGCTCAATCCACCAGTCGAACCAAAATACCTGTGGTTTATATTTGTCAACCAATTCGCAACAACGGAGCAGCCAATCATTCATATATTCCGGTGCAAGAGAGTCCTTTTCCTCACGCGCCGGTCCATAGAAATCAGCATATTTAGGATCTTTCACATCCGAATCGAACTTCATCCCTGCATTCATAAACCACCAATGTTCAATCCGATGTGACGAAAGCCCAAAAATAAGATCCTGTTTGCGAATGGCAGTAGCCAGTTCTCCTATGATATCGCGCTTTGGACCCATATTAACAGCATTCCATTTAGACAGACTGGTATTGTACATAGCAAATCCGTCGTGATGTTCCGCTACCGGAACAACGTATTTTGCACCCGACTTTTTAAAAATTTCAGCCCATTGATTTGCATCAAATTTCTCAGCCTTGAACATTGGTATAAAGTCCTTATAGCCAAACTTATCTGGTGTGTTGTATGTTTCGATGTGATGTTTGTATTCTTTACTATCCTTCAAATACATGTTGCGCGGATACCATTCGTTTCCAAAAGCAGGCACTGAATAAACACCCCAATGAATGAATATCCCAAACTTTGCATCCTTAAACCATTCAGGACACTGGTATTTTTCCAGCGACTCCCAAGTAGGTACAAACGACTGAGAGAATGTTACTTTTGATGAGAGCAGGAAGATAACTATTACAAGTTTCAAAAGCTTGTGTAAAAAACTCATTAGTTTATTCATAGCGTGAAAATTTTACTTTTTGAATTCAATTGCAAAAGAAACCACTTCCCATTCGGGCATTTTTGAAGGTTTAGTAATGACAAGGGCATCGGCCTGATGTTTCCAAACAAGTTTTTCATTACTTCCCAGCATTTTAACCGAAGCAATAACTTTGTCGTTCAGTTTGGAGGTTTTGCCCAGCGAAGTAATTTTTATATCTTCGGTTGGTACACTCATGCAAAATGCAAAAAGTGTATCGCCTTTAACCGTAAAACGTATATCAGAGGCCGAATATATGCGTACATCCTTTAGTCCGCCAAATCTTCCTTTTTCTTGTTTTTTAACAGTCGAGGGTCCTTCGCCATATACTTTCCAGGGACGAGATCCATAAATACCTTCTCCATTGGCAGGAGTCCATTTTCCAATTTCATCCAAAATTGCCAAAACGTCTGGTTCAAGGTCTCCTTCGGGAGTTTGTACAACGTTTATGAGAAGGTTTCCGTTTTTGCTTACAATATCAACCAACATCTGGATCACTTCTAATCCAGTTCTGTATTTCTGACCTGTAAAGTAATACCAGTCACCAATGGAAGTGTCAGTTTGCCATGGGAAAGGACTAATTGAATCCATCACACCTCTTTCGATATCCTGCACCCAACGTCCATTTGACGCAATTATTTTGCAATTGTAAACAGCCTCAAGTTTACCGCCGTTTTTGGCCATATCCTGATTATAGTAATGCGCCAGCATAGTTCTTCCCACTTCTCCAAAAGGCAGTTCGCTATCCGAATAAAGAAGATCAGGCTGATACATATCTATTAGCTCGGTAATACAAGCTAACCAATTCTGTTGGTTTTCAACATTATTTGTCAACCAGCCTTTATCGTCGGGAGCAGTTTTAGGATGGTACAGACTTTCAAAGTCAGGATTTGCACCATCATATGGCACACCGGCCATTGCACCGCTTTTATCAGCACCACGACTTGTCTGAAACCAGGTATAGCTGGCACCAAGATGCTCCGAAACACCAAAACGCAAGCCTTCCTTTTTAGCAGCTTTTTGCCATATTCCCACTACATCTTTATTAGGCCCCATATTTACAGCATTCCACTTATGTATTTTGGAGTTCCATAGAAAGAAATCATCGTGATGTGTGGCCATGCTTACAAAATATCGTGCTCCAACTTTTTTGTAAAGCTTCATCAGCTGATCCGGATTCCAGCGCTCGGCTTTCCAGAGAGGAATGATGTCCTTATACCCGAATTTGGAAGGATGTCCGTAATGTTCCAGATGGTATTTGTAATCGGCGCTCCCTTCCTCGTACATTTTTTTAGCATACCAATCCCCTTGCCGGGGAACAGCCTGTGGTCCCCAATGCGCCCATATTCCAAACTTAGCATCGCGAAACCAATCGGGATATTGGTATTTTTCGAACGATTCCAAAGTAGAAGTAAACGATTGTGAATAAACTACTTTTCCTGAAAAGCTGATGACGACTATTGCAAGCATCAAAACCCTGTTCATAAAATTCACAGATTTAGTCATAGTTAAAATATAAATAGTTGTAAAGGTTTATTTTTTTACTTCGATCAGAATCTTTGAAACTGAACCCTGGTTCTCTTTCCAATACCCAAAAGCTTCGGGAGTTTCCTCAAAAGGAAAAACTTTTGTGATCATATCTGTAAAAGGCATTTCTTTGCGTTCGAACATGGTTATTACCGATGGAAAAACCCGTAACGCGTTTCTTGATCCCGTAACATCCAGTTCCTTTCTAACAATCAAACGGGTATCGAGCATTACTTCACTTTTGGTATACCCAATAAAAACCAACCGACCAGCAAAGGCCACAGCATCGATGGCTATCGAATATGTGACAGGATTACCGGCGGCTTCGACGGCAACACTAACACCTTCGTTATTCGTAATCTGTTTTATTCTTTCCCTGGCATTTTCTTTAAGGGAGTTAATGGTGTAAGTTGCTCCAAACCTCTTTGCTTGCAAAAGCTTCGAATCGTCAATATCTACTGCGATTATAGTTGCTCCTTTACGAACAGCTGCGCATAAAGCTCCCATGCCAATAGTTCCGCACCCAAGGATTAAAACAGAATCTGTTTCAGTAATTTTGCCGCGATTTGCCGCATGATAACCGACGCTAAGAGGCTCTACCAATGCCAATTCATGAAGTGTGAGTTGATCACTAACAAAGATCTTCTCGAAAGGCACTGTAATACGACTTGTTAATGCACCATCGCGCTGCACTCCCATTGTTTGGTTGAATTCGCATGTGTTGATGCGTCCGGCACGGCAGGCCGGGCATACTCCACAATTGGTATATGGCGATAAAGTGGCACGATCTCCTTTTTTTATACTGTCGGGTACATCCGCTCCTTTATCGATAATCACTCCACTTATCTCGTGTCCAGGGATACGCGGATATGTTAAAAGCGGATTTTTACCCATGTACGAACTTAAATCGCTACCACATAGCCCAATATAATGAACATCCAAGAGAATCTCATTCATCCCCATCATTGGTTGCTCAATCTCAACTGATGTTACTACACCTGGTTCTTTTATTGTAAAAGCTTTCATTATAGTTTATATAAGTTAGATTGTTTAAACCACTATCCCCTTAACCTGCAATCCTATAAGCTTTACAGGCAGTTCCTCCAAGCACCATTCCTTTATCTTTTTCGGTGAAATTTTCGATGTACGATAAAACAATGTTCAATACCTGTTGATAACTTCCTGTAACTTTGCATACAGGCCAGTCCGACCCAATCATAATTCGGTGGCATCCAAAGGCATTGAAAACAACATCGATATAAGGAGTAAAATCGTTAGGTTTCCATTTATTCCAATCAGCTTCAGTGACCATTCCTGAGACTTTGCAAAACACATTCGGGTATTTTGCCAGGCGCTCGATATCTTCCTTCCATGGAGATATAACAGAATTCTTAATCATTGGTTTTGCAATATGGTCGAGAATGAATGTCTGTTCGGGGAATTGCTCAACAAACTTAATAACGTTTGGCAAATGCTTTGGAAAGACCAACAAATCGTAAGCCAAACTATACTTTTGCAGAAGTTTGATTCCTCTGAGAAAATCGCTCTGAAGGATAAAATCGTCATTTGGCTCGTCATGCACCACATGGCGAACACCAACTAGTTTAGAGAATTTGGAATAGTATTCAAGTTCTTTTTCAATGCCCCCAGACCGAATATCGACCCATCCTACAACGCCCTTTATAAGGTCATTATTACCAGCTAGTTGTAACAACCAATTAGTTTCTTCCAACGATTGTCTTGCCTGAACAGCAACAGAACCATCAAAACCAACGGTGTGGAGTTCACGTGCAAGATCTTCAGGCAATTGATCCTTTTTTATTGCTTGCATCTGGTCATTCATCCAACCATAATCCTTTTCGATGAAGTGCCAGAAATGCTGGTGACTATCAATTTTCATAAAGTAAAATGATTCCTTGTGATGTTATTATTCGCCAAATTTATAAATACGTTCAATCAGTTTCCATTTTTCGTCGGCAGTGGCTTCGGCAGAAGTGTTCTGAAATCTCGACATGTGTGCCTCCCATTCACTCTGACGAGGTTTCGTAGCCAGTTCAACCATGGCTTTGTCATGATCAAAATCAGGAACAGTGTCCATAATCATGAATAATCGCGTTCCAACGAGGTAGATCTCCATATCAAGGATACCAACTTCTTTCATTCCTTGATGAATTTCGGGCCAAGGTCCACCTTTTGCATGTGCTATCTTATAGTCCTCAATCAGTTTCGGATCATTTCGCAATTCAAGTGATTTACAAAACCGTTTGAATTCGGTATAATGTGTTTTTTCGTGGTATTCCATAGTTTATGTTTATTATATTATTGATTTAAACCCCCCATCTCCCTGAATCATCCACAAGCGAAGCCTTGGGTTTCGATCCGTAAAATGCATACCAGGTGATGAAAATGTAACATACAAAAGGTATTATCATAGCCGTTGCCATGCTTTTTGAATACTCAAATAATAGTCCCATTAGAGGGGTAAATACAGCTCCTCCAACAATAGCCATTACTATCAATGAAGCGCCAATTTTTGTATTTGCTCCTAATCCCTTAATTCCCAGTGCGAAAATTGTAGGGAACATCAGCGACATAAAGAAGCTTGTGAAAAATACCGCCCATAATCCAATCCATCCGGGAAGAAGAATACCTATGGCAACCAGCGATATGTTTGCTAACCCATAACATCCCATCAAGATATTAGGTTTTACAAACCGCATGAAGTAAGATGCTGAAAACCGTCCTACACCAAAAGCCACCAGAGTACCGGTAAGAAAGTATCCTGCCACTTTCTCGGGTTGACCAGTATAATCCTGAACGTACTGAATGAAATAGCTCCATGTTCCCACCTGTGCGCCAACATAAAAAAACTGAGCAAGAATGCCTTTCAGAAAATGAGGATATCGTAATAATTGCCTGAAACCACTTTTTGAATTATTTTCATCTGTTCCATGATCCTCCTCTTTTATGTGAGGGAAGCGGGTTCGAAGCATTAACATGGCCCATATAAATGTTACTGCACTTAAAACCAAATATGGAGTCACCACTCTCATGGTTTCGTGTTGCAGATATTGATCGTACGTTCCTGCCAGCTTCATAGAATCGACCTGTGCACTTGTGTGTTCTATTCCCGAAAAGATAAAAATAGTACCGATTAGCACACCGGCAATAGCACCGATGGGGTTAAAGGCCTGGGAAAAATTCAGCCTTCGTTCCGACGATTCGGGGTCGCCCAAAACGGTAATAAAGGGATTGGCTCCTGTTTCAAGAAACGCCAAACCACTGGCAATAACAAAAAGAGCAAAAAGGAAAAAACCAAATTGACCGCTTAATGCCGCCGGATAGAAAAGAAATGTTCCCAGGCTAAATAATAACAAACCGGTTACCAGCCCTGCCTTATACGTGTATTTTTTCATGATAAAAGCGGCAGGCATCGAAAGAAGAAAATATCCAAGATAGAAAGCCGATTGAATCAGCCCAGCCTCGAAACGTGAAAGCTGAAACGATTTCATAAATTGCTTTATAAGAATGTCATTCAGGTTATTAGGAATTCCCCAAAAGAAAAAAAGTGCCGTTACAAGGATAAACGGAAGTAGGATTTGTTTATCAGCAATTTTGTGTTCAACTTTCATTTTAGTAGTATTAAGAGTTAGGAATTTTCCCAGGTTTGACGGTGTATAGGTGTTAGAATTTCCAGGACATCCGCCAGTAATTGCTCGTTTTGCAGCGCTTCGGCCCATCGGATATTTTCGCGAATATTTAATGGCGAAGTTGTACTTACTAATGTTGTAGCAATTTTGGGGTTCGAAACAGAATATTTAATGGCCAATTGCTCAATTGGATATTTTTTTTTCTCGCAATATTTAATTGCTTTGCGGGTATACGACATGATTGCTTCCGACGCAGGATGCCAGTCAGGTGCACCTCTGCGGGTTAATAAGCCCATCGACAGAGGAGATGCATTAATGACTCCTACTCCATGTTGTTCAAAATAATCAAGGTAATCTGCCAGGGCATCGTCATTCAAGCAATAATGACAAAACGAAAGGATTGATTCCACTGTACCTTCCGGAACCCTGTCGATAACATATTTGAAATTAACTAGTGGCAGGCCGGTAATTCCAACATGACCAACTTTTCCCTGCTCTTTAAGTCGAATTAGTGCAGGTAAAGTTTCGTTAATTACCTGATTCAAATCACTGAATTCCATATCATGAACATTAATCAGGTCAATAAAATCAATGTTAAGACGTTGCATACTTTCTTCCACACTTTTAACAGCCCGGGCAGCAGAATAATCCCAGTTTTTTATTCCGTTGACACCAAAGCGACCTACTTTGGTGGAGAGAAAATATTTATCGCGGTGAATCTCCCTCAGGGCTTTGCCAAGCAATGTCTCGGCTTTTGTAAACCCATAATAAGGTGACACATCAATAAAGTTGATCCCGCCATCAATAGCCGCATGAACAGTCAATATACCTTCCTTTTCTTTTAATTCGTGAAATACTCCGCCTAACGACGACGCGCCAAAACTTAACGACGAAACAATCATTCCTGTTTTTCCAATTTGCCTGTATTCCATAATACAAAATAATAGTATAATGTAAGACTTAAAATCTAATTTGCCTAATTTGTCTGTATCGCAACTTCTTTTGGCGGGAGGAAACGACTTATTTGTTTGATCAAAACTCCTAAAAAAAAACCATCCAAACAATAACCAACTTACATAAAATCAACCGCAAAGCTTTGCGATAAGCTTTGCGGTTAAAAATAAATGTTGTCAAACATTTATTATCCCAACAAATGGTTGTATGTTGAGTTGAATTCCTTTAATTTCGAAACCAGAATTGCTGATTTTTATGACAAAACGGCTCGTTTCCTTAAAAGATATTGCGGCGGAACTTAAGGTTTCTATTTCAACTGTTTCGAGGGCATTGAAGAACCATCCTGACATTAGTCCCAACCTTACGGCTAAAATTCAGACATTGGCCCATGACTGGAATTATTCGCCGAATCCTTTAGCTATGGGGCTTCTAAAGCAACAAACTAAAATTATTGGAGTTATAGTACCTGATTTGGTCACCTTTTTTTATTCATCCATTATCAGTGGCATAGAATCCGTTGCCAGACAAAATGGATATTATATTCTCATTACCTCCTCGTATGAATCGTATGACAAGGAAAAGGAATGCATCGAAAATCTTTTGGCATCCAGAGCTGAAGGGTTGATCGTTTGTCTTTCGAAAGAAACCAGGAATTACGATCACTTCGATAAAATCATCAACAACGATATGCCACTGGTTTTCTTTGACAGAGTTTGTAGAACCAACGAAGTTTCTTCTGTTGTTGTCGATAATCGCAATGCAGCAAAGCAAATCACCATGCATTTTTTCGAATCCGGCGCTCGACGAATTGCTCATATTGCTGGTCCACAGCATTTGAATATTGCCCGCGAAAGACTGGAAGGTTACTACGATGGATTACGCGAATGTGGACTTGAAGCCGACAATCAACTTGTTGTATTTACCGATCTTACTATTGACGATGCAACGCAGGCAACCCGATGTTTGCTTGCTTTACCAAATCCGCCTGATGCAATTTTTAGTATTAACGATATGGTTGCTTTTACCGTAATGAAAGAAATTAAACGACAAGGGTTACATATCCCAAACGATGTGTTACTTGTTGGTATTACCGACGAGTTTCATGCCACTGTGGTCGATCCGCCTTTGACCTCACTGATGCATCCTACCTTTGAGATTGGACAGGAGGCTGCCAGATTGTTACTATATCAAAACAGTTTCAAAACAAAGTCCCCTCCAATTCAAACGACTATGATGACAAAACTTGTTATAAGGCAATCGTCGGTTAGAGTATGATTTTGATTATGATTGTCTTTTCTATTGTATAATAGACTCATTGACTTTGTTTAATATAGCTTCCACATTATAATCATTTAATTTCACTGAATTTTGATGATACATTTTTTGACCAGTTCTTAAAATCTCATCTACCGTTGCCCATAAATCATTAAATAAATCAACATTGCTTTCCTCCCATTCGGCTAATTCTGCTAACAATGATTTTTTTTCCACATATTCAGCATTTAAAATGGAAATGTAAGCGTCGAGCTCTGCTTGCAATGCATGATCGAATCCGGCATTCTCTAATTGTTTTATGTATGGTGCAATTGCTTGTTTTAGTTGTTGAAGACCAGATAACAGATATTCACAATCTATTTTCTGATTATGGTGATGAAAATCTTGGAATACAGACTCCGTTTCCTTAATAAGTTCCTTTAAGTTAACATTAATGAAGATGACGTTAAGCTGGTATAAATATGCAGTAAATATAGTACTTACCATTCCAATTCTTCCATTTATCTCGTTCAATTGCCTGTACGTTTGATTCCCCATAATTAAAATCGAAATCTCCAAAAGCTTTTCATTGAATTTTAAAAGATGAGGATCCATAAATTTGGGTGAGGACTTGATGAAATCTTGCCGATCGCGCGAATAGCAGAATTTTACAAATACACCTAGCAGTCTTAATTCTTCCGCACGAAATTCAAAACTGAAATTTTTCATACAACTTACTAGTTGAATTATGTTAGTGATTGACTAATGATTTTTTCAAACATTTTATCATATAATGCTGTAAACAATTACTTTAATATATCATATTTACTTTATAAAATGAATAATCTCAATTATATTGTTCCTTGAAGAAAATTAATAAAGAAATCTCTCTTTCCCAAATTTTAAAGGGGAAATAATAAAACAAACATCGAGTTATTGTGAAGATCGGGTACTTCAAAGTAAATTTTTTAACTTAGCATCCTTAAAATAGAAAAAATACAAGCAATATGAAGCCAACACTTTTAGTATTAGCAGCTGGTATGGGAAGTCGCTATGGAAGTTTGAAACAGGTTGATCCGGTAGGCCCTGCAGGGGAAACTATTCTTGAATATTCAGTTTATGATGCCATTCGTGCCGGATTTGGAAAGGTTGTTTTTGTAATTCGTCGTGAACTAGAAAAAGATTTTAACGAAATATTTATCCATAAACTACAGAAATATATTGCTGTTGACTATGTTTTTCAAGAAATTGACATGGTTCCTGCCGGCATTATTATACCTGATGAACGGGTTAAACCGTGGGGAACGGCTCATGCAGTAATGGTAGCCGGCGCAAAAGTAAAGGAGCCCTTTGCCGCCATCAATGCCGACGATTATTATGGATCCAATGCTTTTTTGAAAATAGGTGCTTTTCTTTCGAACCTTGATGTAAATCAGACCACTTATACTATGGTAGGTTTTGATGTTGACAATACGCTATCGGAAAATGGCACTGTTTCGCGCGGTGTTTGCGAAGTAGACCCGAACATGCTTCTGAAAAGTGTTGTGGAGCGGTTTAAAATAGAAAATACTGACAAAGGAGTTATTTGCAGAGACGCACAGGACAACGCGTTTTACATCAATAATAAATCAATTGTTTCAATGAATTTTTGGGGATTCACTCCCAAATTTTTCAGTCAACTTGAAACTCATTTCTTACAGTTCATTAAGGAGAATTATAATAACCCAAAGGCCGAATTCTTCCTTCCTTTTGTGGTGGACGAACTAATCAAAACCAAGAAGGCTACTGTAAATGTGCTTCGCAGCGCCGACAAATGGTTTGGGGTTACCTATAAGGATGATAAGCCTTTAGTAGTAGCCCGAATTAAGCAACTGATTGAATCGGGTGCATATCCTCAAAACCTTTGGAAATAATTTATATATTCGATTAACAATGATTTTGATTATTCGTATCTAAGGGAATCTACCGGATTACGAATGGCAGCTTTAATGGCTTGAAAACTGATGGTTATCCAGGCTATAACCAAGGACAATAAACCTCCCAGTACAAATATCCATGGATTAATTCCTATTTTAAATGAAAACTGCTGCAGCCATTGATTAGCTGCAAAATAAATTAATGCAGAGGCTATTACAAATGCGATGGAAACCAGAATCGTTATGTTTTTCGAAAGTATTACCACAATGCTAAAAATCGACGAACCCATTACCTTTCGTATACCAATTTCCCTCGTGCGCCGCTCAGCCATAAAGGATACCAGCCCAAACAATCCAAGCATGGCAATTACTATGGCAAGTACCGAAAATACCGACATTAGTCTTCGGATCTCAAATTCCTTTTTATATAGTTTGTCAAATTCCTTATCGAAATAGAAATAACTAAGAGGAGCTTCCATCGAGAACTTTTTCCATGTATCGCTGATATAAGCCAAAGCTTCTTTGTTTTTGCCAGAGGCAATTTTTACCGTAATGTAGCCGTCATAATATGTTTTGTCGAGGAATAAAATCATTGGATTAATTGGTTTGTGTAACGATTCGAAATGAAAATCCTTTATTACGCCAACAATAGTTAAAAATACCCTGTGTTTTGAATCGCCCGGAGCGATCAATTGTTTGCCTAACGGGTCAGAAAGTCCAATATATTTAACTGCTGATTCATTAATCACTATGGATGTGGAATCCCCAGGAAATTTCTGAGAAAAAAACCGCCCTTTGGATAGCTTAATTCCCATAGCTTTATCATAATCGTATGATACTCCATATGTTGCAAAAAGCAGTGGTTCTGATTTTTTGGATCCCTCTGGCATATATCCGTTGTGACTCATTAATCGTCCGGGTACTCCTTGTGAAAGGGCAACTTCTGAGATAATTGGGTTTCGCTTTAGTTCCTCCATAAATACCTTTAAATCTTTCTTTATGGGGTTGGTACGATCAATCACAATCAAGCTTTCCTTATCAAATCCAAGCTTTTTATTTTGAATATATTTTAGTTGGCTCGATACAAAGAATGTCCCAAGAAGTATAAAAATCGATATAGTAAACTGAAAAACAACAAGCACACCTCTTAATTTGGAGTTAGCTGATCCGGAAACTACTTTACCTTTTAACACTTCAAATGGAAGGAAAGAAGACAAATAAAAAGCCGGATATCCTCCTGATATTAGACCGACTATTAAAGCGAATAGTAAAAATACAGGACTTAACAGGAGCATTTGTTTTGTTGATATTACGATATGTTGGCTAACAAGGTTTCCAAACGATGGCAGCAAAATTTCGACCATTAATAACCCTGCGATTACTGATATAAGACTTATAAATACTGACTCGGAAAGGAATTGAATGATCAATGATGAACGATGTCCGCCAATCACTTTACGCAAGCCAACTTCCTTAGCTCTGTTAGCAGATCTCGCTGTAGCAAGATTGGTGAAATTTATGCATGCATTAAATAAAATAAAAATCGCAATAACAATAAAGATATATACGTAACTGATGTCACCATTGGGTTCTAGCTCAAAATCCATGTTCGAATGGAGGTGAATATCAGTGAGTGGTTGAAGCTGATATTTCAAAAAACTGCCTACCTTCCCCAGATCGTCATAACTAAATCCCATGTATTGAGAAATTGAAGGTGCACAGTACTTTTTAACCATCTCCGGGAACTTAGACTCCAATTGGGTAGCACTTGCTCCCTGCTTAATTATCAAATAGGTATAAATGTTATTGTTCAACCAAAATGTGTTGCGGTAATATTTGTCAGTGGAGGTGGAAACGAGAAAATCAAAATGAAAATGACTTGATGAGGGGAATTCTTCAACCACTGCTGTGACCTGGAATACAATACTATCGCTATTAATTAAACGCAGCGTTTTTCCGATAGCATCTTCATTTCCAAAATATTTTCTTGCCATTCTATTGGTAATCACCATCGTTTTAGGCAACATCAAGGCCTTTTTGTCACCTTTAATAAATTTTACTGTAAAAACGTCGAAAAAATTAGAATCAACATAGAAAAAACGATCTTCATAAAATGACTTGTCATGAAATAATACCTTTCTATTTCCAATTTTATTCATCCGAACGGCCGTTTCTACTTCCGGGAAATCTCTCACAAGCACCTCTGCCAATGGAACAGGAGTTGCCGGCCCCTCAAACTTATTTGTGCCCATTTTACCATTCAAAAAAACGCGGTAAATCCGGCTCGATTTCTCATGAAATCTGTCGTAGCTGAGTTCGTTTGAAACATATAAACCAATAAGAATAGCACCAGCAAGCCCAATGGAAAGTCCAAAAATGTTAATAAACGCGTAAGTCCTTTGTCGTAGTATATTGCGATATGCAACCTTGAAGTAGTTTCTGAACATATTTATGACCGATTTAGATAATCAATTTTATTGCAAATAAATTTTATCAATCCTCATGCCATTAGGCATAAGTTAAATTTAATCAGTAATATATGCATGTGGTTACAATAACAATGTGTAAATAAAAGTGTACGAAAAGTAAATTTTTATGTACGCAAACGGACAAAATGTTTTAGAATTCTGGAAAATAAAAATTTGCTTAAAAAGTCAAAAATAAAACCTGAACCAGCTATTTTTCTTGTAGAATTTGTGTCTTTCTTTTTAAAACTCAAACTTTTTAACCATTATTTTTAAAATTTCATGTGAACAGAAATTATTTATTCTTTTTGGCTATTTCAAGAGCCTTTGTAGTTGTGTAATATTTCGCAATCATATTAGGAACCTCCCATTCAGGTAATTTTCCATCTACCAGGTATTTGAGATATGTTTGAGTAACCCCGGCAAAATGAGCTTCGTGACCTACCTTGTATGAATCCGGAACAACAACTTCCCAGGAAGTCAGCAATTTTTTCAATTCAACTCCTGGATAATTTTGCTGTATTTTTTTTATATTATCTAATAGAATTTTTGTAAACAATGCAGTGTCAGCTTCCGCAAGTGGTTCAATGTAAAGCGTTGGTTTATAAGACTGCTCAGCCCCCTGGCGGATTATGAGTTTACATTTTGTACCCCTCATAATCGAAAAATGAGTATCTCCGCCACCCGCAGATGCTTTATAATTCCAAATCACCGAAACTTTAGCATGCACTCCTTTAATTCTGTAATTGATTTCGCCATTTGCATAAACATTCAGGATGGTGTCTTGAATATCTTTCTTCAGGTAATCGGGAAAATCGGAAAGTTTGGTTACTGCATTAAATTCAGCAGGGGTGATTTTTGTAGGCCAGCGTTTTGCAGTAACCACCTCAATGTCCTTAGTGTAATTTAATATCTGATTTGGAAAACATTCCCATTGAACTAAATCCACAAGATGAGTAGTAACATCTACAATCCCTTCGCCTTGTTGAGTTACATCGAAGAACCAGGCAGGACGTTTTAATGGAGAACCAGATACAAATTTGAAATAATTGTGCACACTTTCTTTAGTTACAGAAGGATTTTCAAGGCTTCCCATTTCGAGAGTGCCAAAAACTTCCGGCAATAAGGAAAATTCCTTTTGAAGTAAGGTGCTTATCTCATTACGCTCAGTCATAATATCGTAAAGTAGAACTCCCTTTTTCTTAGCTGTTTCAAAAGCTTGTTTTAAAAGTTCGAAATTGGCAACGTCAATAACCATTGGCTTATCAGCTAGTACATTAATACCAGCCTCGATGCTTGCATTTATATATTCCATCTTTTTTTGGTTGTTACCGGCTATCATCACCACATTTCCTGGCTTATCCTTCAGCATTTTTTCAAAAAAATCGGGAGCAGTGTAAACTTTTTCATTCCATCGGGTTGGATTTTCCGAACGAGTGTTATACCCATCAATGTGTTTCAAATGTTCATTTACATCATCACCTTCGGGAGCATAAACATAAACGTTTGAATCTACCTGCGAATACATGCTTTTTTGAACAAGCGCTGCATGGAAATGCCCCGGATCCAGCGTCATAATTTTAACTTCACCCTTGGCTCCGGTAAATTTAGGATTATTAGACGAGCAGGAAATCATGATTTGAATAGTTAGTAAGCAAACAATTGATTGAAAAGTATTGGATTTTACAGATCTCATTTTTGCGATTTTTTATATGGGTGTTAAAATGCAAATTTTGAAATAATTTCCCGGAAACGCAAACGATTACGCAAGTTTGGTTATTACATGATGTATTATTTATTTATTTTAAAAACCGGCAGTTTAATAATATCATATTTCCCTATAACCATTACCATCATCCCGAGAATAGTAATAATGCCACCGGCAATTTGCAAGGCTAACGGAAGGAGTCCAAAGTATAAATAGGTACTAATGATTACAAATATGCCATTGGTATTTTGTATCAGGCTGGCTTTTGAAACTTCGATAAACCGATATGAATTGTATTGGAAAATGGCACCGAGAAATGGCCCGAACAACGATCCAAGAGCAATATTAACAAAAACTTTGGTGGTAACATGATACGTTGCGCCGGAGAAATATAGTGTGATAGTATAAAAAAGGAAAATAAACACTACTCTGTTAAGTGAAAGGAGATACGGATCAATATTTTTGATGTTTTTCTTAGCAATCACAAGGGCGATAGCTATCAGTAAACACGATAATATCATTAGATTAGCTCCATGTACAAGAAGTTCGTCGAACGAAAACGTCCCTGAGTAACTTAGCATAAAAGCACCTGAAAGTAAAATTATAATTCCAACAATTTCAAGTGTCTTGAACCGCTCATTAAGCATTGGAATACTTATTAACGTAACAAATACAGGTGTTGTATTTACCAGAAATGAGGCAATGGCTGGGTTTTCAATCTGCTTAATTGCCATAAAAAAAGTTACCGTGCCTAATAGTTCGAAAAATCCTATGATTGTTAATGCTTTATAAACCTTTTTTTGATATGTTTTTAAAAGTTTGTATTTTCCTGTTGCCATTACCAAGGTGATATTGTAAAACAGCGCCATCATAAACCAATAAAAGCCAAATGTAAAAATGGGTGTTACCAATAAAGCCGCTTTACTGAATATATATACGTTGGATACTGACAACGCTGCTAATCCCGCAAATAGAAAGCCCCTAAAGGATTTTCGATGTACTATACCGGAAATTTTCATAAAATTCCAAAATTAGGAAATCTTGAGTTATTGTAGTCATCATGTTGGTCAAAATCACTAATTTAATTTTGCGAGAGCATTTTTAGTAAAAAAAAAGGACATCGAATAGAATTTTTTATTTACTTGGAGGCTGTTTTATAACATACATTACCGACCAACAAAATATTTATATTTTTAAGTTTACGCTTATGAAGAATCTTTCGTATGCTCATGGAATTAGCGACATCCCACTAAAGGGTGAAACAATAGGTGACAACCTTCGTGCTACTATTGAAAAATATGGTGAATGCGAAGCTCTGGTGGTTGTTTCGCAGGATTACCGGGCAACCTATCAGGAGTTGTGGATTCAGGTGGACGAAGTTGCAAAGGGGTTAATAGCTTACGGTATAAAAAAAGGCGACAGGGTTGGTATATGGGCTCCAAACCGTTTCGAATGGGTGTTGGTTCAGTTTGCTACTGCACGCATTGGAGCTATTATGGTTAACATTAACCCTGCCTACAAAGGGTCGGCATTGAAATATGCATTGGAGCAAAGTCAGATAACCCTGCTCATAGCCGCTAATTATTTCCGTAAAACCGATTACGTTGAAATTCTAAACCATGTTCGGCCGGAGTGTAAATTTCCAAAACGAACCGTGATCATTGAAAAAGATTGGGAGAAAATGATTTTTGCCGGAAAAAAAATTTCCGATGAAGCTCTTGCAGAACGTGAGAATGAATTGCAATTCGACGATCCTATCAACATTCAGTATACTTCGGGTACAACGGGATCCCCAAAAGGAGCCACACTTTCTCATCACAACATTCTTAACAACGGATTTTTTATTGGTGAACGCCTTTATTACACAGAAAAAGACCGCGTTTGTATTCCTGTTCCTTTTTATCATTGTTTTGGTATGGTATTGGCAAACATGGCCTGTGTAACACATGGATCGTGCATGGTTATCCCCGGCGAAGTTTTTGATCCCGATCAGGTGATGAAGACAGTTCAGTCCGAGAAATGCACCTCGTTGTACGGTGTTCCTACCATGTTTATTGCCGAGTTGGAACATCCAAATTTTTCCAACTACGATTTTTCGTCGTTACGCACAGGTATTATGGCTGGCTCGCCATGCCCCATCGATACCATGAAGCAGGTACTTACGAAAATGAATATGACAGAGGTTACTGTTTGCTACGGAATGACCGAGACATCGCCGGTATCAACACAAAGCGATTGCAATGATCCTATTCAAAAAAGGGTTTCTACCGTTGGTAAAGTGCATCCTCATATTGAAATAAAAATTATTAATCCTGAAAATGGACACATTGTAGCTTATGGCGAAAAGGGAGAAATATGCACGCGAGGCTATTCAGTGATGTCGGGCTACTGGGACATGCCCGAAGAAACCTCTAAAGTACTTGACAAAAATGGCTGGATGCATACAGGCGATCTTGGGGTGATGGACGATGAGGGTTATGTAAAAATCGTTGGCCGGATAAAAGATACCATCATCCGTGGAGGCGAAAATATTGCTCCCCGCGAAGTAGAAGAATTTCTTATTCAGCATGAGGCTATAGCTGATGTACAGGTAATTGGTGTACCCGACCTTAGGTATGGGGAAGAAGTGATGGCGTGGGTTAAACTTCGGGATGGATTCGAAGTATCATCTGATGAATTACGCGAATATTGTAAAGGTCAAATATCCACCTTTAAAATTCCTAAATACTGGAAATTTACTGACGAATTTCCTATGACAGTTTCCGGAAAAATCCGTAAGATTGAAATGAGGGAAGTATCCATAATAGAATTAGGATTGGAAGAAGCCGCCAAAATTTTAACTGCCTGATACCATATTCTTATCTCAATTCTGATTAATTTTACGCACACATGGAAAAGAATTGGAGAATAAGAAAACAAGGCGACCCTGATGTTATTGAAAAGTTATCGGAGGTTTTGGGTGTTAATAAGGTTTTAGCTAATCTGCTTGCGCAACGTAATATTTCAACCTACGATCAGGCCAAATCATTTTTTCGACCTGAACTTGATCAATTGCACGATCCATTTCTTATGAAGGATATGGATAAAGCCATTGACCGAATTAACCTGGCTCTCTCTAATAACGAGAAAATTCTGATATATGGCGATTATGATGTCGATGGAACGACATCGGTTGCTCTCGTTTATTCCTTTTTTCGGAAATATAGTCCAAATCTGGCGTATTATATTCCAAACCGTTACCATGAAGGGTATGGCATTTCGATTAAGGGTATTGATTTTGCCTTTGAAAATGGCTTTACTCTTATTATTGCACTCGATTGTGGTATTAAAGCAGTTGATAAGGTTGAATACGCCAATAGTTTCCATATCGATTTCATTATTTGTGATCATCATTTTCCAGGCGATACTATCCCCGATGCAGCCGCTGTACTTGATCCCAAACGACACGACTGCAATTATCCATATAAAGAACTCTCTGGTTGCGGTGTTGGCTATAAACTGTTACAGGGTTTTTCCATTCAAAACCAAATATCACTCACCGAATTGGAAGTACATCTGGATTTGGTGGCTGTGAGCATTGCCTCAGACATTGTTCCCATCAATGGTGAAAACAGAATATTGTCCTATTTCGGGTTGAAAAAACTGAGCGAATCGCCTTGCAATGGCTTGAAATCGATTATCAAAATTGCAGGCATTGAGAATAAAGAAATTACCATTGATGACATTGTGTTTAAAATTGGTCCCCGCATAAATGCTGCTGGCCGAATAGAATCTGGCGACAAAGCGGTTGCTTTACTGATAGCCGAAGATGAGTTACTGGCTCAATCAATGGGCGACCGAATTAATGAATTTAACAATACCCGAAAAAGTATCGATATCACCATTACTCAGGAAGCATTAAGTTTTATAGCCAACGATCCGGTAAAGGACAATCGCTATTCCACTGTGCTTTATAATCCTACATGGCATAAAGGAGTAATTGGCATTGTGGCCTCCCGGTTAATTGAATCATATTACCGGCCAACCGTTATTTTAACAGAATCGAATGGTTTGGCTACCGGATCGGCCCGGTCAGTTGATGGATTCGACCTATATCAGGCTATTGACGAATGCAGCGATTTATTGGAAAATTTTGGTGGGCATATGTTTGCAGCAGGAATAACGCTTAAAACCGAAAATGTTCCCGCATTCAAAGAGCGTTTCGAAGAAGTAGTTTCGAAATATATTAAGGAGGATCAGCTGGTACCTTCCATTGAAATAGATGCACAAATAGAACTGAGCGATATAGATACAAAATTTTACAGAATACTAAAACAGTTTCAGCCATTTGGACCCGGAAACATGTCGCCCGTATTCCTAACTAAAAATGTGTCAGATAACGGTTGTGGCCGCTTGGTTGGTAATTCCGGCGATCACCTGAAGCTGGAACTTATTCAGGAAAAGGAACCTTTTCGCATTTTTCCGGCGATAGGATTTCAGCTTTCGCAACATTTCTCTTACATCAAAAAAGGTAATCCGTTTGATGTTTGCTTTTCAATTGAGGAGAATGAATTCCGAGGCAATACAACACTTCAGATACGGATACGGGATATAAAATAAAATTCCTCAAAACCGAAAATAAATAAAAGGCTGAAGTACAGCTGTTTTAATTTGAAAAATTATTATTACCGCCAATACCGTAATGACTACCTTAGCATAAATAGGCGTTTTAATGAACCATCCCCTGTAATGTTCCTTAAACCGAGCAGGTACCCAATGAATAGCAAAACCTGCAAAAATCACCGCAAATACATGGCTATAACTCACCAATACCTGCGGCACGAGTAGAAAATTAAAACGGGTAAATATCTGCGAAAGCATATTCTTAACCATTTGCATGTCGGAACACCTGAAAAAAATCCACGCAAAAGATACAAACTGAAACGTAAACAACTGAATTGCAATTTTTCGATAGCCAAACAGAGGGACAGTTAGCGGAAATTTCTTTTCCCACCATTTATTTACAACCAAGCCCACTCCATGCAATCCACCCCAGATGGCGAAACGGAGGTTGGCTCCATGCCACAAACCTCCAATAAGCATAGTTATTATTAAATTCAGATTGGTTCTGAACTTGCCGACCCGGTTTCCGCCCAACGAAATATAAAGGTAATCACGCAACCATGATGAAAGTGAAATGTGCCATCGCCGCCAAAAATCAATTAAGCTGGTTGCTTTGTATGGCGAATTAAAATTGATCGGCAAACGGAAACCTAACAGCAACGCAACCCCTATGGCAATATCTGTATATCCCGAAAAATCGCAATAAATTTGTAGTGTATAACCATAAACGGCCATGAGATTTTCAAATCCGGAATAACCCAGAGGATTATCGAACACCCGGTCGACATAATTAATAGAGATATAATCCGATATCAACATCTTTTTGAGCAAGCCGTTCAAAATAAGAAACAATGCATGTCCCATCTCCCGAATGGTGAGGGCATATTGCGAATACATCTGAGGGATAAACTCAGCTGCCCGAACAATAGGACCGGCTACCAGCTGTGGGAAAAACGATTTATAAAAGCCAAATTCGAGAATGTTATTTACCGGTTTGGTTTTATGCCGGTATAAATCGATGGTGTAACTTAACGCCTGAAACGAATAAAACGAAATACCTGCCGGAAGAACGATTCTTCGGATATCAAAACTACTCCCAAAAGATTTGTTTGTCCATAAGGCCAAGTAATTAGTAACATCATAATGGGTTTTAAAGACAATATTCCAAACATCAACAAAAAAATACGAATATTTGAAATATAAGAGCAACGTAATACAAACCACCACGCTCATCGCCACAAAAAGCTTTCGCAGCCAGACTAAGCGGCTTTTATGGATACCAACGCCAAGATAGTAATTGACCACTATCGAAAATATCAAAAGCCAGATAAAAATTCCACTGCATTTGTAATAAAAATACAAACTCATGGCAAGCAGGAAGGTGTTGCGAAGGGCAGGACGTTTGTATACTAAAGTGTATCCAAGCAGCAAAATGAGGAAGAATATCCAGAAAAATACTTGCGTGAAAAGAATTGGCGATGATGGATCATAGAAAAGATGATGAAGGAAGAGTTCTTTAATCCTGTCCATGCATTTTTGTTTGGTTGATTGCTTTTACGAAAGCATCGAAAAAAAGTTCGCCCTGCAAAATGTATCCGGTCTGACTTAAATGCATCATGTCGGCATACATTAACCCCTTTGTTTTCCATCGCTTTGAGGAACCAATATCACCCATCACAGCCAAAAAATCCCAATAAAGACAATGCTTTTGAACAGCTGTATTAATAATAATATCTCTCACCATATTCAGATTCGGATTCACAAATTTCCTATTTTTTAAATGGTCACCAGGCGTAGTTAACAAAATACAGACTCCGGGCAACAATAAATGAATATTATCAATCAGGTTTACAACTTGCTGTTTAAAGCGGATATTATCCAGATAAGGTACAAATGCATCGTTTGTGCCCAGCGATACAATTATAAGATCGGGTTTCAGTTGCCTGAGGATGGGACGATAATTTATCGATCTGTTGAAAGCATCAAAACTTGCTCCGTTAACACCTATGGAATGATACATAATCCCGGGTGTCGACGATATCAAATTGATTCCCATAAGCGAAAAATCCGACTTTACCGAATCTTTCACCGAAAAACGAAAACCAACGGAATCAAGAAATTCAGGAAAAATAATTCGGGTGATGGAAAAATCTTCATATTTTTTTTCCTTTATGGATATAGCTTTGCAACTATCGAGAAACAAAAGATGATTTTTATTGTGATAGATAAGCAACTCATTAAAAGGAAATAAGATGTCCGATTTAAGTTTTAATTTCAAGGTAAATCGAATAACTGAATCAGATGTTGTAAGATGGTATCCCGAGATGTTAGCCTCTTTGCCTTGCGAGAGATGGTTATATTTTACTCCGGTCCATATTGATTTCGTTCGAAATTTAATATCCTCCGGTCCATTTGCTTTGGCATAGGAATCAGGAAACACCCATCCTCTGCCCGAAATGCCAAATTCGTGATTCAATAATTCTCTAAATCGATCAGGAAAATATCCACCCTGAATATGAGAATCGCCCAAATGAACAATGGTTACGTGGCCTTCTTTATCGCTTGCGATATTTCCGATTTTTTTTACAAATCTTCTCCATTCAGTTACACTATCAGCATTTGAAATGAAGTTTTGCTCGCAATTGAAAAGAGGTTCAGATTTGGAATAGGTTTGGCATCGGCCAATGTCCGGTAGAAATAGAAATGCCAGTATAAACAGACATTTATTCACTGCTTATTTTATTTTTTGTATCAAGATACTTTTCATACTCTTGTATAAAAGACCTGTAAAACATCTCCCCAATTATTTTAGCTCCAAATGGATTGAGATGAACAAAATCTTTCTGTGCAAGAGGCGGTGTGGCATATACCCAACTAGGCATCGAATTATGACCCCCCATAGCCTCGTACATATCCCAGAAAGCACATCCGGAAGCAAACGCAGCTCTTTTTTGAGCGTCGCGAATTTTTGTGATGTTAGGGTACGATTCGTAACCGTTTTCACCATTTCGCGACACATCACTCACCCCAATTACAATAACAGACAAGAAAGGACAAGCCTTCTTTACAGCCTCAATCTGTCTAAGAAAACTATTTTCGTAATAGGTGTAATTTTCAATCACATTAGGAACCACATTTATTCCAAACTGGAGAATAAGCAGTTTTACGTTTAAAAGTTGATAAAACTGCCGGAGAAAATTGAGATCAATTCGGGTAAATTCGAGTCCCGCACTTCCGCGAAGGGCAACATTATCAACGGCTATACCTTCCAAAGCGTCGAGTGCTATCCCGTAGATATTTGGAGATTCGGTAGTTTTAAAAGATATGGATAAATTATGGATCGGATTGGCAAATTTCCACCTCAACATTTTTAACCCAGCCGAAGACGGAACAATCTCTGCATCCACTATTGTTTGATCCTGCTTCACTTCCACCATCATGGGAGCTTTGTTAAACCCATAAAAAACACGACATTGTTGAAACCTTTGTGCTTGTGAAAAAGAGATGTTTGCTCGTTTCAAATCAATCCAGGCAGCAAGTTCATTTGTTTTTCCAAAAAAATTTGATGGCTGATCGATACGGGAATAGTTTATTAAAGCTCCGAATTTATTACCTGACTGTGATTCAATAGAACTCTGAACAGGAGAGAACCTTGACCAATTATTGGACAAATCGAAAACATAGGAACTGGAGGCAGGGTTAATTGAAACCACCGGGAAAAGACCGATGCCTAATCCACCAAATCTCAGCTGTAACTGATTTCGAATATACGATGTGATACGATCTCCTTCAATCTGAGAATCACCATAATGCATAATTCGAATCAATTTCTTGTCAATGGAAAGATTGCTCAGCTCCTTAAAAAAAGGATTTAGCAATGAATCATTCCCTGCGGGAAAATCGATAGGACGAATGAGCGCACGAATGCTGTCAGCATTTAAACGTAGAGCATTATCAATAAATTGTTTTTTTTCAGGCTCAATATGCTTTCCCGGTAGTTTATCTGTTTTTAACAATATCGAATCTTTTATAAGGTCCGATAATTTAAGAATATGAGAAATATCTTTATATGCAGGTTTAGGATTCGTTAAAATCCTTTCGAATGAAGGTATCTTTAATGTAAAAAGTTTGAAAATAACGTAATGATCGCTTAAAAATACCGAAAGCAGTGTGAAAATAATGAATACTGAAAGCCCAAAAAGAAAAATGCGAAAAGGCTTCATAGCTGAGTTTATCTTCGTAAAACAAATCCCTGTAAGGGCTGAATATATAGAATACTTCTCAGACTATCAAGCCTTTGTGCACATTTCAATTTATTCTCTTTATTTTAATGGTTTGTCCTGGTTTAATTTTAACATCTGCTGTCATATTATTCCATTTCAACAAATCATTATCTGATACACCTGGATACTGACTTGCAATTTTCCAAAGCGTATCTCCCGATTTTATTTTGTAAATTACATATTCGCCAGATGCTTCTGAATCTTTTGGAATGCCAGTAGAAACTTTGACTTCTGTGTTTTGCGCAGCTATTTGTAAATTGGCGGCTTTCTTTTTTGGTAAATAAATAACAAGACGTTTACCCGCAACAATTTTATTTTTCGTTATATCGTTCCAATAGCGGATGTCCGAAACACGCACATGATAGTAGGTAGCAATATGACCTATATTTTCACCGGATTTTACCTGATAATAGACCTTTTGCATATCGCCTGAAGGAGCAGGAGCAGCTGAATATTCACCATGTTTGCCACGAAAATTAATAGGAGTAATCAACTTAAATTCACCACTAAAAAACTGGTTATTTTTGTATCTGAGTACAGAGTCCTGTAAATCGATGAAACGTGTAGCCCATTCAGATGGCAACCTAAGAGGACAAACGCTGAATTTTCCGGGGATAATATCACGACGGTATTGAGGGTTTAAATCGCGTACTTGCTCAATCGGCACTTTTAATACATCCGCTATTTGTTGTAAATGCACATTATTTGTCAACATAATGGTATCAGCAGACGTGGGTAATGCAAAAGTAGCAGTGCGGGCTGAAAGATTATGCTCTTTGTAATAATTCATCACATACGTAGCAGCTATGTATGCAGGAACATAGCCTCGGGTTTCCTTAGGGAGATAATAATAAATATCCCAATAGCTTTTTTTACCCCCTGATCTACGAATAGCTTTGTTCACATTTCCAGGTCCACAATTATAGGCAGCAATAACCAAAATCCAATCATTATAAACCGAGTACAAATCGTGAAGGTATTTGGCAGCTGCATTTGTTGCAGCATAAGGATCGCGGCGTTCGTCTACAAACGAATTAATATTGAGCTTATAAATACGCCCGGTTCCATACATAAATTGCCATAAACCGGTAGCGCCGCAACGAGAAACTGCCCGTGGATTCAATGCAGATTCGATAACCGATAAGTATTTTAATTCAAGAGGCATTTGATACCTATCCAGTATTTCTTCGAAAAGAGGAAAATAATAAGCCTTTAGTCCGAGCATCTCCTCAACCATCCCACGCTTCTTTACTGTATATACCTGTATATAACGCTTTACAATATCGTTATAAGTGAGTTCTAAAACCGAAGGTATTCTCTTCAACCTGCTGATATATACGGAATCTGGCAGATCGCTGTAATTTTGAGTACTGTCAATTCCAGTAACGAATGGGGAATCCTGAGTTACAGGATCCTGAGAGAATCTTGTACTTATAAGACTATCAAGATTTTTGTTATAATTTAAAAATTCAGGATTAACTAATAATGTATCTTTCGCCTGACCAAAAGCAATAACCGAGAACGGCATTACAACTAAAAATAATAAAATTTTCCTCATCTTACAATTTCTTTTAATGAAGGTTAAATGTTAATTTAATGCCTACTGTGCTATGATAAGCTACAGTATTAATCATTACTGGTTCAACGCGTAATGCAAGATTGTCGCTAATATCGTAATTAAATAAATAAGCATCAACTGTTGCGTCTATGATATTAATAAAATAAATACCGCTCATTACCAAAATATTTAAATCGCGCAATCGCCTGTATTGATCTTTATAAAACTTTAAGGCCGCCGGGATGTCTTGATATCTGAGTACAAAACTAACATCAGTAAGC
The DNA here is from genome assembly GCA_038213375.1 of Bacteroidales bacterium. Lineage (GTDB taxonomy): Bacteria > Bacteroidota > Bacteroidia > Bacteroidales > JAAUTT01 > JAAUTT01. The sequence goes on along the minus strand of JBBQTB010000002.1, from coordinate 133,188 downwards.
ATCCGGTTAATTACTAATTGGTCAGGTTTTTCGGTACCCAATGCTCCAACGTAATTTTGATAATCAACATACCCTTTTTGATAATCGCGAAATAAAATTGCATAATGAATCAAAAAATATGCGTTAACTGACAATCCTACGTAAAGAATTGGAACTTTCCAAACCTTCTTATTATAAATCTGACCAAGTCCAGGTAAAATGGCAGACATCAAAGCAGCTTTCGATGGAGAATGAATTGTCTTTAAGGTATCTGCACCCTGACTGCTGATCGTATCCTGTGCCCTACAATGCAAATTACTCAGCATTATCAGAAAAAGAAAAACGATTATATACTTATATACGTTCAAATCTTCAAATTGTTATTTTTCTTTGCCGATTTTTTCAACCATGCTCATAATTTGTATGAGTTCATTGTCTGAGTTGAAAGGAATAACTATTTTCCCTACACCTTTGCTATTTCGTTTTAATTCAACTTTTGGATTGAAAAAATTTCTCAGATTATTTCTAAAATCTTTAAAGTCCCCGGAAGCATCGTCATTCTGTTTGATTGGTTTAACCTGAGCGAGTGAGTGTATTTCTTCCTTGGGAGTATTTAATGCCCTTACCAATTCTTCAACCTGACGAACCGATAGTCCGTCCTCAAGAATCGTTAAAAATATTTTTACCTGTTCTTCAGGCGATTCAATGTTAATAAGAGCTTTGGCATGACCCATTGAAATTTTACGTTGACGTATCCCCAGCTGAATTTCAGCAGGTAACCGAAGCAATCTCAGATAGTTAGCAACTGTAGAACGCTTTTTACCAACCCGATCACTAAGATTTTCCTGTGTAAGATTGCATTCGTCCAATAATCGCTGATAGCTGATAGAAATTTCAATAGCATCTAAATCTTCACGTTGAATATTCTCTACCAATGCCAATTCTAGCATTGCCTGGTCATCAGCTGTTCGCACATAGGCAGGCAAGGTTGTAAGTCCAGCCTGTTGCGAAGCACGAAAACGGCGCTCGCCGGTGATTAACTGAAAATTTCCGTTTTCGAGTTTTCTAACTGTAATCGGCTGAATAATTCCAAGCTCACGAATGGAAGTGGCCAATTCCTGAAGCGCATCCTCATCAAACGTTTTGCGTGGTTGAAAAGGATTTACTTCTATTAATTTAATTTCTATTTCATTGATCGCAGCAATGGTTCCTGACTTGTTTGTAGACTCTGAAGCTTCTTCAATTAATGCTCCTAAACCTCTGCCTAATGCGCTCTTTTTTACTGACATTGTAATAATTAAAAATTGATTTATTGAGTCACTAATTTTTTTGAATTTTTAATAACTAATGGATCATTATTGTGTATCAGTTCTTTGGCTAGATTAAGATAATTAATTGCTCCTGTTGAACTGGCATCATACAAAATAACCGGTTTGCCAAAACTGGGCGATTCACTAAGTTTAATATTTCGCTGAATCAATGTTTTGAAAACCATTTGCTGAAAATGTTTTGTAACCTCTTCAACCACCTGATTACTTAAACGTAAACGGGCATCATACATTGTTAACAGAAACCCTTCAATTTCAAGGTTTGTATTCAATCTGGTTTGAATAAATTTAACCGTATTGAGAAGTTTCCCTAATCCCTCCAATGCAAAATATTCACATTGCACAGGAATGATAATTGAATCGGCGGCAGTTAATGCATTTACAGTTATTAAACCCAATGAAGGAGAACAGTCGATTAATACATAATCGTAGTCATCCTTTACTTTATTAATAACCTCCTTCATAATATACTCACGTTTTGTGAGACTTACCATCTCAATTTCGGCGCCAACCAAATCGATATGGGAAGGAATTATATCCAAACCAGGCACTTCTGCTTTAAGTATGATATCTTTCGGATTTATCCCATCAATAAGACATTCATAAATACTTGTTTTGATTGCTCTTATATCGAAACCTAAACCTGAAGTAGAGTTTGCCTGCGGATCAGCATCAATAAGCAGAACCTTTTTTTCAAGAACAGCCAAACTGGCTGCCAGATTGATTGCAGTAGTTGTTTTCCCAACCCCACCCTTTTGATTTGCCAATGCAATAACTTTGGACATTTTTAGTATTTTTCTGAATTATTAATTCTTAATCACATTAAAACCGATATTGTTCGGCGCAAAATTAATATCCTCAACTTAAACTGAGGGTGCAATGATAATTCAATTATAAACAATAAAAAATCATTTATCAACAAATTATTAACAAAGGCTTCTACGGTTATTATCTTGCTTTGTTACCAAAATTAACAATGATGTAAGTTATTAAAAAAAAACACTCGTCAATTAATTTAATCGCTGGTCAAATTTAACTATTGTTTTTGATGTATCGATATCTCAAATATTTTTGGCCAGTTTTTACCGGTAACAAATAATCGATTTGATTGCTGATCATAGGCAATTCCATTAAGTACATCAGCATGTTGATTGCGGTCTTCAGTCTTTAATATTCCGATAAAATTAATCTCCCCCACTACCGATCCCGATTCCGGATTTATGCGTACTATAAGGTCTTTATTAAAGATATTAGCCCATATTTCATTATTTATAAACTCCAGTTCATTAAGTTGATCAACGGGTCCCTTATCATTGCATACTTCGATCGTGCGTAATAGAGTCATACTATTCGGATCAAGGAAATAGAGATTTGCCGAACCGTCACTCATAATTAAACTTTTATTGTCAGTGGTGAGTCCCCAACCTTCGTTTATTGTATACGGCAAAATACAAAGAGGTTTGAATGTGGCTTTATCAAATACAAAAGCAATCTTTGATTTCCATGTAATTTGAATCAATTTGTTTGTGAAAAATGTAATACCTTCTCCAAAAACACTATCAGGCAGATTGATTGCCTTAACCACCTCGCCTGTTGAAAGCTTTACTTTGCGAAGGCTTGACTGTCCGAATTGTCCGGTGCTTTCAAATAAATACCCGCCATCATATACCAATCCCTGCGTGTAGGCTGCCGTGTCATGAGGGTAGGAATTTAGTACCTGATAATTATATTTAATAGGTATTGCCCGAGTGATAGCAAAACAATGTGTTGTGTCAATATCTGTTTTTACTGAAGTATCTGAAATAGCGACCATTATTTTTGCTCCTACACTTTCGTTTGTGGAATTCAATATCAATTCTCCCGTTGGGAGTAAAATTTTTCCAAAACAAAACAATGTGTAAAAAAACAGAGTCGATTGTATCACAACTTCAGGAATGATATTTATTCGCTAAAAAATAAATCCTTTAGCTTAGCTGAAAATGTTCTCTTTTTATTTTCTAATTTATTATAAGTAAAAGGCATCAAGGGATTTCCGTTTCTAATCATCTCATAAACCACATCCCAGCCTGGAAATCCACCAAGGTTTCTGTCGTCAATGAACAGATCGGCATTAATTTTTCGACTGATAGATACTTCGAACACTTCTTCCGGGTAGTTTTTGTTTACAGCATAAAACTCCAAGCCTCGTTGCCGGCAATATTCTACTGCTTCATCAAGCTCTTTCCCACTTCGAAAAGTCCATAATATTATTGGATGTAGCTGTCGTTGCAATTCCTTCAAGGTTTCTATTGCAAACAATAGCTCCTCTCCTATAGCGGGATACTTATGCTCGACAATTGTCCCATCAAAATCCACTGCAATCTTCATATTTCAGGAGTTTGTAAATTAAAAACGTTTAAAGATAAAAATTATTAACAAAATTCAAGCGTCAACAGAACCAATCAAATATTATTATTTCAGTTAATCAAAGTATTCTGTTGTAAAATAATTTCATTCAGGTTAAAACAAAATATTTAGTTGAAGTATTGACAGGGTAAACGAGTCAATAGCTAAATTTATTTACTTTTGCATTAAATTTAAAAATCAATATGAGTCAATTCAGAGTTATAACTGCCAGTATACCAAATTTTATTACAATTTTAAATTTATTAATGGGCTGTCTCTCCATCGTTTTTGCTTTTCATGGAAACCTGTTGGTTGCGTCCTCTTTGATTTTTATAGCAGGGCTTTTTGATTTTTTTGATGGATTAGCGGCAAGGGTTTTAAAAGCATACTCTGAAATGGGAAAATCGCTTGATTCTTTAGCAGATATTGTGAGTTTTGGCGTAGCGCCCTCAGTAATTCTGTACCAAATATTGGTAATGGCAGTCATCAAATTAAATCCGGAATACACATTCGAAACCTCAAGTTTGCTTGAATATTTTGTTACTGGTTCTGCATTTTTAATAGCTTCTTTTTCAGCATTACGTTTAGCTAAATTTAATATTGATGAGCGCCAGACAAGTTCTTTCATTGGTGTTCCAACACCAGCGAATGCTTTTCTCATAGCTTCTTTCCCATTCATATTATCTAACTGTGATTTTGGTAAAGAGGTATTACTAAATATTTATGTACTTATTCCTTTGATTGTTTTTCTATCGCTACTGCTGACGTCAGAAATTCCAATGCTATCTTTGAAAATTAAAAATTTTAAGTTTCATGATAACAAGTCATTATTCGTACTATCAGGCTTTTCGCTAATTTTACTTATTGTTTTAAAAATGTTGGCAGTTCCAATTATTTTCTGTCTCTATTTACTAATTTCGATTATCGACAGTTCCTTAAAAAGAAAAGTTTGATTTTATTTTCCAATCCAGGTCACTTTTTCGTTTAACACATTTACATAAACTGAAAGCTCATCATAAAGCACTCTATCGTCGTCGGTAATTTTGCCATCGGCATTTTGATCCCGGTATTTAAGGTTACCTGGTTGAGCGTGGGGTTGAGAGCTATTGTATATTTCAGTTTTTGTTTTAAAAATTCCAGCTGTTACAAAACCCTTCTTTTTACCTTCGCTGTCTTTTTTTTCAACAATGTTACTTAATTCACCTTTTTCAACAACAAATAAATAATTGCCAGGAATCATTCGATAAAACAGAGCTTTTCCTTCCTCATTTGATTTTTCGGAATAAGCAGGTTTATTAATTAAAAAATCGGCCTCACTTTTATACAAACTAATTGTGGCGCTATCTGTAAGTAATCCCCATGGCAGTTCTGAATTCCATTTTGTTGCATCATAAACTGAGATTGACAGAGACAATTGATCGTCAATTAAAAGTTCGAAGGGGAATGATTTTTTTGTTGTTGAGGATATTGCCTCAATATTCAGGGAATAATTTCCAAGTACCGCACCTTGTTTAATTTTTAATGTAAGTGTGGTTTTGTAATCAGGTTTACCTTTATCAATGTCAAACACATACGTAACACCTTTGGGTACATTCGACAAACTTAAAATAACTTCTTCCTGAGAGCCTTTAATACGTTCAATGCTTAAATCTATTACCTTAATTTCACCAATATTAGATTTCAAATTATTTATACCTTGAATATTATAATCAAATAATTCAAGGGAGTCTTTTTTGCATGAATTAAGGCAAAGAGAAATAGTAAAAATTAATAATAGAAAACATCTGGTCATTATATGGTTATATAGGGTAACTACATTATATCCTTTTTACGGCAAACATTGTATTATGTTTCCATTAATGTCTAAATAAATCAACAATTTTCAGACAAATATTTTCTAATTGTCGGTTGATTGAGGATTACCAGTAAATATAGAAGAATCCCGATTTATTAATTGGATGTAAAGCATCAACATTTTCAATAGTATAGAAATAAATTCCGGGTAAAACTTTTTCACCGGAGGGAAGTCTCCCGTCCCATTTAAGATTCTTTGCAACTAACTTATAAACTAATATGCCTGTAGGTGCAAAAATACGTAACTGCAGCACCGATTTACCACTGGAGGTAACTTTGAAATCGTCGTTAAAGCCGTCGTCATTTGGAGTAAAAACGTTGGGAACTATTAAACTATCACATGCATTAATTTCAATAAAATTATTTTCAGTTATGGAGTCAGTTCCGTTTATAATCAATTTTACGCTATAGAGGCCGGGACCAGAATATTTGATTGTAGGTGTTGCACTTGAATTTGTTATTCCACCTCCAAAATCCCATTTAATTGCTGTTACCGGGTAAATAGTTGAGGTGTATGTAAAATACACCGATAACGAATCACACCCTTTTGTAACATCTGATTTTATAACAATAGGTTGGGCATTAACAACCATGTTCAGAAAAATGCTAAATACGATAATAAAACAGGTTGGACTTTTCATTCAGTTAATAATTCCCTCAAATATAAAACATTGAAAATTTCTATCTCAAATTTTTTCGGTTAATTTTTTAACAACTTTAAAATTGTTTAAAAATTGTTTAGCAAAAACTCTTACAACCGTATATCCTGGTATGGCTACAAGCATTCCTGCAATGCCCGCCAAATGGCCTGCAATGAGGATTACCAAAAATATTTCCAAAGGATGCGCCCGAACACTGCTAGAAAGTATTAGTGGTTGAAAAACAATATTATCTATCAAATGCACAGCCAGAAAGACCATACACACATAAAATGTTATTGGCACAAGCTGGTCTGGCGCAACGGTTGGAATTTTAGATGCCAGGCTCAGGATGAGGCCGAAAATTGCTCCAATCAATGGTCCTATGTATGGTATTAAATTAATTATACCTGCAAATAAAGCAATAACCATAGCTGTTTTAAATTGTATGCCAACACACGTCAAGCCAATTGTCATTAAAACAATAATACCGGTTATTTGTCCTCCTAACCCCACAAAATAACGCATAAGTAAATGTTTTGTGGACGAAATTACCCGGAGTATTGCCATTTCATTGTGTGTAGGCACTAAAAGTATTATTGCGCTACCAAATAGAAATTCGTCTTTGAGAAAGAAGAGAGTAATGAAACTGACTGAAAAGATGGCAATAATGATATTCCCTATAGTAGAAGCCAGCGAGCTGAATAAATCAGTAAATAATCCGATGTTAAGAATTGATTGTATCCTTTTGCTAAGCAGTTCAGTTGTCGAAAATTTTTCACCATTTGACATTCCCAAACTATTCACCAACACATCGAACCTTGAGAGCGGTACATTAATTGCATTTAAAATACTTTTTGGATCAATCTGTGAAAGCTTCTGGGCTTCGGAGGCTATTAGCGGTATAAATATCATAAAAAAAGTAATGAACACTCCCCAAAAGAATAGCAGAGTGATTCCGGCGCAAAGTGCTTTCGGAAGATAGAATTTCCCAATTTTAAGCTTTCCAAGGATATTGACAAGCGGAGCCCCAATTAGTGAAAAAATTGCAGAAATTAAAACATATGCAACGATAGCTTGAAAATACCACAAAGCAAACGCTATAATTATGGTAACACAAGCAAATATAATATATCGATAATATTTAGTCATATTCATTCATTATCTCCAGTAAATTATAATCTTTGCTATCTCAAATTACTCAACGAAGATAGTAAAATATTGCCATGAACAACAAAACAAGGTTACATCTTAAAGTAATACTGATGGTTGCATGTATTTTTTCGATTTTTATATATGCCTGTGTTAAAAAACCAATGGAAAAAACCCATTTATCTGTTGCACATTCAACTGTGACTAAAGAAATTTTTATTACAGATCCATTTGGGTATAAACCTACTATCAAAAATTTCTCGTTTTACCTGTTTCCTCAATTCAAATTACAAATTTATTCTATTAAAAACATCCATAATCCAGCAGTTTCTGATACAATCTACCGTTTTTACCGAAAGAAATCAGAATTGTTTATATACAAAACGACTGATGGTAAAGAGCTTTTTTTTGCCGGGAATATATTTGATGCCAAAGTGGTTTTGAAAAACGGAGTTAAAGTTGGCACCTCAAAAGATGATTTTTTCAAAAGTTTCACAAATTTAAAACCAATATTGAATGATACGATTGCACTAGGATCGAAAAGATCTACAAGTTTATTCAAATTTATCTTTAAAAAAGACAAGTTACAAGCCATTAAAATTGATAATTACATTGATTAGCAGGAGGATTTATGAAGCAATATCTCGATTTACTTAATCATGTTTTAACGAATGGAACAAAAAAGTCGGACCGCACGGGTACGGGAACAATAAGCACATTTGGTTATCAAATGAGATTTGACTTATCCCAGGGTTTCCCCTTATTGACCACCAAAAAACTCCATACAAAATCTATCCTGCACGAGCTTCTTTGGTTTTTGAAAGGTTCGTCAAACATTGATTACCTGAAAGATAACGGAGTCACCATTTGGAATGAATGGGCTGATCCCAATGGAAATCTTGGTCCTGTATATGGATATCAATGGCGTTCGTGGCCATCTGCCGATGGTAAGCATTATGACCAGATTTCGCAGGTTATCGATTCTATAAAAAACAATCCCGATTCCCGCCGTCATATCGTTTCGGCATGGAATGTTGGCGAAATTGATAAAATGGCACTTCCACCATGCCACATACTATTTCAGTTTTATGTAGCTGATGGTAAACTTTCTTGCCAAATGTATCAGCGGAGTGCTGATATTTTTCTTGGAGTCCCTTTTAACATAGCTTCTTATGCATTTTTGGTTTATATGTTTGCTCAAGTTACGCATCTTAAGCCCGGCGAATTTATACATACATTGGGCGACGCACATATTTACCTCAACCACATCGATCAGGTAAAACTTCAATTAAGCCGGGAACCGAGACCTCTGCCAATATTGAAATTAAACCCTAAAGTAACCTCAATATTCGACTTTTCTTTCACTGACTTTGCCATTGAAAATTACAATCCACATCCTCACATTAAAGGGGAAATTGCTATATAAATTTTACCCCTTCAAAATAATTTAAATGAAACCAATTTCTATTATTGTCGCAATAGCCGAAAACAACGCCATAGGAAAAAATAATCAATTACTTTGGCATTTACCCGAAGATTTGAAACGGTTTAAAAAGATCACTGAAGGACATAAAATTATTATGGGAAAAAACACCTATTATTCATTACCAAAACGCCCATTACCAAAACGCACTAATGTAGTTTTAACTGACAATGCCGGAGAACAAATAGATGATTGTGTGATGACTTATTCGTTTGACGATGTTATTTCACTCTGTGATCCCGACAAGGAGAATTTTATTATTGGAGGAGGGTCAGTATACCGTCAGTTTTTACCAATTGTACAAACCCTTTACATCACTAAAGTTCACGCATCCTTTGAAGCTGATATATTTTTCCCGCCAATAGATCTTGACATTTGGAAAGCCACAGAAATCGAAAATTACTTTATAGATGATAAACATCCATATAATTATTCTTTTGTCACCTATCGGCGTAAATCATAATAATAACCCCTAACCAATTCTCGCAAGTTTGCTTTTGGATCTCTGATCAGTTGAAAGAGGCACCTTTTCGATTAAAACATTGCTAGTGTCAAGATTAAGTGATTTTTCTTCGGCAACACCAAGTTTTTTAAAGATATTATAAGAATTCATTATAAACTTCTGGCGGGGTGTGAGGTTGAGATCATAGGTGGCGATCCTGTCAATTAGGACAAATTGAAAATCGCCGTTCACATGATGTTTCCTCAACGAATCGTATCTGGAGAAGATATCTACTTCTCCTTTTTCAACCATATCATCCAGCACCTGACGGAAATACTGATTTATACGAGGCTCCACTTTGAATCCAAGCCGAAAATCAACTTTAATAACTTTACCCGGAATAAATTGAGTTACCTCATATTCAAATGTGTCAGGCTCATCCATAACATCAACATGAAGAAACCAATATACATCAGCTCGCTTGGGCTGTTTATTTATAATAGAATAAATAATTTTTGATTCAATTTCTGCCTTCCGGTTGGCCTTGGTAAGATATACCAAATTTGTAGCGCATTTAGGCACTGATTGATCATCTCCCAATGATTTGAGGATATCCAGATAATCTGTTATTCTTACAAATAACATGTATGTATTTTTAAGCTTACGACCATTATACCATGTATACATAATCAGGCAAAATAACCCTGCCAATGCTATGGTAACCCAACCACCATGTTGAAATTTATTTAGGTTAGCAATTAAAAATGTTGTTTCAATAAATAGGAAAACTGTTGCAATAAGTACAACAACAATTACCGAAAATCTGTGGTATAAATAAATGGTTAGCAGAACGGTTGTCATAAGCATTGTGATTGTAATAGACAGCCCATATGCAGCACCCATATTTGCGGATTTTTCGAAATATAAAACCACAAAAACACAGGAAATCCATAAAAACCAATTTATTTTAGGAATGTATAACTGTCCTTTCACTTCCGTAGGATAACTAATTTTCAATTTAGGCCAAAAATTTAGAGAAATTGCTTCGCTTATCAGAGTAAAGGAGCCGCTAATTAAAGCCTGACTCGCAATGACAGATGCCACTGTTGCCAGCAAAATTCCTGTAATCAGGAACCATGGTGGCATAATCGCAAAAAAAGGATTTTGCCCTCTTGCATCATTATGATTAAGAAGTATCCATGCGCCCTGTCCTAAATAGTTAAGAATTAATGTGGTTTTGACAAAAACCCAGGAAATCCGTATGTTTTTTATACCACAATGTCCTATATCTGAATAAAGTGCCTCTGCACCTGTCGTTGCCAGAAACACTGCTCCCAAAATTAGAAAACCGCCGGGGTAATCATGCAACAAATGAAAGCCATAGGATGGATTAAACGCATGCAAAATGTCGGGGTATTTTAGAATCTGAACCAATCCAAGTGAGCCTAACATGAAAAACCACATAAACATGATTGGGCCAAACGATTTTCCAAGAAACCGAGTACCAAACTGTTGACTGGTAAACAATAAAGTAAGAATTATAATAACAATGGTAAGAACAGGTATTTGGGAATTGATCAACTGAAGGCCCTCAACCGCAGATGTTACTGTGATAGCTGGTGTGATAATACCATCAGCTAACAAGGTACTGCCCCCAACAATAGCAAAAACATATGCCCATGATTTTCTGCGCCTGATTAATGCAAACAATGCAAATATGCCCCCTTCGCCTTTGTTATCGGCTCGTAATGTGATTATCACATATTTGACAGTAGTTTGCAATGTTAAGGTCCATATAACGCAGGATATAGCTCCAAGAATGGTATTGCGGTTAATTAACCGCAAACCATTTAAGATTTCCTGAAATGTATAAAGCGGAGAGGTTCCAACATCACCGTAAACAATTCCAAGGGTAATGATAAGCCCGGCCATTGTTACTTTTTGAATACCCTTATCCGAGTGATGTATAATCATATTATATGAAAATCAATTATTTTGTAACTTCCTGAATAGAAAAAAGTGGCGCAAAGATATTTAGGAAATCAATAGATTATTCAAAATGTGGTGTGTATTTATAATTATTAATGTAAACCATTATAATCCAGATATTTTGTGGAATTAAAAAAGCAATATCTAAATGAGTTTTATTCGTCAACCGGTTTATTTTGAAGCATATTGTCACCAAACTTTTTACCAAACTCGATGTATTCCTCGGCTTTTTCATTATAAGGAAAAAATTTACTGGCAAGACCTTCTTGAATTACATTCAATTTTAATGCCTTTAAGTTGGCTTCGATTATTTTTATTGCTTCGCCACTCCATCCGTACGATCCAAAACTCGCAGCGAGTTTTAAACGATCACGAATAGGGTTAATGACGGAAAATAAACGGTAAATCGGTAAAAGTGTATTCTGGTTAATAGTAGGGGAACCGATAATAAGTGCGTTAGAAAGAGTTAATTGTTCTTCAAGGTCTCCGAGTAAAATAGATTCTAAATCAATAACATTAACATTAAAATCGCCTGATAAAAGTAACCCTTCTTTTATTTTATAGGCCATTTCCTTCGTATAGCCATATGCGGAAACATAGGTAATAAGAATATTATTCTCCTTATGACCTGTTTTTTCCAAAAATTCTTTAGCCCACTGTTCGCTTTTGTTAACCATTAGTTCCCAGCTTGTTCGCAAAATAGGGCCATGTCCGGTACAGATGATTTTAATATCAAGAGGGCGGATTTTATCTATAGCTTTTAGCATGAATTTGCTAAACGGACGAAGAATTACATCATAATAATACTTAAACGACTCATCAAAATTGCCAACCAGATCATCAAACATCGCTTCATGGCAAAAATGTGCCCCAAAAGAATCACAAGTAAATAAAACCTTATCTTCAACCAAATAGGTGTAAATAGAATCAGGCCAATGAAGGTTTGGAGCACCAATAAATTTAAGGGTTTTATTGCCTAAGTCGAGGGTGTCTCCATCTTTAACCTTAAGAGATTTGAACTGAATGCCAGTAATATCCTGCAGATAATTCAATGCTTGGCCACTTCCCACGACAGTGGCATTTGGCGCTATCTCCAATAAATATTTCAAACTGCCTGAGTGGTCAGGTTCTGTGTGATCCAGAATAATATACTGAATCTCTTTGGGGTCAGTAACTTTTTTTACTTTTTGAAGATAAATGTCTTTAAACTTATCCTTCGATGTTTCAATAATTGCTTTTTTGTCAGCGTTTATAAAGTACGAATTGTAAGTAGTTCCATATTTCGTTTCCATGATAATATCAAAAGTTACAAGATCGAAATCGAGTACCCCTATCCATTTCACATCATCGGTTATATCAAAAATTTTATCATCAATCATAGGAGGTAAATTTGAAAAGAAAATACGAATATGCCTTTTTCGTGCAACACGCTTTTTAACTATTATTCTAAATGACCAATAATTGTTTTATTTCCAATAACTTTCTGATTTATTTCAACATTGATTCGGGTGTTTATTGGTAAGAATAAATCAACACGAGATCCAAATTTAATAAACCCTAATTGATCTCCTTGATTTACAATCGAATCTATTTTTGAATATGCTACAATTCGTCGTGCAACAGCTCCTGCAATTTGCCTCACTAGCACTTCAACACCGTTTAAGGTTTTCAATACCAGCGAAGTTCTTTCATTATGTGTTGAAGACTTTGGATGCCAAGCTACAAGATAGTCACCTTTATGATATTGATAATAAACAATTTTCCCACTTATTGGATATCTGTTAACGTGAACATTCAATGGTGACATAAATATTGAAATCTGTATCCTTTTGTCGTGAAAATATTCATTTTCAACTGCTTCTTCAATCACAACCACCTTCCCATCAGCAGGCGCAATAATCATATTGTCTTTTGATACCATTTTCCGATTTGGACTTCGGAAAAACCACAAAACAAAGAACATGAAGATAACGGACAAGATTCCGAGCGAATATGAAATAAAAATGTTTGAACCGATAAAAATATTTACTAATATATTTAAACCCAACAGGATTATAAAAGTAATGGTAATTATTCCAAATCCTTCTTTATGAATGGTCATATTAAAAAAGTATTATTGCGTTTTTGAGATGCAAATATAAGAATACTATTGGAGCTGAAAATATGACTGAATCAAAACGATCTAAAATTCCTCCATGGCCTGGTAATAATGTTCCGGAATCTTTTACATGAAGGCTTCGTTTTAAAAGAGATTCAACTAAATCACCTAAAACACCGAATATACTAATGATTGTTGCTATAACGATCCAATCGAAAGTAGATAACACAGTAAAATACACTGAAATAACAATTGCAATCACCTGCGTAATAATTACCCCACCAATAAATCCTTCCCATGATTTTTTTGGTGAAACTCTTGGAAACAGAGGATGTTTACCAATTGAAATTCCAACCAGATAAGCACCTGTATCACTAGCCCATTGTAAGAAGAAAAATCCCAAAACCAGTTTGGCGCTATATCCAACCAGCGAAAAACTAGTAAATCCATTTAAAATCAACAATGAAAAGGGAACTGAAACATAAATAATCCCCAATAGCGTAAGACCTATATTAGGAAAGGGGTTCTCCAATTTCCGAAACAATTCATTAATAAAAATCAATGATAGAATTGGTATTATGAATAGGAAGGTGATAGCGCTAACAAAGCCACTTGCAAATAGGCAAGTAATTGAGTAAAAAAACAATCCTGTTAGTATGCCTAAATTCCTATTTGCTTTAACTGGTCCCGAATCTCCAAATAGTCTATAAAACTCAATCATGCCAAATCCAGTGATTAATCCAAATAAAAGAAAATAAGCAATAGGATGAATCAATATGGCTGTAACAAGAACAGCAACAAAAACAAGGCCTGTAAGTGCACGGGTAAATAGCTTTTTCAATATGAATTCTTTTAAAAAATTTGAGAGTTTTCAAAAGTTACAATATGAATTAAACTCATATGGTTCCTTTAAAAACTCTCTTTTAAAATATTTTTAAATTTCTCTCGAATAAATACAAATTAAACTCATATATCTAACAAACCCTTTGAAACATTAGGCTCATTTTTCGATGTCTCACTATCCTTAATTGTTTTTGTCCCTTCTAAAAACTGGATATGTTCATGTGGAATCGGATATTTGCGTTTTCCAAAAATTAGTTCAAGGTCTTCACTAAATATCACTTCCTTCTCCAACAAGATTGTTGCCAAATTATTCAGCCCATCTAAATTTTGCGTCAAAATCAATTTTGATCTCTCGTAGGCCAGTGCAATTAAATCAGAAACCTCTTTATCAATGGTCTCTGAAGTTTTTTCGCTATATGGCTTTACAAATGCATATTCTGATTGTCCACTAGAATCATAAAAGCTAATATTTCCCATATTTTTACTCATTCCAAAATAAGAAATCATAGCATAAGCCTGCTTTGTAACACGCTCTAAATCATTTAAAGCTCCGGTAGAAATTGCTCCCAAAATAACTTCTTCAGCTGCACGACCACCAAGTGTTGCGCACATCTCATCAAGCATCTGTTCAGTGGTTGTGATCTGGCGTTCTTCTGGCAGATACCAAGCGGCTCCAAGAGACTTTCCACGAGGAATAATAGTTACTTTAACCAATGGATTTGCATGTTCGAGCATCCAACTGATGGTGGCATGACCGGCTTCGTGATAGGCAATGGTCTTTTTTTCATTTGGCGAAATAATTTTATTTTTCTTTTCCAACCCACCAACAATACGATCAATTGCATCGAGAAAATCCTGACGTTCCACTTGTTTTTTATTATTTCGGGCTGCAATTAATGCCGATTCATTACAAACATTGGCAATATCAGCTCCGGAAAAACCAGGAGTTTGACGAGAAAGAAAATCAACATCAAGTTCCTGTTCAATTTTTAAAGGACGCAAATGTACTTTAAAAATATCCCTGCGTTCATTCAAATCTGGCAACTCAACGTGAATCTGTCGATCGAAACGGCCAGCTCGTAACAATGCTCTGTCAAGAATATCAGCGCGATTGGTAGCAGCAAGAATAATCACTCCTGTATTGGTTGCAAACCCATCCATTTCGGTCAGCAATTGGTTAAGTGTATTTTCGCGCTCATCGTTTGCTCCAAAATTTGCATTTCGTCCACGAGCCCTACCAATGGCATCAATTTCATCAATAAATACAATGCACGGTGCTTTTTCTTTTGCCTGCTTAAAAAGATCCCGAACACGAGATGCTCCTACCCCAACAAACATTTCAACAAAATCAGAACCTGAGATTGAAAAGAAAGGAACATTTGCTTCGCCTGCAACTGCTTTGGCAAGAAGTGTTTTACCAGTACCAGGAGGGCCGACAAGTAGTGCCCCTTTAGGTATTTTACCACCTAAATCGGTATATTTTTTAGGGTTCTTAAGGAAATCAACAATCTCTTTTATTTCGATTTTGGCTTCTTCCAACCCTGCAACATCTTTGAAATCAATTTTGGTTACAGTAGTATCTTTATCAAAGATCTGAGCTCGCGATTTACCTACATTAAAAATGTTTCCGGCTCCTCCACCTCCACCAGCATTCATTTTTCTGAATATAAAAATCCATATCACACCCAGAATTATGAATGGTAAGAGCCAAGCCAGTAAATCTCCAAAAATGTCTTTTTTGGTAATGTATTCTGCTGTAATTCGCTCATTCGGTAGAAAATCCTTCTGAATGATTTCCAACTGCTTTTCAAAAACATCTACTGAACCTATAGTGAAATTAAAATGTGGACCTGTTTTTGAGACTGAATTCAATCCCTTATTAAACAGTTTCTTATATTTATCAAGATTTAGCTTATCCTGCTTAATATACACATCAACTTTAACATTATTTACAACAACAATGCGTTCCACGTCACGTGACTGAAGCATTGTTTCAAATTTTCCACGGTTGATTTCTTCAACATGTCCACCAAAATTGAAAAAATTAATGGATAAAAAAGCAACAATTATCAATCCATAAACCCAGTATATATTAAACTTAGGTTTAGATGTTCCTCCCAATCCCGTATCCTTATTAAAAATAGAATTTCCCGTCTTAGATCCTTTTTTCTGATTCTTCTTCTCTTTTTCCCCAGAACTATTTGTATTCTCTTGGTTATCTTTTTTATCAGCCATTTTATATTACCATTCTTTAATTAAAATACTCGTTTTCAAATTTACTTAAATATCCTTCAGCTCAATGACCTACTAAATTATAAAAATCTTGGTATTTTTTTGAAATTAACCGTAATTTTGCGGTCTCTCACTTATTATAACAAATATTATACATTTTTTGTGCGTGCGACAAATTGTCGTTAATAAATAAACGAATTTATGATAAAACTGTTTAAAAACAAACGTGTTTTCAAAATAATAGAAAGTGATTCTACTAATAATTTTGTTTCCCAATTATCACCAAATACTCCCGAAGGCAGCATTGCATATACTCTTAATCAGACTCGAGGACGTGGCATTGGTTCTAATCAATGGGAAAGTGAACCAAATAAAAACTTAACTTTTAGCATATTATTACGTCCTGATTTTTTAAAAGCTATTGAACAGTTCTATTTACTAAAAGCTATCGCAATTGCAGTGTTTGATTTTATTTCAATTTATACTGACAAAGTGTCTATTAAATGGCCAAATGATATTTATGTGGCAGACAACAAAATTGCGGGAATATTGATTGAGAACTCCATTGAACGGGATTTCATTAAACAATCTATTGTTGGAATCGGTATAAATATAAATCAGAAAACGTTTAGCAGCAATGCCCCAAACCCTGTTTCGTTATTTCAACTTAATCAGCAAGAATATGATATTGAAGAATGTCTTAAATTAATATCTAGCCATATTGAGCAGCTATATGCTCTTTTATATGAAAGAGACTTTAAGAGCATTGATCGTAACTATCTAAAAATATTATATCGACTTAATCAGTTTTCGGAATATTCAGCTAACGGTATAAAATTTTCAGGCACCATAATTGCCGTTGAACCTACAGGTGAGTTAGTAATTATTGACAATTTCGGCCAAACCAGGCATTTCCTATTTAAGGAGGTAGAATATTTGTTTTAGTCCGTAATTTTGTATTGATATTTCAAAAAACAAATTCTCTATTTTAGCAGTTCCATTCTACTGGCATCTAGCCTAATTAAAACAAAAAGAAGTATTGTAAACGACCAAAGGGATGAGCCCCCATAACTAAAAAATGGCAAAGGAATGCCAATAACCGGAAGAACACCAATGGTCATACCAACATTTATCGCAAAATGGAAGAACAATATAGAAGCGACACTATAACCATACACCCTGCTAAATGTGGAACGCTGTCGTTCTGAGATAAATATCACCCTAATTAGCAAAAACATAAATAAACCAACCACAACGGCAGTACCCATAAATCCCCATTCTTCTCCTACAGTACAAAAAATGAAATCGGTACTTTGCTCTGGTACAAAGTTATATTTGGTTTGAGTTCCCTGCAAAAATCCTTTTCCTGCAAAACCACCTGAGCCAATGGCGATCATTGATTGGTTTACGTTATACCCCATGCCAAGTGGGTCCTGCTTCAACCCAAGCAAAATATCCATCCGATCCCTCTGATGTTCATGCAATATATGATGGTACATATATTCGACAGAATAAGCAAAAAATATGGCACTAAAGAGGAACAGAACAAATGCCGCTACATACCGGATTTTTCTAAAGAATGTAATAACCAGAAAAACAAGTCCGGACAAGAAGAAAGACGCAGCTATGATAAAATAAAAATCAATGGTTTTATGAGCAACTTTTAATATGCCCCAAAACAAAAAAAACAATACTGTAGTAAAGGAAAAACCAATTAACGTTTGCTTGTAATTGCGGGTATAAAGCACAAATGCCAAGTATCCTATCAATACAATTGCGGCAATAATATAAACTTTCAACACTACAAGAGATACAAAGAATAAAACAGCCAATACAAAGCCAAAAATTAACACACCACCAGGTAAGCCCTCACGAAAAAGCATAATCGAAAAAGAAAAGAAAACAAGCAGCGAACCTGCATCGGGCTGAAGAATAATTAACACCATTGGGAGCAAAATAATTAACCCAACAGATAGTAAGGCTCGAAGACTTGTTACCTTAATATTATAAGCGCTTAAATATTTGGCTATTGCCAATGCCGTCGCAACTTTAGCAAATTCAGCAGGCTGAATTGAGAATTTACCAATAAAAAGCCAGGCTCTTGCGCCGTTTATCTCACGACCCATCACTAATACAAGAATAAGCAATAGAAGGGAAAGTCCATAAATAGGATAAGCAAAAAAGGTATAAAATTTCAGGTCGATCATAAAAATAACAAAAACAAGCACAAATGCTGCCAAAATCCATAGCATTTGCGAACCATAGCGTTGCGATATTTCGAAAATGCTTTTATGCTGATCGTTATATACGGCGGCATATATGTTTATCCAACCCATAATTACCAAAAGGAGGTAAATGAAAACAGTCGTCCAGTCGAGATTTCTTAAGAAACTTGTTCTGCTGTCAATCATTTTTTGTATTTGAAAGTTAAAACGAAATCTTCCATAGGTTTGCGCGTTCTTGTACCTTTCAGGTATTTTTCAACCATCAGGCTAGCAATACGACCTGCCCATGTAGCACCATACCCAGCATTTTCAACAAATACGGCTATAGCAATCTTGGGATTTTCTCTTGGAGCAAAAGCTATAAATACCGAATGATTTTCTCCATGAGGGTTTTGAGCAGTGCCTGTTTTCCCGCACATATCAATTCCTAAATTTTGCATATTTACCCAATAAGCAGTGCCTCCAGCTTCATTAACAGCTGCATACATTCCTTGAATGATGACGCCGTATGCTGACGTGTCAAAAGGAGTGGTATGTTTTTCTAAAAATCGGGGGTCAATACCTTGCTTATTCATTATCTTTTTTACTAAATGAGGAGTATAAAAATACCCACGGTTAGCAATGGTAGTGACAATATTAGCCATTTGTAAGGGCGTTATGCCCAGTTCGGCCTGTCCTATAGCTAACGAAATTATGGTGTTTGACTTCCATCGATCTTTACCGAAAACCCTGTCATAATAACCTGATGATGGTACATTACCGGATAATTCATTCGAAATATCAGAATTGAATTTTTTTCCCAAACCAAAACTCATTACGTCAGCTCTCCACACGTTAAAGCTCTGGTTGGTAGATGAATATTTTCGGTTATCTATTATGCTTCTAAAAACATTGCAGAAGTATGTATTGCATGATTGTTGCACAGCTTGCGGTAAATTTAATGAGCCATGAACGTGGGTGCATTTTAAAAGTTTTGAACCACCATAATTATAACCCCCTGCACAGGAGTAGTGAGTGTTTGAAGAAACTACCCCTTCTTGTAAACCTATGATTCCATTTATAATTTTGAACGTAGAGCCTGGTGGATAATTAGCCATTGCCGAACGAAAGAAAAGGGGTTTCATTGGATCGTTCTGTAAATATGGGAAATTAACCCTCCTACCTCTTCCAATTAATAAACCCGGATCGTATGTAGGTGCAGAAACCATGGCAAGAATCTCACCCGTTGAGGGTTCTATAGCAACAGCGCTTCCACGCATATTCTGCATAAGAAATTCTCCATATTCCTGTAAATTGGCATCCAGAGTAGTAGTAAGGTCGGAGCCGACAATGGCAACCGTATCAGCCCGTCCATTTTGAAATGAACCTTTTACTCTGTTATGTACATCAACCAGTAAAATATTAGTGCCTTTTCTTCCCCGCAAATCTGTTTCATAGGTTTTCTCTAATCCACTAATGCCAATATAATCTCCGGTTTTATAGTAATGGTCTTTTTTTATACCAGAACTGTCGATCTCACCTACATAACCTAACAAATGAGCCGCAGTTTTATTTGCATATTTTCGCAATGTTCTGGTTTGAACGAAAAAACCCGGATACTTATATAATTTCTCACCAAGTAGCGCATAATTTTCGGCCGACAATTGACCTACAAATAGTGAGGGTTTGAAAATGTTATTTGTATTTGTTTTAACTCTCGATTTTCTGATTTTTTCTCTTACAACTTCTATAGGTAAATTAATAATCTTAGAAAATTCTACCGTATCAAATGTTTTTACCTCAATAGGAGTAATCAATAAATCGTAAGCGGCTTCGTTATAAACAATAAGTTGACCACTGCGATCATAAATAAGACCACGGGCAGGATATTGCGTAATAAGTCGGCGGGAATTGTTCTCGGCTGAACGTTCATAAGATCGGTCAATAATTTGCAAATAAAAAAGCCTCACAATGTATATCAGGCCAGTTAATACAAAAATCGCACCAACGATATATCTTCGGAATGCATACGGATTCATACTACCGTTTTACCATTAAAAGTTGACTTAAATAGATAATTATCAATGTGAAAATTGAACTAAGAATTACCCTAAACAAAGTAGCAAAAAACTGATGAAATTTAAATGTCTCAATAAAAAATAAGGTAAAATGATGGGCAAACACAATAATTACAGCATATTTCATAAACCAATTGAGTCCGAAATACTTTACTGTAGGAGCTGTTCCGGCATCATAACCTTCACGGGGTGAAATAACTTTTAACAAATATGGTCGCAAATATGCCACAAAAACACAGGCAAAAGCATGCATTCCCAATGTGTGTGAAAATAAGTCGATTGATAATCCAAGGGCGAATGACGAAAGTAATAACAACCATTTTGGTGTTTCAAAAGGTAAAAGCAAAATAAACAAAATATAAAAGTAAGGATTAATAAATCCGTTAAGCTCAATATTATTAAGGATTAGCACTTGTAAAATCACCAATCCAACAAAATTGAAAATGTTCTGGTAAACTCCTCTAATCATGCGCTGCTTTTTTCTCTAATTCAAATTGGTCCTTCTTCATCAAATTGTCTATCAAAGTAACAAAATTCAAATTTCTAAAATCGTTCGATAGCTTTACTTTGATGGTGTAGAAATTACCCTCTTTCAGATCAAAATCATCAATAACACCAATTTGTATTCCTTCCGGAAACATATTGGAAAAGCCTGAGGTTATTATTGTATCGCCCTTAGCTATTTTAACATGGTGCGGAATGTCGCTTAATATGCAAATTTCAGAATTCAGCCCATTCCAGGAAAGAGTCCCAAAATAATTATTTTTTTTAATTTTAGCGCTCACCTTAAAATTCCGGTTAAGCACTGCCAAAACGGTAGCGTAATTTTCCGAAACACCTTCAACAACACCAACAATGCCGGAGGGAGAGATAACCGCCATGTCCTGAATAACTCCATCTCTGGATCCCTTATTTAGCGTAATAAAATTATACTGTTTACTAACCGAATTGTTAATTACTCTAGCTGACATATAGGTATAACGTTGTTTATAGTATTTGTCAATCAAAGTATCCTTCTTTTCCTTTTCAACTTTATGAATAGCCTCAAGTTTGTTACGCAAATTAACATTTTCGATAGCTAGTACTTTATTTGCCTCTTTTAATGAGAGATATGCTTTGAAATTATCTATATTTCCGTAAAGATTGCCTGAAACACCCTGAGCAAATTGAATAAATTTCGCTCTTTGAAATTGATTGTTCTCTAAAATTAAAATAAAAGAGAGGCTCTCAAGGACAATAAATAGGATCAGAAAATAATATGCGTAAAGAATTTTTAAAAGATTCCGCATCTAATACAAAGAGTTAGAATTATTAATTGATGATTTCCAATGTTTGGTATTTGGTTTTATATTACAATCAATATGCTGCCAACCAGCAAACACAAATTTCAATCAATTAAAATGTTAACGCATTAAGAATGAAAAACGATCAACATTTTTAAGGGCTATTCCGGTGCCACGTGCAACAGCTCTTAACGGATCTTCGGCAACACGGAATGGTATATTGATTTTGTCAGTTAATCGTTTATCCAATCCTCGAAGAAGAGCGCCTCCACCAGCAAGATAAATACCTTTTTGTACGATATCAGCATATAACTCCGGAGGTGTTTGTTCTAAAACTCCAAGTATGGCAGTCTCAATCTTTGAAATGGATTTGTCAAGGCAATGAGAAATTTCCTGATAAGATACCGGAACTTCAATGGGTAAAGCCGTCATAAGGTTTGGGCCACGAACAATGTAGTCGTCAGGTGGATTTTCTAAATCAGATAAGGCAGAACCAACCTGTATTTTTATCTCTTCAGCAGTTCGTTCCCCCACTTTAATATTATGCTGGTGACGCATGTATGCCTGTATGTCAGCCGTGAATCCGTCCCCGGCTATACGAATGGATTTATTGCAAACGATACCTCCAAGGGCAATTACTGCAATTTCTGAAGTACCTCCGCCAATATCAACAACCATACTGCCTTCGGGAGCTTCAACATCCAGTCCAATACCAATTGCAGCTGCCATCGGTTCATAAATCATATAAACATCGCGACCGCCTGCATGCTCAGCGGAGTCTCTAACGGCACGAACTTCAACCTCCGTGCTACCTGAAGGAATACAAACAACCATTCTTAGCGAAGGAGTGATCCAGTTGTTTTTGGTTTTAATCATTTTAATCATTCCGCGTATCATCAACTCTGCAGCATGAAAATCGGCAATCACACCATCTCTTAATGGACGAATAGTACGAATATTTTCGTGTGTTTTCCCATGCATCTGACGAGCTCGCTCACCAATTGCAATTAGTTTTCCGGTTGTATGATCAATGGCCACAATCGATGGTTCGTCAACAACAACCTTGTCATTATGAATGATAATGGTATTTGCCGTTCCAAGATCGATGGCAATTTCCTGCGTTAAGAATGAAAAGAGACCCATGTGTTTACTTTTTTTATTTTTTACTTCTCAATACTTCGAAATATTTTAACAACTTTTTATAATTAATGAGTTGAAAATAACAATCGGGTGTTTAGTTTTTCTTTATATCTATGTATATCAATTTATCACAATTTTTTAAATAGCTCAATAAAAAATCCAACGAGCAAGGGTTTTTAGTGCTTGAAATGTCTTATTCCTGTGAATACCATAGAGATTTGATGCTGATTACAGTATTCTATCGAATCATTGTCACGCACGGATCCTCCTGGTTGCACAACTGCATTAATTCCAGCATTATGAGCTAACTCAACGCAATCTGAGAATGGAAAATATGCATCACTCGCCATTACTGCGTCTTTTAAATCAAAACCGAACGTTTCTGCTTTTGCAATAGCTTGTTTTAGAGCATCTACTCTCGATGTTTGACCAACACCGCTTGCACAAAGTTGTTTGTCTTTTGCTAAAACAATAGCATTTGATTTTGTGTGTTTTACAATTTTATTAGCAAAAATCAAATCAGTAGTTTCCGATTCAGAGGGTCCAGTTCGGGTAACTTTCTGCAAATCGTCAGCAGTTTCTATGCACAAATCCTTATCCTGAACCACAGCCCCATTAAGCAATGATCTGTAATTTACGGAGGGTAAAACAACCGTTTTAAGGATAAGAATTGTTCTGTTTTTACGCGATTTCAATATTCCCAGAGCTTTTTCATCATATCCCGGAGCAATAATCAAATCGAAGAATAGTTGGTTAATTTCCGATGCAGTTTCCTCATCGATGGTTCGATTGGTTATCAAAACACCTCCGAAAGCCGAAACAGGATCTCCAGCCAATGCATCTTTCCAGGCATCAGCTAATTTTTCGCGTGAGGCTATTCCACATGCATTATTATGTTTAATGACGGCAAATGTTGTTTCAGAAAACTCATTAATCAGATTAACTGCCGCATCTATATCAAGCAAATTGTTATATGAAATTTCTTTGCCGTGCAATTGTTCGAACATCTTGTCAAAATCGCCATAAAAGCTTCCTTTCTGATGAGGATTTTCGCCATAACGAAGGGAAGTGCCATTTATAAGACTTAGTTTGAAAGCGGGAATTTTTATGGCTCTGTTAAAATAATTAAAAATAGCCGTATCATAACTAGATGACACGTTAAATGCTGCTCCTGCAAACATTTTTCTATCCTCTGTGGCTGAGGCTCCGTTTTTTTCTTCCAAAAGCCTTAGAAGTGATAAATATTCATTTTTTGATGCAACAATGAGAACATCTTTGAAATTTTTTGCAGCTGCCCGAATAAGAGAAATTCCACCAATATCAATTTTTTCAATCACTGCGACTTCATCTGCTCCTGATGAAACTGTTTCTTCAAAAGGGTATAAATCCACAATAACCAAATCAATAGGAGGAATCTGATACTGTTCCGATTCCTGAAGATCGGTTTTATTGTCGCGACGAAATAATATTCCGCCAAATATTTTTGGATGCAACGTTTTTACTCTTCCACCAAATATTGATGGGTATGAAGTAATATCTTCGACAGCAGTAACTTTTATTCCTAAACTTTCAATATAATCCTTCGTCCCCCCGGTAGAGTATAAGATAACATTCAATGAATTTAGTTTTCTTACAATCTCTTCCAAATTATCCTTATGATATACGGAAATCAATGCAGAGGATATTTTTTTCAAATCACTCATTTACAATATCTTGAATTTTAACACAAAGTTATTAAAAAGTCTGTAAAAATAGTTACTTTTAGCTTGTAAAAGCTTATAAAGCGAATAATAGTTTTTAATAATAAAAAACAGCCAATAATATCGTTGCTGTAAAAATGACTAATGGTGGTTTTGCGATTATGTTGACTTCAAAAATATAAATAAAAGCCGTTTTAATTACTGTAGATTTAAAATAATTCAAATAAAAATTTAATGTGGTATTACTTATTCGTCTGATAAAGGAAAGTTTTATTTTTGCGTATAGCTCTGTAATAGTTAATAAATTAAGAACATTTTTAACATTATTAGGCATAACCATTGGGATTTTTGCCATTATTTCAGTTTTCACCATCGTTGATTCTCTTGAATCGAATGTTCGTAAAAGTATATCAACGTTAGGCAACGATGTTATCTATATTCAAAAATGGCCTTGGGGGTTTGACGCTGATTACCCATGGTGGGAATATATGAAACGGCCTGAACCTAAGATAAGCGAATACAAGGAAATAAAACAGCGCGCTAAATTAGCAGACGGTGTTTGCTATTATGCACAAACCGATAAAACAGTTAAACAAGGAAACAATTATGCCGAAAGCACTTCCATTTTATTAGTAAGTGAAGAGTATTATTCCATTAAACCATTTGATATAGATTATGGCCGATTTTTTACACAATCGGAATCGGAATTTGGAAGAAATTGCTGTGTAATTGGATCTGAAATAGCGAAAAAATTATTTGAAAATCAAAATCCAATTGGAAGAGAACTAAAACTGATGGGTTTCAGACTTCAGGTGGTTGGTATTGCCAAAAAAGCTGGAAAGGGTGCGTTTGGGGAACGAAGTATTGATGAACAACTATTTATTCCTATGAATTTTGGAAGGAGACTTTTTGATCTTAACAATATACATCCTGCCATTTGGGTTAAAGCGAAAGACGGAATAAAGGCCATCGATTTGCAGGACGAATTGAAACTTTTGATGCGTTCGATACGGAGAGTAAAACCATTAGAAAAAGATAATTTTGCTCTAAATCAAGCCAGTGTTATAACTAAAGTTTTTGACAGTTTTTTTGCAGCTCTTAATATTGCCGGATGGATCATTGGAGGTTTTTCAATACTGGTAGGCGGTTTTGGAATAGCGAATATCATGTTTGTTTCAGTAAAAGAACGAACGAATATTATTGGAATTCAGAAGGCGGTTGGAGCCAAGAACTATGTAATTCTTGTTCAATTTCTTTTCGAATCGGTAATTCTTTCACTCACAGGAGGTTTAATCGGACTTTTGCTTGTGTTTGCCGGAACGCTGATTGTATCTAATACCGACTTTTCTATCTCGTTAACAATGGGTAATATAAGTTTAGGCTTGCTTGTTTCGGGCATTATTGGTATCATTTCCGGGTTTGCTCCCGCGTGGTCAGCTTCCCGATTAAATCCGGTTGAAGCAATAAATACACACTTCTAATTATAAGGTATCTCGACTTGTTCAGGATAAATAATGATAAAACTCCGATTCTGGTCCAGTTGAGACATGATTTTAGGGATAATTAACTGACGGCGATTATAGGAAAGCGTGGATGGACGAGCAGCAATGGCTATAAGCAAATCCTTATTATCTGCTTCGAAAGGTATATTGTCAACATTAGGATAATAGTCAAAATCTATAAAGCTATCGTCATTAAAAAATTTGTACTCCTTTAATCGTTTGCGTAAAATTTCCGTTGTAGATGAGTTTGATAAAAACACAACCTTTCCGTTTGTATTTTTCGAAATTCCAATCAATGAATTTATCCACGATGAAAAACCAATTTCCTTATCGGCATTGTTTGGAACAAGTACAAAAATATTTCGTAAACGCGAAATGGAGTCGTTAACACGAACCACCATAACCATTTGCTGAATATTTTCGAGCAAATTATCTATGATATTTCCAAAGAAGTAATTGGCTGTAGATGACCGTCCGCTCCATCCCATGACAATATTAGTTATTTGTAACTCCTTCACCGTGCGCGAAATGCCAGTTGGGATGTTAATATCTACTCGTGTTATTGGGGTTACAGTAGTATCGGAGCCAGCGGCATGCGATGTAAGTTGTTCCATAATCTTTTTATGATTCAACACAGTTTGCTGAGCATCTTCATCATCATTTACAATTGACAACGGATAAATAATCGCATCTGAATTTGGAAGGCGTGTGAGCATAGCCACGTCGATCAGTTTTCGAAAAGTTTCCGGATTTGCTACAGGAACTAAAATCTTTTCGGCTCCCTGACTCAGATCATCAGTAGGATCAGATTCTTCAATTGCCACAATTCGTCCCGCTTTTTCCGTGGCAAATGAACTTACCATTGATGTTACCAGAATTAAAAGAATCGTTCCATTCAAAACCTTTTCATCAAGAATCCCAAGTTTAAATCCAAGCAGGATTACAGCAACAGTGGCAGCGGCATGAGAACTACTAAGTCCGAATATAAGGTTTCGGTCAGCCCGGGAATATCTAAATACAAGTTGCGTAATTAATGCTGCAAAATATTTCCCCGCTATTGCAATAACGATCAATATAGCAGCAAAAAAAATAGTTTCGAATCCAGAAAAGAGTATTTTCAAATCTACCAGCATTCCTACACTTATTAGGAAAAATGGTATAAATATGGCATTACCGATAAAAACAGTGCGATTCATTAAAGGAGAATGTAGTGGGATTACACGATTAAGTGCTAAACCAGACAGAAATGCCCCAACAATTGGCTCAATCCCTGCTAATTTTGCAAGCATGGCCGACAAAAACAAAGCTACAAGTACAAATACATATTTTTGAGTACTGTCACTTTGAATGGTGTTAAAATACCAACGAGCAATTTTAGGAAGACCCCAAAGCACAATAAATACAAACAGGATTAAAAGTGAAATCAACTGAAGCCAAAATAATCCGTTAAGCTTCCCCTGATAGGCGGTTGTAATAACTGTAAGGAGAATGAGCACAGCGGTATCAGTAATAATGGTTCCTCCAATTGTGATCACTACTGATTCGCGCCGGGTAATATTCAAACGACTTGCAATAGGGTATGATAATAATGTATGTGTAGAAAACATACTCGAAATAAGTAATGCAGGTAAAAACGAGAAGTTTAGAAGATACCGTAGAATAAAAAAGCCGATCAACAAGGGGATAAAGAAGGTTGCTGCACCAAAAAATAAACTCTTGTTTTTGTTTTGAAGAAAGCTACTCATGTTGATTTCCAGTCCAGCCAAAAACATAATATACAACAAGCCGACTGCAGAAAACAGGCTAATACCCTGATCATTCAATAACAAACCAGTTCCATTTGGTCCAATAATCATCCCGGCAAGTATAAGTCCGAATATTGGTGGTACATTTATTCTTCTCGAAATGAATGGCACAACCAAAATAATACTTATAATAAGGGTGAAAATTTGTACTGGGTTTGTAAGAGGTGTAATCGACAGCATCATAGTTTTCTAGTTGTATTTTTTCAAGCTCAATTAAGACCTCAGATTCAAAATAGTACCTCGCACTAAAATAGCGCAATAATCCGACACTACAACAGAAAAACCTTAATATAGTTAATAATCAATTTATTGAGTTCCAAAACTGTTTTTTCGACACCTCAAATAGTGTATCGCTATAAAATAAAAAAGGCTTCTACTTTTAGCAGAAACCGCAGTTGATTTTCAGAAATTTGTTTTATGGATACAACGATAATCCAATGTTAAACAGGTACTTTATAAGTAATAGTAATTCCTTTAAAAATTAACCCACTAACCAGCCTTCCTTTTTGGGGCAAAAGCTGAATAGGTGGATTTTTTTATTATTAAACTTCATATAGTCCGAGTTTAAAACATTAAAAAATCTAATTAGAATTGAACTTTTATTTCGTAATTTCCGGCCAATTCCGCAGGAACACTAATTTTGCTCGCATTCAAAGTGCTTTCGATTGATGAAGCCAAACTTTTGTTAGCGCCTTCTACCTTACTCACTGAAACATTGTTGTCCTTAACAAAAAGTACCAATTTTACCGAAGCACTTTCATCAACATTTATTTTAGAAAGTGCATCAGCCACTTCACTTCTAAGAACATCTGTAGCTTTTACCGGAGCGTTTACGGCATAATTGTCGGTAAAAAGAACTTTAATCATATAGCTACCTTTCAAATTAGATGGAGTTGAGATAGATTCACCTTTTAAGGAGCTTTTTACCTTGTCATTAAGGATTTTGTTCTCACCTGCCACGTTGAGAATTTCGAATCCTTTTTCGGAAGAAACTGTAAAATAAATAAATACGACTCCTTCGTTAGATGAAGCGACATCAGATAAAGCACTTGATAATTGCTCCCTAATGGAGTTTTCCGATGTTTTTAATTCAGACTTGGCTTTGTCGCCCTCAGAAGCAATAGCGGTTGACACTAGCAAACCACTAATTAATAATGCTGATGCAAAAAATTTAACTGTTTTCATAATAATTAAAATTAAAGGTTAAACATATAATTGTAATAAACAAAACTACTAAATGGGTTAGTTGTGCATTAGGTAATAATTTGTAGTTTTTAGAAATGCCCCCTTAATTTGTCTTCAATTGCAGGATAAAATGATGTTTCTAATTAAACACCCCCCCTAAATAAATATCAAGTCGTTAGATATTTTAGCTTTTTAGGATATTTAAACATTTACAAATAACGTGCCACAAAGTAAAAACAAAAATGTTATTTACACTTTAATTCCCATTATAAGAATATCGTCTACCTGTTCGGCTTCACCTTTCCAAGCGTTAAGGGTAGCGTCAATATGATTATACTGCTCATTAACAGGTAAAATACTTATTTTCTGGAGAAGACTTCGAAACCTGTAAATACTAAATTTTTTGTCTTCATGTCCTCCAAACTGACCGTAGTAACCATCGGAGTACATATAAATCATATCGTTATCTTCAAGAGCAATATCAATGGAAGTAAAATCATTCATTTCCGGAAATATCGAAACGGGCATTTTATCTCCTTTATATTGTAATGCCTGCCCTTTTCTAAATAATAATAAGGTATTGATTGCCCCGCTGAATTGCATTCTCTTTTTGGGAAAGTCAAACGAACATACGACCATATGAATACCTTCACGCGATTCACTAAATTCTCCTGCCTGTTGTAGGGTAAAAATAATTTTCTCACGAAGAATATCTAATATGGTATTGGTAGAAGTAATGCCTTTTTCTATTACAATTTCATTTAAAGCCGAAATGCCAAGAATGCTCATAAATGCACCCGTTACTCCATGTCCCGTGCAGTCTGCTATCGCAACAACAATTTTGCCCCCTTTCTGGGCGATCCAATAAAAATCGCCACTTACAATATCTTTCGGTTTATAAAAAAGAAATGTATCGGGTAAAAGGCTATTTATTAGCCCAATATCTGGTAAAAGGGAATTCTGTATTTGAAGTGCGTAATGAATATTATCGGTTATGCTGTTGTTCTTTGCTTTAATAAGTTCAAAAGCTTCGTTAATTTGATTTCTTTTTTCATCAATTTCGTTGCGTTGCGTTAGTATTTCTTCTTTAGTTTGGGTTAAAATGTGGTTTTTCTCTTCTATATTCATATTATATTGCATTATTGCTTCGTGAGCCCGATGTTTTAGTCTGGAATTAAACATAAGCAACAATAATAAAATCAGAAGAAATATACATCCTATAATTAAAGATACAACAATGACCTTTTGTTTTTTAGAG
This sequence comes from Bacteroidales bacterium, assembly GCA_038213375.1. Taxonomy (GTDB): domain Bacteria; phylum Bacteroidota; class Bacteroidia; order Bacteroidales; family JAAUTT01; genus JAAUTT01. The sequence goes on along the minus strand of JBBQTB010000002.1, from coordinate 102,610 downwards.
CTTACATGTTGCCTGTATATTAACAGCTCAATTTCTTTATCTTTTTTACCCGATTCATAAAGTATTTGAGCTCGATTAATATAATTAGCATTCAATTCGTTAAAAATGCTGTCTTTAAAAATAATTGATTTTTTGTAACACATTAACGCATTCTTTTCGTCCCCCTTTTGCTCAAAAACCATTGATAAGCCTTCGTAAGCCTGTTGGGACTGATTTTTTGAACCAATAGAGAGTGCGATCTCCAGTCCTTTGTTATATTGCACTATTGCAGCTTGATAATTTCCAAGTTTTGAATAAGTATGTCCCAAACTAATGTGATTTCCCGAAGTGTAAATCCCGTCGCCTATTGATTCACTGATAGCCAATGCTTTTTGAAAATAGTCGAGAGCTTTTTGAGTTCGGTTTTGTTTTAAAAATATTCCTCCTAATCCATTGTAGCAAATTGCTATTCCTTTATTACTACCAAGTTTTTTATTAATTTCAATTGATTTATTGATAAATTCAATTGCTTTTTCATAGTGTTTTTGTTCATCATATATTGATCCTATATTATTTAAATTTATAGCTATGCCAAGCTGATTATTTCTTTTAATTTCATTTTCAAGGGCTGCCTGAAAATATTTTAAAGCACTTGCGAACTGGTGTTGAGTTAAAAAAATATTGCCGAGGCTATTTAATGACACACAGATGGTTGGTATGTCATCAATGTTTTCAGCCAATGCCAGTGCCTGAAGATGATAATCCGCAGCTCGTTTAAAGTCGTCAAGCCTGCGATAAACCACACCAATATTATTAAGAATAATTGCTTTATCTCTATCAAGAGGAAGTTTACCAATAATATCTAAAGCTTTTAGATGCAATTCCAGAGCCTTACTGTAGTTTGAACGATTACGCTCCCGCACACCCAAAACATCAAAACACTGAGCTTCGCCGGAAATGTATAAGGTTTTCTGAGAAATCCGAATAGCCTCCCTTACAGATAGGGAATCCTCGCGCGTTAAAATCTTGTCAAAAGCAAATTTTCGTCGTATTCCCGTGAGAATTTGAATGACCTTTACCGAATCGGGTTCGTATCCGGCAGTTAATTCCCTGGTTTCTGCTAACGCAAAAGCATATGAAGAAAGCGATAAGAAATAGACTAATATAAGGTTAATATTGAATAAATTCTTCATACACTGAGGTTGTGTATAGGGTTTATAAGGTATTCAGAGATATTGGGTTTAATAATGAGTTAAAAGTAATAAAAAACCCTCCGAAAGGAGGGTTTTAAGCTTATTTTTTCTTTTTCTTTCCTATCGGGGCAGGTTCACCCTCACCCTTTGCATTATCAAGTTTTTCCTGAGCGGCATCATAAGCTGCCTGAGCAGTTTTTAAACCCGTACCGGCAGTTTTTGTGCCCATTTTCCCTTTTGTAACATTGGCTACGCCAGTAACATCCTTCTTTTGAGCCGCTTTTAGTTTAATATCTAACTCCTTCAATTTTACTTTGTATTCGTTATCAATCTTTTTCAATTCGACTTTCGCCTCGGCTGATTCTGTTCTGTCTTTTGAATTGACTTGCTTTTCAACTGGTTTTCTGGCTGTAGCTAGTTCCTTTGTTGTTGTTTTTATTTCTTTATCAAGATCTTTTATTTCGGTTTTACTCTCGCTAATTTGAGTTTTGCCTGTCTCCATTAAGGAATCAGCAATCGACACAGCTTTCTCAGCTTTTTCAAGTTTTACTTTGGCTGCTTTGGCTGCAGTTTCAAACTTTTTTATATCAGCCTCCTTCTTGACTGGTTTTGCTTGGCCAAAAGATTGAATAGGCAAAATGACTATTAATAGCAAACAAATCATCATAGCCTTCGAAATTTTTTTCATACCTTTTATTGTTAAGTGACATTTAAATTTATATTGTTAATAGCTCATTTATACACTCATTCGCATAGATTAAATTTACCACCAATTGTAGTAGGAAGTTACAAAATGTTTTCAATTGTAGAAGTGATCGGTAGATTTTTTTTAAAAAAAAGTGAATATTGGCTTGATTTTTAAAAACTAATTATTTAGTTTTGTAACTAATTATTTAAGTTAAAACAATGAAACGACAAAATGATTTAGCATTAACCCGTGCAGAAGAGGAAATAATGCAAATACTTTGGAAAATAGAAAGAGGATTTATAAAAGATATTCTTGACCGGTTTACCGATCCAAAACCAGCATACAACACCGTTTCAACAATTGTCCGTATTCTGGAGACCAAAGGTTTTATCGATCATAAAGCTTATGGAAAAACGCATGAATATTTTCCACTAATTATAAAGGACGATTATACGAAAGCTTTTCTTGGGAATTTCCTCCATAATCATTTCAATAACTCGTTCGGAAACATGGTTTCCTTTTTCACTAAGTCAGAGAAAATGAATATGAAAGAACTGGAGGAAACATTAAAGATAATGCAACAGGAAATTGAAAAGAAAAAAAGAAAGAAATCATGAAACTTTTGATGTATTTATTGGAGTGCAGCATTATTTTGGCTTCATTTTACCTGATTTATTACCTTTTACTACGAAGGCAAACTACGTTTTCCACCAACAGAATCTATTTGCTGGGCAGATTGCTTTCGTCAATTATTATTCCTGCAATAGACATTCAAATTCCGGGTACCGCTCCTCTAACGATTTCTATTCTTCAGATAAAGGAAGTGGTTATAACTTCAAATCTTTCAAAAACCAAAGACTGGGTGATAAATATGGACAAAATCATTTATATGATTGCATTTATTTCCTGTGGTGTTTATTTTTTGTGGTTTGCAAAGCAGCTGTGGTACATATATAAAATGCTTAATAATTCACTCGTTAAGAAGAAAAAGCATATCTATATTGTAGAAACAAAACACAATCACGCGTTCTCTTTCTTTAACTATATCTTTATTAATCAGAATATTCCACAAACCGAACGTAAAAAAATTATATTGCATGAGAAAGCTCATATTCAACAGTGGCATACCATTGACAGGCTACTCATCGATCTTATTCTTGTATGTCAATGGTTTAATCCTATTGCCTGGTTATACCGAAAGTCCATTATTGAAAATCATGAATTTCTTGCAGATGCAAGTACATTAAAGCATGGCGTTAATCAGATTAAATATCAGCAATTGTTGCTCAACCAACTATTCCGGACTAATCAAGTACAATTTGTTACATATTTCAATCAATCACTAATTAAAAAGAGAATCATGATGATGACGAAAAACACAAACAAAAAAGCCGAAAGAATTAGATTTTTTCTGGCTCTCCCATTGGCATTGATCATTGCCATTAGCTTTTCATTTACAGGATCATTGCCCAAGCAAGTTCTCAAGCCGACTACCAACAATGTTCTTCAGGCACTGAATAATGCAGTGTCTCCAATTAATCAGAAGGATACAATAACTAAAAGCACAGTTAAGAAGAGCAAATCAAGACGGGTTTTTGTCGTGCTTGAAGAAAACGCGACTTTTCAGGGTGGAGATATGGAAACTTTTCGTGCTTGGATCCTTCAAAATTTAAATTATCCGGAAAGTGCTGCTAAAAAGGGTATTCAGGGAAAAGTAATCCTGTCATTTATTGTTGAGGCCGATGGTAAAATTGAAGAGGTGAGAGTATTGCGTGGCGTCGATCCCGTTTTGGATGCAGAAGGCATTCGTGTAATAAAATCCTCTCCTGCCTGGGTACCCGGAAGACAAGAAGGCAAAGCTGTTGCACAACAATTTACAATACCGATTGCCTTCAAAGTTCAAAAGTAATTTTTTTTAAACATTATACCTAAGTTTTTAGTTGATACTTGATTGGGTAAAAAAAGCCCCGCAATTGCGGGGCTTTTTGAAACTTATGCTTTGTCAGCACTTCCAAGCACATTATTAATCTTATGTTTATATAGCACTTTTAGCTGATCGCGGGCAGGCCCTAGGTATTTACGAGGATCAAATTCGCCGGGGTTTTCAACAAACACTTTACGAACAGCAGCAGTCATAGCTAAACGACCGTCTGAATCGATGTTGATTTTGCAAACAGCCGAAGAAGCTGCACGACGAAGTTGTTCTTCAGGAATACCTACAGTATCTTTCATTTTACCCCCATTAGCATTAATGGTCTTTACGAGTTCGGCAGGAACTGACGATGCACCATGAAGGACAATAGGGAAGCCGGGAATTCTTTTTTCGATTTCTTCTAAAATGTCAAATTTCAATGGGGGTGGAACCAATACACCATCAGCATTGAGGGTGCATTGTTCAGGCTTGAATTTATTAGCTCCGTGAGAAGTTCCAATCGAAATAGCCAATGAGTCAACACCGGTTTTCTTTACAAAATCTTCCACTTCTTCAGGATGTGTATACGTTGAATGTTCTGCTACAACATCGTCTTCAATACCCGCGAGGACACCTAATTCACCTTCAACTGTTACGCCATGTGCATGTGCGTATTCTACCACCTGTTTGGTGAGTTCAATATTCTTTTCGTATGAAAGATGTGATCCATCAATCATTACTGAAGAAAAACCCGAGTCGATGCAGCTTTTGCAAAGTTCAAAAGTATCACCATGATCCAGATGAAGAACTATTGGAATCGCGCATCCCAATTCTTTGGCATACTCAACAGCTCCCTGAGCTAAAAAACGTAGAAGTGTTTGATTGGCATATTTTCTGGCACCGCTTGAAACCTGCAAAATAACGGGCGATTTTGTTTCAACGCAAGCTGAAATAATTGCTTGCATTTGTTCCAGATTATTGAAATTAAAAGCGGGGATAGCATATCCGCCTTTCACTGCTTTTTGGAAAAGGTCTTTGGAATTAACCAGTCCTAAATCTTTATACGAAACCATCATTGTTGGTATTAAGTTTATAAAAACCCCAAATTTAATTAAAAATTGAACACGGAGACGAAAAGGTTACGAAGTTTCTGGTTACCGGTTACTGGTTACGAGTATACTGACGAAGCCAAGTGATTATTGTCAACGCTAAATGTCTCTTGAAATCGGCTGGGCATATGCCAGAACATCGGCTCCTGTTATTTCTTTGTCGCAAAGAATAATCAGTCGTTCCAAAACATTTCGGAATTCACGGATATTGCCGGTCCAGGTAATGTTTTGAAATTCAGCAATTGCATCATCGGTAATTGTTTTAATGGTCATGCCATATTCAGCACATATCTGACAGCAAAAATGCTCAGCTAGAATCGGAATATCATCAAGTCGTTCGTTGAGGGATGGCACATGAATGAGAATGACGCTGAGCCTATGATAAAGATCCTCGCGGAAGTTGCCCGCTTCAATTTCTTTTTTGAGGTCTTTGTTGGTTGCTGCAACAATACGCACATCAACTTTAATTTCCTTATCGCTTCCTACGCGGGTTATCTTGTTTTCCTGCAAAGCCCGAAGTACCTTTGCTTGTGCCGAAAGGCTCATATCACCAATTTCATCGAGGAACAAGGTGCCTCCGATAGCATTTTCGAATTTCCCCTTACGATCCTTATAGGCCGAGGTAAATGAACCTTTTTCATGACCAAATAATTCACTTTCAATAAGTTCAGAAGGAATAGCGGCACAGTTCACTTCAACGAAGGGCATTGCTGCCCGTGGACTTTTCTCGTGAAGCCATCGGGCAACCAATTCCTTTCCGGTTCCGTTTTTGCCGGTAATTAGCACGCGGGCATCGGTAGAAGCTACGCGATCTACCATATCTTTCACTTTCTTTATTGCTTCGGATTGGCCAACAATATCAAACGTTTTGCTTACTTTCCGCTTGAGGACTTTTGTTTCGCTAATAAGTGTTGTTTTGTCAAGTCCATTTCGAATGGTAATAAGAAGTCGGTTTAAATCAAGAGGCTTTTCGATAAAATCAAACGCTCCTTTTTTGATGGCTTCCACGGCTGTGTCAATATTTCCGTGGCCGGAAATCATGATTACAGTGGCATCAGATGAATGTTCGAACATTTTTTCCAATACTTCCATCCCGTCCATATTGGGCATCTTAATGTCGCAAAGAACAACATCGTACTTATTTTTCGAAAACATATCAAGGCCTTCTATCCCATCTACCGCAACATCAACTTTATGATTTTCGTATTCAAGTACATCCTTAAGTGTATTGCGAATGCTGCGTTCATCATCAATAACTAAAATACTGGCCATATATTAATTTATAGTGTCGGATTAATATGTCAAAGATATAAGTTTGAGTGAAGAGGTAACTGGAACCAAGTTTATTTCTACCTAAATAAATAGAAAAAGCCTGAATATTTGCCATTAGTATGAATTAATTTAGGATCCGGTTTTTTATCCCAGGTAAACACCTCCAGCACATAATAATATACTCCGGTGGAGGCTTTGCTGTTTCCAATATTACCGTCCCAGCCCTCCCATTCCAACATATCAATCCCTTGATGGGAATATACTACCCTTCCCCATCGGGAGAAAACGGTGAATTTAAATTGTCTGATCGAAATATTACTTATCTTAAACTTAGGATTTTTACCATCCGGGGTAAATACATTGGGTGGTTGTTCACCATCTTCAATATTTGCAGGCTCAACAACAAAATTATGTGTAATAGTATCCACGCATCCTTCCGCACTTTGAGTAAAAAGCTTTATTTTGAATGTGTCCGGTTGGTAATAAGTGCGAGGGCCGGGAATGGTTGTATTATAAGCAGTATCTTTACCAATAAAATACCAATTGAATGTTTCGGCTTTTACAGACGATTTGTTAAAAACATGCACTTTCAATGGGGCTGATTTTTTATCTGCATCACTAAATATATGTGTAGTATCATATTCTAATTGGTATGTTAAATCAAACTCAGCCTTTACCTGAATAGTTTTATAAAAAACCTCATCTTCTTTCACCAATCCGAATTTATCGGTCACCTTTAATTTATAGCGTGTGTCTATATATGGCGGTGGATCCACTCTAAAAGCAGCTTTGCCATTTATTAATGATATTTCAGGAGTTGGATCGGCACTCCAAAAATATGTAAAAGTATTTTTCAATATTTGTCTGGCAAAGGTATTGGGATTCTTATAAACAAATGGAAGCAATGCTGTTACTTTGGAACTTAGATCGACATAGTCGCAAGTATATTTTCCGAACTTTACGTTTCCGGCATTGTCTTTCTCAACGGCAAGTGAATAATTATCGAAATAAACCCATGCCATAAATGAGGTGTCACGTTTGGTTCTCGTAATCGTAATTTTATATCCACCTTGAGATAAGGTATCGATACTCGAAAATAACATATTAGAATCTACTTTTAAGGCAGTACCAAATGTATTTGATAAAGTATCGTATTTGCTCCAAGCATAAGTAGCTTGGGTTCCATAGGGGTTAGCTACCGAAAGAGTTCCCTTTTTGGCGATGGGAAATTGATGAAATACAAATATTGTGTCAGAAAGTGAATAATCTGTAACAGCTTTCCAATTGGCTGTTTTGCTCGAAACCTGCCCGGATGAATTGACAAGAAGACAAACAGTAAAGATTATAATAAAAAGAAAATACCGAAAAAACGCTTTCATTAAGTTGCTGTTTCTGCAAAAGTATAAACTGTAAAGTAATATGTTTATTTTCTTCAAGAATAAATATTATTGATAATTATTGCGCTCAGTCGGTGAAAATAAAGCATTATTTCGTATTTTCGGTTTTCAAACATACTAAATCAAATGATAAAACTAAATAAAGTTCATCACATTGCAATTATTTGTTCTAATTATGCGGTATCAAAACGGTTTTACATCCAAGTTCTTGAACTAGAAATTGTAAAAGAAACCTTTCGGAAGGAAAGAAACTCCTATAAACTTGATCTGGCATTAAATGGCGAAACCATTATCGAGCTATTTTCCTTTGATAGTCCGCCTGAAAGGGTTTCACATCCTGAAGCAGCAGGGTTAAGGCATCTGGCTTTTGAAGTAGATGATATTGACGAAGTTATAGTAAATCTTAATGAGAAAGGTGTTAAAGCGGAACCGATTAGAACAGATGTGTTGACCAATAAACGTTTCACTTTTTTTTCTGATCCTGATGGATTGCCATTGGAAGTTTACGAAAAGTAATTCACTTTATTATTAGAAATCAAATGACCACAAAAACCGCATTAATCCTGATCGATATTCAAAACGACTAATTTCTGATGCTTGCGCAACTAAGGATTTAGCTAAAAACAACCTAATAATAAAATCCAACAATGTTCATAGATCATTTTTGGCAGTCTTGAATTATTATTATGCCGAATTGTTGACCACAAATGAATTAATTGCAAGAAATCATAATTAATCTGTGAAAAATCGAGATTAATTATGATTTGAACAAGGTTAAAAAACTAAAAAGGGGAACTCAATCCCCTTTTTTATGTTATACTTTTGGCAGTTCCCAAGGTGCACGGTAATGCGGCACAAGGTAATTGTTAGCATCAATGTCATTCGTAAATTTAGTACCATCCCAAACCAGTTTTTTACCTGAACGATAAGCGATATTCCCTAAATGCGAAAATTTCGCAATGTGTGCGCCAATCTCAACACTTGCATTTAATTTGTGACTATGATGCTTAATACAATCGAGGTGATTTTTTACATGGTTCGTTAAGCCTAAATTCGTACCTAGTTGTAACGCAACGGCTTCCATTCGTTTTTGCTTGTTCACTACTTCAGGAATCACCTCCCATCCATTGCGGTCAATAACCAGGGTTCCATTTTCGCCTACAAAGCCCAGTCCGTGATTGCGTCCATAAGCGCCATCATTGATACCTATGGCATGATCCCACATCACATTGAAACCGTCGAATTCATAAATAGTTTGTAAGCTATCAGGTGTTTCGCAAGCATCGGTCGGATAACCATATTTTCCACCCATGGCCATGATTGATTTGGGAGTAGTTACATCCATTCCATAAAGGGCATAATCCAGAAGGTGAACTCCCCAGTCGGTCATCAAACCACCTGCATAATCCCAGAACCAACGAAACGTAAAATGGAAACGGTTTCTGTTAAAAGGTCGCTGTGTTGCTGGTCCAAGCCACATATCATAATCAACACCCTGAGGAACCGGTTCGTTGGCAACAACAGGTATCGAAGGACACCAACCCTGGTAGGAAAATACCCGAACCAGACGTATTTTTCCTAATTTACCTGATCGGATAAAATCTACAGCGCTCGCCCAATGTGGATCGCTTCGCTGCCATTGACCAACCTGAACTATTCTCTTGTATCGCTGAGCTGCTTTAACCATGATATTGCATTCCTCAATGCTATTGCCTATTGGCTTTTCACAATAAACATCTTTTCCCGCTTCGCAAGCGGCAACCATTATAAGACAATGCCAGTGGTCTGGAGTTCCTATAATAACAACATCGACATCCTTGTTGTCGATGAGTTTTCTCCAATCTTTATATAGATGAGCCGGCTTTTTACCGCGAAGTTTTTCAACATCGGCAGCTCGCCTTGCCAATACCGATTCGTCGATATCGCACAATGCAATACATTCCACTTCAGGATTGCCAAGAAACGCTGTTAAATCGGCAAAACCCATTCCATTGCATCCGATAAGACCAACATTTATTTTATCATTTGGTGAACAACTTAACATTGAACCAGGTAAAGCAGATACCAACCCAACGCCCGCGGCAGTGGTAATAGTATTTTTTAAAAAAATCCGTCTTGATGTCATTTTGTATGAATTAGTAGTTAATGATTTATCATCACGTGGTTGAAAAGTGCATCCTCCAGAATGCCTGTGCAAGTTAAAAAATATCCCTGAATGGATGGATGATTTAAAAAATTTATGTGAGAAGACTATAAACTCTTAAAACCTCATTTTTTCAAGCGCATCCACAAGTTTATCAAGAAAATTCTGAAGCGGTTTTTGCGCCATCATTTTCAGCATAGGATTCAGATCAGCCTTAATAGTGAGTTTAATGCGCGTGTCATTTTCTTCCTTTCGCACAAGCTGTAGCCAGAAGCTGAATTTTTGATTTGCCATTCCATCGCCGGTAATTTTGATGGTTTTAAAAGGTTCCCGTTCCATTATTTGAAGTCCCAACTTACCAATACCAGTCACTGAAAATTTGCAACTATCTTCTGTGGACTCAAAATCCTGAACCTTATCGGCTGGTATAAATTGTTTGAAATTGTTAAAGTTTGAGATAAAGGTATAGATTCTTTCGTCGCTCGATTGAATTATACCTACACGGCTTTCTATCTTAGTTTCCATAGCATTTTTACTTTCTTGATTATAACATTTATTTATCCTGCATCCATGTCTCCGGACTTTGTCTCCACTGCTGCAAAACTTCCAATTCGTCCTTTTTAATATAATTCGATTCCAGAGCAAAATTCAAAAGCTCCATATAGTTTGTTAGTGTAACCAGTTTGCAATTGACAGCTTTGAAGTTTTCTTCTGCAACTGAAAACCCGTAGGTAAAAATAGCTACCATTCCGAGTACTTCTGCTCCAGCCTTACGCAAGGCTTCAACTGCCTGAAGGCTGCTTCCTCCGGTTGAAATCAGATCCTCAATCACAACCACTTTTTGTTTGGGATTTACAATACCTTCAATCAGGTTTTCCATACCATGTTTTTTAGGCGCCGACCGCACATAAGCAAAGGGCAGTTTCATAGCCTCAGCAACCAGCGCCCCCTGAGCAATAGCTCCCGTGGCAACGCCTGCAATCACCTCTACTGATGGATAATATTTTATTATCTTTTCAACAAAAGAATTTCTAATAGCTGTACGGATTTCGGGAAACGAAAGAGTTATCCGATTATCGCAATAGATGGGCGATTTCCATCCCGAAGCCCAGTTAAATGGGTTTGTTGGTTCTAACTTTATTGCTTTACTTTGTAGTAAATACTGGGGAATTAAATTCAACATTATTGCCATGCTACAAGGATATAAGATTTTTTATAATGATCGTGTTGTTTTTTTGAGCAGCAAAATTACTAAAACCTTTGAAAAGAATGACGGCTTGTTTTACAAGTTCGAAAAAAAGGAGGGTTTGGATGAACTTCTTAAAGCCTTCGAACAATTCAATCATACAAAGGCTCTATACATACTTCATGACAATGAGGATGTTCTGCTTGATATTTTAAAATCATGCTATACCATTGTAGAAGCTGCCGGTGGCGCTGTCCATCGACCTGATGGTAAACTTCTGGCCATTTTTCGTCGCGGAAAGTGGGATTTACCAAAAGGCAAGGTGGAAAAGGGAGAATTTTACAAACAAACGGCCATACGCGAAGTTCAGGAAGAATGTGGACTAACGCAAATTGAAGTTGGAAAACGCCTTTTCGATACCTACCATTTTTATCTGGAAAAAAACACCCGCGTTTTAAAACGTACAATATGGTATGAGATGGAGGTAAATGGTGTCGAACAACCTAAGCCTCAGCTTTCGGAAGATATTACAGAGATAAAATGGTTCGATTACCAGACTGTGAGTGAAGTAATGAAAAATACGTTTGAATCTCTTAAGGATATCTTTATCGCACAAATTAATCAGGAGAAACCTTAATTCTTAGAAACCTGGCAGGTTTCATTTCTTCCTATCGTACTTTTGTTACAAAATCCCTTTAGCTCTAAGTTGCTGAAATAAATAAATCTCAAAGTTTTCGGCTGGAGACGGCGCTGGCGACATAGCTAATTTACCTTCTCTATCAATAAGAAAATAAGTAGGAAAAGTTCTGATATCATAGTCTTTCAGAATTTCGGATTGATTCCCAAAATGAAGAAACGTCCAGTTGTACTTCATTTTTTTTGCAAACATCCGGGTGTCGGCAAGCGTTTCGTCGAATGAAATGGTAATTATTTTAAGTATTTTGCCATGTTTTTCATAGAGCTTTTTTATCAGATCATATTCCTTCAGGCAAGCGTAATTCTGAGTTGTACAAAACATAACATACACATACGACCCTTTAAAATCGTTAAGGCTGACCCAGACACTATCCTGATTTAGCAGTTTAAAAGGTGGAGGGGAAAAACCTGGAATAAGGCGTGTAACCTTTTCGCGAATATCTCTGGCAATAACCTTATGTTTTTCAATTGTAGTGGTTATGCTTAGCGAGTCAAGCACTTCCAGTAAGGCTTCGCGCGAGAATTCCATTTCATAAAAGCCATCGTGTAACCCTTTTAAAATCACAAACTCTTTCAACGTATCGTTTGCCAGCACCTGATTTTGAGCCAATGTACTCTTTAACTTTGAGATACTTTTATTGGTATTTATGTTATCATAAATAACTTTCCCTTCCTTAGTTCGGCCAAAGTATACAAAGTACTTTTCGTATACCTGATTAAAAAGCTCCATAAAAGCAGGGTTGTTATAAAGCACCGGTTTATTAAGAAAATAATTGTCGGAAATATTACGTGATTTAAAACTAGTTGACATAAATTTAAGTAATCCAACCCGGTAGGCATAATATGATTGAAAATACGGTTTTTTTATTCCGGCAAATGTAGTTTCGATTTTCCACATGGTAGTATCCATCTCCTTTACACCATTTTTGGTATAAATATTTGAGGCATATTTTGCATAGTATGGATCGAAATAATTGTCGAACTGTTGAATTAAAAAATTTAATTCCTTGTCAGGATGTTCCTGAGTTGATAATTGGGTTGACTGAAATGCAGATATTAGTAAATGAACCCTCAGCTCTTTGAAAAACGGATTGAGGATATCATCTTGTTTTTTATCAATTCGTGAAGGTAGTATGATGGTGTAATCACTGTTTGGTTCGATGAACATGTAAAGAAAGAAAACGCCCGTATGGCAGAAGATATAGTCAGTTTGATTTACCTCAAATGACAATTCAAAGTCGCCATTTTCTTTCACTTTACTGTTGGCAATTAAAACTTCTTTGTTTGAAATTTGGTTAGTAAAATGATAGAACGACAGAATAGCTCCCTTGTATTCGGCGTTATTCCCATGAATTACAACTATACCGGCATAAGATGCAAAAATATTAAAGCTGAGAATAAAAAGAAAGGAGACAAACCGGAACATAGTGTTTGTTATAAATATTTTTTGGGGTCAATTGAGTCAGGCAGAAATTTGCCGGCATTTCCTCCATAATGTAAAATTTCCCTGACTATAGATGAATTAATAGAAGTATGTTCCGGTAAAGTAAGTATGAAAACTGATTCTATATCATCGTACATAGCTTTGTTTACCTGTGCTATGGCTCGTTCGTATTCGAAATCGGCAGATGTACGCAAACCCCTAAGAATATATTTGGCACCAACACGCTGGCACAGCGATACCGTAAGATCTTCATAATGCACTACCTCAATTTTAGCATTGCCGATAAACACATCCCTGATCATCGAAAGTCTTCCTGCCAAAGGGAAAAATGCCTTTTTAGTCTCATTATGACCAACCGCAATAATAATTTTATCGAAAAGGCTCAATGCCCTTAATACAATCGATTGATGGCCAATAGTAAAAGGATCAAATGACCCGGGAAATATTGCTATTTTACTCATGTTGAAGGCTGTTAAATAATTAATAGGCTGTTATTTTCATAGATGAAAAAACAGCATCGGCCTCTATGGTAAGATGTGGTTTTAGTGGATCAAAATTTGCCGATTGATAATTTGCCGAGCCTAAAACAGTTGAGTTATTGTCGGGTAAGGTAGCTCCGGCAAAAGCCGCGTCTACTTTTATGATGACAGGCATGGTTTTTCGGATTAAAATTTCGCTGTTACCAAACACAGTATTTATATGAATTTCGGCAGGAAGAGAACTTTCAAGTAAGTTTCTGAAATCGAATACTCCTTTTCCAAACACCACATTTTGCTCCTTGGGTACGTTTTGTTGATGAACAAAACTTGATTCGCTAAAAATAACATCGTTAGGCCCGGATTTGAATTTTGCAAATCCCAGATTTCCGGCAAGTATTTTAATTCCCAGATAAATAAAGAAGAAGGCAACCAACACCTTCATTATTGGGAAATCTATTTTAAATGCAACTTTAATAATCAGACTTATTCCAATTATAATTAGGACAATACCCCAAAATAAACCTCCCATTTTCATATTGTTTTAATACCAAAAGTAACCAAAGTTAAGAAAGAAAATACACTTTAAACGATTTCAAGTGGTTTCTCTACTTTTTCGGGCAATAATGCAAATTCGAGCACTTCCTCAATATTATTTACATAATGAAACGTTAACCCTGTGAGGTAATGTGAAGGAATTTCTTCAATGTCTTTCCTGTTTTCGATGCAAAGAATGATGTCGGTTATTCCTGCTCTTTTGGCAGCTAGAATTTTTTCCTTAACACCTCCTACCGGAAGCACCTTGCCGCGAAGGGTTATTTCGCCGGTCATCGCTAGTTTGTCGCGTACCTTACGTTGCGAAAATGCAGAGCTGATGGAAGATATCATAGTAACGCCTGCTGATGGACCGTCTTTTGGAATTGCTCCTTCAGGAACGTGAATATGTACATTCCATTTTTCAAAAACATCGGTCGAAATACCCAATAAGTTTGAATGAGATTTCAGATACTCCAGAGCAATCACAGCCGATTCCTTCATTACATCGCCCAGATTACCTGTAAGAGTGAGCACCCCTTTACCTTTACTCAAACTTGTTTCAACAAAAAGTATATCCCCACCCGATGCAGTCCAGGCCAAACCTGTAACAACTCCTGCATAGCTATTTCCCTGATATTTGTCTTTACTGTATCTGGCACCCCCAAGAATTTTCAGAACATCAGCAACAAGTAATTTTTTATTGTAATCTTCACCAAATGCAATTCTTTTTGCTATGTTTCTTACCAGCGAAGCCAGTGTTTTATCTAATTCCCGTACGCCGGATTCATGCGAATAATTTTCAATAACATATTCCAATACATCCTTATCTATTGAAAGTTGTATTTTTTTAAGTCCGTGTTCTTTTAACTGTTTTGGCAACAAATGGCGATTGGAAATTTCAATTTTTTCTTCGATGGTGTATCCGTTCACTTCTATAATTTCCATACGATCGCGCAAAGCAGGATGTATCGTACTCAGTGTATTTGCTGTTGCAATAAACATCACCTTTGACAAGTCATAATCCAGTTCAAGGAAATTATCATTGAACGTGTTGTTTTGCTCCGGATCTAACACTTCGAGTAAAGCCGATGCCGGATCGCCATGATAATCCTGACCTACTTTATCGATTTCATCGAGGACAAATACCGGATTAGATGATTTTACTTTTTTCAGGTTCTGAATAATCCGTCCGGGCATAGCGCCTATATAAGTCTTACGGTGGCCCCGGATTTCAGCCTCGTCATGTAATCCTCCGAGTGACATTCGGCAATATTTGCGGTCAAGCGCTTTGGCGACCGATTTGCCAAGAGATGTTTTCCCCACCCCTGGAGGGCCAACAAGGCACAAGATAGGCGATTTCATGTCCCCTTTCAGCTTTAATACAGCCAGGTGCTCAAGTATCCGGTCTTTTACTTTTTCAAGCCCAAAATGATCTTTATCAAGAACATTCTTGGCACGTTTCATATCAAAATTATCCTTGGTGTATTCCAGCCATGGCAATTCAACCAAAATATGAAGATAATTTAGCTGAACAGAATATTCTCCGGCAGCTGGATTTAGTCGTTGAAGTTTAGTTAATTCTTTATCAAAGACAGTAGAAACTTCTTTATTCCATTTTTTCTTTTTCGCCCTTTTCATCAGCTCCTCAACCTCCTGATCCAATGGATTTCCTCCAAGTTCATCCTGGATGGTTTTCATCTGTTGGTGAAGCAGAAACTCCCGCTGTTGCTGATCGAGATCAGTTTTTACCTTCGATTGTATATCGCGCTTTAATTCCGAAAGTTGTAATTCGCGGGTTAAATATTCGAGTAATAGTACTCCTCTTTTCTTAATATCACTGGTTTCGAGAAGTTTTTGTTTTTCTTCTGCCTTTATATCGCTGTTCGATGATGCGAAATTGATTAGAAAAGAAGGACTTTCGATATTCCTGATGGCAAAAGCCGCTTCAGGTGGGACATTACTATTTAACTGAATAATACGTAACGAAATATCTTTAAGCGAACTAATGATAGCTTCAAACTCGCGGTTTACTTTTGCAGGCTTTATATCGGGAATAACATCCACATGAGCCTGCAAATATGGCTCATTTTTTACTATGGTTTTGATTTCAAAACGTTGTTTACCCTGAATGATAACAGATGTGGAATTGTCGGGCATCTCAAGAATTTTAAGCACCTGAGCAATAGTTCCAACTTTATATATGTCTTTCCCTGAAGGTTCGTTTACATTAGGATTACGCTGGGCGATAGTACCAATAATTTTGCCCTTTTTGTAAGCGTCGCGAATCAGTTTAATCGACTTATCCCTGCCAACGGTAATGGGAATTACGATTCCAGGGAACAGAACAGTGTTACGAAGTGGAAGTATTGGCAGTAAATCGGGTATTTTCAAAATTTCCCCCAAATCGTCGTCATCGTCAGTGATAATAGGAATAAATTCATTCTCATCATTGATGCTGTTGTTCATGAAAATATCTGGAATAAGAATATTGTTCTTTTTGCTCATAAAAATGAATTACATGTCAATTTGACACCATGAAAGATTGTTTTATTTAAAAACATCAGTTGAGTGCTATTATCAATAGTTGTGCCATCAACGTGGGCGGTATTAACGTAATGAATACCTAAGTGTTAGTATCGGCGGTATTTTTCTGTAAGTTCAAATACCTTTTTTAAAATTTGTTCGTCGATTTCTGAGAGTTGGAGATTGCGTCTTTTCATTACTATTCGTGCAACTTCGTAGGCTTTTTCTATACCGAAAGTAGTGAAGCCTCCGGGACCACCCCATGAAAATGAAGGTACAAAATTGCGTGGAAATCCTGCTCCAAAAATATTGGTATTAACTCCCACCACCGTGCCGGTATTAAACATGGTACCTATCGCTGTTTTTGAATGATCTCCCATGATTAACCCACAAAACTGTAAGCCGGTATCGATAAACCGTTCTTTTCCGTAATTCCAGACTTTTACCTGAGCGTAATTATTTTTTAGGTTGGAATTGTTAGTATCCGCCCCTAAATTGCACCATTCCCCCAGAATCGAATTGCCCAGAAAACCATCGTGAGCTTTACTTGAATAGGAAAATAATACCGAATTATTAATTTCTCCCCCAACTTTACAATATGGTCCAATAGTTGTTGCACCATAAACTTTAGTTCCCATCTTTAAAACAGCATGTTCACACAGTGCCAATGGCCCTCGTATCATGCATCCTTCCATTATTTCGGCATCTTTTCCAATATAAATAGGTCCATGTTGAGCATTTAAAATCGAAAAATCGACAGTGGCGCCCTCTTCTAAAAAGATTCTTTCGGGAAAGGAAACCTGATTTGTGTTGTTGATGGGGTTCGATTTTCTACCTTTTGTGAGAAGCTCATAGTCCTCATTTATAGCCGTGTAGTTATTGGTAAAAATATCCCATGGAAAATTTATTTTAAAAAAGGATATGGGTTGATCAATTACCTGGAATTGGCTTATTTCATTTACATTGAATTTTGAAGTCTGTTCTGCATTAAGATGAGCAGCAACAATAATATTGCCTGTTTTTAATACTTGACCAATCTTTAATGAGCGTATAAATTTAATAATTACCTTGTTGGGTAAAATAGACCCATTAATCAGAAAATTCTCATCTATTATTTTTGCCGGGTATTTTACTGATAAATAATCTTCTGTCAGAAATGAAACACTTTCGGAAAGATGCTTCTCCCACTTTTCTGAAATCTTTAATATCCCAACACGTATTCCACTTACTGGCCTGGTAAAGGTAAGTGGAAGTAAGTTTGTAAAGCTAACATCATCAAAAAGAATGCAATTCATTTTGAAATATTTAAGTTTAATATTTAAAAACTCTTGCCACAAACTTATATGTTTTTTTAATTGCCTGTGCAATTAAAAAAACGCAATTATCTATATTATTGTAAATGAACTGGTAGAAATAAAAAAGCTCCTTGGCTATATGATAGTCAGGAGCTTAAATTCGTATATCGAAATTTTATTTATTCTTGTTCAAATGGTCTTTGTAACGATTCATAAACTTATCAACACGGCCGGCAGTATCAAGAAGTTTCATCTTACCGGTATAAAACGGGTGCGATGTGTTTGAGATTTCAAGTTTTAATAATGGATATTCAACTCCATCAATGGTAATGGTTTCTCTTGAAGCAGCGGACGATTTTGTAATAAAAGTATCTTCGTTCGACATGTCCTTAAATGCAACCAATCTATAATTCTTTGGGTGTAAGTCCTTTTTCATGAATGTTATGCTATAATTTTTGTATCAATGGGCTGCAAAGGTAAATATTCAATTTAAAAATGCAAAGATTTTGCCAATAAAATAATTAAACTTTAATAAATAGATATAATACCGCGGTCGATAAGAACGAAGATAGCAGCTATTAATAAACTATAAAAAATAAACCACCGAACTGGAATATATGCCTTTGGCGGTATATTAAGTTTATAATAATTATAGGCAACCATAAATATTTTTTCAAGGGCATGAACAAGCGCAGTTCCCAATGCTATGCCAACCAGACCGCGATCGGTATAGTAAATAAACCAGAGGCTTGCGGTTATATTAAAGGCAATTTCAAAAACTGACGCCCAAAAAACTATTTTTGTCTTTTTTAAACCAATTAAGATGGTTTGGGGAAAAACAAGCCTACTTACAACCATTAACAGGTACACCATAAAAATGTCGGCGCTTCGGGAAAATTCCTTACTGAAAAGGTTAATAAAAATCAATTTACTACTCAGCATAATTACGATAGAGAGCGGAAACAAATAATGCATGAGCTTTAACGACTTTTTTTTAAGGTCGTACATGGCTCTTCGCATTTTTTCAGGAGTTGAAAAACCGGTTAACATCGCATTATTAAGCCCGTTTGACAGATCTTTTGAAAAAGGCAATTCTTTTGATCCGTACCGAAAAGTGGCAAATCGATCTGGGGTCAATGTCCACGATGCAATAAAACCATCGATATATTGCGACGATCCGCTTAATAGGCTACTCATAATTAATGGCATTCCAAGCCGAAAATGTGTTTTTATGTATTCAAAGGAAAATCTGAACTCGGCATAACGTTCTAATAAGACTAACAGCCAAATAAACCGAACTGCTGAAACTGAAATAAGAGCCCAAATAGCTGTTTCAATACCCAATCCGAGAATAACCGCACCGCATACCAGAACCAATTGAGCAGAAGCGGTCCACAAAACATAATTAATAATTTGATATGGGCGATTTCTTACATAATAAATATATTCGATAAGTGGAGTTGTGTTGCTAAGAATGAAGTAAATAACCAAAGGGATAACATGAGGAACTGGTTTTAAGTCCTTATAAACATAGATATTATTCCGAAAAAGAAAAATCAATAACGCAAAGCCAAAACTAAAAAAGGCAAGCATTAAAAAAGTATTGAATATCTCAGGAGATTTTTCGCGAAAATGTGTGCGTTTACTAAATACGTGGTTGTTGTTGTAAAGAGGGAGAAACGTTTGTATGATGCCTGTTACCCAGAAATAACTTAAGGCAGCAGACAATAGCATCATCAGTTCAAAATCACCAATTTCATCTTTGGTTAAATGTGTTAGATTCTGTTTGGTAAAGATGGAACTGATAATTAAAAAAGTAATAAAGCGCGATATTTGAGAGAATTGCAGGCTAAATATAATATTGACTTTACTCTTAAGTTTATTCAAAGCTAAAAATTATAATTTAGTTGTGCTTGAAGACCGAAACCGCATACAAAAATATGCATTTATTTTTGTATGCTCCATTTGTAGGGAATAAATAAATATCTATATTTGCACTCCAGAAAAATGGTGGATGTAGCTCAGTCGGTTAGAGTAGTGGTTTGTGGTACCATTGGTCGTGGGTTCGAGCCCCATCTTCCACCCAAAAATAAAAACCTTCAGGACAGTAACGTCTTGGAGGTTTGCTATTTATATCTTCTCTGATCTATTCTATTTCCGGCTTTTAGCCGCAGCTTGATTAAGTTACACTTTCGAGTTTAAGCGAGCTTACCTGCTTTGCCATTTATTTAA
Organism: Bacteroidales bacterium; assembly: GCA_038213375.1. Classification (GTDB taxonomy): domain Bacteria; phylum Bacteroidota; class Bacteroidia; order Bacteroidales; family JAAUTT01; genus JAAUTT01. The sequence continues at coordinate 82,528 of JBBQTB010000002.1, read as the reverse complement.
TTTTATCTTACTTTTGTACAAAACAAAATACCAAACCAGAGATATTTAGAGAATTAGGATTTGTATTCTTCTTTTATGCTAACGAAGGATAAATTAAATCATGGTGGTTTGAAATACATGGTAACTGAACTAATGTTTGTTGCAACCAATGTATGGTATGATAATGGAATGATATGTATGCAGCTATTTGAGTAGTCTGAGATCTTTTCTTTAAATCCTTATAACGCATCTGCTATAACATCCTGCATCTGCGAAAAATGCATATTCATGCTTTCAATTAATTTAATTTGAGCGCGAGCACGTTGGAGATTATGATGCTCATGATTTATTTTGTAGTAGGTATCTCCATCAAGATAATCGGTTAGAAAACGCAGCGCCATAATGAACGTCATGTACTTCGCCGATAACGCCAGAAAGTCCGTTTCGGCAGTTGTAATAAAGCTTTGAGCATTTTTTAAATATCCCTGAACATATGCCGAGTAAATTTCCATGTTCATGTTTATGGCACTTAGGTCCGTTTCGTCTTCCACAGCAGTATTGGCAGCTGTTCGGATAGCATCGCCAAAATCGTAAAGCAGGAAACCAGGCATTACAGTGTCCAGATCAATCAAGCCAATGGCTTTTTGGTTTTTATCAAACAAAATATTGTTAAACTTGGTGTCGTTATGTGTCACTCTCAAAGGAAAGAGACCTTTATTCCCTTGTTCGTGTAATAGAGATACTTCCTTGGCAAAGTTGAACAGCTTATTTATTTCATTGTGACATTTCATGCTTCGTTTTAACTTGTCCTTATCCAACGCTGCATGAAAGTTATCCATCCTGAAATCCATATCATGAAATCGCTGAATCGTATAATGAAGTTGTGCCACATCCAAATCGGAAAGCAAGGCATGAAAAAGCCCGACAGCCCCAGCACCTTCCCAGGCAATTAATGGATCGGTTACAACATCATAAGTTTTCCCTTCGATAAACCCATACATGCGCCAAAAATCGCCATTCTCATCGGTATAAAAACAATTCCCGGAGTTGGTATTCAGAAGTTCCGGCACTACAAATCCCGAATTATTAATGGCGCTTTTGTTTTTAATGTGATTGGAAATCAACAACATATTTTCCATCAATTGTGGCACATTCTTAAAAACGGAATGGTTTACACGCTGAAGCATATATTTTCCCGACCTGGCTTCAACAAGATACGAATCATTTATATGACCAGTAGTTAGCTGCTCGATAGCCAACACATCTCCAATTGTTTTAAACTGGTTAATCTGATGGAATAAAATATCTGTCATTGAAAATGAAATTTTGTCTATTTTGATTTTGTTAGGTCTTTAATGCGGATATTTCTGAATTTCACCACCGAACCATGTCCAAGAAATCCAATATGGCCAGATTTGTTATGCAAACCAGGATGAATTTTATGGTCGATAGTGCCATTTTTACTAGCTTCGTCAATACTCCCATCGAGAATTGTTTCGCCATTCAAAATAATTTTGATATTGGGACCATTGGCAATTACTTCCTCATAATTCCATTCACCCAAAGGTTTCAGAAATCCGCGTTTTGCAGGAATTACTCCATACACCGATCCATGATATTGGTATGGTTGAAGGTCTTTATATACATCAGCTTCGTTATCAAGTATCTGAAGCTCCATGCCAACATAAGCAGCATCACCTTCGAGGGGAGTGCGTATTCCGATTCCGTTATTTGCAGCAGGAGTTAGCTGAAATTCGAACCGATAAACAAAATCACTAAACTCTTCTTTTGTATAAAGATTGCCATGCTCCCCGTCTTTAGGATAAACAGCAATATTCCCGTCTTCCACAATGTAATCTTGGGTGTTACCTGTAAAGTTATACATGCTTATTCCATCAAAAAGGGCTTTGAATCCTTCTTTTTGCTCTATTTCAGAAACCTTATATGGCTCAGGCCGGGGAATTTTGCGAATGTATAAATCGCGATATTCAACCAGTGAGCCGTGAGCCTGAAGCTCAATTTGTTCCGATGGAAAAATAGGAATACTTCTGTCCCAGTAGTTTTCGAGAATGATATTATCAACAACCATTTCCCCATTCAGATAAACAGTTACGCGTTCCCCTTTCATGATAATGTGAAACGAGTTCCATTCTCCCACCATGTTATCAGCAACTTTTAACGGATCGTGCATGTTCTCCTTATTGTTATATAAACCGCCGGATCCCACCTGCGCTCCCACCTGACGACGAGATGTATCCCAAATTTGTACCTGTGGTGACCCACGCAGGTAGATGCCCGCATCACCATCTTTGGTAATTTTCCAGTCGACAAACATTTCGAAATCGCCATATTGTTCCTTCGTGCACAGGTTTTCACCCTTTGCTTCAAAAATCAGTTTGTTGTCTTTTGCTTTCCATCCGCTATTCATTACCTCATCGGCTTTTTTTTGTGCTTCGGCAAGTTGTGAAGGAGTCATTTTACTTCTGGCGATGGGATTTTCCGCTAAGCCTTTCCATCCTGTAAGATCCTTTCCATTAAACATGGACTCAAACCCTGGATCGGTAGGCAAAGAGGCTATATGTTTACGGATTGATTCTTTCTGATATTCACTTTCAGGACCATTTAGCACCAGAACTGCATTATTCAATAAATCTGTTACTATTTTGCCATATAAATTTTTGTTTGAAAGAGCAATATTCATCACTGCGTTAGCTGCTTCCTGCTGAAGAGATGGATTGTTGATAAATTTTCCAGCAAACAGAAGCGCTTGTAAAGTTGATAAACTGCTAATTTCATTCAATATTCTTTTCTGTTGATTGATTTCGCTAGTAATATCGAAAGCATTGCGCAATAACAGCAACTTTTGGTCTTCCGGAAACTCCGATTTACTTACAAGACCTATATAAGCCTTCATAGCTTTATCAACATATACCTTATTTCCCGATCTGCAAATGTCACTTAATTTGCTGATAGCGGTGTGGTCACTCCAATGAGCAATAGCATCAAAAGCTGATGCTTGCTGGTCTGATGTACCCGTATTATATTCCTTGAAAACTATATTAAGTGCAGTTATACCGCCAATTCCTGCAAGTATAGGATAATACAAACTTTTTTGTCCAGAATTTCCACTATTCATCCGTTTACTGATGGTGTCAGTTTGGTTTTCAATTTGTTTAAGATGTCGAACTCCAAAAATCATACCAGCCTGAATGGCAGAGATCTCATCTTTAGATGAAGCTGTTAACAATTGTTTATTTAACTGATCGAGATCTTTTTCAGTAGACATTCGTGTCAAAGCATTCAATGCGGCCATGCGAACGATTTGGTTGCCCGAACCCGTCTGTTCAAATACAATCTTATTATACATCGAAGCCTGGTGGGATGACAATACTTCCAGTAATATAACTTTAGAGGCTGGCGCTGCATTTGCAATAGCCCCGGCTACCGACAAAACAACCTGATCGCCTTTCATCGACAATAATGCAGTTTTAACTGCCTTCAATACCTCATCATCAGGTTTTAATAACAAGTCAAGCAAAGGCTTAAGTGACTTTTCCTGACCAAGCTTTTGCGAAGCGAGAATTGCTGCGCAACAAACATTAGTTTTTCTGTCATTTAATGAAGTTAGAAGAAATGGCAATGCAGATATATCTCCTCTGTTTCCAAGCATGATAATGATATCTGCCTTGGTATCAGCTGACGCTTTGGATGCTTTTTTTATCCACATTTCAGTCGCTTGAGTTGTGCCATTAGTTACGGCAAGATAAAGGGCAGTGGCGCGGTATTCCTTTTCATTGCTTGTACCTGCTTCCAACAAAACGGAAAGTGCATTCATTTTGTCAAAATAAACCAACATCGCCATGGCAACGCTTTTGGTATGAACCCGATTTTTAGCGGAACAGCTTTTCATCAATCCTTTACATGCAATAATAGCCATAGCGGTATTACCTGCTTTACCTGTTTGCTTAATCCATAAAAGATAAGACGAAACGGCACCTGTCAGCTCATAAGTATAGCCAGCTTTGGCCGCTTCAGTGGCAAGAATTCTCTCTGACGATAACGCACCAATATTACCGAGTGCGTAGAGGGCTACCTTTTTAAGTTTAAGGTCGTTGTTCGTTACTAAACCCGAAATGGCTGCTATAGCTTCGGTATTCCTGCAATCACCCAGAGCTTCTGTTATCGAAATTAAGTTGTTGCCTCTCACATTTGGCAATGCGTCCAGCAATGCCTTAAGGCTGGCAGTTGTATTAACCACAGCTAAAGCTCTGGCTGCCGGGTCGCACAGGCGTTCATCAGTTAAATATTTCTTTAAATATGGAACTGCCGAATCATTGTTGCCTACCAGTTGCAACTGAGTTATCAAAAATGATTTAATTTCCTTTTGGTCTGTTTTCTCAAGGGCAGCACAATATGCCTGAATGCACATTTTGCGAATGTTTTCCTTTCCTTTCAATGAAACGTATTTGGAAAAACTTCCAAGGGCAAATTTTACTTCTGTATCATTCCCTTTGCCAGGTGCAGTGAGCTTACCGGCAATATCTATAATTCCCTGCTCGCCCAAATCTGACATTTCGTTCATTAGTTTATCCAACCGGACGGGATCGGTGGCGGGCATAAGAGCCAAAAGATCTGCAATTTTAGTTTGTAGCGTTCGGATATCATTCGCCTGATTCTGTGAAAAAGCGGATGAACAAAAAAGGAATAATACGAACAGCGTTTGTATTGTTTTTTTTATCATGGGTTGAAATTAATCACATTAATAATTTAGATCATCCAGGGAGCTCTCATTGGCTGCTCGTTCAATCGGTTTGCAGCTTCATCATCGATAAATTCGCACATCACAGGATCGAATTTCAGGGACCTCCCAAGCTTTACTGCTGTGATGGCAATATTTACCATAGTACTCGATCTGAAACCATTTTGCTCGTTCAATGCAAATTTCTGTCGTGTTCTTACTGTTTCAGTAAAATCGGTAAGCTGAAGAGCCGGTTCAGCAAATACAGCTAGTTTTTTTTCCAAATCGGGAATATTCGACCGCATTCCGGGATAAACTTTTCCATTAGGCCCTTCAATAAACGGAGCATTAGTATCCTTATTTTCTCCGTCAAGTATAATTTTGCAACCATCGGCATAGGTTAATTCAATACGTCGCCAAAATCCTGCTGCATCGGGATGCTGTTGAGGAGCATCCAATTCAACCGAAACTGGACTTGTATCATCTTTTCCCAGAATGTATTGGATAGGGTCAAGAAAATGCTGACCCATGTCGCCAAGTCCTCCACCATCATAATCCCAGTAGCCACGGAAAGTGCTGTGTACCCTGTGAGGATTATAAGGCTTGTAAGGTGCCGGTCCCAACCACATGTCGTAATCAAGTTCAGGAGGCACAGGCATTGGTTCGAGGTTGGTTTTTCCGCTCCAATAAAACTTCCAGTCGAATCCTGTTGATTTATTTATGGTTACTTTAAGTGGCCAACCCAATATATTACTTTCAACAAGTTTTTTGATGGGTTGTACTGTGGTTCCAAATCCGTAAAAAACATCAGTAAACCGGAACCAGGTATTCAACCGGAACATTCTTCCATGTTGTTGAACTGCTTCTTTTACTTTTTTTCCTTCACCAATGGTGCGAGTCATTGGTTTTTCGCACCAAATGTCCTTCCCTGCCCTGGCAGCATCCGCTGCAATGATACCGTGCCAATGAGGAGGAGTTGCAATATGTACAATATCTATATCAGGCCGTTGGATAACTTCCCGGTAATCGGCATATCCTTTAACACTCGAACCTGCTTTGTCCAGAGCAGTTTTTAGGTGACCACGATCAACATCGCATACCGCAAGTAAACGGGTTCCTCCGTAGCCAAAATGGCCAAGGCCCATTCCTCCCACTCCAATAATTGCTTTAGTTAACTGATCGCTTGGGGCAATAAAGCCATTTCCTCCCAGAACATGCCTTGGAACAATAGTTAAAGCAACCAGAGAAGTTATAGTGGTTTGAAGAAACCTTCTTCTACTAACAGTATTTTTATCTTCCATCAAGTTAATTATTAAGTAATTAAATATAAGTTAATTCAGTAAAAGAAATTACTTTTTCTCAATCAAACCTATACGAACAAAACGACACACATGAAGAAATTTAACACCATTGCCTTTATAAATTAAAAAACGTAAAGGGGATAATATTGTTTACTTTCTGATTTTATGACCTTGAATCGCATAAAATAAAATGAGAAGATAGATTGGTACCATAATCCAAAGTGCATTCTGATAACCAATAGACATTGACATCTTAATGTATAAAGGCGGAATTATAGCGCCACCTGCAATACCCATAACGAGCAGGGCAGAGGCTATTTTGGTAAATTTACCAAGATCTTGCAATACAAGAGGCCAGATGGAAGGCCACATAAGAGCATTCGCCAGGCCTAATAAGGCAATAAAGAAAACAGGATTTGGCAGCATTGGTATGTTAATGAAGCTAAAGGAATTCAACCATCCAAATGATGCAGTGAAGTATGAAGTATCATTCGGATTGCTGTAGATAGCTCCGACGGCAAAGATAGCACCTAAAATGGCAGAAACCCTTAGTGCTTTGGATTGGCTGATGTATTTCGGAATACTTATTATTCCGAGGATATAGCCTACAACCATAAAAGCCATGGTAAAACTGGTAAGTTTTGAGGCATAATCCAAATGAAGATTTCTTCCGAACTGGCTTATGCTGTCGCCGGCCATTACTTCAACACCCACATAAAAAAACAGTGTGATTACTCCCAACAGCATATGAGGAATTTTGAGTGCCCCTGGAATTTGCTTTATAAAACCCATCAAGCTCTCATCTTCATGCCCTTCCACATCAATAGTGTCGGGTAAAGGTGAGAATTTTATCATTATAGCCAACAAAAACAAGGCGATAGCGATAAAAATGTAAGGTGTAACTAACCGCGATGACAGTTCATTAAGCGCAGCAATTTTAGCCACATGGTCGAGTAATTTCAGATTTTCATCCTTGAATTTATCCATTCCATGCATTACAAGGGCAGTAAGGATAAGTGGGCTGATAAAACCAGCCATTTTATTACAAATACCCATTATTGAAATACGAACCGCCGCACTTTCGCGTGGGCCGATAATTGTAATATATGGATTTGATGCAGTTTGCAAGAGCGCCAGACCAGTTCCCATGATAAAAAGCGCTGAGAGAAAAACTCCAAACATGCGACTGTAAGCGGCTGGTATAAATATTAATGCACCAATACTCATCACTAACAATCCAAGGCTCATACCATTTTTATAACCCGTTTTCTTCAGAACAAAAGAGGAAGGCAAGGCCATTACAAAATAAGCAATGTAAAAGGCAAGCGTCACAAGGCTGGCTTCGACAGGTGTGAGCTCGCAGGCTGTTTGTAAAAATGGTATTAACGTTCCATTAAGCCAGGTAACAAAACCAAAAATAAAAAATAAAACCCCTATAATAGCAATAGAAAAAATGTAATTGCCCTGTTTAGTTCCAGGACTTGTAATTGGAGTAGACGTCATACGTTAGTTTTTAAATGTTGTGTTATTAAAACAGATGTCAGCCTTCCATGATCACTGACAATTCCTCTTATCATTAAAGTTTAGGAAAATCGGCTCCTTTAGTAAAAAAGTTATTGATTACCAAAGCAACAGTACCCATTAATGTGGCATTTTCCCCAAGCTCTGTTGTAACCAACTCAGTATCCCGAAGTATTCTTGCAATGGCATGCTGATTAAGCGTTTGTTTAATTGGATCAGTAATATGATTACCTGCTTTTGAAAGTTCGCCTCCAAGAATAATCATTTCAGGATTGAAAAGATGAAGTAAAGTAGCGATACCTTTCCCGAGACTTTCTCCGGTACGTGAAAGCAATGCAATGGCATACTGGTCGCCCAGCGCGGCGGCTTTAATAATTATATCCAGTGAAATATTTTCGGGATTATTATTGGTAAGATCTGTAATTTTCGATGAAGCTCCCGATGCAATTCCGTTACGGGCATTTTGAATGAGGGTAACACCGGATGCAACAGTTTCGAGACAGCCAACCTTTCCACAATAACAAAGTTGACCATTGTCTGCCACAGGTATATGACCAAATTCACCTGCGAAGCCGGAGTTTCCCTTGTATAACTTACCTGCCATAATCATGCTTAACCCAACTCCAGCTCCCAGCACAAGACATAACACATTTTGTTTGCCTTTGGCTAGTCCAAATGATAATTCTGCCAGTGCCATTGCTTTAGTGTCGTGTTCCACAAATACAGGGAATAGAAATATTTCTTTAAAAAGTTCATGAAGAGGCTTTCCAACGGCAGTGAAATAACTGTAACTAATTCCGGTTTTAATATCTATTAAACCTGGCAATGAGATACCTGCACCTAATATTTTATCGATAGAAATTTCCGATTGTTTTATTAAATCTTCTGATTCTTGTTTAATCAATTGAAGTATGTCGGACTGAGATGAGAGGCCTTCATTTATAATCCTAACAGGGGCAATAAACTGATTACGAAGATTAACCAACGCTACACGAATGACAAAGCGTCCTATATCTACACTAATCACAAATTTAGCGTTTGGATTCAATCCATATAGAACCGGCCTTCTTCCACCACTTGAAGAGCCTTCGCCTTCTTCAAGAATATATCCCGCATGAGCCAGCTCTTCGAGAAAACGAGTGATGGTTGGAATACTCAATTGTAATGAATCACTTAAATCAGGAATTGATTTCGTTCCCTCTTGATAAAAAGTGGTTAGCAACTTATTACGTAAAGCTGTTTTTTTGCTATCCCTTACACTTGTGGTTTTTTCGTCTTCAGAATCCATTTTAGAAAGTTGACTTTATAATTATTTAACCAAACAAATATAGTTTAAATAATTAAAAAATGCCAACTTATTAATTTTTTTTATGAAGTTAAATATGCTTTATTGTTTTATAAAGCAATTTAATTAAGATAATTAATTAATAGTCTTTCCGTTTAACAATATAACCTAATAAATCCCATCTATTCACAGATACTCCTTATTTTATGAAATAGTTATTAAATACCCAAATCTTTAAAATAATATCACTACGATCCCAATATATAACCAGAAATACATGAGGGATTCAGGATAAATATTATTAATAAGTTCATAAAATTGATATAAATAGTTATTTATCAATGAATTAATAGATCAACAAGCCACCTATTAGTACCTGTATCTCAAAATCCAAATGATAATTTTATTTAGTGATCTATTTCTAAATTGAGAACCAATAATTTAGTTTTATTAAAAAAATATTATTTGGAAATGAATGTGACAATTGGCTTGGCGCATCGTTAATTCCGTAATAACCAGGGCTATTCCATTGAGTCCGGTCGTTAGACCATACCAGATACACTTGAGAACCGGGCCGATATTCCCAACGAAATACTAAATTCGAACGAAACTGATAAAAATTAAAGTCGGGATTTGCAAACGAGTAAACAACTTTACCATCGTTGTTTTCGTCTATCTGATAATCTTTTCCTGATAACACTGCATTATTCAATACCGTAAAGCGGTCGGAATAATTTGGAGCTTTAGGATTGTTAATTTCTTTAAAATTGGAAAATTTACCAACTGATGCAAAAGGACTTCCATAATACTGCAAGGAAATTTCAGGCGTAATGTTATAATCAATCCGAAAGGTAAGACCAATAGTTTCCTGATTAATTTTCGCTAAAATAATTTTTTTGTAGCTATTAACAATCTTAGTATCTACATACTGAAGTTCATCAACATTTTTAGAGTAATTTAAATCCATAGCCAGTTTAAGCGTGTTTACAGGTCTGTAAGATACGCTCGGGCCGAACGAATAAAACTTCGAAACATTATTACCAGCTCCGAACAACCGGGAATTTAACCCGAAATACAATTTTTTTGACATATCTGTCTTCCAATTCCAATTGCCGGACCATGTTGCCGGAACTAACATGGCATATCCACCGCGTAACAAACGGGTATCCAATGCTTGTGAAGTATATGTAAGACCTGCTGAAACACCCCACTTATTTAAGAATTCGAAATAAAAATTGGCATTAGCTCCTGAGGAAATATGATTCATTCCAAAGTCCCACTTATTATCTTGCACGATACCAATTGAATAGGTTCGGAAAATAGAAACAGGCTTATTTACAAAATACGAGATGTTATTATTCTGAAGAATGACGTCAGCCATTTGCATGAAGCCGATATCATTCAGATCCAGACCAGGTGAGCGAAAGCTAACCTCAGTTGAATACCTCCATAATCCTTTGCTTCCTTTCCCAATCTTTATTTTACCTCCGAAGCCTGAAAGCTGTGTCAACGCAGTATCATATTGCAAATAGTTTGCATCCTGACGCTGGAAATAGTGGGCTGAAGATGTTTGCAACTCATTTATTGCCTCGCTTTTACCTTTAATATCACTTCCTACAATTTTTGCATTAACATAATATTCTTTGTCCTTCCACTGATGCAACAAATCAAGACCTCCGGTATATGCTTCACGGTTCATAAAATTCAGGTGCGAGTCGCGTATAAACCTGTTGGTTGATGTAAATATGCCACCAAAAACCGTATTGCTCTGGTTATAATCCTGTTGAACGCGGCCCACAAAATAATTTGTAAATGGTTCTGCTGTAATCAATTTGTTTCCTTCAGAGGTATTAACCTCCGCCTGTTCGCGCGCAGTAAAACTCTGCAGAACACCCACGGAAAGCCCATTTGCAGTTTTCCCGCTAAACTTTGCTGCACTCAGAATGGTAGTATTATCGGGCATTTTCAGGTATTCTTTGTCATTTAAAGTTGGTGAATATGAAGGAGCATGACCTATTCGCCGGGAATAAAAGATACTAGCATCGCCAAAATCAAAATCAAAAATATTTTTCCCTTCAAGAAAGAAAGGCCTTTTCTCCTCGAAAAAAGTTTCGAACGCCGTAAGATTCATTACAGAAGGGTCGGACTCGACTTGACCAAAGTCGGGATTTACTGTAAGATCAGCAGTAAAGCTGCTCGACAACCCTATCTTCGCATCAAGGCCGAAATTTCCTAAAACTGACTTTCCTTTGTATGCAAAAGGATTCCCCGGTTCTTTTTTAAACGTTTTAAACTTGCCCAATCCGTAGGGCATTAATTCAATTCTTCGTTCTTTCGATAGCCCTTTAATCCCATGTATTTCACCAAATAAATAGAGCATTCCAGGTCCGGTAGTAGTCTGCAATTCCCAATCACTTTCTTCCTGCAGTCTGTCGATCCAGCGCCAGCAATGTAATCCCCATAGTTGTTCTTCTTCACCACTATATCGCAGCTGACTTAAGGGAATTTCCATTTCAACAGTCCAAGCTGAATCCTCCATGGCAGATTTACCGTACCACACAGCATTCCAATTATAATCAGCAGCCATTGGGTTGGTCAGAATCAAATCGATTTTTTGACCCGCCGCTGTTACATCAAATTCAAAGCCGGTGCGATGATCATGATAACTGTCAAACGTAACTCCCATCATGTCACCGGATAATTCATCTCTGCGGCCTGCTTTGCGCAGTATCTTATCCGGTTCGCTATCGAAAGCCCGAATAGCTACATAAACATTTTTGTCATCATAAAGTATTTTAAGCTCTGTGCGTTGCGAAGGCTTAGCTCCTTCGTTAGGAATCCATTGAGTAAAATTTCCTGACCATTCACCGGTTTTCCAGCAATCGTCGTCCAAAACTCCATCTATTTGCGGTTTTACTGTTGTTAACCGTTCCGTGTGATAAATTCTCACAGGCTTTTTAACATATTGTTTTTTAGTAGAATCTACCTTATTGAAATCGAAACTTCGTAGTGTTGCTGTATTTGCATCAAAATATACCGAAACAATAAAAATCAATACAGCAGATAGTCTAATGTTAATCATATAAAAAATACTTGAATTATATCTGTTAGTTATCTTAAAGCTATCTCAAAAAGAAAGTTTTTGAAATTCATTTTATTTAGGCAATCGCAAAAACCAGAGAATTTTCATACAATATTACAGAATCTCATCCTTTAATTGCACCCTATTGCCTGATATCAAATTAGTTAAACGAACAAACTCAGCAACACTAAGTTGCTCTGGTCTTTTTTGAAAAAGAGGATCAGTAATAGTTCCACTGGTGAGACCTTTTAATGAATTATGCAACGTTTTTCTTCGTTGGTTAAATCCCGTTTTGACCACATTAAAAAATAGCCGCTCGTCGCAATCCAACGCAAGAGTTTGATTTCGTGTAAATCGAATAACTGCCGATTTAACCTTTGGGGGAGGCGCAAAAACATGCTCATGCACAGTAAATAGATATTCAATTTTATAAAAAGCCTGAAGTAACACACTCAAGATACCATAGGTTTTACTCCCTGGAGGAGCAGCAATACGCTCTGCAACTTGTTTTTGAATCATTCCAACCAATTCTTGTATCAGGTTTCTGTTTTCAAGAACTCTAAAAAAGATTTGAGACGATATATTATATGGAAAATTACCAATCACTGCAAAAGGAGTTTCAAAAATTCCGGTAAACGGCATTTTTAGGAAATCTCCATAAATAATCCTTCCCGCCATTGAGGGCAAATTTGATTCCAGGTATGCAATCGACTCCCTATCAATTTCGATGGCATAAGTAACATAGGATGTTTGCTCTATAAGAATTTTTGTAAGAACTCCCATTCCCGGGCCAACTTCCAGAACATGTTCTATTCCATTAGCTTGCAGGCTAGCTACAATTTTCCTGGCAATATTTTGGTCTTTTAAAAAATGCTGACCAAGGCTTTTTTTTGGCTTTACGTATGACATCCATTTGATTTTAGCGTCGCAAATTAGGTAGAAATCATCAATATTTTACCGATATCTGTATTAGATTTGTTGATTATTTATTTGAACCAAGCAATACCATTTCGAAATGGCTTACAATTTTGATGAGATAATTGAAAGAAACGGCACCAACTGCCTCAAATATGACGGCAAAGCAAAATACTTCGGTAGCAATGATTTACTGCCCCTTTGGGTGGCGGACATGGACTTTAGAACTCCTAACTTTGTAATAAACGCATTAAAAAAGCGTCTTGATCATGAAATACTTGGATATTCCCTTAAACCCGATAGCTTCTTCAACTCTCTGGTTAACTGGGTTGACAGACGTTTTAACTGGCAAATAAAAAAAGATTGGATCAGTTTTACGCCCGGTGTTGTTTCAGCTTTGAACTTTAGTGTTTTATCATTCACTAAACCAGGCGATAAGGTCATTATTCAAACACCTGTTTATTTTCCATTTTTTACAGCCATTACAGACCATGGCCGACAAATAGCAGTGAATGAGCTTATTTATAAAGATGGCAATTATTCGATAGATTACAATGGACTGCGGTCCCTTATTGATGCCGAAACCAAACTTTTGATTTTATGCAATCCTCACAACCCGGTTGGCCGAGTTTGGCGAAAAGACGAGCTTCAAACAATTGCAGATATCTGTCTGGAAAAAAATATCACCATCATTTCTGATGAAATTCATTCAGACCTTATTCTGCCTGGTCATAAACACATTCCATTAGCCAGTTTGTCAGATGAAATTGCTTCGATTACCGTTACGCTTATCGCTCCCAGTAAAACATTTAATATGGCTGGGCTTGCAAGTTCGGCAGCGATAACCTCAAATCCTGACCTAAAACGTCAGTTTGAAAAAATTCCTAACAGCATGCATATCAACAATGGCAACCTATTTGGAATTACAGCATTCGAAGCAGCATATACTTATGGCGATATCTGGTTACAAGAGTTAGTCCTTTATCTTGATAAAAACCTTACTTTTATAGAACAATTTATCAACGCCAACATACCATCAATGAAAGTAGTACGAGCCGAAGGTACCTATTTGGCATGGCTCGACTGTACTAATTTAGGTATGGATGACAAAGAATTACGTAAATTTTTTATTACTAAAGCAAAAGTAGGACTCAATTCCGGTACTGATTTCGGATCGGGAGGGGAAGGTTTTATGAGAATTAATTTTGGATGTCCAAAATCAGTTTTAGAGAAAGGTTTATTAAGGATTGAGGCAGCAATAAAGCAAAAATAGAAAATATTTAAAAAATTATATGGTAATCTCCATCCATTAATCTAAAACATGTAATTTTGAAAAAGCCGTATATTTTGTAAGAAAGCTGAAAAATCAATGGTACATTCACGAAGTGAAACTTTTAGAACAAAATGAACAGAAAAATTTCAATGAAAATTGCGGCAAAAATCGGATTAGGGTTTGGTTTGCTAACTCTCGCACTCATTATCAATGCTGTTCTTATCAATAATGTTTTGAATAAGAGTAGACAGCTCAACCAACAAATCAGCACTGTTTATCAGCCGTCAGAGGCAATGTTAATTAGAATGCACGATCTGATTAGCAACTCACAAATGCTTGTGAAAAGCTGGGTGTTCATTGATAAAGTTACGAATACACCCGATAAGATTAAGCTTACTGACCTTCACAACACAGTTTTTCCGCAACTTAAAAGAGATCTTGCTAAAATTACTGACCAATGGGATGATACAGATCGACTTGAGTATGAGAAAATTATTGTGCAGATTTCTGATACATTATTCAAGCTCCACCATGCCATCATGTACCAGTTAACAAGCATTGAACAATACAACGATCCGAATGTGATGTTCAATATTATTGGCCTTATTTCCGACAAAGGAGAAATCATTGTAAGAACTTCCTCTGCCCTGCAAGGATTAAAAAAAATCATCAAACATCAGCAGGAAAATGTTTTGGCAGCACGTGCGGAAATGGACAACTCTTTAAAGAATCTCAAAAATTTCATTATCATTACCTGTATTGTATTGGTATTTACTTCTCTTATACTAGCCTTTTTTACAGCTCGTTCGTTAGTTGTGCCAATCCAATACATTAAGGGAATTCTCTTATCGATGAGTAAAGGTATACTACCAAACGAAAAAATAAAGGAACGAAGTGATGAAATTGGTGAAATGTCGAAGGCTCTTAACCAACTAGTTATTGGATTGAAAGCAATCTCAGGTTTTGCTCTTGAAATAGGAAAGGGTAATTACGACAATAAATTTAAACCATTAAGCGACAGAGATGTGCTTGGCAACTCGCTTTTAAGGATGCGCGACGATTTAAAGGCAGCAACCATAGAAGATGCTAAACGCAAAATAGAGGACGAGCAACGCAATTGGGCAACCACAGGGATTGCCCGTTTCAGTGAAATTCTTAGGCAAAACAACGATAAACTTGAGGCACTTTCCTTCAACATAATTAGCAATCTTGTAAAATACCTCGACACCAATCAGGGTGGAATTTTTATCATTAACAACAATGATAAAACTGACATTTTTATTGAATTAGTTGCTTGTTATGCATACAATCGGCAAAAATTTCTCGAAAAACGAATTGAAATGGGTGAAGGACTTGTTGGAAGATGCATTCTCGAAAAAGAAACCATCTATTTAACTGATATTCCAGAAAATTATGTAAAAATCACTTCGGGGATGGGTGATTCAAATCCGAGAAGTTTATTACTGGTTCCTCTTGAAATGAACAACGAAGTATTTGGAGCAATTGAAGTTGCCTCGTTTGATGAAATACAGAAATACCAGATTGAATTTGTTGAAAAAATAGCTGAAAGTATTGCCTCTACGCTATCGGCAGTAAAAATTAATATGCAAACAACAAAACTGCTCGAACAATCGCGAATACAAACCGAGGAACTGGCATCACAGGAAGAGGAAATGCGCCAAAATCTGGAAGAACTGAGAGCTACTCAGGAACAATCGTCGCGCAAGGAACACGAATTACAGATTGCTCTTGAAGATATGCAACATAAAATGAAGCCTAAACAGACATAACTAAACATCAACCCATTGTAATTTAAGTCCATATGCCGCAACCATTTCTTCGGTTGCGGTTTTTTGTTGACTTATTCCTAAATAATAGCCTCCCCCACCTGCACCAAGCAATTTAAGGTAGAAACAGCCTGTGTCAATGCCTTGTTGCCATAAAGGGACTAAAAAAGCCGGAATCATTTCGTTAAAATACCTCAGCTGCATCAACGAAATTGCCTCCATGTATTTTTCCATGCTTCGTGTATCGTTTGATCCTTCTTTTACCAATTTTTCATCTTTAATCTCATCGATTAATGTGTTTACAACTGATATATAATTCGATTTAAAATCAGATTTAAAATCAGATTTGCAACACTTTGCCAGAAACTTTTCAACTAATAGCCCGGTGATTCTTGATGAACCCGAATCAACTAAAAACCAATTCTTTTTTAGCTGATAAACAGAATGAAGAATAGAAATTTCCTTTTGCCGAATCAATAATGGCTTACCAACCAGACAAGCCAAAGGGTCGAGGCCGGAGCTTTTTCCATGAAAAAACGCTTCCATGGACGAAAAAAGACTTTTGTACAACAACAGATTATCAGGTAAATTATTAATAGGTTGTTTATTTTTCCCATAAGCTTTATAGATAGCAGCACATACAACACCCGAACTTCCCACCCCATAACCAATGGGTATGTCGGATGAAAGATATAAGCCATCTACAATGTCTAGTTTAAATCCTGCAACGTTTATTTCTGAAGTAATAGATTTGCTTTTTTCGAGGAATTCAGCAAATCCATGCAATACTTTATTTGATTTACGTGCAATTTCAGTTTCCGGTGCACTGTCAATAAAATCGAACTTTGCCATAAAACGAGTCAGAGGGATGGTTAATGCCGCCCCACCGAGCAAAATTCCATATTCGCCAAATAACAATAATTTCGCATAAGTAATTCCATAATCCTGAACCATACAGTTGATTTTAAAAGTATTGCTTCATTTTTTTTAGGTAGTGTTGTCTGGTTTTGAAAGACCAAACGATTTTTAAAAGCAAATTCGGGTATTAGATAAGCTGTTTGGGTCCCTCTCCTATAAAATCGTGAATAACTCGTCCTTCTTCACAGAATTGAACCAATTCCGATTGAATAAACTCATGTACCTGATTTATATAAATGGCTGGATAAATCATATGAATATTGGGTCCGGCGTCAAGTGTGAAACAAACAGGAATCCCACTTCGGTGTCGATAATCTTTTACTTTTTCGATGACAGAGAGTGTAGCAGGTTGAAGTAAAATAAACGAATCGGACGATGACATCATTAATGAATGAAGGCTCATGGCTTCGTTTTCAACTATTTTCACAAAGCCATCCATGTCTCCGGACTGCATAACCCGAATAAGACTTGACATATTATCCCGAGCCTGCTGATATCTGGCCGATGCATATGGGTGATTTTTCATAAGTTGGTGACCGGCACTGCTCGACACTGTTTTTCTGGCCGATGAAACCACCAATATTGAGTCGTGCATATCTGTAAACAAGGGATGCACCTCATACGGAAAAGGCACTCCGTATAAATTTGAACTTTCGTTATAATCATCCGTTTCGCCCCAAACAACATACCCACCATAAACCGACCGGCAAGCACTTCCCGACCCAAGTCTTGCCATGTAAGATGCTTTGCGATAAAAATCCATCGTTCCTGAAACAGCGCCATACAATTGTTTTTCAATAGAACACAAACACATAGCCAGAGCGCTAAATGCTGAGGCAGAAGAAGCAATTCCGGCCGAATGTGGAAAGGTGTTATGTGATTGAATATTCATTCGCACATGCGAAATAAAGGGCATATCGAATAATAGGTTTTTGATATATCCGCTAATACGTTCTTCAAATGAAGATTCAGTAGCATTAGAAAATGCAAATTGTATTTCAGGAGATGTCAATGCTTCAATAAATTCGTACTCTATGCTAGTTTCCGTAAAAGCCTTTGATAAAGTAAGACTCAAGGATGGATTTGATGGCAAATGTCTCTCGAGTTTCCCCCAATATTTTATCAGGGCAATATTGGACGGACTTAGCCACGATACTTTTCCGGACAAAGCTCCGTTGGCATAGCTATTTTTAAAAGGCTCAGACATATCTGTATTTTTTTGTCCTAAGTAAATTAAAACAGTGTATGCGTTTTAAAACATATTAATAACAAATAAGTTTGGGGAAAGCACTTATTTGATTGGACTTAATTCATTTTGAATAAACATAGTAAGCGAGGCAGCATGAGCCCTTGTTTTTTTGATTAGAGAATTGAGTTCAGGGGAATTGTGATCCGTTACAGGAATCAATGTTTTGCCATCGCCCCAGCGATATAATAATGGTTTATCATCGGCAATAACACATCCCTTGCTGTTCATTCCTACTTTAAAATCGTTCACAGCGTAAAAAATATCACTCGAATCGTTTGTAAGCATATTATTACCCGATTTCAAATAGGGAGTATTTTGCAAAGCAAGATTGAAAATAGTTGGGAATATGTCCTTATGCGATCCGAAACGATTATGGTCAAATTTTCCTTTGCGATATTTTTCCGGTACATACATCACTAATGGCACACTCAACTTTTGCAGGAGCTGACTATCAGTAAAATCGAACAATGCTAACGAGTTGTGATCGCCTGTAGCCACAACAATCGTATTTTTACCCAATGGACTCTCTTTTATACGTTTAATAAATCTTCCCAAACAGTCATTTGCATACTGGTAATTGGTTAAATTCTTTTTTGCGATTGTCTGGTCGCACCGCAACACCTTTCGAATACTGTCCGGTATAGATACTGGAAAAGGCTTGTATGTTTCAGGCAGTTCATAAGGTGTATGGTTTGTTGTTGAAAACGCAAAAACAAACTGTGGCTTACCGTTTGTGTTAGAAATTAATTGCATTATTCTATCGAACATAAATTCATCAAAAACACCCCATTCACCCGTCGAGGCTTCCGGAACTTTGGCAAGAATAGCTGCACTACCTTCGGCATGCTGAAAATATTGTTTTACAATATATTTATCGAGATTGCGCCAGCCTAACTTGGCTCCTGTAACGAAACTTGTTTCGTAGCCATTTTTTATAAATGGCAATGTCACAGATGACTCCAGCGATTTACCCATATATTTTGACTGTGATAATGGTGTAAGCGGAGTGTTTACCATCAATCCTTCCAGTGAATGAATTGTTCCATTGCGACACGAAAGAAAGTTGCGAAATAAATAACAATCGGGTAAAACTGTTTCGAGAGTTCCTAGCAAATTGAGAGATGGCGAATGCAAATCGAGGTAATAATTACTCATGCTTTCCATCATAATAAAAACAACATTAGGAGGGTTATTTTTCAGAAAATCATTTGGCGTTGTAGTATCCATCATTGCTGCAAATGGAGACATATTCCCAATGGAGTCCCCAAGGTATTGCGAAACGGCATCAGCGGACGATTGAAATCCATAACGTGACATAGTTTTGGAAATATCAATATCAATATCAAAATTACTTCGGTCTGAAAGCGCATCTTTTAGAGAAAAAACGCCATTCATGGTAAGCGAATTCACAAAATTGTTTGCCGAAATTACGGCATCATCCTTTTCAATAGGAAACGTGCCTAATGAGCCCCTCATGCCAATGCCAAAGAAAACGAAAAAAAACACCGTAGCAGCCACCTTTAACCACAATGGGCCAATAGTAATCCCCCATTTTAGTTGTGAAATTCGCATTATTAAATATCTAAAACCTAAAAAACACACTGTGAGTGCTATTGCAATGCGGACGATTGGGTAATCCGTCCAAACCGAACGCAAAACTGCTTTTGTATCGTCTTCTATAATGCCAAATACCAATAGGTTTAAATGACTTTGGAAAAATTTAAAGAAATAAAAATCAATAATTAGTATCCATAAAAGGATGAAGTAAACCGGAACAGCATAAAAAAATAAAGCCCGGTTACAAAAGTTTTCAAGGGCTTTAAACTTTTTCGGGACAAAAAGTAAAACGAGCGCAACCAGTATAGGTAAAACCAATGCATAAGCCAATACAATTGTATCATAACGCGACCCAACCAAATATGCACAAACCAAATCGCCAGAAAAATGACGTAAATCAGAATAACTCCCAAAGCTGGTCATTAACAATACACGAAAAATCATAAATACAAGTAGCCCTAAAACATACAATAAAACAATCTTAACAAGAAAGCGATTAAAAGAGTTGAAATTCATAACACGAATTATTCATTAAACTAACATTCGTGCGAATGTAATAATAATTCCGAGACATTAAAAAGTTAACGTGCCATCTCAGAATATTTAAGAATTGTTCGAAATCCATGCGATTCAAAATAAGCCACAACATCATTTTCCGGACTTGATGATGCCGCCATTACAAAATCGCCGCCCCAGGCACCCAGCGATTTTACAACTCCGGAAAAACCGGGAAATAATGTTTCCTTTACTGTTGGTTGTCGCAAAATTTCAGAAAGTATTGTTTCGTGTAGGTCAAGCAATTTCATGAAAAGAGAAAAATCCGCGGTCTTCGAAATTATTTCGGTGATTTCGGAAATCTGCCGAATAGGCCCCTCCAGTGAATTATCATTGCGAATAAAATCACCTAAGCTTTTGGCGGAATCCTGTTTCTTATCCAAATACACGAAATACAAATGATCACAAAAAGGAGGTGAAAATGCAATTGGTTTCACAGATGGAATTCCGCCTGCTAACTGATAAATAATAGGGGATGTACTTGCTGCACAAGCAATATCATAACCGGAACCCTGGGAAACCTTCCAATGCAGTTGAAACGGATCAATTTCAGCCCATGATGCCATATTTGCCGTTAATGTTGAACTGGTTCCAAGCCCCCATTGCCGTGGAAAATTAGTATCAGTGTCCACTTGAACAGCGACATTGAGAAATGTTGAATTTAAATCCCTGCCTGACCTAAGCAGATATTGTAAACGAGAAGCAATTTCGTGATCAGACGAGGTAATTATCTCCAAATCATTAATCGACAGTTCAGCTGTAAACCATATTTTACCCATTTCTCTGGCATACCAAACCAGTGTTGACAATTTCGGAATTTCACTGACAATGAGGCTTTGGCCAAATTTTACCGGAATAGCCAAGGCTTTTGCTCCCAAAAGCACTAGATATTCCCCGGTGATAAGGAGTTTGCCATGCGAATAAAAATTATAAATATGGCTCATTATTTTCGAAACTGTTCCAGAAACTCTCTTACTCCACTAAAAGAAACATGCTTTGCGGCAAAATACAGCTTTGTTTCTTTTATTTCAGCCTCTGAAGCATTCAATTGATTTAAGATATTGGCAAGGTGCATTTTCATATGACCTTTTTGAATACCTTTTGTAATTAGTGCACGAATTGCCGAAAAATGATTAGCCAAACCTACAGCCGCCACTATCATCATTAATTGCTTTGCATCAGGGCTGCCCAATAATTGCATAGTTCTGGCGGCTAATGGATGCGAGGAAGTTAATCCGCCAACCACACCAATGTTTAAAGGCGCTTCAAATGAAAACAAAAAAACGTTGTTGGATGTTGAAATCTTTGAAAGAGATTTATATTTACCCGATCGGCTTGCGTAAGCATGAATTCCTGCTTCAACCGCCCTAAAATCGTTACCTGAAGCAAGCACAACAGCATCGATTCCGTTCATAATTCCCTTGTTGTGGGTTACCGCACGGTAGATATCAGTTTCAGCAATTTTTACTGCTGTTTCAAATTTTTCAACAAAGCGATACGGGCTAATCGATTCATCCATACCAGAGAATGCAGATACAGGAGCCTCCACCCAGCATTTCACGATACAATCCGGTGTATAGTTGGATAGTATGGCCATAATCACGTTGCATTCATCCTGGTTGGTGAAATGAATTAAACAGTATTCCTGCAGAGATTCGGCCATATTTTCAAGCACGGAATTGATGAAATTTGCCCCCATGGAATCAACCGTTTTAAAAGAAACGTTTAATCTGAAATAATTAGTAATGTCGGCTGTACCATCTTCCAAACAAATATTTATTATTCCTCCTCCGCGCTTTTCCATATTTGAGGTATGCAACCTGGCGTTGGATAGCAAGTATTCTTTTAATGTCGGCCAATGTTTTCGGAGAAGATCGCCATTTCCGGAGAATGTAAAATGAACCTGACCTGTTTTCAGGGTAGAAATAACCTCAGCATGAAATCCTCCGTGGTTTGCCCAGAACTTTGCGGCTGCCGAAGCTGCTGCCACAACGGAACTCTCCTCAACAACCATCGGCACGTGAAATATTTCGCCATTAATAAGAAAATTAGGAGCAACACCATACGGCAGATAAAAATTGGCAAGTGTATTTTCGCTAAATCCGTTGAATCGTTCCTGGCTAACGGGATGGTTGTAGGATTGCAACTCATTGCCCAAAGTAGCATCACCAAGTTGACCGGCAAGCACTGCTATCTTTTCCTGCTTCGACAGTTTAGAAAACCCATTGATGATGCTTCCTGGCATTTTTTAAATATAATGTTTTATTCTTTTACCCTTAAATAAGCATATGCCATTTCCAAGCCCTTTATTTGTTGCGAAACATAATCGTGCAAAAAATCATAATCCCCTCTGGCGTACTTCAGAAATGATGAAGCCTGACCATAAACAGCCGGTAACAAACTTCGCTCCAATAGGTAATAACCATCCAAAAATGATTTTATACCACCGCTTATGATTATTTGCTTGCATGCAATTTTTTTTTCCAGGTTATAGATCCGGTTCACCGATTCCAGCATTTGGTATACATCTATCCCAATGAGAGATAGTGGTTCAAATAGTTCTTTAGAAGAATCGGGATCGCGCAAAAGTTCGACTTTGGCAAAATTAGTTCCTCCAAAGGCAGCAAATTCAACTGCTGCAAGTGGTAATTTAAGCAATGCTTTCAGGCTTGCCGGACCGATGCCCTGCCCTACTTCCTTAATTATCAACGGAAAATCAACCTTATCCAATAATCGTTTTATAGTATCAATTGGAGGATATCTAAGCACATCTCCTTCAGGTTGAAACCATTCCTGCATTGGATTTACATGTACTATCAAACCATCGGCACGAAGTTTGCCTACCAAACTTCTTATTTTTTCTTCCTGGTTCTGCTTAAGCAATTGTTCAACCTGACAAATTCCCAGATTAGCAAATAAAGGGAGATCGTCGCCAATAATGGAACGCATATCAAAATCGGCTAAATAAGAATCGTCTTCTAAAATGATCCGGCAGGAACCAAGACCCATTCCAAAACCAAATTCTTTGCAAACTGATGCAAGATTCCGGTTAATTTTTGACGCTAGTTGTGTGCCACCAGTCATACTCGACACCCACAGAGGAACCCTGAAAGTTTTTCCTAAAAATGGAAATGGCCTCAATCCTTTTGTTGGATGAGCAGAAAGCATCGGTTCGTAATAAAAACGATTGTCAAGTGCTTCTATTGATGTTTGTGATTGAAAAGCCAGGTCGATATGGTCCTTTTTGCGGTCTTCCATTATTTGTGGTTATGATGTTAGACAAAGATAAGAAAGAAGTTAAAAGGGGTGAATTAGAATTGAGGTTTATCTAACTCCTAACTTCCAACTCATTATAATCCTATATGCCTTGAAATCACTAGCCGTAAAATTTCCGATGTTCCCTCGCCAATCTGGAGTAATCGCTGGTCACGATAAAAGCGTTCGATATCGTACTCTTTCATTAGACCGTATGCTCCATGTATTTGCAATGCTTCGTTTGCAACTTCCTGTGCAATTTCAGCACAATAAAGTTTTGCCATAGCTGCTTCCTTAGCGTAGGGTTGATTGGTATCTTTCAGCCAACAGGCTTTATATAAAATATTCTTTCCAAGTTCTATCTTAGTAGCCATATCGGCAAGCTTAAAGGCAATTGACTGAAATTTGGAAATGGTTTTCCCAAATTGCTGACGGGTTTGTGCATAATCCATTGCCATTTCATAAGCTCCCCGGGCCAAACCCAATCCCATGGCAGCAATAGATAAACGACCTGCATCAAGTGTTTCCAGCATAATTTTGGAACCACCCCCCAACACTCCCAACAGGTTTTCTTTGGGAACATGTACGTCTTCAAAATACAATCGTGCGGTATCAATTGCCCGCCACATCATTTTTCCATGAATTTTCTCAGCCCGATACCCTTTTGTATCTTTCTCAACAATTATTGTGGACAGCTCCTTCTTTCCATTTTTCTCACCGGTAATCACCTGTATTGTAACTCCAGCAGAAATAGAGGTTGACGCATTAGAAATAAACATTTTAGATCCATTTATCAACCAATTATTACCTTCTAAAACCGCCTTTGATTCAGTTCCCCGCGAATCGGATCCGGCCTTATTTTCCGTAAGACCAAATGCCCAAATGGCCTCGCCTGTGCAAAGCCGGGGTAGATATTTTAAACGTTGCTGCTCGGTGCCATAATTATAAATAGGCCCAATTCCCAATGAGTTATGCGAGGCTAATACGGCAGCCTGGGAACTGTCAACCCTTGCCAATTCTTCCACGGCTACAATAAATGACAAATAATCAAGATCCTGACCCCCATATTCTTTGGGAATGGTAAGGCCAAACAAGCCCAGCTGACCCATTTTCAAACATAGTTCGGGAGAAAACTGCTCTTTTTCATCAAGTTCGCGCGCCAGAGGCTTTACCTCGTTTATAGCAAAATTTCTCACTTTTTGCCGTAACTGCTCGTGCGATTGGTTAGTATATATGTCCATTTATTACGGTTTTGTATAAAAATTTTAAGTTTCTGCAATTTTTTATTTCTAATTCAACACTACCTCGTTTAAAGTGATCAACAATTCCGAACTCGATACTTTATCGCCTATATTTACAAGAATCAAATTAACAAGTCCATCACGGCTAGCCAATATGTTGTTTTCCATCTTCATCGATTCAATAATCATAAGAACATCCCCCTGTTGAACCCGATCCCCATGTTTAACGTTAACTTTTAGTACCTTACCATGCAAAGGAGCAACAACTTCATTTCGACTGAAAAAAACTGATTTATCTAAAGTGCTTGTCTCCTTTAGCGAAATAGAATCCAAGCGGCGGATGGAAAAAGTTAAACCCGAAATTGAAACATCAATCTCATTTCCTGCAATGGTAACGTAAACCTCAACAGGATCATCGTCTGTTTTAATCAGCGCCAAAGATCCGGCAACCTTCGCAGAAATCTTGTATTCTTTATCTTCGTTTATCGAAAAGATGATCAATTCGAAAGATAATCTTCTAAAACGAATTTTATAAACACTCCCTAATATATCTAGTTCAAAGGACATAAAATTTCGCCAATATCCAATACTGTTCCAAACAGTTTGATTGGAAATACCAGTATCCGATTCGGACAAATAAATGAACAAGTAACCAGCCACAATGTTTTGCAGTGGTATATTTTTAAGCTTCTCCTGATATGAATCAGCAATTGCTTTCACTGATTGTTCACAAAAAGAAGTTGATAGTTGATTCTGAATAAAATCAGGCAGATCCATTAGTTCCTGAAGATAGTTCAGGTTAGTGGTGATTCCATGAATAATATAATTTTTTAGCGAAGCCTGAAGTTTTTTTAGAGCATCATTTCTATCCGATCCATGAGCAATTACTTTGGCAATCATGGGATCAAAATCCATTGAAACCTCAATTGGAGCATCAATTGATGAATCAATGCGAACCTGTCGTTTCGGTGGTTCCTGATAAAATAATATTTTACCGGCAGATGGCAAAAACTGATTAAAAGCATCTTCGGCATAAACCCGACATTCTATGGCATGACCTTTAGCAAATATATCATCCTGATTAAAAGACAACAACTTTTCGGCAGCCACACATATTTGTTCCTGAACAATATCAACTCCAGTAATTTCTTCTGTTACGGTATGTTCAACCTGAATACGCGTATTCATTTCCAGAAAATAAAACTTCTGATTTGAATCTATAAGAAACTCAATGGTACCAACACTTGTGTAATGCATTTTTCGTGCAATTTGCAAAGCAGCATCAATCATCGAGGCGCGAATAGATGGAGAAAGTGTTGATGATGGGGCTTCCTCAATTATTTTTTGGTATCGCCGTTGTATGGTGCATTCACGGTCGTACAAATGCACTATATTTCCAAAATTGTCAGCAATTAATTGGACTTCGATATGCCTTGGCGATTCGATATATTGCTCGATATAAACCGAATCGTCTCTAAAATAAGCATTGGCTTCCCGTTTTGCCTCTTCAATAGAAGTAAAAAGATTATCGTTACCTGTAACAATTCTCATTCCTTTACCTCCTCCACCGGCTGCCGCTTTAACAATTAAAGGAAAGGTAAGATTTGATGCCTTTTGAACCAGCTCTTCGGTAGTCTCTGCCGAAACAGATACTATTAAAGGCACCCCAATATATGCTACAAATTTACGTGATTCAATTTTATTGCTCATCAATCGAATGTTTTCCGGACTTGGTCCAATAAACAGTATTCCTGCATCACGGCATGCCTGAGCAAAATCGGGGTTTTCAGAAAGAAAACCATAACCCGGATGGATGGCATCAAACCCATTTTCTCTGGCAATTTTAATTAATTTAGGGATATTCAAAAAGGTTTCGTGAAGAGATCCGGATCCAAGGCAAAAAGCTTCATCTGACTCGCGAACGAATTCAGAATCTTTTTCGCTATCTGTATAAATTACACCGCACTCAAGAGCCATTTTTCGTGCAGATCGGATGATTCGCAAGGCTATTTCACCACGGTTAGCAATTAGTATTTTGCGAATATGCATGATTTAATAAAGCTTTTAAAAAGTTTTAACAATATTTCTGTCCAATTAGTTCAAAATTATTTCCAGACAGGTTTACGTTTTTCAAGAAAAGCGGTCATACCTTCCTGTCCTTCTCTTGAAATTCGGGCATGAGCAATCACTTTGGCAGTATATCTCATCATTGATTCTTCATCACTAATGGTTGAAAGATTATTTAACAGCTCCTTAGTTTTAAGCAAGGACGAAGGACTGTTTTGAAGAATTCGCGAAATAATACTATCAAGCATTGGTTCCAGATCGTTATCTTCTAATACCATGTTAACCAAACCATATTTTTCTGCTTCTTCAGCCGTAAACCTTTCACCCATCAACATCCATTCCCTGGCCTTTGTTTGACCAACCCGTTTTATGATATATGGCGAAATAACTGCAGGCACCAGGCCGATTGAAACTTCGCTGAATGAAAAAATGGTTTTCCGTGAAGCAAGGGAAATATCAGAAACTGCAAGTAATCCATTTCCTCCGCCTATAACAGAATTTTGCACTAAGGCAACGACAGGCCTTGGAAAATGAAATATAACAGACAGGCATTTAGCGAGTGACAAGCCATCCATAACATTTTTTTCATAATCGTAATCAACCACTTTTCGCATCCAGTTCAGATCGGCTCCGGAACAAAAAGTATTTCCGCGACCACGAATAACAACCAATCGCAGTTGATCATCTATTGCCAATTCCTCAAAGGCAGTATGAAGCTCCTGAATCATCACATCATTAAAGGCATTACGAACCTCTGGTCGATTCAACCAAACGGTAGCTACTTGATTACTAGACTTTACCTCAATAGTTTGAAACATAATAATTATAAATTACTGAAGATCACATCCTATAAACCCCTGTTTTTGGCTCATTTAATATCCTGTTCAATGAAACTTCTATGCACATACCAAGAATTTTACGAGTATCCACGGGATCTATTATTCCGTCGTCCCACAAGCGCGATGAACTATAGTACGCAGAGCCTTCTTCTTCGTATTTACGAAGGATTGAAGCCTTCATATTAACGATTTCATCATTAATTAATGTCTTGCCTTCGGCTTTCAACTGATCCTGCTTTACTGTAACTAAAACATTGGCGGCTTGTTCTCCTCCCATTACGGAAATGCGTGCATTTGGCCACATGAAAAGAAATGCAGGATCGTAAGCACGACCAGCCATGGCATAATTTCCTGCGCCAAATGATCCTCCAATTATTATAGTGATTTTAGGAACAGAAGCCGTAGCTACAGCATGCACAAACTTAGCCCCATTGCGGGCTATACCTTCCCTTTCATATTGCTTGCCTACCATAAAACCGGCAATATTCTGAAAAAATATGATTGGTATCTTACGAAAATTGCATAACTCAACAAAATGAGCGCCCTTAAGTGCTGATTCAGAAAATAGAACTCCGTTATTAGCTATAATTCCAACCGGATAACCCATAATACGTGCAAAACCTGTAACAAGGGTTGTACCATAACGACTTTTAAATTCGTGAAACTTGCTTCCATCAACAATACGGGCAATAATTTCTTTTGGATCAAGAGGTTTTCGCAAATCAACCGGAGCGAGACCATAAATTTCATCAGAAGTATAGTTGGGTTGCTCCGATCCAATCCGATCAATTGAAAACTTTATTGGTTTAGGAAGTGTTTCAAAAATAGAACGGCATATTTCAATGGCATGTAAATCGTTTTCAGCAAGATAGTCACTCACCCCTGAAATTGAAGTATGAACGTCAGCGCCTCCCAGCTCTTCAGCGGTTATTTCTTCGCCTGTAGCAGCTTTTACAAGTGGCGGACCACCAATAAAAATAGTTCCCTGATTTTTTACAATAATAGACTCATCGCTCATCGCCGGAATGTAAGCTCCTCCGGCAGTGCAAGATCCCATCACAATGGATATTTGCGCAATACCTTCAGCTGACAATTTAGCCTGATTATAGAAAATACGACCGAAATCAAACCTATCAGGAAAAACTTCCGCTTGTTCGGGTAAAAAAACACCACCCGAGTCAACCAAATAGACGCATGGGAGACGATTTTCCATTGCAATATCCTGCGCCCTGATGTGCTTTTTTATTGTTTCCTTAATATATGTTCCACCTTTCACAGTTGCGTCGTTGGCTACAATCATGGCTTCACGACCATTTATCAAACCGATGCCAGTCACTATCCCAGCTGAAGGAAACTGATCAGCATATTGGCCATAAGCAGCAAATGTAGAAAGTTCTAAAAAAGGGCTGTTTTTGTCGACCAATTTATCAATTCGTTCGCGGGCTAAAAGTTTATTGCGCAGTTTATGCTTCTCCCTGGCTACCTTGCTTCCTCCAAGTTTAGTTTTTTCAAGTGATTCATAATAATTTTTGAGAATTTTTTCGAATTCCTTCTTATTATTTAGAAATTCGTCCGAATTTATGTGTATTTTCGACTCAATAGTATCCACTGCTATAAGATTGTTTAATATCATTATATTTATACTTAACATCATTTATAGAAATGTGTTCAAAAAAACCAAAAATTTTTATGCAAAAATCTTTATTTCTATTAATTACAGTCCTCATAATTATTTCAATTTCGGCATCAGGGCAGAATTCTATCAATGTATTGACTTGGAATTTACGACTTGACACACCTGATGACAAAGAAGATGTATGGGGAAACCGGAAAGCAGATGTAGTAAGCTTGATTAAATTTTTCCAGGCTGACTTCATCTGTATTCAGGAAGGTTTGAACCATCAGGTGAAATACATGAATGATTCTCTTCAAACACACAATTATATTGGTGTAGGCCGCGATGATGGTAAAGAAAAAGGTGAATATTGTGCAATCTTTTATCGTAAGAGTCGATTTCAAGTTATAGAACAACAAACATTCTGGCTCTCCGAAACTCCTGAAAAACCTTCCATAGGATGGGATGCTGCAATAGTTAGAATTTGCACCTGGTTAAAAATCAAGGATCTGCAATCAAACTCTGATTTTTTCATCTTCAATACCCATTTCGATCATATGGGGAAGTTAGCCAGAGAAAAATCAGCTGAATTAATTCTAAAAAAGATAAATAAGATTAACAGGGATCAACTTCCGGTAATTTTATGTGGCGACTTCAATGCAACAGATGCTGAAAACCCATATTTTATTATTATTCATCAATTAGTTGACACTCGTAAAATTTCTCAATTACCACCATTTGGCCCAATTGCTACATTTAATGATTTTCATTTCGCTGAAATACCATCGCAACGGATCGATTACATCTTTGTGAATGAAAAGTCGCAAGTGCTAAGGCATGGAGTTCTTACCAATTCTAAAAACAACCACTATCCGTCGGATCATTTTCCAGTACTTAGCGAAATTGTTTTAAAATAAACACAGAAATAATTATGAAAACCTTATCAACATTCTTCTCAATCTTACTGCTGAGTGTTTTTTCAAACATACTTTCAGCACAAACTAAAGTGCCAACTGCCGGCGAGTTAATAAAACTGATCATTGATAGAACAGGAAGTTCACCGA
This sequence comes from Bacteroidales bacterium, assembly GCA_038213375.1. Classification (GTDB taxonomy): domain Bacteria; phylum Bacteroidota; class Bacteroidia; order Bacteroidales; family JAAUTT01; genus JAAUTT01. The sequence goes on along the minus strand of JBBQTB010000002.1, from coordinate 52,287 downwards.
TTGCAAACACTGTGGATATTATTAAGGAAGGTGATGCTAATACTCCCGTTACCGGAATAGTTACGTGCATGTTTGGCACAATGGATGTCCTTAAAAAAGCCGTTGATAAAGGATGTAACTTCGTAATAGTGCACGAACCGCTTTATTACAACCATCTCGACGACACCAAACAATTACAAAACGACCTTGTATTTCAGGAAAAGAAACGTTTTATTAACGAGAACAAACTGGTTGTATGGCGGTTTCACGATTACATTCACAGTATTCATCCGGATGCAATACTGTCGGGAATGGTTCGCAAACTAGGTTGGAGGGGATATGTAGTAGATAACCATCCCGACCAGTTTACATTCCCAGTAACCACCCTGAAAGGACTTCTTGAAAATTTGAAACAGACCTTTCCTAAAACCACTTTTTCAGTGATTGGAAACCCTGACCTGAAAGTAACTAATGTAAGGTTTGCAGCAGGCGCACCAGGCAGTGCTTATCATCTGCGTTTGTTGGCTGATAGAAACGTGGATGTTGTAATTGCAGGAGAATCGCCACAATGGGAAACCTATGAATATGCGCGCGACGCTGTTCTTCAGGGGAAAAATAAAGCTATTGTTTTTATCGGACATATTCCATCGGAGGAAGCAGGCATGGACTTTTGCGTCGATTGGCTTAAACAGTTTATAACTAATATACCGATATCGTTTATTGAGTGTGGTCCGTCTTATTGGCCTTATTGACAGATTCTGCCGGAAAAGAAATTTTTCTGGCAAAAAAGTTTTTACCTATCTTTATTCGATGTTTTAAATCAAAGTAACTAAATAAAATACGTATGAAAAAATTGCCCAAACTAATTATTATTCTAGTAACTGTTATGTTGCTGACAGGACTCCAATCTTGCCAGACCCAGAAATCGCGAACCATTTCCAATTTCTCCAAAGATTGGAAATTTAACTTAGGCGATGCACCCAATGCTAAGGACCCGTTGTTTGACGATTCAAACTGGCGCTCACTAAACCTCCCGCACGATTGGAGTGTGGAAGGCGAATTCAGCGAAAAAAACCCTGCCACTCCAGGCGGTGGTGCACTACCAGGTGGTATAGGCTGGTATCGAAAAGAATTTACAATGTCTGATGCCGAAAAGGGAAAGTCAGTATTCGTGGACTTTGACGGCGTTTATCGTTATGGTGAAGTTTGGATTAACGGGCATTACCTTGGTGTTCGTCCTTATGGATATTCATCCTTCCGCTATGAACTAACTTCTTTTCTGAATTATGGATCAAAGAAAAACGTACTTTCAGTGAAGGTCGACAATTCAAAACAACCAAACTCCCGCTGGTATTCAGGATCAGGTATCTACAGGAATGTATGGTTGGTTATCACAAACAGGGTGTTTGTTGATCACTGGGGAACTTATGTAACAACTCCCGAAATTACAGAAAAATCGGCCAAAGTGCATATTGCCACCAGAATTCGCAACAACCAGAAAGCAGATCAGGAATTTACACTTAAAACATTCATTTATAATACAGAGGGAAAAGAAGTATCCACCACATCCAGCAAGGGATCAGTTCTTAAGGATTCTGTAACTGAACTTTCTCAGGATATGGAAGTTGCGAATCCAACCCTGTGGAACATTGAAAAACCTTACCTGTATAAAGTTGTTTCGCAGGTAGAATGTAATGAAAATATTACTGATAATTATGAGACTTCCATTGGGATTCGAGATTTTAAATTCGATCGCGAAAAAGGCTTTTCGTTGAATGGAAAACAAATAAAGATTCTTGGTGTTTGCGATCATCACGACCTGGGATGTCTTGGAGCAGCCATCAATGTTCGTGCATTGGAACGCCAACTCGAAATATTGAAAAATATGGGATGCAATGGAATACGCACTTCACACAATCCTCCGGCACCAGAACTACTCGACCTTTGCGATAAAATGGGTTTCATAGTAATGGACGAAGCTTTTGACATGTGGAAAATGCAAAAGACACCATTCGATTATCATCTCAATTGGGATCAATGGCACAAACGCGATTTGGAAGATCTTGTTCTTCGCGACCGCAACCATCCCTCGGTATTTATGTGGAGTATTGGAAATGAGATACCTGAACAAGGGAATCATTCAGGAGATTCGATAGCAAAGGAATTAAGTGCGATCGTTAAAAATCTGGATAAAACGCGCCCTATTACTTCAGCTTGTAACAATGCTGATACTAACAATATTATCATCAAATCCGGCGCTCTGGATTTAACAGGGATTAACTACAATCAAAAAATATATGCGAACTTCCCCGAAAACTTTAAGGGGCAAACATTCATTGGCTCAGAAACTACCTCGGCATTACAAACACGTGGTAGCTATGACATGCCTTCGGATAGTATCCGCCGCTGGCCCGTTAGTTGGCACATTCCGTTCAACACCGGCAATTCCGATTTGTCGTGCTCAGCTTATGACAATTGCTCAGCACCTTGGGGCTCAACACACGAAGAAACGTGGAGAGAAATAAAGAAATATCCATTCCTTACCGGGATGTTTATCTGGACCGGATTCGATTACCTTGGTGAACCCACTCCTTATCCATGGCCAGCCAAAAGTTCGTACTTTGGTATTATCGATCTGGCAGGTTTTCCAAAAGATGCTTTTTACATGTACCAAAGTGAATGGACTTCAAAACCGGTTTTGCACATTTTCCCACATTGGAACTGGGAAGGTAAAGAAGGTAAAAATATTGATGTTTGGGCATATTCCAACTGCGAAGAAGTGGAATTATTTCTGAATGGAAAATCGCTGGGAACAAAAATAAAAAGTGTTAACGATCTTCATCTGATGTGGCGAATTGCATACGCTCCCGGCACATTGAAAGCAGTTGGAAGAACAGGAGGCAAAGAAATTCTTTCGCAGGAAATTAAAACCGCTGGTAAAGCAGCCAAAATAATTCTATCAGCAGACCGCAGCCAAATTAAAGCTGATGCCGACGATCTTTCGTTTGTAAAAGTGACCATCCTTGACAAAGACGGGAATATGGTTCCCCGTGCCGATAACATGGTAAAATTCAATGTAGAAGGTGAAGGCAAGATTATAGCTGTGGACAACGGAAGCCCAATTAGTCACGAACCATTTAAAGCCGACTACCGAAAAGCATTCAACGGTTTATGCCTTGCAGTGGTTCAGAGTTCAGCAAAAGCAGGAAAAATAAAACTTACTGCAACATCCCAAGGTTTGGAATCTGCAACTGTGGAAATTGATTCGAAGTAATTGATATTTGCATGTACATTTAAAATCCCGTATCGAATATTCCGGTACGGGATTTCTTTATTGGAAGATAAATCACGCCAGTACGAAACGGTAATACCTACCTCATTTCGGGCAGATTCCACTCCTAAAAAACCCCCAGTGCCGATGCCAGATCAACCATTAAATCAGACATTTCTGAATAACCATGATCGTCTGCGGTTCTGATTGAAGTAAATATTACAGCGTAATATGGAGGTTCGGGAGTATTTGCTATCATAGGGATATATAAATATTCTCAATTTTGATCCCGTTTATCTCGTTTCCTCCTGCAGCTTAAAACCTTCCACCGTAAATATAATTCTCAAGGTCTTTAATGATGATATGTTGATCTTGAATGATGGAATTAACGAGGTCGCCAATTGATATTAAGCCCATTATAGTATCTTGTTCAAGAACGGGAAGATGACGGATTCGCTTGCTGGTCATCAATGCCATGCAATCGTCGATGGTTGATTCGGGATGCACACCAATCACTTCTTTGCTCATGAAATCGCCCACTCGCGAATTTTTTGAGGTTAGCCCATGAAGAACGATTTTTCGTGAATAATCGCGCTCTGAGAACATACCCACAAGCTTGTTTTGATCAACTACCATTACTGCTCCGACATCCTTTGCGGCCATCATTTCCAATGCTTCAAACACGGTATTGTCCGGTGAAATAAACCAAAACTGATGACCTTTCTTATCAAGGATATCTTTCACTTTAATCATGACCGAAAAATTTAAGGTTATTAATTCCTGATACTATACTCACTTAGAAGTTTAACAAATTTAGGTTAAGTTTTGTTATGTACAGTTGTAAGATGGTACGATTTTTATTAAAACTTCGTTTTTATTATTTTGTTACCTTTGCAGACGTAAAAACCTAACGCAAGTTTACCTTCAATGGCCGACATTATTAAACTATTGCCCGATGCGGTAGCCAACCAGATTGCAGCCGGCGAAGTCATTCAAAGGCCGGCTTCGGTGGTAAAGGAATTGGTTGAAAATGCCGTGGATGCCGGAGGATCATCCATCAGTATTTTAATTAAGGATGCCGGTAAAACTTCGATTCAGATTGTAGACAACGGATGTGGCATGTCGGCAACAGATGCCCGTATGGCTTTTGAGCGTCACGCCACATCGAAAATACGCGATGCCAAAGATTTATTTTCCATACGCACCCTGGGCTTTCGGGGTGAAGCGCTGGCATCTATAGCAGCTATTGCGGAAGTTAAACTTCGCTCCAAAAGAGTTGAAGATGAACTGGGAACATGTATCGACATTTCTGCAAGTCATTTCGACACCCAGGAACCGGTGAATTGTGCTAATGGAAGCAATTTTTTAGTGCGTAATTTATTTTACAATACGCCTGCCCGCCGAAAATTTCTGAAAGCCGACACTACCGAAATACGCCACATAATAAATGAATTTCAGCGGATTGCCCTTACGCATCCCGAAATTGAATTGGCATTACATCATAATAATGTAGAACTTTACAAACTGCCTTTCAGCAATTTCAGACAACGCATTTGTAATGTTTTTGGCAAGAACATGAACCAATACCTGGTTCCCATCAATGCTGACACATCCATAGTAAAAATCTCGGGTCTGATTGGAAAACCCGAATCAGCAAAAAAAACCTTTGGAGAACAATTTTTCTTTGTAAACCAGCGGTTTATCAGACATTCATGGCTTCACAAAGCAGTTATGAAAGCTTACCAGCAATTGCTTCCTTCCGACGCAGTGCCAACGTATTTCATCTATTTTGAAATCAACCCCGAAGCCATCGACATCAATATTCACCCAACAAAAACAGAGGTGAAATTTGAAGACGAGCAAAGCATTTATCAGATATTACTGGCATCAATAAAGGAAGCGTTGGGAAAATTTAACATTGTTCCAACAATCGATTTTGATATGGACACGTCAATCAGCATCCCCACGCTGCGAATTGGCGAAGATTATTCAGCCCCAACCATCGACATTAACCCTAACTTCAATCCTTTTGAAACAGAAACGGATCAAAGACGGTACTCTTATCCTTCGTTCGATCGCGAAAAAGATACCCTTAAAAACTGGGAGCATTTGTATACAGGGTTAGAATCTAATCAAGGATCACCCAACCCATGGAAACCAACCGAATCGACTAATGAGACTGATGCTCCAACTTCTGAAGATCGCATCATCAGCACATTTCAACTTAAAAACAAATACATTCTAACTCAGGTGAAATCAGGTCTGATGCTTATTGATCAGAAACGCGCACATGAGCGGATTTTATTCGAACGATACCTTCAATTAATCAGCAACAATCGTGGCATAGTGCAACGCAGCCTTTTCCCCGAAATACTGGAGCTTAGTCCCGCCGCCGCAAGTTGTTTAATGGAAATTTTTAACGATATTCGTGCCCTCGGATTCGATATTGAATTTACGGGAGAAACAAGGGTTCAAATAAATGGTTACCCTGCGGACCTGGCATCATCAAACCCGGTGAGCTTATTAGAAAATATGATCTCGGCCTTTCTGAACGAAACGCTGGATATAGAAACCGAACGAAAAGAAAAGATAGCCCGGGAGATGGCCCAGGCCTCAGCAATTGCTTATGGGAAAACACTTTCTCATCAGGAAATGAGAGATCTTGTTGACCATTTGTTTGCTTGTGAAAAGCCGAACTATTCACCATCGGGCAAAAACATCATCAGTATTTTAACTCTTGATGAAATTGAAAAACGATTTTAATATAAACTGAATATTTTATCGCATGTATAGTGTGGGATTTAACAGGTACGGGACTACCCCTCCAGTAGTTAAAAATTTGATATTGATCAACGTTGTTTTGCTTGTTGCCACTTGGGCATTGAACGCACGTTTCAGTTACGACCTTACTGAGAAGTTAGGTTTGTTTTATGTTGGATCGCCAAATTTCAGGCCTTATCAGCTCATTACACACATGTTTATGCATGGTGGATTGACACATATTTTTTTCAATATGTTTGCTTTATGGATGTTTGGAAAAATTCTCGAAAATGTTTGGGGAAGCAAACGTTTTTTCTTTTATTATATGGTTACCGGTTTGGGTGCAGCTGCATTGCATTTGTTTGTAATGTACCTGCAAATTTCTCACGTTGAAACTGTTATTCGTGCTTTTGCAAATTCACCGTCACCCGAATTATTTGCATCCATCGTAAAAAAACATTTTGATTTTGCACAGGCTGCCAGCGCGGGTTTAATCGATAGCTGGAGCGTTGATCCTACCAATAGTGCTTATGCAGCTCAGGCGATGCTAGCTTTGAGAGAATATTTCACATACCTTGTGAACATACCAACAGTGGGTGCTTCCGGTGCAGTTTACGGCGTTTTACTGGCCTTTGGCATGTTGTTTCCGAATACCGAACTCATGCTGCTATTTCCTCCCATTCCTATTAAAGCAAAATGGATTGTTATTGGATACGGTTCACTTGAATTATATCTCGGAATCACTCAACCGGGCAGTAACATTGCTCACTTTGCCCATTTAGGAGGAATGCTTTTTGGTTTCATCTTAATTAAATATTGGAACACAAAAAGAACGGATTTTTTTTAATTTTAGACCCATAAAAAAGTTGTCATCAATGGCTGGAATAATCGACGAAATAAAGGACACTTATAAAAACGGCAATTCGCTTATCAAACTGATCTTTATAAACAGTGCAATTTTTGTGCTTTTCAAAATTGTATTCCTTTTTTATTTTTTTACTGACAGAACTGCTTTATTTCCAATTTCAGAATGGATGGCGATGCCGTCATCATCGGTTGCTTTGCTATTCAAACCATGGACGCTGATAACGTACATGTTTTATCATGAAGAGGTATTACATTTTCTATTCAACATGCTCAATTTGTATTGGTTTGGCAAGATATTTTTAATGTACTTTGATGAAAAGAAACTCGTAAGTGTATACCTTATTGGAGGAGTTGCCGGTGGTCTTCTCTATTTTGCACTTTACAATATTTTTCCGGCCACATTTCATCCTGCCATTTTAATGGGAGCATCGGCCTCCATTATTGCTATTATGACTGCCGCCGCTATTTATGCTCCAAACTTTAAGCTATATATGGTATTCATTGGCGAGGTAAAACTCATTTACATTGCTATTTTCTCTATTGCACTGTTTGCCATATTAATTGCATCGGACAATCCGGGCGGAAATATCGCTCACCTTGGAGGAGCATTTTTTGGTTACGTTTGGGCAAAACAATTTATGAGAGGACGAGAACTAACAAGAGGATTTAGCGGATTCCTCGATTCTGTCTATTCTCTTTTTAAACGAAAAAAACTAAAAGTAACCTATAAACGTCCGCCGACAAACGATCTGGAATACAAAAAACAAAAGTTAATAAATCAGAAAGAAGTGGATCGGATTCTCGATAAAATATCCAAAGGTGGATACGAAAGCCTTTCCAAAGAAGAGAAAGAAACCCTTTTTAAAGTGAGTAATAAAACCAATTAATGATTGAGAACATTTTTAACTAAAATAGTATTTCGAATCAATATTGTTGCAGCCTTTCTACTTTTGCTCTCATGCCTTTCGGTTTTTATCACTCCGCAGTTTTTTTGGCCAGTAGCATTTTTAGGACTGGCCTATCCGTTTCTATTAATTACTAACATAGTATTTGCGGTTTTGTGGGCCATAAAATGGAAAAAGCAATTTTTTCTCTCTTTTCTGGCGATTGCTTTGGGTTATACCTTTTTTATCCGCATTATCCAGATACATACTCCCTGGAATCACAAAAAACAAACTAATATTCATACTTCCTTCAAAATTCTGAGCTTTAATGTAAGGCTGTTTAATCTTTATAATTGGACACCTAATAATAGAGGCGGGTACGAAATTATCAAATTTACCGAAAAGGAAGCACCGGATATTATTTGCTTTCAAGAGTTTTACACCCGCGAAAAAGGTACATACTCCGAAGCCGAAATATTTAAGAACCTGCCTAAAAACAAATACAGACATATTAAATATACGTTCAGTAAGAAAGGTGCTTCAAACTTTGGAATAGCCACGTTAAGCAGATATCCAATCATTTCGAAAGGAGAAATTCAGTTTGACAACACCTACAACGCTTGTATTTATAGTGATTTAAGAATTGGTAATGACACCATTAGAGTTTACAACAATCATTTACAAAGTGTGCGATTTCTGAAACAGGACTACGACTTTATCGACACTTTAAAGTTAAAATACGACTCCCGCAATTTCATTGGATTTCTTGACATTACTTATCGGTTAAAACAAGCTTTCGTTAAGCGCGCTCAGCAGGCCGATAAAATTGCAGCCCATATTAAAAGTTCACCTTTTCCGGTAATAGTTTGTGGCGATTTTAATGATTCTCCGGTATCGTACACCTACCAAAAGATTCAAAAAAATCTGGTTGATGCCTTTATGGAATCAGGTTCAGGCTTTGGCAATACATATCTCGGAAAATTTCCGTCATTCCGTATCGATTATATTTTGCATGATAAAAATCTAAGCTCATCGAATTATAGAAGCCCAAAAATAGAACTATCTGATCATTACCCTGTTGTTTGTTTTATCTCGACGAAATAAAAGGCAACTGAGTAAAATCCACATTTCCACCTGACAAAATAATTCCCACTTTATGATTTCTGCATAATTCGGGATATTGGAGTAATGCAGCTACCGGAACAGCCGATGATGGTTCAATTATTATTTTCATTCTCTGCCAGATCAATCTCATCGCATAAATAATTAATTCTTCTGAAACTGTAACAACATCATCAACATACATTTGAATGGCTTTAAATGTAAGAGGTCCAAGAGATGTTAACAAACCATCGGCAATAGTTTTTGGATTGTTCGAAGGAACGATATAGCCGCATCGAAATGATTGAAAAGCGTCATTTGCCATTTCGGGTTCCGTACCTATTACGCGAATTCCCGGCTTTAGTGTTTTGCTGGCAATAGCTGTGCCACTTAGCAAACCACCACCACCAACCGGAACTAAAATCAAATCTAATGAAGGTACTTCTTCGAGCAATTCTTTGGCTGCCGTACCCTGGCCCGAAATAACCTGAAAATTATTGTAAGGATGGATTATAACTGCTCCCAAGCGTTTAGCCAGTTGTTCGAGTGTTGATTCCCGGGCATCTAGAGTGGGTTCGCAAAATGTAATTTCTCCACCATAACTTGCCACAGCCATCTTCTTGGTTTCCGGAGCGTTGTTTGGCATCACTACATATGCTTTAATTCCTTTAATTTTCGCCGCCAATGCTAGCGCCGCTGCATGGTTGCCCGAGGAATGCGTTGCAACTCCATTTGCGGCTTCAGCATCCGAAAGAGACAACACCGCGTTTGTTGCACCCCTGAATTTAAAAGCTCCAACTTTCTGAAAGTTTTCGCACTTAAAGTAAAGATCGGCTCCTAACATTTCGTTAATTCCGGAACAAGTTAAAACCGGAGTTTGATGTATATAAGGTAATATCCGTTGATGTGCTTCAACAATATCCGAATAAGATGGAATATAAATGTCAGTCATAAATATAGTTTTTAAAGTTATGGTAATTTTGACTCAAACCATTGCTATAAAAGGGCTACAAAAAAAATTTAAAAGTTATAAACAACTGTTAATAAAAATATTGCCATTGTTTTAAATAATCATTAATTTTATAACATCAACTTTCTTTTAATGTTTTCCTTTTCTTAAAGATTCCAAACCCTTATCAGTATGACCGAAGCGCAGGAATATCAGTTGTCAGTTTACCTAGCTTTTGAGAAAAACATCATACTCAACCAAAATTTGTTCGATAGAGACCCAAATATAAGACCACATTTTGATATTTTTTGTCAGCAAATACAAATTATTTTAAAAACAAAACATATGATCGAAGAATCTGAAAAAATCATCAATCAGTACATACAGCTTCGTAATGAATTAGCTAAGAATATCATTCTTTTTTCCAGAAAAATAATAGCTTTTGCAATGTTAGAGGAACTTACCGATTTGCAGGGGTTATTTTGTTATTCCGGTGAAGAACTGCTCAATGCTAATGACGACAAGCTATTGGATACTAGCAAACTAATTTTAAGAAAAACGAAGGAATATGTAGCCGATATTGTAGAATATGGTATAAACGACTACTCAATAACAAACTTTCAGAATATTATCGATCAGTTTATGTCGCTAAGAATGGACAAAAAAAGTTCTGATCAGATAGCAGACGAGGCCAAAAAGCATATTTCAAGTTTATTATTAAATACAGAGATTTTATTCAACAACAAGTTAGCACCACTTGCAGAAACAAGTGTAAACAGCTAAATAGGTAGTTACATAGACATTAGCTTTTTAGATTATAGGATAAATAACCGCAATAGTTATACCAACCAAATTCCACTCATTTATAATTCGTACACGCTTTTAGTATGTAATTTTTTAAAAACCAAAGCCGTACGTGCCGGAATGTATATCTTCATAAAATTATTAATCATTGGTTTGTGGTTTACAAAAGTTGTAAAAAAGACTGAATCCTCACTAACGTGACCAAACCCTCCAAACACTGTTGAATCGGAACTTAATTGCAAAGCATACTTGCCCGGATCAGCCCGGAAAGCATAATCTTTAAAAGATTTTAAGGGATTAAAATTGAAAACGAATATAAGTTCACCTCTTTTAAATGCAACGATTTGATCAGCTTTATTTTCATGCAATAATTCCACATTGTGTATCTTTAATATATCAAACTCTTTCACAAGTTTTATCATGGCTTTATCAAAATTACCCAGAAAATGGTATTTCAGGTTCTCATTATCAGCCAAACTCCATTGCCTTCTAGCATATTGGTACGACCAATTATTGCCAGCCCTTGGAAAATCTATCCATTCAGGATGTCCAAATTCATTTCCCATAAAGTTCAAATACCCATCTCCTGCAGTTGCAATAGTCATAAGGCGAATCATTTTGTGCAAAGCAATAGCTCTATCAACCAGCAAATTTGATTGACCTTTGGCCATATTGAAATAAATCTCTTTATCCATTAGCCTAAATACAAGTGTTTTATCTCCAACCAATGCCTGGTCATGCGATTCCGAATAGCTGATGGTTTTTTCATCATGACGTTTTTTAGTCAACTCATAAAACAATTCAACAACATCCCATTTTTCATCGGGTATCTCTTTAATTATTTTAATCCAGTAATCAGGAGTTCCCATGGCTAGTCTAAAGTTAAATCCAAGACCTCCATCTTCAAGCGGTGTGGCAGTGCCGGGCATTCCACTCATTTCTTCAGCGATTGAAATGGCATCCTGCCTTAATTCATGCACAAGTTTATTAGCCAACGAAAGATATACAATAGCATCTTCGTCCTGATTGTTATCATAATACATGTTATAATTGACAAAATCTTTTGCTAATCCATGATCTAGATAAAGCATGCTTGTTATACCATCGAACCGAAAACCATCAAATTTATATTCTTCGAGCCAGAATTTACAGTTCGATAATAAAAAATGGAGAACTTCGGGTTTGCCATAATTGTAACAAAGCGAATCCCATGCAGGATGGATACCGCGTGCTCCGGCATGAAAATACTGATAACCAGAACCATCAAATTTATTAAGCCCCTCCACCTCATTTTTTACGGCGTGTGAATGAACAATGTCCATTATCACTGCTATATCGTGTTGATGAGCAGTATCTATAAGCCGTTTTAAGTCTTCGGGTGTTCCAAATCGAGAAGAGACAGCAAATAAGTTTGAGACATGATATCCAAATGATCCATAGTAGGGATGCTCCTGCACAGCCATTAATTGTATGGTATTGTATCCGGAGTTGGCAATTCGCGGAATGACGTTATCGGTAAACTCATTAAATGAACCAACCTTCAATTCTTCAGTCGCCATTCCAACATGTGCCTCGTAAATTAAGGGCTGCCGATTAGGAACTATGTATTTTTTATTTTTCCATTCATATTTTTTATCCGGCTCCCATACCTGAGCGCTAAATATAAACGTTTTTTCATCTTGAACAACTCTTCTGATCCAAGCCGGAATGCGCTCACCATGTCCATTTTTCCATTTAACAATTAATTTGAACAACATGCCATGCCGCAAATTATTAGTTGGAAGATTGAGTTCCCAAATCCCGTTCTCTAACTTTTGGAAGGCAAACTGCTCGGTTTTAATCCAATCGTTAAAGTCACCAACTAAATTAATACCAATTGCGTTTGGAGCCCATTCCCGAATCACCCAGCCGTTGGTTGTACGATGAAGTCCAAAATAAAGGTATCCGGAAGCAAATTCAGAAAGGCTTTTTACACCTGCAATTAATTTTTTTTCTGTTAAACTAACTTTATTATACCGCTGATTTATAATGGCTTCATAAGGTTCTAACATATTATCGTTCTTAACAAGAGCCAATGTTTTCATAGCCTAGGAATTCAGGGATTTATAAAAATGATGTAGATAAATTTACCGAAAAACTTTTAAAGAATCTCTTTTATTAACAATTTTGTTTCAACTTTGACATATTTCATTTGTTAAGCCATATTAGGAATTACTATTGATCAATATTTTTGCCATTTTTGTAAAATAAATATGTGCAGTTAAACTTTTTATCACTTTTTTTGCAATCTGTTTTTAGTAAACGAAACCATAACCATGAAAAAAATTGCTTTAATTACAGGTGTCACAGGACAAGATGGAGCTTATCTGGCTGAGTTCCTTCTTCGGAAAGATTATGTCGTTCACGGATTAAAACGAAGAAGTTCACTCTTTAACACCGATAGGATAGACCATCTTTATCAGGATCCACATGAAGAAAATAAAAATTTCATTCTTCATTATGGCGATCTTACCGATTCAACAAACCTGATTCGCATCATTCAGGAAACTCAACCTGACGAAATATACAATTTAGCTGCAATGAGCCATGTAGGTGTTAGTTTTGAAACGCCTGAATATACTGCAAATGCCGATGGAATTGGCACCCTACGTATCCTCGAAGCAGTTCGTCTTTTGGGATTAATTAAGAAAACACGTGTTTACCAGGCATCAACCAGCGAATTATATGGTATGGTACAGGAAATTCCGCAAAGCGAAAAAACTCCTTTCTATCCCAGAAGCCCATATGCATGTGCAAAATTATATGCCTATTGGATCACTGTCAATTATAGGGAAGCATATAAAATGTTTGCGTGCAATGGCATTTTGTTCAACCACGAATCACCTATCCGTGGAGAGACTTTTGTTACCCGTAAAATTACCAGGGCTGTTGCTCGCATAGCTCTTGCGATGCAGGATAGAATATATCTTGGTAACCTTTCTTCGAAACGGGACTGGGGACATGCCAAAGATTACGTAGAAGCCATGTACCTTATTTTACAGCAACCTGAACCTGACGATTATGTAATTGCAACTGGTATTACAACTGAAATTCGAGATTTTATCCGGATGGCCTTCGCCGAAGTGGGAATAGAAATTGAATTTAAAGGTACTAACGAGGATGAAAAAGGCTATATATCAAAGTGTACCAATCCTGAATACCAACTGGAAATTGGCAAAAACGTCATTGGGGTTGATAAACGCTATTATCGGCCAACTGAAGTGGAATTGCTTATTGGAGACCCATCTAAAGCAAATAAAAAGCTCAACTGGATACCCAAATATGACCTTCCTGCATTAATAAAAGACATGGTTACCAGTGATATTAAACTAATGAAGAAAGAGCGTTACCTGCGTGAAGGCGGTTATAAAACACTAAATTATTTTGAATAATAACAATATTACTTTTCTATGCATAAAGACGCAAAAATATATGTAGCTGGTCATACCGGTTTAGTAGGTAGTGCAATTGTTAGAAAATTAAAGGATGACGGTTTTCACAACTTCATATTCCGCACAATTGCTGAATTGGATTTAGCTAATCAACAGGCTACTGCCGATTTTTTTAAAACAGAAAAACCCGAATATGTATTTCTTGCAGCAGCCAAAGTTGGAGGCATAGTTGCAAACAACACATACAGAGCAGAATTCATCTTCGATAACATCCAAATTCAAAACAACATTATTCATAACTCATATGTTAATGGAGTGAAGAAATTGCTGTTTCTTGGAAGTTCATGCATTTACCCCAAAAGTGCTCCTCAGCCATTAAAAGAGGAACATTTGTTGACCTCCCCACTTGAATATACAAATGAACCTTATGCCATTGCAAAAATTGCCGGCATAAAGATGTCGGAGAGTTACAACCTGCAATATGGAACAAACTTTATTTCTGTAATGCCCACTAATCTTTATGGTCCAAACGATAATTTTGACCTTGAGAAATCGCATGTTTTGCCAGCCTTAATTCGTAAAATGCATTTAGGAAAAGCATTACATAATGGAGATTGGAGCAGCATCAGAAAAGATTTTTCAAAAAAACCTGTGGAAGGTGTTAATGGAGAAGCTGATGAGAAATCAATTCTTGAAAAATTGGAAAAATACGGAATAAGCAAAACTCAATCTGGCACAAATGTAACCCTTTGGGGAACGGGTAAACCAAAACGAGAATTTCTTTATTCAGATGATCTGGCATCTGCATGTGTTTTTATAATGAAGAAAATTGATTTCACCGATCTTGTAAAACTGTCAGAAACTCAAAATGGAGAAATCAGGAATACACACATCAACATTGGGTCAGGCACCGATTTAACTATTCTCGAATTAGCTGAACTTGTAAAGAAAACTGTTGGATTTCAGGGTAACCTTATATGGGATTCTACCAAACCCGATGGAACGCCTCAAAAACTTCTGGATGTAACTAAACTGCAAAAACTTGGTTGGACTTATTCTGTAAAACTTAACGAAGGTATCCAAAGAGTTTACTCTAATTATACTGAAATTAAATAAGTTATAAACGAAAATAAAGCAAGTAAATATTTGGTTTGTATTTAACTTGCTTTATTTTAGTTTATAATTAAAAGTAAATTAATACATTTGTGCATTGGCAAACAAAATAACTAAATTTTTTGCTGGATAATTGTGATTTATAATGCAGGCTAATACTATAAATTTTAAGAGTTTTTTGGTATTTTTGATTTATAAATTGATTATTAATCATTCGTTCAGAAATTAAAAATAATGGAAAAACTGCTGATTAATAAAACATCGAAATCTCCATACGTGAGCCTTGATAATGGTCTGTTCCAGTTTAGTGGAAGGTCTATTCCTGAAGACTCAAAAAAAATATTCAAACCAATTATCGATTGGATAAAAGGATATCGTCCTGAAAATGATTTTAAAACAATTGTTAATTTCAATTTCGATTATCTTGATACATCTTCATCAAAATGCGTTTTCGATATTTTAAAAGCACTTGACGATATCTATGATAAAGGACATGACATGTCTATCAATTGGTATTATGAAGAAGGCGACGATGACATGCTTGATCTTGGCATTCATTTGAAGTCATTTATAAAATCTCCCTTTAATTTCATCGAAAGTGAACCAAGTATTGGCAGACTCGATGAGTTTATCTCCAGCGAATAAATCCCATTCAAATTACTACTAACTTTTTAGTTCCCTATTTGGTTGTTTCTATTTCCAAACCTTGAATTTTATCAACATTGAAAATTCACGATAATTATAATAGTTTTAAAGTACAAAGGCCGGTAATTACATCGGGTGTTTTTGATGGTGTGCATCTTGGCCATCAGGAAATTCTAAAAAGAGTGATCGATGTAGCATCTACTGTTGACGGAGAATCAGTAGTTGTAACATTTTGGCCACATCCGAGAGAAGTGTTAAAAAAAGATGATTCTCTCAAACTTATTAATTCCATTGAAGAAAAATTAGAGCTACTCGAAAAATATGGAATAGGGCATGTTGTTTTGATTCCATTTACACCTGAGTTTTCAAAATTATCTTCAAAAGAGTATATTTCGGAAATACTAGTTGCCAAATTACATGTAAGTAACTTAATTATAGGATATAACCATCATTTTGGTCATGACCGGCTTGGAGATTTCGATCTAATTTTACAATATGCCGCTACGTATAAATTCACAGCCAAACTTCTTACCCCAATATCAATAAATAATGTCAATATCAGCTCTACTCTAATTAGGAAAGCTTTGCAGGATGGAGATATTGAAACAGCTAACAAGTATCTTGGGTATCAATATCAATTATCAGGCAATGTTATTGTTGGAAATAAAATTGGTCGAACCATCGGGTATCCCACAGCAAATGTCAAAGTGTTTCACAATTTCAAAATCATACCAAAACCCGGAGTCTATGCAATTTGGGTAAAAATCGACCATACGCTTTATCCCGCAATGCTTAACATTGGCTTTCGACCTACACTAAACGAGGCAATTCCTCAATTGTCAATCGAATCGCATATCATTGGATTTCAGGGAGACATTTATGGTAAAGGAATCACACTTTTTTTTCAAAGTCGAATTCGCGACGAGGTTAAATTCTCAGGACTGGATCAATTAACAAAGCAACTCGACAACGATAGAGAAGAAGTAAATAAAATATTAGGAGTAAAGTAACTAATATTATAATTTTGCAATCCATTATAAACGATTAATTAATTAAGATGAAAACAGAAGTTCTTTTAGAAACGTTGCCATACAAGGTTGCCGACATCAGTCTGGCTGATTTTGGACGTAAAGAGATAGAAATTGCCGAAAGGGAAATGCCGGGTTTGATGGCTATCCGGGCACGTTATGCTGCTCAAAAACCGCTTAAGGGATCAAGAATCATGGGCTCCCTGCACATGACCATTCAAACTGCGGTATTAATTGAAACACTAAAGGAACTTGGAGCGGAAGTAAGATGGGTGAGTTGTAATATATTCTCAACACAGGATCACGCAGCAGCTGCCATTGCAAAGTCCGGAATACCTGTTTTTGCCTGGAAAGGTGAATCCCTCGAAGAATACTGGTGGTGTACAGAACAAGCGTTGAACTTCCCTGGTGGAAAAGGGCCAAATCTCATTGTGGATGATGGTGGCGATGCTACTTTATTAATACACTTAGGATATAAAGCTGAAAACGACCCATCTATTCTCAATAAAAAACCCGAAAATAAAGAAGAAGGTGTCATCCTCAATCTTTTAAAAAAGATTTTAGCCGAAGACTCTGGAAAATGGCATCGTTTTGCCAAAGAAATGAAAGGAGTATCAGAAGAAACCACCACTGGAGTTCATCGGTTATACCAGATGAGAGAAAAAGGAGAATTGCTTTTCCCCGCTATCAATGTTAATGATTCTGTTACCAAGTCGAAATTCGACAATCTTTACGGTTGCCAGGAATCGCTTGCCGATGGTATCAAACGTGCCACCGATGTGATGATTGCCGGCAAAGTTGTTGTTGTGCTTGGTTATGGCGATGTTGGAAAAGGTTGTGCCAGGTCAATGAAATCATATGGTGCCCGGGTTTTAGTAACTGAGATAGATCCGATCTGCGCATTGCAGGCAGCTATGGAAGGTTTCGAAGTAACAACCATGGAAGATGCTATAAAAGAAGGCAATATTTATGTAACTACCACTGGTAACAAGGATGTGATAACGATTGATCATCTGAAAAAGATGAAGGATCAGGCCATTGTTTGTAATATTGGCCATTTTGATAATGAAATTCAGGTTGATAAACTGGTTAATTTCCCTGGAATTAAGCATGTAAACATTAAACCGCAGGTAGATAAGTATGTATTCCCCACTGGTAATGCACTGTTCCTTCTTGCCGAAGGTCGGTTGGTAAACCTGGGTTGTGCCACAGGCCATCCATCGTTTGTAATGAGTAATTCATTCACCAACCAAACTCTTGCTCAGTTAGATTTATGGAAGAATGAATATAAAGTCGACGTATATCGACTCTCCAAAAAATTGGATGAAGAAGTAGCCCGGCTGCATTTGGATCAATTAGGCGTTAAGCTTACTAAGCTTTCAAAGGAGCAGTCCGATTACCTTGGTGTATCACCTGATGGTCCATACAAACCGGAACATTACAGGTATTAGAAACTATCTTATTAAAAAGAGCCACTGGGTTTCGGTGGCTTTTTTTAATTTGTTATTGTTAACCGGCCACTGCTCATATACCATTTGTACTTCCTCAATTGTAACCTTGCAGGGCCGCTAGTCCTTACACCATCAAGAATTAAGGAAAAAGACGATTTACATTTGGAGCAGGTAGCTGTAGTCTTGGATTTATCCAAAACAACCGCAGACGTATCATTTGGATAGTATGTGCATAATCGTTCAAAAACAAGAAACTCATTATCCGCACTTTTAAAAACGATTAAACCTGCATATCCGCCGTCCTTAAGTATTGCATCATACACTCCCATTGATGTTACCTCTCCGGGACTCACAGTCTGTTGAAACTGGACATTAGGCATTATATCAATAACTTCATTTTTACAGGTACTAATCGAAAATATCAAAAGAATAAATACAAAAATTTTCTTTACCTTTGATTTGTTGAATTTCATACAGTATAATTTTCGGGTCAAAGGTATGCAATTGCTTCGTAAGATAATTGTTTTGTTGCTGGTTTTAATTGGCATTTCGTTTTCACAGGAAGCTTATACACAATCCCGGAAGGCTGAAAAAGCCCAAAAGAAAGCAGACAATAAAAAAGAGAATCAAAAGGCAGCATACGAAAAAGCCAAGAAAAAAGATGTTGCACATAGAATGGACATACAAACGGCTGAAACAAAAAAAAGAATGAAGCAGACGCGAAAGCAGGCCGATCATAATAACGACCGGTATCACGAACCATTTTTTAAACGAATATTTAGACGTAGACATTAAATAAATGATGAAAGCAGAGTCCAGTAGCCTCGTTTATATTATTATCAGTGTAGTTTTACTGATTGTTAGTGCTATTAGAAAAAATAAGAATAAAAATCAAACAGCTCCGCGACCAATCTCTGAGGATAGTCCAACCCCTCAGGCACCATGGCAACGTGAGCTTGAAAATGTTTTTGGGAAAATAATTGGGGAGGAACCAGAAATTGAAAAAACAATTACCCAAAGAGAATTATTGACTATTGAAAAAGAACCAGTTAACACACTCCAGTTTGAAATGAGTCCTATTCAATCAAATTTTCAGGATGGTTCTACAAAACCTTTTCAGAATTTATCTGTTAATTCTGTCAATAATAAGCAAGACGGAGGCTATTTAAAAGGAATAATTGAATTGGATGAAAATGAAATCAGAAAGGCGATTATTTATTCTGAAATTATAAACAGAAAATACTTTTAACTTTTCTATTTAAAAAACCTTTCGTAAATTAGAGAAAAAACCGGGAGCAAATCATTTAACATATTTAATTAAAACAGATATAGTTATATATAATGTAGCATATCTAACATATTGTTTTATTAAAACGTTACTTTTGCATCGGAAAAGGGTTTCGGGCAATCGGGATTCTTTTTTGTTTTATATTAGTTAAAATCATGGAGGAATAAAATCATGGCTATTTCCTATCTAACTGAAGAAGGATTACATAAATTAAAAAATGAATTGGAACATCTAACATCTGTAGAGCGTCCAAGTATGTCGCGTCAGATAGCTGAAGCGCGCGATAAGGGAGATTTGTCAGAAAATGCAGAATATGATGCGGCCAAAGAAGCCCAAGGTATGCTCGAAGCCCGTATAGCCAAATTAGAAAATGTTGTTGCTAATTCAAGAGTAATTGATGAATCCCGGATTGACACTTCGAAGGTTCAGATACTGAACAGAGTGAAGATCAAAAATTTAAAAAACAATACTATTTTGGAATATATTCTTGTGGCCGAGCAGGAAGCTAATCTAAAAGAAGGCAAGCTTTCTGTTAGTACACCCATTGCTAGAGGCTTGATTGGTAAAAAACTTGGTGACGTGGTTGAAATCAATGTTCCTTCGGGAAAAATGTCTTTTGAAATAATGGATATATCAAGATAACTGCACTATGGCCTCAATTTTTTCAAGGATTGTCAGCGGAGAAATTCCTTCATATAAAATTGCTGAGGACAACAATTACTATGCATTTCTTGATATAAATCCCCTAGCAAAAGGTCATACCTTGGTAATCCCAAAAAAAGAAGTCGATTATATTTTTGATATTGATGATATTTTGCTTGGCGGAATAATGATTTTTGCCAAAAAAGTGGCTCGTGCCATCGAAAAAGTCACTCCATGTAAACGCATGGGCATCGCCGTATTAGGTCTCGAAGTTCCACATGCTCACATTCATCTTGTTCCTATCAATGGAGCAAATGACATAGACTTTTCAAAGCCCAAATTAAAACTTAGCGCTGAAGAATTTAATGAAATTACCGCAAAAATAAAGGAAGCATTTCAAACAGTTTAAGACTGCTAAGTTAATAAATTAACATAACAGTTTGAAAACTACTTTAGTTTATCGGGATTTTTACTAATAAAATCCTTCCAGCCTTTAACCGATTTCACACCAATAAATGCCTTATTTTGATAAAAATGGCACAACGCTGCAGCCAATCCATCGGTTGCATCGAGGTTTTCGGGAATTTCTTTAAGAGCCAACAATCGCTGCAGGATAGAAGCAACTTGCTCTTTTGAAGCATTTCCCTGGCCGGTGATGGCAAGTTTTATTTTGCGTGGAGCATATTCAAATATGGGAATGGAGCGCGACAAACCGGCGGCAATGGCGGTACCCTGTGCCCTGCCAAGCTTGAGCATCGATTGTACATTTTTACCAAAAAATTGAGTTTCAATCGCCAATTCATCAGGATTATATTCGTCGATAAGAGAAACTGTTCGATCAAAAATCATTTTTAGCTTCACAAAATGATCTCCAATTTTCTGAAGGTCAATTACCCCCATAACAAGTAGTTCCGGGTTATTTCCAATACCACGTATAATACCATATCCCATAATACTGGTTCCGGGATCAATTCCTAAAATAACCCGCTCTTTTTCCAATGCTTATTTTTATTTATCAGGCTTATGATTACCAATCCTCCAAATGATATTCCAGAAAAACCTCATCATATTAACACTTAGTGGCTCTGTGCCTGCGGGTTCCAATTATTTTTAGTCCTGCGAAGCCGAATTGTTTTGCTTATGACTTATTTTATATTCTAATCAATAACATTAAATTTGGTATAAGGTATAAGTACTTCAGGAATATTTATTCCATTAGTAGTTTGATTGTTTTCGAGCAAACCGGCAACAATACGCGGCAATGCAAGGGCGCTGCCATTTAAAGTATGTGCCAGGTTTGTCCTTTTATCACCATCGTCCTTGTAACGTAATTTAAGGCGATTAGCCTGAAAAGACTCGAAATTAGACACAGAACTTACTTCGAGCCACCTCTGCTGGGCGGCAGCATATACTTCGAAATCGTAGGTGAGTGCTGATGTGAAACTCATATCACCACCACAAAGTCTTATTATACGGTATGGTAACTCAAGTTTCTTAACAAGGCCTTCCACATGGTTCACCATTTCTTCAAGTGTCTCATAGGATTTAGAAGGGTGCTGAATCTGCACAATTTCAACTTTATCGAACTGATGCAGACGGTTTAGACCCCGAACATCCTTTCCGTATGATCCTGCTTCTCTGCGAAAGCATGGTGTGTAGGCAGTTGCTTTAATCGGAAATTCAGAGCTATTAACAATCACATCACGCCAAATATTGGTTAAAGGCACTTCAGCTGTCGGAATCAGATATAAGTTATCCAAAGTGGCATGATACATCTGGTCTTCTTTATCGGGAAGTTGCCCTGTGCCATATCCGGATTCTTCATTCACCATTAAAGGCGGCATGTATTCCTTATATCCGGCTTTTTCACTTTCATCAAGAAAAAAATTAATTAGAGCCCGCTGCAATTTCGAGCCTTTACCTTTATAAACAGGGAAACCAGCGCCTGTAAGTTTGTTACCAAGCTCAAAATCGATAATGTCATACTTTTTTGCTAAATCCCAATGAGGAACGGCATCAGATGTGAGGTTTGGTACGGCGCCTCCCGAACGTACAATAACGTTATCTTCTGCACTGTTACCGGCAGGTACCGTAATATGCGGAACATTCGGAACTTGCACCAGGTGGTTTTTAAGCTTCAATTCAGTTTCTTCAAGGTCAATTATCAATTGCTTTGATTCCTCCTTTAACTGAGCTGTTTTTACTTTTGCCGCTTCTGCTTCCTTAACCTTCCCGGTTTTATAAAGCATCCCAACTTCTTTGGCAATAGCATTTAATGTAGCCTGAATATTATCATTCCGGTTCTGAATTTGCCGACGTTGTTTATCAAGCCCAAGAATGACATCGATAATTTCATTAGCATTGAACCGCTTTACTGCCAAACGTTCAATGACATAATCTCTATTTTCTTCGATAAATTTTATGGTGAGCATAATTTTCGGGATGTTAAAAAAGATCTTACGTATGTATATTAATTATACTATATTCAATAATTATACGATTCCAGTTATTGCGAAATATATAAGGGATAGGGAATATAAAGTATTAAAACTATTACAATCTCATATTAGTTTATAAAAATAAAAATCTCCTGCTAAATTACAACATAACCATTGTAAAATATGCAGGAGATAATATTATAAAATTCTATTTCAATTATTCCGCAAAAGGAACAATAGAAACAAATGATTTGTCATTGGTTTTTCTTCTGAATTCAACCATTCCATCGGTCAAAGCAAATAAGGTATGGTCTTTCCCAATTCCTACATTTAAACCCGGATAATGAACCGTTCCGCGTTGGCGAACGATAATATTTCCAGCTTTGGCTCCCTGACCACCAAATAACTTAACACCAAGTCGTTTGCTTTCCGATTCTCTTCCGTTTCGCGAACTACCCGCTCCTTTTTTGTGTGCCATTTTCGAATATTTTTAAAAAATCTAAACTCTTATGCATTAATTGCTTCTACTTGAATTTGGGTAAAATTCTGACGATGACCATTCAATTTTTGATACCCTTTTCTTCTGTTCTTTTTGAAAATAAGAACCTTATCACCACGAACATGAGCCAATACTTTGGCTGAAATATTGGCACCGGCAACTGTGGGTGCTCCAACTACTACATCACCATCGTTATCAATCAATAAAACTTTATCGAACGATAAACTCACACCTTCTTCGGCTTCCTGGCGATGAACAAATATTTTCTGGTCTTTTTCAACCTTAAATTGTTGTCCAGCTATGTCAACTATTGCGTACATTATTATTGTTTTTCTATGATTACAAAATGGACTGCAAAAGTATAAAACTTTCAATCAACAACAAATAATTTAAATAATTAATTCCATTAATTTCGATTGAGGATATTTCTCAAAAAGTTCTCCCGATTTCATTATATTTGTGTACAAAAAAAAATAATTATAAGAGAATTTTTACGTGAATAAGATTAGGCTTAATGTTTTGGGGATTTCATACAGTCAAACTCAGTCGGGAGCGTATGCCTTAGTTCTCAGTGAAGAAAATGGACAACGGAGGGTTCCTATCATTGTCGGTGGATTTGAGGCACAAGCAATTGCAATCCAATTGGAAGGATTAAAACCTCCCAGACCCTTGACTCACGATTTATTTATAAATTTTGCTATCTCATTCAAGATAAACATTATAGAAGTCAATATATACAAGCTTGAAGAAGGTGTGTTTTTCTCGAAGCTTATTTGCGATAATGGACAAACCCGGATTTCAATTGACGCTCGCACTTCAGATGCAATAGCTCTGGCTCTAAGGTTTAAATGTCCAATATTTACTACGGAGGATATTTTAACACGTGCAGGCATTGTTATCGATTTCGAAAATGAGTCCAAAAACCAAAAAAACGAACCAGATGAGTTGAAAGTTGAGGTAGAATCTATCTTAAAGAGCAACGATGAATTGAAAAATCTGGATTCAGAAGAGCTAAATGAGCTTTTGGATGAAGCTATCAGCAAAGAAAACTACGAACGGGCATCCATCATTCGGGATGAAATTAAACGAAGATTGAAAAGATAAGAATGATTTACTTCATGAAATTTCTTTAAACGGAATTTTACGAGGTTTCTCTAAAGAAGGTTCCCGTTTTATTTTTGGTGATTTAGATAATTCGGATAATAACGGGTTTGCCTTTGCTTTTCAGATACTTCCGATAATTATTTTTTTTTGATCATTACATTGATGCTGTATTATTATGGTATAGTGCAGCAATGAGTGTAATTTTTCACATGTATGTTACAAGCACTCAAAGAATTTATCAGGTGCGGAGATAATTTTGTATCTACTGAAATATAAAGTGCTTGCATTGGCTCGTTTGCTCCAGAAAAAAAGATCCGGTATCTAGCCTTGAAATAAGCAATGCTGTCTGGAACTTTTGCTTAACTTTTTGTCGGCAAATTTGATTGGATTATTTATTGGTTTAACTATATATTAATCTTTTATCTTATTTGCAGATTAGCTTATTTTATAATATTTTTCGACTGTGTAGAATTTGATTTATGAACATGACTATAAACTATTCTAAAGAAGAGTTAGTTGCATTAAATGAGAACCTCCAAAAAAGGGTTAAAGCTCTTGAGGAAAAGGTATTGAAATTTAAAAATATTGAAGAAGGTCTACGCGAAAGTGAATCTCGTTTCAAGCAGTTAGCTGATTCTACATACGAAGGAATTGTTTTTCACGAAAACGGAACAATTCTTGATATCAACCAGCAAATGTCTGCATTGATTGGTTATTCGGTAGAGGAAATGTTGGGCCGCAACGTGCTCGAATTAATGGTTATAGAAAATAGAAAAGAAGCTATTCAAAGCATTAGGTCCGGATTGCAAATGGCCTACGACACAATTTTGCGAAAAAAAAACGGTGATTTACTGGAAGTTGAAATACTTTCCAGACCGTTTACATACCGAGGTAGAAAAGTAAAAGTTGCCGCGGTTCGCGATTTAACTTACCGGAAAAAATTTGAAAAAACGATTGAAGAGAGCGAAATAAAGTTTAAGCAATTAGCTGAAAACACATCTGACGCTATTGTACTTCAAAATGATTATACCGTATTATATTGGAATCCGGCGTTTGAGAAAATTTTTGGAATTTCAGGAGCGAACGTACCTCAAAAACCTAATTTTTTTGTAGAATTTATTCACCCTAATGATAAAGCATATATTCTATCACTTGTTTCAAGCGACCAATTTAAAAAAGAACGAAAATTCGAAGCTCAATATCGGGTGGTTCGTCCAGATGGAACAATTATATGGGTCTGGACCCGGTGCTTCCCAATTTTTAACCGTCAAGGCGAATTGATGCGACAGATAATGATGATAAGTGACATATCGCATCACCGAAAAGCCGAAGACATTGAACGCACTTATAATAACAACCTGGTATTTCTGTCTAATACTGCATTGAAATTTCTCAGTTTCTCAAACGATGACGACATATTTATTTTCATCGGAAAAAAACTGGCTGAATTAACACATAACTCTATCATCCTGATATCTTCGTTTAATGAGACTGATAGCTCCTTATCTGTGCGGTTTATTTCAGGAATCAATAGGAATCTGAATGTAATTCTTCAAATTCTGGAACGAAATCCGGAAGAAATAAAAATGCGTGTTAACCGCAGGCTTTTGAAAAATATATTAAGCCATGAACAGAACTTGTACCAGGTTTCCGGTGGCCTACATGAAGCAACACTTGGTCATATTTCCGTTGAAAATTGTGCAAAAATTGAGCAATTACTAAACATAGATCAATTCTATGCAATGGGTTTAATGCGTGGTGGAAATTTATATGGAGTTGTTCTTATGGGGATTAAAGTGGACAATGAAATAGTGGATCAAAAAATTATTGAAACCTTTCTTTATCAGGCGTCTATTTCTCTTCATCGGAAACAATTGGAAAATGAATTGATTCGTGCAAAAGAAAAAGCCGAAGAATCCGACAGACTAAAATCGTCATTTCTGGCTAATATGTCGCACGAAATACGAACCCCGATGAATGGTATTTTGGGTATGACGCAGTTATTAGGTATACCCGATATCAGCAACGAAAACCGAGTTGAATACCTAGAATTAATAAATAAAAATAGTGAGACGCTGTTAAACCTGATCGACGACATCATTGACGTCTCTAAAATTGAAGCCGGGCAAATGAATATTATACGAAAATCGTTCCGCCTGAATTCACTGCTCGATCAATTAATTGCTCTTTTTACATCAAGTCAGGTTTTCAAATCCAAACCTAATCTTGATTTAGTAGCTGTTAGAAATTTACCGGACAACCTAAACATTTATTCCGATCCCGATAGAGTGCGTCAGGTATTCATTAATCTGATAGGAAATGCTATTAAATTCACCGAATGCGGTAAGGTAGAGTTCGGATATCAACTGAAAGAAAAAGTTTTGGAATTTTATGTGAAGGATACGGGCATTGGTATCTCAAAAGAAAAACAAAAAATAGTATTCGAGCGGTTTATACAAGCTGACGACTCATTAACACGAAAATTTGGCGGATCAGGACTTGGACTTGCCATTTCCCGCGGACTGATAGAATTGCTTGGCGGCCATATTTGGATGTCGTCAGAACTTCACAGTGGATCAACATTCTATTTTACAATCCCATACATACCTACATTTGACCACGAAAATCTTCTGAAACCAATTGAAGAAATGCAAACTGATTTTGACTGGAAAAATCGATCATTCCTCATTGTAGAAGATGATAAAGTAAGCTTTAAATTCCTTGAGGGAGTATTTCGTAAAACAGGAGCCACAATTATTCATGCCGAAAATGGCTTACGCGCTATTGAATACTGTCGCACAAAACCAGAAATAGACATGGTATTGATGGATATTCAACTACCTGTAATGAGCGGTCTCGATGCTACACGAATAATAAAAGCCTTTCGAAAGGATTTACCTATTATTGCCCAAACGGCCAATGCCATGTCGGACGATAAAGAACGTTGCCTGGAGGTTGGATGTGTTGATTATGTTAGTAAGCCTATAAATATTGGTATTTTGTTCTCTAAAATTGACAAATACCTGCCGCAGAATTAAAATATTCCCATAAATGATTTGGACAACACTCATTGCAGGAGGTCTATACCTGGTAATAATTTCGTTGTTTCTTTTTGGCTGGGAAAAAATAAAAGTATACTCTCCCATTCCACATCATTTCCATTCGGTTATCTCAGTTATTATACCCATGCGAAACGAGGAAATCAATATTAACCGGCTTCTTTTAGATTTATTACAGCAAAATTACCCTTCAAAATTAATTGAAGTGATTGTGATTGACGATCATTCTACCGACAATTCCCTTTCCGAAGTAAAGCCTTTTTTCTCAGAAAACATTCATCTTTTCTCATTGCCTGAAGGACTGACAGGTAAAAAATCGGCGTTAAACATAGGAATAAAAAATGCTCATGGCGATATCATTCTTACGACCGATGCCGACTGCCGTGTGCCCGAAACCTGGCTTTCAACCATTGCTTGTTATTTCGACGATTATTCGCCTTCATTGCTTTTGTCGCCGGTTTGCGGAATTTCTCATTCATTTTTTGAAGATATGCAGGCTTTGGAGATATATAGTCTTCAAGGCTCTACAGCCGGGGCTGCTGCTATTCACCATGCGATAATGAGCAACGGAGCCAATCTCGCCTTTCCAAAAAAGATTTATCATGATATCCGGTATCTTTACGAAGAAAAAAAAATACATTCAGGAGACGATATGTTTCTTCTGCATGAATTAAAATGTAAATATCCGAGCGGTATCCATTATTTGAAATCAAAACAGGCAGCGGTGTTTACAGAATTGCCATCAAACCCGAGTTCATTTTTCAGACAACGAAAACGATGGACTTCCAAAGCAAAGTTTTATACCGACTCAGATACGATTGTCACTGCCGTGATCGTATTGGGAATGAACGTAGCTTTATTTTCAACTATAATATACGGTATATTTTCAGAAAATATTTTCCCGTTTATGGCTCTTTTTATCACAAAATCGTTCATCGATTTCATATTCTTAACACGGGTAACCAGTTTTTTTGGGCAGAAACGATTGTTATGGCTGTTTCCCATAGTGCAAAGTTTTTACTTTCTTTACGTTTGTTTAACTGTTTTTTCAGCCTTTTTTACATCGAACTCGTGGAAAGAAAGAAGTATAAAGTATTAGAATTCAAAAGACCATGACCGAATCGAATGTGCGAAAACGAATACTCAAAAACAGGCTGTCCATGATTGGATTGGCTTTTATTTCGCTATTGTTTTTGGTGGCAACCCTAGGATATTTGATTGTGCCCGATTCTACACCGTTTGCTAACGATCAGATACTCTCCATTGCGGCCAAACCGCCATTTTTTACCATAAAAATGGCACTTATTCGAAAAAATCAAACAATTCCGCACAGGTCGTTTCTGCATACTATGCTGTTTGGGAAAGAGAAGCTATTCACCTTCATTCCTATTGACTCCTCCCGTTTCGAGAACGATTCTCTGGTGATAAAGGAATATTCCAATGGACTGATAGACGCGACGTTTGAGTCTAAATATCACCTAGCCAATGTGGTGTATGCAATAAAAAGCGAGAAAAATATTCAAAAAAATCCAGATCAAACCTATTCATTTGAAGATATTTCGGGAAAGCAAATACGTGTTTCGAAAGAACAGCTTCGAGCCACTATTTTACAAAAGCAACTGGTATCAAAAAGATACCTGTTGGGCACGGACCGGTTTGGACGAGACATGTTAAGCCGTCTTGCAATAGGAACTCGTGTATCGTTTTCCGTAGGTTTTATCTCCGTATTTATTTCACTTTTAATTGGAATATCGCTTGGCGTTTCGGCTGGTTATTTCCGGGGTAAAACGGATGCCATCATCATGTGGTTTGTAAATGTAGTTTGGTCGGTGCCTACGCTGCTGATGGTGTTAAGCATTACATTGGTTCTCGGAAAAGGATTCTGGCAAGTGTTTGTGGCTGTTGGGCTTACCATGTGGGTAGAAGTGGCGCGTGTTGTGCGCGGACAAGTGATGAGCGTTCGCGAAAAAGAATTTATTGAAGCCGCGCGGGCACTTGGCTTCGGAAATTTTCGTATTATTTTCCGGCACATCATGCCAAATATTGTAGGACCGGTAGTGATTATTTCGGCGGCTAATTTTTCATCGGCTATTCTGATGGAAGCTGGTTTGAGTTTTCTCGGAATTGGCATTCAACCCCCTGTTCCTTCGTGGGGCAATATGATTAAAGACCATTATGGTTATATTATTCTCGATCAGGCATACCTTGCCATCCTCCCCGGCGTTGCCATTATGTTTCTTGTTTTGTCGTTTAATTTTCTTGGCAATGGATTACGGGATGCATTCGATACGAAGATAGAGTAAGAAACAAGATGTAAGATCTAAGAATAAAGATTTAGATCGTCCACCTTTATAACAATTTACATTTTAATTCCCCATTTCAGAAATAAATTTGATGCGCATTAATCGAATCTCTTCCTCGGAATAATCACCTTCACCCAAGGCTTTTAGCGCATCTTCAACCGATTCGCTTTCTGCTTCTTCGCGAAAATAATCAAATATCTCGTCCTGATGATCCTCATCAATCACCTCATTAATATAATATTCGAGATTTAATTTTGTTCCTGAATTAATGATTGCTTCAATTTCAGTAAGAATATCGGTCATCTGAAGGTTCTTGGCATTGCAAATATCATCAAGTGATAACTTTCTGTCGATTGCCTGAATGATATAAACCTTCATTCCGGACTTATTCACAACGGATTTCACCACCATATCCTGCGGACGAATTATTTCTTTCTCGTCAACATACATTTTTATCAGATCAAGAAATTCTTTTCCATACCGCTGAGCCTTTCCTGCACCAACACCCACAATGTTTTGAAGTTCTTCCATTGTAATAGGGTACTGGATAGCCATATCCTCAAGAGACGAATCCTGAAAAATCACAAATGGCGGAAGGTTTTTCTGTTTGGCAATTTTTTTACGAAGGTCCTTCATGATACTAAACAACTCAAGATCAACTGCGCTGGTTTTACCTCCCTGCATGGACATTTCGTCCTCGTCCTCGTCACTATATTGATTATCTTCACACAGGGATATCGGATAGGGATTTTCAAGATACTGATGACCTTGCGGAGATAATTTTAATAACCCGTAATTTTCAATATCCTTTAAAACCAATCCTGCGACCAATGCTTGTCGTACAACTGAATTCCAAAATCTAACATCCTTTTCACTACCTGTGCCAAAAATCTCAAGCTTATGGTGCTTATATGTTTTTATGGAACTATCTAGATTTCCAGACAGAACATTGGAAACATGTTCAGATTTAAATTTTTCCTTTACAGCTAAAATAGCTTCGAGTACCTGTTCAACATATTCCTGCCCTTCGAACTGTATTTTAGGATGAAGACAATTATCGCAGTTCTCACAATTCACTTGGGTATACTCTTCACCAAAATAATACAAAAGCGTTTTTCTGCGACACAAAGCAGATTCAGCAAAAGCTGTTGTTTCGAGTAGCAAATGCCTGCCAATTTCCTGCTCGGCAACAGGCTTGCCCTGCATAAACTTCTCAAGTTTCTGAATATCTTTATAACTGTAAAAAGTAATGCAATTGCCTTCTCCCCCATCCCTTCCGGCACGTCCTGTTTCCTGATAATATCCTTCGAGACTTTTTGGAATGTCATAATGAATAACAAACCGAACATCAGGTTTATCGATACCCATTCCAAAGGCAATGGTTGCAACAATTATATCACAATCCTCCATCAAAAATTTATCCTGGTTATCTCCACGGGTAGTTGCATCCATTCCTGCATGGTAAGCCAGAGCATTTATACCGTTAACTTTTAATAATTCTGTAAGTTCTTCAACTTTTTTTCTGCTTAAACAATAAATAATCCCCGATTTTCCGACATTATTCCTGATATATTTAATAATTTCTGTGGTAGCATTTACTTTTGGCCGTATCTCATAATATAGGTTTGCCCTGTTAAACGACGATTTAAATACCACAGCATCCAGCATTCCGAGATTTTTTTGTATATCGTTCTGAACCTTAGGTGTTGCAGTTGCCGTAAGGGCAATGATTGGGGCTGAGCCAATTTCATTTATTATAGGACGAATCCGTCGGTATTCGGGTCGGAAATCGTGACCCCATTCGGAGATGCAGTGCGCCTCATCAACCGCATAAAAAGATATTTTTATTTGTTTCAAAAATAAAATATTCTCTTCTTTTGTCAGTGATTCGGGTGCTACATAAAGGAGTTTGGTTTTACCATCCACCACATCTTCTCTTACTTTGGCTATTTGAGCTTTAGTGAGTGACGAATTTAAAAAGTGGGCTACTCCATCATCAACGCTGAAGCTACGCATAGCATCAACCTGATTTTTCATAAGGGCAATTAATGGCGAAATAATAATTGCCGCACCTTCCATCATCAATGCTGGCAGCTGGTAACAAAGCGACTTCCCTCCACCTGTTGGCATTAAAACAAAAGAATCGTTGCCTTCCAACAGATTTTTTATAATACTTTCCTGAGGCTCTTTAAAACTTGTGAAACCAAAAAACTTTTTCAGCTCATCACTCAACGAAATATCAGATTCATATCTCATGTACTCTTCTCTTTCTTACAGATTATTATGGCTTAATACTAATTTTACTAATTTTTAAAATAAAGCGCAAATATAATTAATTCGACTTGTGCAGGATCATTACTTTTATCACCCCTCGAATTTTGGATTAAAAAATAAATACATTTGTACCTAAATTTAATAAAAAAAAAGTTCAAACACTAATTTGATGTAATTTCATTAAAGTTTTAAAGTCAATTTTACAATCTTTAATTGATTAATATCAACATTTACAAAAGAATATATTTTAATAAAATAATTGATTTTTTGATTTACATAAATTTATGAAAAAAGGCAAACAGGGAGAGATGTCATTTCTTCAGCATCTCGAGGAACTTAGGTGGCACATCATCAGATCAGCAATGGCTATCATGTTTTTTGCAATTCTAGCGTTTATATATGACAAAATAATTTTCGATTATATCCTTATAGCTCCTAAAAACCCCAGTTTTTTCACAAACAGGGTTTTTGCCCATTTGGCAGAAATTCTGCATTCTCCAAGCATACGTATTAACGACAAACCATTTCAAATAATCAACATCAATATGTCGGGGCAGTTTCAAGCTGACATGTGGATATCGCTTATTGCAGGTTTTATTTTAGCTTTCCCATTTGTTATATGGGAATTTTGGAGATTTATTGCTCCCGCCTTACATTCAAAGGAACGCCAAAATGCACGTGGTGCCGTGATGGCAATCTCCGGACTATTTTTTACGGGTGTCCTTTTTGGATACTATCTTATCGTTCCTTTATCCATTCATTTTCTGGGGACATATTCCGTGAGCGACCAGATCCTAAATCAGATCAATCTAAGTTCCTATTTTTCCACCATTGCATCAATTGCACTGGCAAGCGGCCTCATATTTGAGTTACCCGCTGTAGCATATTTCCTTGCAAAGATTAACATCATCAGCACTTCTTTTCTTAAAAAATACCGTAGGCACGCTATCATTATTATCCTTATAGTGGCAGCAATAATTACTCCGCCAGATGTTTTTAGTCAAACCCTGGTGGCAATACCTTTATACTTATTGTATGAAATAAGTATACTCATTGTTGCAATTGTTCAAAGAAACCATAAAAAAGAAGCCAAGGCAGCTGAAGAAAGTCAGGAATAATTTAAGCATTAGCAAGAAAATAATATCATGAAGCTACGGACCGAAAATCTCGTAAAACGTTACCGTTCCCGTGTTGTGGTTAAGGGTGTTTCAATCGAGGTAAATCAGGGAGAAATTGTTGGTTTATTAGGCCCAAATGGTGCCGGAAAAACTACTTCATTTTACATGATTGTTGGTTTGATTGCTCCAAACGAAGGAACCATCTTTTTGGATGACAAGGACATTACACGCGATCCAGTATACAAAAGGGCTCAAAATGGTATTGGATACTTAGCTCAGGAGGCAAGTGTTTTCAGAAAATTATCCGTTGAAGATAACATACGGGCTGTTCTCGAAATGACAAAAATTGACAAGCATGAACAGGCTGAACGAGTGGAATCATTACTTCATGAATTTGGCCTGATGAAAATTCGAAAAAGTCTTGGTTATCAATTGTCGGGCGGCGAACGGCGAAGAACAGAAATTGCCCGAGCATTGGCAATTGATCCCAAATTTATTTTGCTCGACGAACCTTTTGCCGGAGTCGATCCAATTGCTGTTGAGGATATTCAATCCATCGTTGCCAAATTAAAAGAAAAAAATATTGGAATTTTGGTTACGGACCATAACGTTCACGAAACACTTACGATTACCGATCGGGCTTATCTTCTCTTTGAAGGATCAATACTTAAAGCAGGTACTTCGCAAGAGCTTGCCGACGATGAACAAGTTCGACGAGTTTACCTGGGGAAAAATTTCGAATTGCGTAGCTAAAAAAAAACGCCACCCGATTTCCCAATCAGGCGGCGCAACTAAACTACTACTATGTATGAACTCTTTATTTCAATATAGTTCTATTAGATATTGTGATATTTTTTCATTCTTTTGCTAATTCTTTCAACTGCCTCCTGAATTGGTTCTTCTGGTTTGATAATGTTATATGATCCCCAGAAATCTTCGTCATAAGATCCTGATAAATGATCTACAAACACTTGGTTTGGTTTAATACTTTCGCTGTATTTGAAACGGGCAACGTTTAAAGTATCCTTATCTGTTACAGCCATATCAACCGTTGATGTATAGACTTTACTAAACCATTTGCGCTTTTTGTCAACTTTAAATTTCACTTCGTAACGTACATGGTTTAATGTCCATTTGCCATTCACATCACGATAATCTACTGAATATGTTCCACTTAATGTTTTAACATTGGTGTCTGCCGGTTTTTTCTTTACAAGATACTTATCGGCATACTGAATTCCATTTGGGCTTAATCCGAATTCAGCTTTCTTAATTGCCAGTGTTGCAACATCCAGATAAATACGACCTTGATAAAAAGGCTCCTGAATATCTCTTTTCTGATTGAATTCGATCACGTAGGTTTCACGGCCTTCAACATTTGTAATCGATACAGGTTGATATTCATAATCTTCAAAAAATGATTCAGTCATAAACGACTCAGGATTTTTTGCAAGATCCAAGAGAAGAGCGACATTAGTACCTCCCTGCAGTTTAAATATAAGAGTATCCATCTTTTTTACATCCTGACTTTTACGTCCTTTAAATATTTTTATGCGGTCTGACTCAACTTCGTTGGTATAGCGCGATTTGTATATATTTAATACGGCTTCGGCTATTCCCACATACTGTTTATTTTGCATGATCGATTCGCGGTAAAAAGCAGTACACAAATAGGGGTTCGATCCATAGTTTTCAGGTACGTTCTTAACCGCAGATTTAATAAGTGCAACCGGATCATTTGTACGAACAATTACCTCTTTGATATTTACAGTTTCGGACATCAACCCAATTACATTATCATTCAGTATTAAATCAGATAAATTGCTCGAAATGGTTTTGTAACCCATAAATGAAAAATTAACAGGTTTGTTCTGTAAAGCTTTAGGTATTTTTAAGATAAATTCCCCTTCACTGTTCGAAACAGTACCCACACTTGTATTTGTAACATATACATTTCCATAAACAATGGGTTTTTTAGTCGTCTGATCTATCAGCTTACCTTTAATAATAATTACTGCTTCATTGTTGTCCTGAGATAGTGCCGGAAATGTGGCTAAAAAACTAAAAAACACTAAAATAATCAATCCGGCAATGAGTTTGTCGATATTTGTTTTTGTTTTCATGGCTAAAAATTTTAATAAATAATTTTGTTTGTATATCTGACCCGGGTAAGGCTTTTACCATACTTGGCTTTTCGCCTTTCTGATACTAGGACTGCTAACTGAGCATTTACCCTATCGTAAACTAAAAATAAATTAACAACCTTCTGATTTATAAACGATTTCATAAATATCTAATGAAAAATAGATGAATCTTTATATTTTTTCCCGACTAGATTTCATAAAAAACAAAAAATGAATACCTTTGCAGCGGTTTTTGAAATGCGGATGTGGCGTAATGGTAGCCGCGCAAGACTTAGGATCTTGTGTCGTAAGGCGTGGGGGTTCGAGTCCCTTCATCCGTACTATAATTACCAAAGCCTCAACTATCGATTTCCTATATCGTTAGTTAGGGCTTTTTTTATAAAATTTGATTAACTTTATTTTTTTTAAAATCTGAGTGATGAACATTTCGAAAGAGTTAAAAGACGAATTAAATGCGGTAGTGAAAGTTGTAATCAGCAAAGAAGACTATGAACCCAAAGTCAAAAAAGTGCTGAGCGACTATCAAAAAAAAGCCCGTATTGATGGATTTCGTCCCGGCAAAGTGCCCGTTGGACTTATCCAAAAGCTCTATGGTAAAAATACAATGGTGGATGAGATCAATAAGCTTCTGTCTGAAAATATCCTTAAATATATACAGGATGAACAACTTCATATATTAGGAGACCCGCTTCCCAGCGAAAAGGAACAAAAACCAATTGACTGGGAAACTCAAACGGAATTTGAATTTGTTTTCGACCTTGGATTAACTCCCGAATTTGACTTTAACATATCGGACAAAGATAGATTTACAGCATATACCATCATCCCAGATGATAAAGCTGTAAAGACATACCTTGACAATTATGCCCGTCGTTATGGTGCATTTGTTACCGTAAATGCTATTGAAGGAGGTAAAGAAATGCTGAAAGGTTCTTTTATTGAAATGACTCCCGAAGGCACTGTTAAAGACGACGGAATCTCAATTCCCGATTCATCCATCTACCTTGAATTTATGAAGGATGAAGAAATCAAAAAGCAATTTATGGAATTGAAACAAAATGATGTCATTACCTTCAATTTACGCAAAGCCTTTCCTAATAATGTAGAGATTGCATCTATCCTTCATAAGAAAAAAGAAGAGGTTATTGATATCGATTCCGATTTTCAAATGACCATTGCTGCAATATCTAATTTTCAAAATTCAGATCTTAACCAGGAGCTTTTCGATAAAATTTATGGTGAAGGTGTTGTTACTTCAGAAGAAGAATTTAAAGCTAAAGTACAAGAAGAGGTTAAAGCCAACCTTAACCGTGAAAGTGATTATAAATTCCGTGTCGATGCCAAAGAAGCCGTTCTGAAAAAGGTAAGCTTCACTTTACCGATTGAATTTCTGAAAAGATGGGTATTTTCATCCAACGAGGGCAAGTTTACTCAGGAAAAAATCGAACAGGATTTTCCTAAGTTTGAACATGATTTGAAGTGGCAGTTAATTCAAAACAAAGTTATTAAAGATCATGATTTGAAGATAAGCGATGAGGAATTACTCGAATTTGCCAAAGTACAAACCAAATTACAATTTGAACAATACGGTTTATTTAACGTTCCTGAACAGGATCTTGTAAATTATGCACTTGAATCGCTAAAACGCGAGGAGGATCGCCGGAAATTGTTAGAACGCAAATATGAAGACAAAGTGTTAGATTTTGTTCGCGAAGTCGCAACTGTGGAAACAAAAGAATTGACATCGGAGGAATTTGAAAAACTTTTTGAAGAAACGAATATTTAAGGCAGCTAATACCTGCTTTCTATCATAACTGTAACTCATAACATATTATGAACAATAGCGAAGAATTTAAAAAATATGCCACCGGGCATATGGGTATAAGTGGTTCAAACCTATTTAGGTTTCAGACCGCTACCAACAGTTATATGTCTCCCACCATTATTGAAGAGCGGCAGCTGAATATAGCCACCATGGATGTATTCTCCCGTCTGATGATGGATCGGATTATTTTTCTTGGATTGCCTATTGATGATGACGTTGCAAATATCATTCAGGCTCAGTTGCTGTTTCTCGACTCGGTAGATCCACATAAAGATATTCAGATATATTTTAATTCTCCCGGTGGTTCGGTTCATTCCGGTTTAGGCATATATGACACCATGCAATGGATAAGTTCAGATGTTGCAACCATTTGCACCGGCATGGCTGCCTCTATGGCTGCAGTTTTAATGTGTGCAGGAACTAAGGGTAAACGCACAGCGTTAAAACATTCCCGAATAATGATCCATCAGCCAAGTGGTGGTGCACAGGGCACTTCAACCGATTTGGAAATTACGGTGAAAGAAATTATTAAGCTTAAAAAAGAGCTGTATACTATTATTGCCGAACATACCGGAAATACTTACGAAAAAGTTGAAAAAGACTCTGACCGTGACCACTGGATGACCTCTGAAGAAGCAAAAGTATATGGAATTATAGATGAAATTCTGGTCCGTAATAAAACTAAAAAATAATGCCTGTAGATAAATGTTCATTTTGTGGCAGAACCAAAAACCAGGTTAACATGCTAATTGCCGGAATTTCCGGCCACATCTGCGATACTTGTGCGGAACAAGCTCACAATATTGTTGATGAGGAAAGCAAAAAACGTAATGAGTTTGACGTCAATAAGATTAAACTTATTAAACCTGTTGAAATTAAAAAATTCCTCGATCAATACGTTATTGGTCAAGATAGCGGTAAAAAATTCTTATCAGTAGCGGTATACAACCACTATAAACGGCTTTTACAGGGCAAAAATGCAGATGATGATGATGTTGAAATTGAAAAATCGAACATCATCATGGTTGGCGCAACAGGAACAGGCAAGACGCTTTTGGCACGAACGATTGCCAAATTATTGCACGTGCCTTTTACCATTGTTGATGCTACCGTTTTAACAGAAGCCGGTTATGTTGGCGAAGACGTGGAAAGTATACTATCGCGCCTGCTTCAAGTAGCCGATTACAATGTAGAAGCTGCTGAAAAAGGAATTGTTTTTATCGACGAAATTGATAAAATTGCCAGGAAAGGAGATAATCCTTCCATTACCCGCGACGTGTCCGGAGAAGGTGTGCAACAGGGTCTGCTGAAGTTGCTGGAGGGATCGGTAGTAAATGTGCCGCCTCAGGGAGGTCGTAAACACCCTGAACAAAAAATGATTCAGGTTGACACAAAAAATATTCTGTTTATTTGTGGTGGAGCTTTCGACGGTATTGAAAAGAAAATTGCACAACGATTAAATACTAAGGTTGTTGGTTACTCTGCCTCATCAAAAGCTCAAACTCTCGATCGTAATAATTTGCTTCAATATATTGCGCCTCAGGATTTGAAATCTTTTGGTTTGATTCCTGAAATAATTGGCCGGTTGCCGGTACTTACTTATCTTAATCCATTAGATCGGGAGGCACTTCGTTTAATTCTTACCCAGCCCAAAAATGCCATTATCAAACAGTACGTTAAACTATTTAAAATGGATGAGGTTGAACTGGAATTTGACGAAGATGTACTGGAATATATTGTTGACAAAGCGGTTGAATTTAAACTTGGTGCCCGTGGATTACGGTCTATTTGTGAAACTATTATGATGGACGTCATGTTCGATTTGCCTGACGAAAAGCACCTTCAGATAAGTCTCGAATACGCAAAGACTAAACTTGAGAGTGATTCGGCTGAACGTCTTAAAGCAGCATAAAAAAGCGACAGTGTAATTTTGATATTTCGCTTCATTAAAAAATGTTTAAGTTTTTTGCTTTTACTATTGTTTTTCTGAATTAAAATCACTTTGTTTGCTTACATAAATCATGCATTTAATTTCAAGTATGAGTAATATAGTTCTGAATAAAAATTGGTGGTGGCGTCGTAGCTTTTTTCTTCATTGAGATAAGTAGGATGCCTCTTTGTTAATAAATTCAGAATATAGAATATACAAAGGCTCGCCGAACATCGGCGAGCCTTTTTTGTTTGAACCAAAACTATAAAATCACAACATATGCGATATAAGATAAACTCAATTTGTAAAAAAATATTAGCAGATACGCTAACTCCTGTAAGTATTTATCTTAAAATGCGTGATATGTATCCAGGTGCATTTCTGCTCGAAAGTTCCGATTATCATGGTAATGAGAACAGCTTCTCCTTCGTGTGCCTGCAGCCTGTAGCCTCCTTTATAGTAGATAGAGGTATATCTGTTTCAACCTTTCGCAATGGTGAAAAACAAACTACCTCAATTAACAAGCCATCTGATTTTAGCATTGCGTTTAATGGTTTTATGCATAGTTTTGATACTACTAAAAACGAAGATAACCTGCCTGTAAACGGACTTTTTGGCTATTCCACATTTGACGCTGTTAAATATTTCGAAACCATAAAAATACAAGCCCCCTCGAAGGATAATTACAAAATTCCGGATGTTTGCTACCAGCTTTTTAAATACGTGATAGCCATCAATCATTTTAAGAACATGATGTACATCGTTGAAAATATTTTCGAAGGAGAAGAAAGCCATATTGACAGGGTGGAGCGTCTATTGTATAGCATGAATCTTACCACCGGAAGATTTACCCCAGGCAACAACGAAACGTCAAACATAACCGATGAGGAATATAAGCTCATGGTTACCAAAGGCAAAGAAAGCTGTTTTAGGGGAGACGTATTCCAAATCGTTCTCTCACGTCAGTTTTCACAGCGCTTCAATGGCGATGAGTTTAATGTTTATAGGGCTCTTAGATCCATCAACCCTTCTCCTTACTTATTCTATTTCGATTTTGGAAACTATCGTATTTTTGGATCATCTCCTGAAGCACAAATAAAAATCAAAGATGGCAAAGCATATATTAACCCCATTGCCGGGACTTTCCGCCGAACCGGGAATGACGAAAAGGACAAGGAGTTGGCTCGTGAGCTGGCTGCCGATCCAAAGGAAAATTCAGAACACGTGATGCTGGTTGATTTGGCTCGAAACGACCTTAGCCGAAAAGGTACCAATATTAAAGTGGAAAGTTATCGGGAAATACAGTTCTATTCACATGTTTTGCACATGGTTTCAACCGTTTCAGCTAAATTGTATGATCCGGATGGTTCGGTGGACATGATGATGGCCACCTTTCCGGCTGGTACTCTGTCAGGTGCCCCCAAATATAAAGCAATGGAGCTTATTGATACTTATGAAAACCAAGGCCGTGGCTATTATGGAGGAGCCATCGGCTATATCGGGTTTGACGGCACATTGAATCATGCCATTATGATCCGCACCTTCCTTAGCAAAGATAATAGTTTGTATTATCAAGCCGGAGCCGGAATAGTAGCTGCTTCCATTGAAGAAAATGAGCTGCAGGAAGTAAATAATAAACTCGGAGCATTAAAAAAAGCCATCGAAATGGCAAAAGACCTGTAATAATTCTGAAATTTAAAAAATTATGGAAAAGAAAATAATAGTCATCGACAACTACGATTCGTTCACATACAACCTCGTTCATTATATCGAAAAAATTACGGACAAAAGGGTTGATGTTTTCCGTAATGATGAAATAAGTGTGGATGATGTTGGCAACTACGACAAAATATTGTTATCTCCCGGTCCGGGGTTACCTATAGAAGCTGGAATTATTCTCGATATTATAAAAAAATATGGACCCTCGCGAAGCATCCTGGGAGTTTGTCTTGGTCATCAAGCTATTGGTCAAGCTTTTGGCGGAAATTTGATTAACCTCGATAAAGTATACCATGGTATTGCTACTGAAATTGAGGTATTAACACCAAACGACCCTTTATACAAAGGTATACCTGCCAAATTCAATGTTGGACGCTACCATTCATGGGTTGTGGAAAAAGAGAACCTGCCTGATTGTTTTACCATTACAAGCATTGATGAAAAAGGATTAATAATGGGAATTAGCCATAAAAAGTTCGATATAAGAGGTGTACAATACCATCCGGAATCTGTTCTTACCGAACATGGGCTGGCCATTGTTAAGAACTGGCTTGATAATTAGTTACAAAGTACTAAAAAAAACAGTTGGCTTTGTTTTTTGTTAAACGTTAATATTGATTCCTTATCTTAGAAAAATGAAAGAAATTCTGTTATACTTGTTCGAAGGCAATATGCTTACACAACAAAAAGCCAATGAGATATTTACTGAAATTGCTTCAGGTAAATTCTCAGATGCTGAAATTGCCTCTTTCCTTACAGTTTTCCAGATGAGAAAAATAACTCCACATGAATTTCTTGGCTTTCGCGATGCTATGCTCGGTCTGGCGGTGCCAGTTTATTTGAATGGATACTCAACCATTGATGTTTGCGGTACTGGTGGCGACGGGAAGAACACCTTTAACATTTCGACACTGTCAGCCTTTGTAATTGCCGGGGCGGGAGCAAAAGTGGTGAAGCATGGCAACTACGGGGTTTCGTCAGTTTGTGGATCGTCCAATATTTTTGAATATTTCGGATATCAATTCAGTACCGATTCCGGAAAACTCAGAAAAGAACTGGAGGAATGTGGCATGTGTTATTTTCACGCACCAATTTTTCATCCCGCTATGAAATATGTTGCGCCGGTTCGCAAAGCCCTAAAGATTAAAACATTTTTTAACATGCTTGGCCCCATGACGAATCCGGCACGGCCTCAAAGCCAGTTTGTTGGTGTGTTTAGCAGTGAAGTTCAAAAATTGTATACTGAAGTTTGCAAACTAGCAGGCATTCGTCATGGAATTGTTTATAGCCTTGATGGATACGACGAAATATCCCTTACCGGGGACTTTAAAATTGTGGGAAACGGAAATGAATCGGTCTATTCGCCTCAAAAACTAGGCCTTATGAATACCATCGCAGCCGAACTTCATGGCGGAGATACGGTAGAGGAAGCATCCCGAATTTTCTATTCAATCCTCGAAGGCAAGGGAACCAAAGCTCAAAATAATGTTGTTTTTGCTAATTCAGCTTTTGCATTATCATGCTATTATCCTGATAAATCAATTGACGATTGCTTTGCAATGGCTAGAGAATCTCTTGATGCGCGAAAAGCGTTGGCGGTGTTTAAAAAACTATTCAATAAATGATTTTATAGGCTAATATATTTTATCCTAAAGGCAAAGAAGCCTTGATTGTTAGCAATTTTAATAAAAAGATAACGAATGACGATTCTTGACAAAATTATTGCCAAAAAGTACCTTGAAGTAGAACGACAAAAATTGCTTGTTTCAATTTCCGTACTTGAAAGAAAAGCTAATTTTAAGCGGTCTGTTTTATCGCTAAAGGAGTCGTTAACCAAGCCTGAATCATCAGGCATTATTGCTGAGTTTAAACGGAAGTCTCCATCAAAAGGAATTATCAATAACCAGGTAAGGGTGGAAGATGTAACAACAGGATACACATTGGCTGGAGCAGCTGGTCTCTCGGTACTCACTGACCGCACATTTTTTGGTGGGTCGATGGTAGATTTAATTGCTGCACGAGAATTAAATAACATCCCAATTCTCCGCAAAGATTTTATGATTGACGAATACCAAATCATTGAAGCCAAAGCGATGGGTGCTGATGTAATCCTTCTGATTGCAGCGGTTCTGGATAAAGGTACCATTAAAAAACTCGCAACCTGTGCTAAATCTCTTGGGTTAGAGATCCTTTTCGAGATTCATGATCAGGAAGAACTAGAGAAAGTTGTTGATGAAATTGATATGGTTGGTGTAAATAACCGCAATCTGAAAGACTTTAAAGTGGATATCGGGCAGTCGATAATGTTGGCCAGACAATTACCTGAAAATTTTATAAAGGTCTCAGAAAGTGGAATTGACAACCACGACACCATTAAACTTTTAAAAAACAATGGATTTCGGGGATTTCTTATCGGCGAAAATTTTATGAAACAGGTAAACCCGGGGAATGCTTGTGAAGAATTTATTCAACTTTTAAAATAATTTCACGCTATGACCGCCAGGAATATCACTAACATCGCAAAATGTATTACGTACATTATTTGCAGTTTGCTTACTTCGGGTTATTACCTTGCGATCTTACGTGAACCATTCTGATAACGATGCTATTAATAAAAATATGTGGAATGCGTGAAAGCGCCAATATTCAGGAAGTGGCAGAATTGAGACCCGATTTGATGGGATTTATTTTTTACCCAAAATCAAAACGATATGTAGGCGACAACCTCAATTCATCATTCCTGCAAAAGCTAATGCCCGAAATTGAAACCGGAGGGGTATTTGTTAATGAATCGCTGGAAAAGGTGGTTGAAATATCAGAAAAATATTGTTTCGCCTTCATTCAATTGCATGGCAACGAATCTCCTGAATATTGCAGAAACCTGAGAAATAAAGGTGTAAAAATTATCAAAGCATTCGGCATACATTCCGGTTTTGATTGGAATTCCCTGCTGCCCTATCAGAATGTTTGCGATTATTTTTTATTCGATACGAGTACCAAAGATTATGGTGGAAGTGGTCGTAAATTCGAATGGAATATTCTCGACAAATATCATGGATCAATGTCTTTTTTTCTTAGCGGAGGTATTGATTATGAAGATGTTGATAATATCCTGCGTTTGAAACATCCTAATCTTGCAGGTATAGATATCAACAGCAGGTTTGAGATTGAACCGGGATTGAAGGACGTTAACCTTCTTAAAGATTTTCTTAACCAAATAAAAACTACATAAACGATGGAACCAGACTCCTTGGAAGAAATTCGAATGAATATCGACTTTATTGACCAACAAATCGTTCAATTGCTGGGTGAACGGCATTTTTATGTAAAACAAGCAACGAAGTATAAAACTTCAACCGACGATGTAAAAGCACCGGCTCGCGTTGAGGCAGTAATAACTAAGGTCCGTAATGTGGCCATGCAAAACGACATTGATGCCGGTATGGTGGAAACCATTTACCGGACAATGATTGATTGTTTTATAAACAGCGAACTGAAAGAATTGGAAAAATCTGAATAAGAAAAATTCATGGTTGTTAGCTTGTTATTCTAAAATATTAAATCTAAAATCTAAAAATACATGTCCTTTTCACCCGACGAAAGAGGTTTTTACGGACAATTCGGAGGAGCATATATCCCCGAAATGTTGTACACTAATGTTGAAGAGCTGAGGATGAAATACCTCGACATTATCAACAGCGAGCGTTTTCAGAAAGAATTCCACAGACTATTAAAATATTACGTTGGACGGCCTTCGCCACTTTATTATGCGGAACGCCTTTCAAACCGCTATGGCACTCATATTTACCTTAAGCGAGAAGATTTAAACCATACAGGATCGCATAAAGTAAACAATACTATTGGGCAGATATTGCTAGCCAAAGAATTAGGCAAAAAACGAATCATCGCCGAAACAGGAGCCGGTCAGCATGGGGTTGCCACAGCTACCGTGTGTGCCCTCATGGGAATGGATTGTGTTGTGCACATGGGTGAAACTGATGTAAAACGCCAAATGCCAAATGTTTTACGCATGAAAATGCTAGGCGCCAGGGTAATTCCGTCGATGAGCGGAAACAGAACATTAAAAGATGCAGGCAATGAGGCCATCCGCGATTGGATT
Source organism: Bacteroidales bacterium (assembly GCA_038213375.1). Taxonomy (GTDB): domain Bacteria; phylum Bacteroidota; class Bacteroidia; order Bacteroidales; family JAAUTT01; genus JAAUTT01. The sequence continues at coordinate 7,541 of JBBQTB010000002.1, read as the reverse complement.
AACAACCCTACAGATACGCACTACCTGATCGGTTCGGTAGTGGGTCCTCATCCCTACCCTGATTTGGTGGCAAAGTTTCAATCGGTTATCAGCGAAGAAATGCGCTGGCAGCTGAAAGAACAAACAGGATCTGAGCTTCCCGACTACGTTCTCGCCTGTATTGGTGGAGGAAGCAATGCTATGGGAGCATTTTATCATTTTATTGATGACGCAGCAGTAAAGTTAATTGCTGTTGAAGCAGCCGGTTTAGGTGTTGATTCCGGCGAAACGGCAGCATCCATTGCCAGAGGAACTGACGGCGTAATTCAGGGATCTCGCACCAAACTAATGCAGAATGCCGATGGTCAAATTATCGAACCTTATTCCATATCCGCCGGGTTAGACTATCCAGGCATTGGTCCTGCGCATGCTTACTTACATGCTATCGGACGAACGATTGTTCTCGATGCCACCGATGACGAAGCCGTAAAAGCGGCGTTTGAACTCACCCATCTCGAGGGCATTATCCCCGCCTTAGAGTCGGCACATGCGCTGGCAGCTTTACCAAAAATGAAGTTTTCATCGTCGGATGTAGTAGTTGTAAATATTTCCGGCCGTGGCGACAAAGATATGGATACATATATTAAAGTAATTGATACTAAATATTAGGAGATCTAAAAAATTGCATAAAGTACTATTAATAACAGCTAATATACTATTTATCAGGTACTAAATACTACTTTTCATGAATCGAATCGATAACTTATTTCAGCGGAAAAAAAACAATATACTTTCCATCTATTTCACGGCCGGACATCCCACGTTACTGAGTACTGTGGATATTTTAACGGAACTGGAAACTTCCGGAACCGACATGATAGAAATAGGAATGCCTTTTTCCGATCCACTGGCAGATGGCCCGGTAATACAGGATTCCAGCACAAAAGCCCTAAAAAACGGCATGACCGTTAAAGGTTTATTCGATCAATTAACAAACATCCGCCAAAAGGTAAAAACACCATTGTTATTGATGGGTTATATTAACCCGGTACTTCAATTCGGTGTGGAAGCTTTCTGTAAAAAGTGTCGCGAGGTAGGTGTGGATGGTGTAATTCTTCCCGATTTACCCATGGATATTTATCAGCAATCGTTTAAAAAATACTTTGAGGAAAACGACTTGCGGTTTATCTTCCTAATCACACCACAAACCAGTGACGAACGCATCCTCATGATCGATTCCATCAGCAATGGATTTATTTACATGGTATCGTCATCGTCCACCACAGGAGCTAAAGGCAGCATCGCATCGTCCCAGGTGGCCTATTTCGAGCGGGTGAAAGCATTAAAGTTGAAAAATCCGCTAATAATCGGGTTTGGTATATCCAACCGCGAAACTTTTAAACATGCATGTTCTTATGCCAATGGAGCCATCATTGGTAGCTCTTTTGTAAAGATGTTAAACGAAACAACTGATTGGAAGAAAGGGATAAATGATTTCGTGAAGCAAATAAATTAGTTCAGCTTCGGCTAACCAGCACTTACCGAACTGATTTAGCTCGTCGTGGTAGTCTTCGCTTGTTAAAATTATATTTGAAATCAGGTATATTAGACAAAAGTAATGGTTTTTATAGCCTCATTTTCTTCATGTGGACAAAAGTAATGGTCTTTCTTTTAAATGATTTGAATTCATTATCAACTACTAATAATCAATTAATAATTTCAATTTCAACTACTAAATACTTACAAACAAGTTTTAATTTTTTGAATATAACTGCTTACCCATCATAGATATTAGCAATTCTTTATTTATTGGTTTTGCGATATAATCGTCGCAACCTGCATTAATGGCTTTTTCTTTGTCGTTATGAGTTGCATACGCTGTTTGTGCAATAATTTTTATTTGAGGATTGTTGCTTTTAATGATGGTTGTTGCTTCAAGTCCATTCATGCCCGGCATTTTAATGTCCATCAAAATAATATCAATCATCTTGCTGGATTCGATAATCTCAATGGCTTGCTTAGCGTTAATGGCGGATAGTATATTAATTTCCGTATTCAAAAGCAGCTCTTTTAGAAATTCAGTATTGTAAATATCGTCTTCAACAATTAAAAGGGTGTATGCTTTCCAGTTTACAAGCATTTCTAATAAAGGAGTTTTCGCTTTATTATTGGATGATTCATGTATTTGATATGGCACAGAAAAATAAAATGTACTACCCTCTCCAACAATTGATTTTAGGGTTATTTCACCTCCTAAAAGCTCAACAAGGCCTTTAACTATTGACAAACCCAGACCGGTGCCACCCAGTGCGCTTCTATTTTCTATATCCAATTGTACGAATCGCTCAAAAATGACCGTTTGCTTGTTTTCGGGAATGCCAATTCCTGTATCCGACACAAAAAACATCATTTTGTTGTTGTCATCAGTTTTGCATCCGAATTGAATAATGCCCTTATGGGTAAATTTAAGTGCGTTATAAATTAAATTAATAAATATTTGCTTTAATTTACCCACATCAGTACGAACAATCATTTGCTGTGGGGCACAATCTGATATGAATTGCAAATCGATATTTGTTTTGCCAATATTTTGACGGTGGTTTATAAAGAACAAATATAGTTCTTTAAAAAGGTCGGCAAGGTTACAATCCTCAATATTGATGGGTAATTGTCCTGTTTCAATTTTTGAGAGGTCAAGGATTTCATTGATAAGGTTGAGAAGGTCGGTGCTTCGCTGCTTGATAATATTTGTGAATTTTAGAAGTTTGGCTTTGTTATTAAAGTTATCAGTTAGTAAATCGGAAAACCCCATTATTGCATTCATGGGTGTGCGCAACTCGTGGCTCATATTTTGCAGGAAAACAGTTTTTAAGCGGTCGCTTTCCTGCGCTTTTTCTTTGGATTTAATTAGGTCTTCCTCAAATTGCTTACGTTCAGAAACGTTAACAAGAATACAATGTGTTGCTTTAAACTGTTGTTGTTCGTTAAGTTGAATATTTCCGTTTAACGTTATTGTTACATTAGAACCTTGTTTTGTTTTAAACTCAAATTCTATATCTTTTACCCATCCGCGATTTTTAAAAGTAGGAAATCGCACCATCAAAAGCTCAACTGAAGACGGGGTCAAGAAATCGCCTATGAATTTTCCGATTACTTCACTTTTTTCATAGCCAAGTAAATTGAGCCAAGCTTGATTAACAACAATAATATTCATGTCTTCGTCAAGTGATTGGTATGGAAGAGGGGCCTCATCGAAAAGATTGTAGTAATATAATTGACTATCATTAATAATTTCTGCTGCCATTTTGTTGTCGGTAACGTCCTGCCCAGTGCCAGACATGTATAGTGGTTTACCCATATCGTCGCATGTCAATTCGCAGCAACATTTGATAAACCGGATAGAACCATCGGGCAGGACAAAGCGAAACACTGATTCTCCAGGGTTTCCTTTTGCCAAATATGTATTTATCCATGTCCTCATGGCTTTGCGGTCGTCAGGATGTATCAGATTCATAAATGACACTGCGTTAGGTTTGAAAGTATTAGGTGATAGCCCGAAAATGCGGTATACTTCATCTGACCATGACATTTTACCATTTAAAAAGTTAACCCAACTACCAAGGTGCGCAATTCTCTGTGCTTCAGAAAGTAATTTTTCACTCCTGCTAAGCGCTTCTTCTGATTTTTTGCGTTCAGAAATATCTCTGTAATTAGTAACTATGGCTTTAATGTTTTCATCATTCAGCAAATTAATTGCGACACCTTCTGCCCAAATCCAATGTCCGTCCTTGTGTAACAATCTATTAGTTCTGCAGATGGGAATACCCGGATTATGCAATATTTCTGCCATTGATTGTTTTGTTTCTTCCAATTCCTCGGGATGGATTAGCCCAAAACCCGGCATGATTTGGATTTCAGCTAAGGTAAACCCTGTTATTTTTTCTACGGCAGGACTGGTATATATAGCATTGCCATCGCTATCAACCATGGTAATCATATCGTGGATATTTTCTACCAATGAACGAAAGCGTTTTTCAGTTCTTTCTATTTCATTCTCTGCATGTTTGCGTTCAGTAATGTCTTCCCCGATACTTGCGGTGCCGATTAATGCGCCTGATGTATTTCGAAGGACTGTATTATTCCAAAAAATTTCACGGTGCGTGCCGCTTTTTGTAATGATAGCGTTTTTAAAATGTTGAACTATTTTCCCGTTTTTTATGGCATTAATAAATAATTCGCTTGTTTCGGGATTGGCAGAAGAAATAATTCGCTCGAACCAATCGCTTCCTATCATTTCTTGCTGAGTATAACCAGTTATTGTTAAAAAATAAGGATTGCAGTAGGTTACTTTACCATGCACATCGAGAAGAACAGCAATAAGATTGACATTCTCCAATAATTCGCGAAAGAGTTTATTGCTTGTTTTCAAGTCAGCTTCGACATGTTTATGATTAGGAACATTCCGTTGAATTTTCTTTAAACTTAACGTATTGTCTTGAGAAGAAGCTGCTTTTTTTATTTTATTCATGACGGTAATTTTTAACCGTTTGAAAGTATTTCATACAAAATTAACTTAAAAAAGAATGGTAAACAATTTAATATATTTAAGTAATAAGTTAACATTCAAAAGCCTCATTTTTATAATTGGCTGAAACTTATCAATATCCAGATACCGCATGATAAGGCCAAAAGGGAAGTATCTTATCGAGGGAGATCCCCAGATGTTCGAGAATATGAAGGAAGGGCAGGTACCAAATCGCGAAGCCTCCTCGAATACTTTAAAATCAATTGTGATATGATAAAACCTGCAAGCTAAGTGGCGTGATAGTTTTGCTGTGAGGCATTTGTCTCACAGCACCTACTCGATTGCCCACCCATTCTCTTTTAGATTTTTTAATCTACAAAGTTTTCCTTAATGATTTCTTTTACCAGATTTATATCCTTATAGTGGCTACGTTGTTGCCAGGGTTTCATACAAATGCGTTGCCACAAATGCATGCCCGGTTAAGAAACTATTGACAGCACAATAGGTTAAGTCATTCATTTACTGAACGTTTAACAGTAGAATCATCGACTTCTTGTTGCACTTTATAGCACGTGTTAGGCACTGGGCATTATTCTTTCTATGGGCCTATTCTTTTTAAAGTAGTCAACAATTTGTTCCTTTGATAAATCTGCAATGTCATTACTAATTTTATCTCGCACTTGACGCATATAAGCGACGGCGTCAAAATCCTTGATTTTAATTTCTTTAGTCTTCATATTTCATAAGCTCTCGTGGTGATCTAATATCAATCGTTGAATATCCAAGTTTCAAATTCACTGAATTATATCCGCGTATTCGGTCAACATTTACAATGTGTTTGAAGTTCCAACTTACTAGACAATCAACTTTGTGAATTGTAGCAAGTGCAATATGTAAACAATCGTCAAAGCTTGTTTTGCCTACTACATTTTCTTTTATATAAGTCATTGCAAGTTCAACCGATTCTTCAGTTACTTCGACAAATTCAACAATTTCAGACGGTAAACTTCGAATAAGTTGTTTTACCTTTTCAGGTGCATTTTCCGACTCTTTTTCAGTCACTGAGGAATATACAACCCTAATTTCTTTTTTTAAAATCCTTGTAAAGAATGGTTTTGTGTATTCTTCAAACTCTAAATCGTAAAATCCGCCGAAAACAGAAGTATCTATGTAAATTCGTTGTTTCATGAATTACTTTTGTTCAAATTTACAAAATTGTTAACTAACTATCGATCGATGTGGGTGCATTTTTTGCCTTGTGCCTAACGTTGGCGGTAAACCCATGTAGAAGCCAGTGTTGCGCCTGCGGCAGGCTTTCTATTGGGTTTACAACAAGTGTGCATTTTTCCAGAGGGTGAAAATCCCTTACTCACGGGGTCGTGCCCGAAGAGTTAGCAAGTGGCAAGGCTTCGGCGTGAGCTCAGTCGAACGGTGGTTTGGGGCGACCCATGCAATGTCCCGGAGCGGAGCGGAGAGCACGACCCCAAGGAGTAACGAAGCCAAACGGCAAAATTCGGTACTGATACTTCGACAAGCTCTGCATAAACCAAGCAGAAACGGTATATGAGGCGTTTATTCAAGAATTTCTTTGTCGTGCATTTTGCGAAGGAAAGCAACAAAGTCATCCTGCTGATTGCTGTCCATCCATTCCATCGATTCTTTAGGATGTTCATTCATAGAACCGCTGATCATATAAGGGATATGGTAACCCCATTGAATTTCTTTTGAAGAGGGTGTACTTTTTTCTGAATTCCATCAAGAATTGGTAATAAACGGTATTTGGGATTTTTAAGGAAAGCAATCAAACATTCCATAGAGCAATTACCGGCTCCGCGTCCAAGCCCCGGAAAGGTGGCGTCGAGCATGGTGGCACCATTAATAATGGATGTAATGGTATTGGCAAAAGCCATTTGCATGTTGTTATGGGCATGTATACCAATCTTTTTTCCTGGAAGGGCAGTAGTGTACTTCTTCATAAGTGCCTCAATTTGTTCGCTATACAGGCTTCAAAAGCTATCTACCAGATAAAAAGTATTAACCCTCGATTTGGCAATGTCTTTCAGTGCCTCATCCAAATCGGATTCTATCACTTTCGACACCGACATGAGGTTTATACAAACTTCGTAGCCTTTTTCAAGGGAATGCTCCGCATGATATATTGCTTTGTCAATCTGATGAATATAGCACGCAACGCGAATCATATCGATGGCACTTTCTTTCTTGGGTTTAATGGCTTATAATTCAATACGACCAATATCTATCATGACCGAAATTTTTGTTTTTGTTTTGTTTACGCCAACAATACGATGAATATCAGCTTCATCACAAAATTTCCATGGGCCATTTTCTTTACGGGAATAGGCTTTTTCACTGCTTTTATACCCAATTTCCATATAATCAACACCTGCCTCAACGCACGATTGGTATATGGCCTTAACGAAATTATCATCAAAATGCTAGTTGTTCATTAGTCCGCCATCACGGATTGTGCAATCAACTACTTTAATTTCTTCTTTAAACATAGTTCCTTTTTTTAGTATTCAATCTGTTATATAGGTTATTTATTGGCTTCAAGTTTTAGCAGTTTCATTTGTTCGTCAATAAAATAGGCCATAAATATTTATAGACTTCTTCGATCATGGTTGGGTCGAGATTTTTTTCGTTTGCCCATTTTTTTCTTACGTCCAAAACTTCATTGTAACGGATTTTTGCCATTACATCATCCTCGCTAGTTTTGAATTCGGCAATTTTTCTTACGTATAAAAAGTGTTCCCCACCAGGTCAATTATTTGTTTGTCAATGCGATCAATTTCAAATCGTACATCGGATATCGAAGAACAATCTTCCGGGTTTTTGTTCATTTGTGTGTTTTTTAACATACCAATGTATAAATAAATTCAGATAACATGACCCGTCGGAAGATTCAATGATACCTACAAAATTGACAGTCAGATATATAAGACATTTTGGCAGAATGTTTTTATTAGACAAGACAATATTGCAGTACCATCTCTGTTCGAGGAAAAACAGTTTTTGT
>JBBQTB010000001.1:0-221759 GCA_038213375.1 Bacteroidales bacterium | reverse complement strand
GCAAGAGAGGTTATGAAGCTTTATTGACGTATTACGAAAAAGTTGCCCCACATCTTAATGAACCGCTGTATACGAGACCCGCACGTACAGTGGTGGGAGAGGCTCTCCCCGTCAGTTACTGACGGGGCAGTCTACTCGATTATGGGTTTGTTGCTTTTTCACCCTCACTTCAAAGCCGATTCTAATTTTTCAATTTTTTCTTCAAGAGTATGAATTTTTGCATTCTGTTTTTCCAGTTCAACAATCTTTGCGTTTTGCTGCTCAAGGTTTTTATTCTGTTCTATTGTGTAAAGGGTCAATTCCTCAATTTTCTGTAATAGTTTCATTTGCATATCTTTCATATTAACACCGTTCTCAGTCATTTCTTTTTCAGATGCAATCTCAGGTAGATGCTGGTTGGTTTTTACAAATTCCTCTAATTTTCTTAAATTCATTAGTTTGTAATCACTTTTAAATACAAAATCACAACCTTGACTTAAACAAACTTTTACTTCATAGGCACGAATTGTCCCAGCAACGTCCAGTTTAGTAGTTGGTGTATGAAGACCGATACCAACATTACCCTCTTGAGTAATATTAAAATAAGGCAATGGCGTTGTTTCTGAACTATGGTCTGTCCAGTTATAGATTGAAAAGTTTGTTTGATTATTCATATTTCCGCCTGAGCTAATTGCCCAAGTCTTGCCTGAAGTATTACGGATATACATTTTGGTGGTATTTGCATTTACGCTACCACTACCTATTGCTATCTCACCATTAACATCGAGTTTTGAACCTGGCGTATGAAGGCCAATGCCAACATTACCTTCTTGCGTAATATTAAGATAAGGCAATGGCGTTGTTTCTAAACTATGGTCTGTCCAGTTATAGATTGAAAAGTTTGTTTGATTATTCATATTTCCACCTGAGCTAATTGCCCAAGTCTTGCCTGCTGGGTTTTGTATATAAACTTTAGTAGTATTTCCATTAACACTACCACTTCCTAACGCAATACTACCTGTAGTAGAAACAGGATTGCTACCTGTCCATTGAGCATTAACTGTCAAAATCGAACTTAATGAAATCAGGCTAATTAAAATTTGTTTTTTCATATTCATCTATTTTTTGGTTGTTTAATTGTTCGAAGCTTTCTCTTTTTTGCAATAACCACCAACATCTGTATAACCCAATTCGTGTTATTTCCCTATTACCTGAACCTTGTCTATCGCGGTTATTCATCCTGTTGCTTAAAAAATATTTCGAAAATACATTTCATATTCAGGCCATTTTGTTTGCAATTTAATAAACTATTCTGGTCAACAATGTTATTTGTTTAATTATCTGCCCTTCATAAAAATTCGATTTCTTCAACCTTGCAAATTAATTCCTTTTGCTTGGGTTGAATCGTGGGGTGTGTTGGCTTTTACGTCAGGATTTCCAGTAATATAAAACTAGAGAAGTTTATAATGTTTGTATTACTGTCAATGAGAGCAAATACAAAAATTTATATTTGATTTTGTAAAGAAAAAGTGACAGTAATTTTAATATTGCTCCCTTTTACAAAACGTTTTTTATGTTTATTGATCCGATTTGGCGTTTAATAGTCTCTACTTCGCGAGATAAATCAAAAATTTTTTGATTAAGATTATCACTGTAATTACCTGAATCAGGAATTTCTGAACTTATAAAATTGATAAATCGCCAAACTTCCTTGATATCCGGAACAGGAACATCGAAAGGTTTATAAAACGAGTTTAGTGAATACAACCTTAACCTTCCTTCATCCTGGATAAGGTTATCAACAATCTTAAAGATTATTCCATCATTAATGGTAAGGATTATAAATGCTTTACCGCTTTGTATGGTATACCAGTCTTGGATAAATTCACCTGTGATCCACGAACCTTCAGAAATTGGCAGCATAGAATCTCCAGTTATCTGAAAGGATCGGTATTTCTTATTCTTAGATAAAAAGGGAAGTTGAAACTTTGGTAAATTATTGATGTACTCCAGATCGGAGTATCCTGCAGCATATCCGGCTTTTGCTTTTTCGGGAACAAGTTCGATGTTTTCTTCATCTTGTATATTGGTGGTTTTGGAAAGAATTCTTAATTGAGAACCCCGAATATAAGCATCATTCCCCCTTTCTAATTCTGATAATTGAAATTCCGAAAGTCTCTTTAAATCTATCCTGAGCAAAGTATCTACCGAGATATTAAAATAATCCGAAAAGGCTAAAAGCACCTCAAGGCTGGGAAAAGATTTGCCAATTTCAATACTGGTATAATTTGATCTACTTATTTTGGTAATGATTGCGACATCTTCCTGGGTTCTCTTTCTTCTTTTCCTTAGTAAAAGAATATTTGAGGATAAGAATATTTCCATATGCTTCTAAATTTCTTCTTGATAAAAGTAAGCAAATTTATAAATTAATGTTTATATTTTCAACATAATAATTGTTAATGTTATTAACATTTTACTTAATTGACGAAGGAGTAATGGAAGCATTAGTTCATAAAAACATAGTTCATCTTGACTTGGATACATTTTTTGTTTCTGTTGAGCGGTTGAAAAATAGAAATTTTATAGGGAAACCTCTCATTATAGGTGGCATCGCAGGACGGGGTGTGGTTGCTAGTTGTAGTTACGAAAGTAGAAAATATGGTGTGCGTTCGGCAATGCCAATGAGAATGGCCTTAATGTTATGCCCTCACGCGACAGTTATTAGAGGAGACATGGAAGAGTATAGTAAATATTCTTCCATGGTAACGGATATTATTGCTGAGAATGCCCCCGTTTTTGAGAAAGCTTCGATTGATGAGCACTATTTAGACATTACCGGAATAGACCGGTTTTATGGATGCCTGAAATGGTCGCAAGAACTTAGACATAAAATAATAAGGGAAACAGGTCTACCAATATCATTTGGCTTATCGATAAATAAAACGATCTCTAAAATTGCGACTGGAGAAGCTAAGCCAAATGGAGAACTTTTCATTGAGGGAACGCAAGTTTCGCCTTTTCTTGGGCCTTTATCCATAAAGAAAATACCTATGGTAGGCGATAAAACATATAATACTTTAAAGGACATGGGTATTGACAAAATAATGACGTTAAGGGAAATGCCAATAGATTTATTATCAAGACTTCTAGGGCAAAATGGTATTGAGATATGGAAGAAAGCGAATGGAATTGATAATACACCTGTACTACCCTATTGGGAACAAAAGTCAATGAGCACTGAAAGGACGTTTGAACAGGATACAATGGATATTAGTATGTTAAATAGGTTACTAATAAAGATGGTAGAAGAACTCAGCTTTGATTTGAGGGCTAGCCAAAAACTGACTGGATGCGTAACTGTAAAAATCAGGTATTCGAATTTTGATACCCATACGCAACAAAAACGAATATCCTATACCTCGTTCGATGATAAGATATTGGTAGTAGCTCAAGAATTATTTAAAAAGCTTTATCAGCGCAGAATGATGATTCGATTAATCGGTATTAGGCTAAGTAATCTAGTGCATGGAACTCAACAACTTAATTTATTTGAAGACACCCCGGAAAAAGTGAACTTATACTTAGCGCTTGATAAAATACGAAATAGATACGGGAAGAAAGCTATTGGAAGAGCTATTAATTAGTTGGAAATGATATATTCCTGCCATACAAATTTTAGCCTTAAATATGGTACAAGTAAGGTTGAATCCCTTGTAGCAAGGGCTCAAGAATTAGGAATTACCGCTCTGGTAATTTCTGACATCAATAATACCTCTGCTTGTTTTGACTTTTACAAAGAGTGTATTGAACGAAATATCAACCCCATATTTGGGATTGAATTTAGGAATGCGGATACATGGTTGTTTACTTGTATTGCTAAGGATAATGAAGGATTTCGAGAGATAAATGAATTTTTAAGTGAATATAATTTCAAAAAAATTGAACTCCCCAAAAGAGCTCCTGAATTTGAACAAGTTATTACTATTTATCCAACTGAAGCCCTGGATTGGAATTTGAATGAATCTGAATTTATAGCAGTAAGGCCATTTGAAATCAACAGGGTTTGTCATCGTTTCCAAAACAAAGCTCAAAATAAGTTAGTCGCTTTTTACCCGGTGACCTTTTGTTTTCCTGAAGAATTTGAACTACACAAGCATTTACGAGCAGTCGATCATAATACACTTTTAACAATGATTAATGAAAGCCAAACTGCCCGAAAGGATGAAGTTTTGGTTTCTTATGATAGACTTAAAACGTTATATAAGGATTATCCCACATTAATTGTAAACTCTGAGAAAATTATTGATTTATGCAGTTTTAAATTTGATTTTAAAGTTTCTAAGAACAAACAAGTTTTTTCCGGTAACCAATACAATGATAAGTTGTTATTAGAAAAACTGGCTTTTGATGGAATGTTATATCGCTATGGGAAGGGAAATAAAGAAGCTGTGCAACGGATTAAAAAAGAACTGAAAGTTATTAATGAATTGGCATTCTGTGCTTATTTTTTAATAACATGGGACATATTACAATATACCATGTCCAAAGAAATATACCATATAGGCAGAGGCAGTGGAGGAAATAGTATTGTAGCTTATTGCTTAAAAATAACGGATATTGATCCAATTGAACTTAATCTATATTTTGAACGGTTTATAAATCCACAACGATCTTCGCCCCCTGATTTTGATTTGGATTTCTCGTGGAAAGATAGGGATCAGGTGCATGATTATATTTTTAAACGATATGGGAAACATGCGGCACTTTTAGGAGCCATGAATACTTTTAAGGACAGTTCGATAATACGGGAACTGGGAAAAGTTTATGGATTAACAAAAAATGATATTGATGCACTTGTTGAGCGGCCTGGTTCAACCTCATTACAAAATGACGTTACTGAGAAAATATTTCTGTATGGTAATCAATTGATGGATTATCCGCACTTAAGAACAATTCATGCAGGGGGTGTCTTAATTTCAGAATTACCCCTTTGTTATTATACAGCTTTGGATATGCCCCCCAAAGGTTTACCGACAACACAATGGGATATGTATGTTTCGGAAGAAATTGGATTGGATAAATTGGATATTCTCAGTCAGCGTGGATTAGGTCATATCAAGGAATGTGTTGAAATCGTTCAAAGCAATAGGGGTATTGTTATAGATATACACCGAGTTAATGATTTTAAAAAAGATCCAGAAATAAATCAACAACTATACGAGGGAGAAGCCATTGGATGTTTTTACGTTGAGAGTCCAGCCATGCGTGGACTTTTGAAAAAGTTAAAGTGCAATAACTACATAGCTCTCACTGCTGCAAGTTCTATTATTAGGCCTGGCGTTGCCAAAAGCGGGATGATGAAAGAGTATATTAAACGGTTTCACAATCAAAGTGCTATTTGTTATTTGGCCCCCGCTTTTGAAGAACATTTGAAGGAAACTTTTGGGGTAATGGTATACCAGGAAGATGTTATAAAAATTGCACATTATTTTGCTGACTTGAGTCTAGCGGAAGCCGATACTTTAAGAAGGGCTATGTCGGGTAAATATAGATCCAAAACGGAATTTGCCAGAATTACCGAAAAGTTCTTTCAAAACTGCAAAACCAAAGGATATACCGATGAATTAGCACAAGAAGTATGGAGGCAAATGTCATCATTTGCAGGGTATGCCTTTTGTAAAGCACATTCAGCTAGTTATGCTGTTGAAAGTTACCAAAGCCTTTATTTAAAAACGTACTACCCCCAAGAGTTTTATACTGCAGTTATTAATAATTTCGGAGGTTTTTACCATACATGGGTGTATGTGAATGAAGCTAAACGCCATGGAGCTAAAATAAACCTACCTGATATAAATAAGAGCTTTAACACCACTACAATAAATGGTAATGAAATTTACCTTGGATGGGTACACCTTAAAAACCTGGAATCAAAAATATCCAATCAAATAATTGAAGAACGCACTAAAAATGGAGCTTTTAAAGATCTTTTCGATTTTACAAAGAGAGTGCAGGTTGCAATGGAACAAGTGAGAATTTTAATAAAAGCTGGAGCTTTCCGCTTTACTGGTAAAACGAAAAAAGAGTTAATGTGGGAACAAGTACAAGTTAAAGCTGATTCTCAATCATTTTCAAAACTACTATTTACTGAAAAGAGAAAAGAATTTGTTTTACCAGCACTCAGAAATAATGTAATTGAAGATGCCTATGACGAAATATATTTAATTGGATTTCCAGTTAGCATCACCAGATTTGATATGCTCAAGACACCGTATCGAGGGGATACCATTGCAAAGGAACTTTTTCCAAAAATGGGTAAAATTGTCCGTATGGTCGGTGAACTTGTTACTATTAAGTATGTTCATACTGTAAAAAAGGAATGGATGCACTTTGGATGTTTTTTAGATGTTCAGGGTAACTTTTTTGATACGGTGCATTTCCCGGATTCGTTAAAAAAATATCCTTTTACAGGAGATGGTGTTTACTTAATAGAAGGAAAGGTTGTTCAAGAATTTGGATTTCACAGTATCGAAGTCCAGAAATTAGGTAGATTGGCTTATCAAACTGATCCCAGAGTTGATGATTTTTGTAAATGATATTAAATTAAGCTGAATATTAACCTTAAAACTAACGAGTAAGTGTTACTGGTTTGGAACTAAAAAGGTTCGTGAAGAAATGGAAAAGTGTTTTAAGACTAAACCACAGGATGAGATTACTCAACTTTTTTATTACACTTTCATCATCAAAAACAAGTAGCTGTTTAGTTTTTGGTTTGACATCCTGGGTAGGATGCCTCCGGAATGGATTACGTCTGGATGGCTTTTTTACTTTTGTACAATTTCCAACGCTACAGAAAGTAGTGAAACTTTAACCGATTCTTCTGTTTTCTGGCGATGGGTAATAATCCAGGATTCGCCATCAATACCGATGGCCAGGTTCTGAGGTGCTAGTTTCATAACATCTACGTAAGCAAGTCCGGTATAACAGCTAAAAACGAATAGATCTTTTATTGGAGAACCTTCATGGGTAGCTTTGGCTTTGTTTGCCCAGATCAAAATATAGAATGTTTGAGTCGCTTTCATATATTCTTAATCAAATAGGTTACCAACAGGATGGTTATTTATGAATTCTTTTGGTGAAAGAAAATGAAAAACCCGCCTAAATACTGAGATTTAAGCGGGTTTGATTTGACTTGCGTCTGGCGGAATGGACGGGACTCGAACCCGCGACCCTCTGCGTGACAGGCAGATATTCTAACCAGCTGAACTACCACTCCATTTTTGTTATCCTGATTGGCTTGCACCGTTTCAGAATTGCGATGCAAAGATAGTGCTTATTTGTTTCCATCCAAATGGAAACAAATATTTTCTAAAGTTTTTTATCGTTACTAAAAAAACTGAAGTTTACACTGCCGTAAGCCCGATGATCACTTAGTTTTTCGTGATTGCTAAAGTTCATATTTTTAGAATGTTCCAAAATAAATACTCCTTCCTCCTTTAATAAACCTTTTGAAATAATTATTTCGGGTAGTGTTTCTATTTCTTCCAAATCATATGGTGGATCGGCAAAGATGATATCGAATTTGCGATTACAAGCCTTTAGATAATGAAATGCATTTGTGCGTATAAGCCTTAATTGATCAAACTTGAGTTCCTGTGCCATTTTACTTATAAAACCGGCATGTTTGGAGTTATTCTCAACCGTTTCAATTGATTTACACCCTCTTGATGCAAATTCGTAGCTTATACTACCCGTACCTGCAAATAGATCAAGTACATCTATCCCTTCCAGATCGTATGTATTCATCAGAATATTAAACAAGCTTTCCTTTGCTGTATCAGTGGTGGGCCGGGCTGTAAATTCTTTCCCCGGGTGTATCATTCTGCCGCGATACTTTCCGCTGATTATTCGCAAAGCGCCAGATTAAACAGATTTGAAAATCGTGTTAACTGCAACTCATCAAAAATATAGCTATAGGTATATTTATCGGTTGGCCTGATAAATTTAATCATATTCAAATAATTATTTATAAAATCAAACATCTCATCGTGATTCTCTGCACTCGATGACATAAATACTTCAGTAAGTAGAGGCGATAGTCTAAAATGATCCAATACACTCAATATATAATATATTATATCTGAATTTTCCTTAAAATTGAATGTGTTATAAAATTCCAGTTTCTTGTTACAGGCAATTCCAATATTCAAAAAAGTTTTATTAATAGTTATATAACATTTTGATTGTGTCCATTTGGCTGAATCAATGATTAGATTTTCGATAAATGCTGAACTGTGATGTGAAAATTTAATTGCAGGGAATACCTCCTTGAGCATATCATATAGGTTTGCCGGATAAGTGAAAATATTGGTAGCTACCATATGAATCAATGAGTTGCTTAAGACTAAGCTATTAGCTTCCGATAAATGATTAAACTTAAAATATTCAGATTCTTTGTTTTCGTCGAAATAAGAAATTGGAACAAGTGTATTCTTATTGTCAACAAACATGTGGCTTACACTTTTACACTTAAGTTTCAGAATATCATCGGAATTAATCCTTTCCGAAACGTTATTCAATAGTTGTTGATTATTATTAATGGCTTTAAAAGGGTAATGGCGAAGTGCAATATATTTTTTACTGACTGTATCTAACAAACAAAATGACAATCCATTATTACTTGTCTGAATCGATAAATGATAATTATGCGCCTGATTTCTATCGAAAGTTTCGTCGATTAAATTAATTTCATTCATAATGCCTAATTATTCCGAATTTATGCTTTACTATTTGTTATTGTAAGGGATTACGGGGTTTAAGCTACATACTTTAAACAACATCCATTCGCGGTTAAAGTTAATAATTAATTGTTTATCCAAACATTTCAAAAGAATGTAATTGTAAACTTTTATTATAAACCGTATTCATTCTCGGTTATTTTTAAGTCAGGAATATTTAATACAAACTTTGTATTAAAACTTCTATCCTTATTAGAAAGCTTTTAATTAGCTTGGCATACTATAAGGATTAGAACAAAATAAATGATGATATCCTAATAAATAAGACGTTGCAATGATAAAAAATCACCTGATATCCATAATCCAGAAACATCTTACGTTTGCTCCAACTTCTGATCAGCAAACACTGATGGGGAAGCTTTCTGATTTTGTGATAAATCAGCATTCAAAAGAGATTCTTTTATTGAAAGGTTATGCAGGAACCGGTAAAACATCAATGATCAGTGTCTTCATAAAAGCTTTGCAAGAATTGAATATCAAAACTGTTCTTTTAGCTCCCACCGGGCGTGCAGCTAAGGTACTTTCATCATATGCAGAGACTCCGGCTACTACCATTCATAAAAAAATATATCGGCAAAAAACATCCAAAGATGCATTTGGTAAATTCGTTATTGATCGCAATTTAAATGGAAATACCTTTTTTATTGTAGATGAAGCATCAATGCTTTCGGACAAGAATCTGGATACATCCATTTTCGGGTCTGGAAATTTATTGGAAGACCTTATTAATTATGTATATAACGACAAAAGTTGCAAATTGATTTTGGTTGGCGATACAGCACAGTTGCCACCTGTTGGACTCCACCAAAGTATGGCGATGAATAAACAATTTTTAGAATCATATGATTTATATGTAGTTGAACACGAATTAAAGGAAGTTGTTCGTCAGGCTCACGAATCAGGTATCCTCAGCAACGCGAGCTCTATCCGGAATTTGATTGGTATGGATAAAATCCAAAATCCAAAATTTATTTTATCAGGTTTTACCGACGTGCACCGAATCGCCGGAAATGAACTCCTCGACACTCTCTCACAAGCTTACAGCGCTTATGGACGTGATGAGACTATCGTTATTTGCAGGTCAAATAAAATTGCGAATAAATACAATCAGGGAATACGAGGCCAGATTCTGCAACGTGACGAGGAATTGGCATCTGGCGACTACCTTATGGTTGTGAAAAATAATTATTTCTGGCTTAAAGAAAACGTAAAGGCTGACTTTATTGCCAATGGGGATATTGTAAAGATAAAAAGGGTAATGAAATACTTTGAATTGTATGGTTTTAGGTTTGCACAAGCTGAAATAATCCTGCCGGATTATGATAATACGGAGCTTTCGGTAAAATTATTGCTCGATACACTTTATTCTGAGGCTCCTGCACTATCATTAGAAGATAACAAACGATTATTCTACACCGTTTCCGAGGACTATGCAGAAATTGTTTCACTTAAACAACGGTATGCCAAAGTTAAGGAAAATGAGTATTTCAATGCTCTTCAGGTGAAACACGCCAATGCGGTAACCTGCCATAAGTCCCAGGGAGGACAATGGCGTGCAGTATTTATCGATCAGAGCTATTTTAAAGATGATATGCTGACGATCGAATATCTGAAATGGCTTTATACGGCATTCACAAGGGCAACCGAGAAAGTGTATTTAGTGAATTTCGGAGACAGTTTTTTTGAGTGAAACATAACCTGGAAAATTTACTTATCCATTTAATTGCCTCACTCTTAACTTATACTCCCAAGGATCGATAGATTGATTTGCTAATTCTCCAAACAGATAAGGGAGATAGAAATTAAACAATCTAAAGGGAAACAACTCAAATTAAGAAAAATACAAAAGTCCACTTTAGGCCTTATGTTTGTAAAATCATAAACTTCAAATATTTACCAGTATAGAGGTGAGTTAGAATTGTAAGAGGTAGAAAACCTGCGCCAGTTTGTACGAAATATTTAGAAAGGAGGGTGATTAAAGTTTATGAATTAAAACTAACTTGGTTCCATAAATTAAAGAAAATTTATGAAGAAGAGTATTTTTTTTATCCAATTTTTATACCTGTGTGTAGCTGTTAATGCGGATGATTTCAAATGGAAAACACAGATCGACAGTGTTAAAAAAAGTGATTTCTATAAAATTTTGCTTTCTCCCAATGTAATATCCTGTGCAAAGAGTGACTACTCTGATCTTCGAATTTTGGACTCCAGGCATAAAGAAGTTCCTTATCTATTTGTTTCCGAAAATCATGTAACCGAACAAAAGGCATTCAAACAATATAAAATAGTTGAAAATAAATACTTACCAAAACAAGCCATTACCCGTATTGTTATTCATAATCAGGACAAATCAACTATTTCAAACTTGGTTTTACAAATTCGTAATACCGAAATAGAAAAGGAAATTACCCTGAAAGGCAGTGACGACCGGAATAACTGGTTTATAATCAAACGGAAATTTCCTGTTCTTTCGTCCGTTTTCGAAGAGAATACTTCCGAACTCAGAATAATTGATTTTCCTAAAAGTAATTACGAATTTTTTGAGATAACGTTAAATGATAAACGCAAAGACCCATTGCAGATAATGTCTGTTGGATATTATGATTCGGAAACAAATGAGGGCTTGTATACCGAAATTACAACACCAACTTTGTATCAATCAGATAGTGTTAAGCTTAAAAAAAGCTTTGTAAGACTGACATTTAAGGAAGCTTATGAAATTGACAGATTAGACATTGTTATAAAAGGACCTGATTTTTACATGCGAAACTGCACAGTAGGAAGATACATTATCTTTAACAATAAAAAGGTTCTCGAACCCATTAATTCATTTGTTATTACATCAGGAAAACTAACTATATGGAACTTTAATAGATTAAAAACAAATGAACTAATTATCGAAATTGATAATGCCGATAACACTCCTTTGCAAATAACCGCAGTTAAAGCATACCAACTCTCAAAATATCTTATTGCAAATTTGAAATCGGATGAGAAATATGAGCTGTTTTATGAAAATGAGAAAATTGCATCGCCAAATTACGACTTACAATATTTTACTGACAAGATTCCCAAAGACATATTAGTATTAAAGACCAACAGGATTGTAAGATTGCCAAAAACGGCAAGTCTTATTTTGCCGGCTTTTTTTACCAAAACTTATATTTGGTTAGCCTTAGTTTTGGTAATTGCTCTTTTAGGATGGTTGTCGATAAAAATAACCCGGGAAATGATGAAAGATAGGATAAATTAACTATTTAACTCCACCCATCGATCTGTTTTTTCGTCTACCATTTTCATTATATCTCCAATGCGGTTAGATTTAATAACCAATTCCCCGGATGATAAAATTCCTGTGGATATATCAGATTCAAGGGCTTTTTTTTCAACGTCCAGATTCGCCATTTCCATTTCAATTTGCTCCAATTCCTTTTTTTCTTTGTAGGAATGCTTTTTCTTTGCACCTGAATCAGCTTGTTTTACAGAGTTTGCAAATGGTTTGGGTTTGTCCTCGGCACGTTGTCGTTTGTCTTCAATTTCAATCTGTTTTTGTGATGCCCGATAGTCGCTATAGTTTCCCGGAAAATCATACACATTGCCATCTCCTTCGAAAATAAAAAGGTGATCAACTAGTTTGTCCATAAAAAACCTGTCGTGAGAAACAATAATCAAACAACCTCCAAAATTGGAAAGGTATTCCTCTAACACATTCAACGTAATAATATCGAGATCGTTGGTTGGCTCATCGAGAATTAGAAAGTTAGGATTTTTCATCAGGATGGTCATCAGGTAAAGCCTTCGTTTTTCACCACCACTTAACTTACCAACCGGTACATATTGCATTTCGGGTGGGAAAAGAAAGTAGGTTAGAAATTGAGATATTGCCATTTGCTTTCCATCACCCAAGGTAACCACATCTGCGATTTCCCTTATAACATCAATAACACGTTGCTGTGGTTGAAACTGCAAACCTAACTGTTGATAAAATCCATAAACCACTGTTTCGCCGGTATCAATTTTACCTGAGTCATGAGCGAGTCTCTGTGTTATCAAATTAAGAAAAGTACTCTTCCCTACCCCATTACGACCAATGATTCCAACCTTTTCAAACCTCGAAAAGGTATAGGAGAAATCGTTAAGCATAACTAAATCCCCAAAACTTTTGGAAACATGCTCCATAACGAGTATTTTATTTCCAAGCCGTGAAGTTTTAACGTTGATATCCACCTGTTTCTCATTTCTGCGGTATTCCGATTGTTCCTTGAGATCATAAAATGCGTCGATCCTTGATTTTGCTTTAGTGCTTCGTGCTTTTGGCATGCGTCGCATCCACTCAAGTTCGCGACGTAACAGGTTTTGAGCTTTTTCTGTTAAAAGGTTCTTATTAAACAACCGTTCCTGCCGTTTCTCAAGAAAGTAGGAATAATTTCCTTTATACGAATAAGCTAATTTTTCGTCTATTTCAATAATTTCATTGCAAACCCGATCGAGAAAATACCTGTCATGTGTGACCATCAAAAGGGTAATTTGCGTTTTTGCCATGTATTCCTCCAACCATTCAATCATATCCAGATCAAGATGATTGGTTGGTTCATCGAGAATCAGAAAGTCAGGCTCATTGATTAATGTAACTGCGAGAGCTAACCTTTTTACCTGACCTCCTGATAGTTTTGCTACCGATTGATCTAAATCGTTAAGCTTTAAAACTGAAAGCATTTGCTTTATTTTCACATCAAAATCCCAAGCCTGGTAAAAGTCCATTTTTGAAATAGCTCCTTCTAAAAGACTTTTATCCGGCGAATGAAGTGCAGTCTCGTATTCACGAACAGCATTCATTAGTTCTCCGGGAGAACTATATGCTGCCTGAAATACTGTTAATTGTGGATTAAACTGAGGATCCTGTTCCAAATATCCAACTTTAATATCTTTATTGATGTAGAAACTACCGGCATCAAAACTATCCTTACCGGTGAATATGTTCAGTAGCGTGGTTTTGCCAGTTCCATTTTTGGCAATCAACGCTATTTTCTGGCCTTCGTTAACCACAAAAGTAAGATTTTCAAATAACTGTATATCGCCATAAGCCTTCGAAGCGTTTTCAACCAACAGGTAAGTATTCATAGTTCATTTTTAAAGAATTGCAAAGATAATTTTAAAACCATACAATTGAATAAAAGTAGTAAGTATCAGGTCGTAAGACTGATTATAAAGTAATAAGGAAATTATTTCGTTGCATTTCAATGTATTTCATCGTTGAAAGCCTTTTAATTTTTTGAGTTTAATATATCTAACAATATAGATTGAAAAACATTAAATACTATCTTTAACCTGATAATTTACTATGGAAAAAAAGGAACTGTTTGATAAGGTGATAGCATATTTCCAGACTACCATGCCTGTGGCGGAAACAGAATTGCATTATCGCAGCGCTTATGAATTAATAGTTGCCGTTATTTTGTCGGCACAGTGTACCGATAAGCGGGTGAACATGACTACTCCCGGTTTTTTCGATCGTTTTCCAACAGCCGAATTTCTCTCAAAAGCTTTACCCGAAGATGTATTTGAGATTATTCGTTCATGCACGTACCCAAATAATAAAACCAAGAGTCTTATTGGGATGGCACAAACTCTGATTTCGAAATTTGACAACATAGTACCCGACAACGTGGATGAGCTTCAAAAACTTCCGGGAGTTGGACGAAAAACAGCGAATGTCATCGCATCAGTTGTTTATAATAAACCTACGCTTGCAGTAGATACTCATGTACACAGGGTTGCAGCACGAATTGGACTGTCCGAAAAAGCAAAATCACCAGAGGTTACTGAAAAACAGTTGGTCGCCTATATTCCTGAAGGCTTATTGTCCATAGCACATCATTGGTTAATACTTCATGGACGTTATGTTTGCATCGCCCGGAAACCTAAATGTAACATTTGCGGCCTTACCGAGGTTTGCAGTTTTTACAAACAACATATAATTTAGATCCAAAAAAAAGATTTTTTTATTGATAATTTTATTAACTTTTAAAGGTGCTTATCGTATGAGTGTAAATATATATCGTAAGAATCAAGTTGAAAAAATTTGTATTGAGCAAATAGAACCTGAAAATTAAATAACAATTAAAAATGATTAATAAAACAATAATTATACTTTTATCGCTTACTTTTATTGTATTAAAGGCATCAGGGCAGGAGGAAATCCCTGTGTTAAACAAAAAGATAGTCTCATATGTAAAATCAGTTATTGGAAAACAGGTTGATCGTGGTGAATGTTGGGATATTGCCAATCAGGCTCTTACTCAAAATAATGCCAAATGGGATGGTGAATACAAATATGGCGAGCCCTTAAATTTTAAAAAAGATAGAATATTTCCGGGTGATATTATCCAATTTAAGAATGTAAAAGTGACCTATACTGTGGGGAATGCAACTTATAAGGAAACGATGACCCATCATACAGCTATTGTTTACAAGGTGATTTCAAAAGGCAAATACGAACTGGCTCATCAAAACACAGGATTTTCAGGAAGAAAAGTTGGCTTAAGCACGTTAGATTTGTCCACAGTGGTAAAAGGAAAAATGTACTTTTACAGACCAATTAGTAATTGACACAAACTTTATTATATAGTATATTTTGAGTCATTTAAGTATAATCATTGCACAAATAATTTGATATTGTTTATTATTAAAAAAATAAATATTTATTTAAATTAACTTAAAAATAAATTTAATATTTAATGAATTAACTGCCCGATGAGCAAAAAATTCATCAATAATTCTAATTTTGTAATATTAAAAAAAGTATTAAATTTACTTTTGGTAAACTAAGTTACTGCTTGATTCTGTATTATAAACTAAAAACTTATGTTGTTTAAACTAAAATTGTTTGTATCAACGCCCATAATTATTGGTGTTGTGATTTTTTTTGCATCCTGTTCTTCTGGGGGAAATAAAAATAATACGAAGGAAATATCTGTCGATTCTGCTGAGCTGGAGCGTGATATTTTTGCCGACATCAGCCACGCTAAACAAATTTTTTATTCGTTGCCCTCTCCGCTCGAATCAGCTATGATGATAAAATCATCCGGCACTCATTTCACTGAAAAGCTTTTAAATCCGCTTTCCAATGTAAACAAGTATACAACAAACCGCAGTATGGCAGTGAGCATGGGTGTTTATCTAACCGATCTAAGCTATGCAAGTTTATTTGATCAGGCCCAGACAACCATAAAATATATGGAAGTCTCCAAAAAAATGGCTGACGGTTTGGGAATCACCGATGCAATTGACAAAACAACGATAGACAGATTAGAAGAAAATATAAATAACCGCGACATTATACTTGATATCATCTCGGAAACATTTATGTCGACTTCTGCATTTTTAAAGGATAATGATCGTCAGCCACTTGCTACCATATCCTTAATTGGAGGGTGGATTGAAGGCTTATATATTGCCACACAGTTAGCAGGTGACGCTTCTCTTAAAGAAAATAAAATTGTGGATCGCATTATAGATCAGAAGTTATCCCTTGATATGGTTATTAAACTGATGGATAGTAATAAAGATAATGCTGATATTCAATATATTTCCGTACAGATTAACGAATTAAAAAAAGTGTACGACAAAATAACTATTAAATCAAGTAAAATTCAACCTGTTGTTGATGAAAAGACAAATGTGACGACACTTAAATCTTCTTCATCATCTGATGTTACTTCTGAAGTTTTTAACGAACTTAAAGAAACTGTTAAAACTATTAGAAACAACTTTACGCTCTAAAATTTTCGTTATTATGAAAAGGACTTTACCAGTAATTATTCTAGCAGTATTATTTTCCTTCGCAACATCTATAAAAGTTTCATCTCAATGCAAGGGATTTGCCAAACAAATTTGCAAATTAGAACTTTTACCATATATACACGACGGTAATTACCATGCCGCCATCCTAAGTGAAGGTGAAGAGGCTGAATTGTATAAAACATGTTTCCCTGATCAGGAATACCGTATAGCTGTTTGTGGTTCGGAAGCGCTTCCTCCCGTGGAGTTTAAAGTGATTGATGCTGATAGAAATATTCTTTTTGATAACAAAGAACATAACATGGTCAAAACATGGAATTTTAAAGTAGAGTCTGGCAAACAGCTTAAAATTGTTATTAACGTACCCGCAAAAAATAAGAAAAAAGCGGATGCCGAAATTTCAAGTGGATGCGTGGCCATCATGTTTGGATTAAAAGATAAATAGAAAAATCTGATATTTAATAAGGGGCACATTGTTGCCCCTTTTTTTTTGCGAACAATTTTCCAGTTTCTCCGTATGATTAAGAAAATTCCACAGCATAGAATGACAATTTACGTATGAAAAAATATTTTTTTGGATTTTTACTGGTTTGTTCTTTAGGTTTTTCTGCTTGCGAATTATTGCCTACAGCAAAGGATAGTTTAAGTAGCGATGATATTGTGAAAGGGCTAAAGACAGCTCTTGAAGTTGGAACGGATTCGTCAGTTGATAATATCCTAAAAAAGGGTTATTATAACGATAAATTATTGAAAATTATTTTACCCCCTGAAGCGAAGGTGATAGAGGACAATATTTCATATATTGGTCAATCTGATGTTCTAAAAGTTGTTGGTGTCGATTTAAATAGCTGTTTAAACAATTTTTTGAAATCGATGAATAGAGCTGCCGATAGCGCATCAAGGCAGGCGAGACCAATTTTAAAAAAATCGATAACCGATCTCAGTATTACCGATGGATTGACCATACTTCAAGGTCAAAACCCTGCAAAAGGAACAACTAAAAGTATCAGTGCATTTGATTCGACAGCAGCAACAAACTACTTAATAGCAACAACGAGGGATCAATTGATTATTGCTTACAAACGACCAATTGACGATCAATTAAATAAAGATTTAGGTCTGGGTTTTTCTGCCAATAATTCTTGGAGTGTGCTTATTACAAATTATAACAAATTGGCAAACGCTGCCGAAATAGCGTTGTCTGCCGATGCAATGTTCAATTATCTTACTGTATCAGAGAAAGATATTCTTCGAAAATTCACTGTTATAAATCAATTTACTTTGGGCGAATATGTTACCAGTAAGGCTCTGGACGGATTATTTATCAAAGTTGGAGAACAAGAAAGAAATATCCGCC
Organism: Bacteroidales bacterium; assembly: GCA_038213375.1. Taxonomy (GTDB): domain Bacteria; phylum Bacteroidota; class Bacteroidia; order Bacteroidales; family JAAUTT01; genus JAAUTT01. The sequence goes on along the minus strand of JBBQTB010000001.1, from coordinate 203,825 downwards.
GCAACCCTTGGAAATGGATTACTGACACTGTTGGTGATATATTGACAAAGGTATTTGGGCAAAAGTAATATATTGGTAAGACACAAGTTCCAAGACATAAGTACGCGACATCTCTTAAGTCCATTAGGTGAAATATTCTATAAGTTACTTCATTACAAACTCTTATAATTTTTAAAATAGCTTTGAAGTCAAAGATTGTCCGGTATACGATTTCTTAAAATTTACAAGGCCTTCAGGCGTGCCTTCAAAAACAAGATTGCCCCCGGCTTTTCCTCCTTCGGGACCCAAATCAATGATCCAGTCAGCGCATTTAATTATTTCCATATTGTGTTCAATAACAATGATGCTATGTCCATTTTCAATTAAGGCCTGAAATGCATCAAGCAATTTCCTGATATCATGAAAATGCAAACCGGTGGTTGGCTCATCAAAAATAAACAAGGTAGGTTCCATACTTTTTTCGTGTGATAGAAACGATGCCAGCTTAACACGCTGACTTTCTCCCCCACTTAATGTGCTTGACGATTGACCTAATTTTACATATCCTAAACCAACATCTGCCAATGGTTGAAGCTTCTGTACAATTCGTTTATCAGTAGTATCCTTTGAAACATTAAAAAATCCAATTGCCTCTTCAACCGTCATTTCTAAAATATCAAAAATATTTTTACCACGATAGCGAATGTCTAACACTTCCTCCTTAAACCTCTTACCATGACAACTTTCGCAAATTAAACGAACATCAGCCATAAATTGCATTTCAACCTTAATCTCCCCTTCACCCTGACATTCTTCGCATCGACCTCCATCAACATTAAATGAAAAATGTGAAGGTTTTAGATTATTCTGCCTGGCCAGAGGCAATTCCGAATATAGCTTACGAATTTCATCATAAGCTTTGCTGTAAGTAACAGGATTAGAACGGGATGATTTACCAATAGGATTTTGATCGACAAACTCAACGCCCTTTATCATGTGAAGATCGCCCTTAAGAGTATCAAAAGCACCCGTCTTCTCAGTAAACTCATTAAAATGTCTGCTTAAAGAGGCGTATAGGATATTTCTAACCAAGGTTGATTTTCCAGACCCGCTCACTCCCGTAACCACACACAATATATTAAGAGGAAACTTTACGTTTAATCGTTGTAAATTATTTTCACGGGCACCAATAACTTCAATGCTATTATTCCATTTCCGTCGCATACCAGGAACCTGAATTTTTTCTTTTCCGGTAAGGTATTGAGCTGTTAAACTTGTTTCAGATTTTATCAAATCATTATCATCACCCTGAAAAACCACTTCACCACCAAGTCGGCCAGCCAAAGGCCCAATATCAATAATTTGGTCGGCTGCCCGGATAATTTCTTCATCGTGCTCAACAACCAAAACTGAATTGCCCAGTTTTTGTAACTTACGTAACACTTTAATTAATAACTTAGTATCTCTGGAATGAAGACCAATACTGGGCTCATCAAGAATATATAACGACCCAACTAAACTGCTTCCTAGCGAGGTTGCCAGGTTAATACGTTGTGATTCGCCTCCGGAAAGTGTTGATGAAAGACGGTTTAGGGTTAAATATCCTAAACCTACATTATTCAAAAAATCCAACCTATTTACTATTTCTATTAAAATCCGGCTTGCGATACTCTCCTGATATTCGGTTAATTTTATATTACGAAAAAACTGATAAAGCTCATCAACCGGCATCAATACCAATTCCTGTATGCTTTTCCCGCTAACTTTAACATAGGCTGCATCCTTACGTAACCGAGATCCCTTACAATCGGGGCATGTTGTTTTGCCGCTGTAGCGAGCTATCATCACCCTATTTTGTATTTTGTATTTTTTCTCTTCCAAATGGGCAAAAAAGCTATTTATCCCTTCCACTTTGGGGTTGCCATTCCACAATAAATTACGTTGTTCATCGGTAAGTTCAAAATAAGCCCTGTGCAATGGGAAATCAAAATTGATCGCCTGCTTAATAAACTGATCCTTAAAAAAACTCATGCTTTCGCCCTTCCAACATGCCACGGTACCCTCAAATATCGAAAGATTCTTATCAGGAATTACCAATTCTTCATCAATCCCTATTACTTTTCCATAACCCTCGCAACGTTGGCATGCTCCGTAAGGACTATTGTACCCAAACATATGCACATTTGGCTCTTCAAATTCAAGCCCATCACACTCAAAGCGATTCGAAAAATGACGAAACTGAAGGTTATTCTCATCCAAAATCCGAATAATGCATTCACCCTGACCCTCGTTAAAGGCAGTTTGAATGGAATCGGCATAACGGCTAAGTGAATCTTCATCATGGTTTACCCTAAGCCGATCAATAACAAGGTTTATCTCAAGGTCACCGGAAAATGTTTTGTATTTCGCCAGTACCTCCTCAAGTTTTTGAACTTCCCCATTTATCTCAATCCTGGTTGTTCCCTGATTTAGTAACAATTCCAGATATTGATGAAAATTTTTATCATGACTCCTTTTAAACGGACATAGTATTAAAACTGGAACATCATCGATAAATGAAGTTAAATAGTTAACAACATCAGTAACACTATCTTTTTTCACTGTTTCGCCTGAAATAGGGGAATATGTAATTCCAATCCTGGCAAACAGTAATTTCAAATAATCATAAATCTCAGTGGATGTTCCAACGGTAGATCGGGGATTGCGGGTATTCACTTTTTGTTCGATAGCAATGGCAGGTGGAATACCATCGATAAAATCAACTTCAGGCTTATTTATTCTGCCAAGAAACTGACGGGCATAAGATGAAAGACTTTCCACATATCTGCGCTGCCCCTCAGCATAAATTGTATCAAAGGCTAACGATGATTTTCCAGAACCGCTAAGCCCTGTAATAACAATAAATTTATTTCTGGGTATTGAAATGCTTATATTTTTCAGGTTATTAACCCTGGCTCCTCGCAAAACTATGCATTCCTTGTCGTTCGTGGCTTCCAATGGTGTATATTCTTATGATTAACAAAATTTAACAAAAAAGCAAAGGTAATTGTTTTGATAACATATATTTTTTCATTTAATTGCACTCTCAAATTATTTATTAACCATTTAACCCGGAGGACAGCCTAGCGATATCTCTCTACCTAAATATTCATTGACATAGGAGGTAGTTTTGAAAACGAAAGAGTTGACCGATAATGAACTTGTTTCAAGGTTCATATCTGGCGAAGATGACGCAATAGAAGCAATAATTTGCCGCTACAAGAATAAACTGTTCACATATATTAATCTTACTGTCAAAAATCAGCATCTCGCTGAAGACATTTTTCAGGATACTTTTGTGAAAGTTATTAAATCCCTACAGGAAGGCAAGTATCAGGACAATGGCAAACTTTTGTCATGGATTATGCGTATAGCTCATAATCTTATTATTGACCATTTCAGACGTGAAAAGCAAATCAATATGCGTAGCAATGATGATTTTGAAATGGATATTTTCAATTCTCCAAAGTATTCTGAGGCGACAATTGAACAGGAACTCGTAAATAATCAGGTTATGAGTGATGTACGAAAATTGATTGATCAGTTGCCACCTGATCAAAAAGAAATTATTCTTTTGCGTCATTATGGAGGACTTAGTTTCAAAGAGATAGCCGATCAAACGAATGTATCAATTAATACCGCTCTCGGGAGAATGAGATATGCTATTTTGAATATGCGAAAGATGATTGAACAATACAATATTAATTTATCTGTGAGCTAAACAAGTTTCTGATAAATTATTTTATTGTTTAAAACAATTTTAGTTTAGGTGTCTCCGTTTTATTTCAAAACATATAATTGGAGTGCCTATGAAAAAATGTTCTACCCTTTTTTATTTGGTCGACAATAGAAGTTTAATTTCTTCTCAAATAGTTAATATTGATACATTTAACGAAGATTTTGACGAAGTTCTTAATGGGTTTTTCGCAAATTTTGAACTTGCAGTTTCACCGGAATTAGTTCAAAAGACTCTGAATCGTATCAAAGGAATTTAGAATTCGAAGCGAGGAGGTTAATTTCTGCTTGCAACTTTACATTTAGTATTTGGTTTGTTAAGAAGCTATCTTGAAAAAGGTAGCTTTTTTTTGGATTTAATTATTCAATTTAATATCTTTGTGATATCATTTTAATATCATTTCAATATCATTTTAATAAATCTAAAACTATGAAAACAGAAAAAATTTATCAACCAATGTCAGGTTATGTAGCTTTAATTTTACTAGCTGCAATGATTGGATTAGCAATCGTTACAGGAACTAATGGATTGTTAGTATTAACCATAATTCTAGGTGCATTCGCACTAGTTATCTCCATTGGCATGGTTACAATACAACCAAATAAATCGCGTGTTTTATTATTATTTGGGGCCTACAAAGGATCGATTAAGGAAAACGGTTTTTTTTGGGTTAATCCGTTTTTTACAAAAAATATCATTTCGCTACGAGCTCAAAATTTCAATTCCGAACCAATCAAAGTAAACGACAAGGTCGGAAATCCTATCATGATTGGTGTTGTATTGGTTTGGAAAGTGGAAGACACCTTTAAAGCTTCCTTTGAAGTTGATAAATATGAGCATTTTGTAGTAGTTCAGAGCGAAGCGGCTTTGCGTAAACTGGCGGGAATTTACCCGTATGATAACTTTGAAGTTGAAGATGCTGTAATTACACTTCGTTCAGGAGGAGATGAAGTAAACCACCAGTTAGAGAAAGAATTGAAAGAACGACTTGTAATTGCCGGTATTCAGGTTATTGAGGCAAGAATAAACTATATTGCTTATGCTTCCGAAATAGCTGGAGCTATGTTACGTCGTCAACAAGCAACAGCGATTGTTGCTGCCCGAAGTAAAATTGTGGAGGGCGCCGTTGGAATGGTTGAGATGGCTTTGAAACAGCTTGGTGAAAAAGAAATTGTTGAATTGGATGACGAGCGAAAAGCCTCCATGGTTAGTAATCTTTTAGTTGTTTTGTGTTCCGAGGAATCAGCTCGCCCCATTGTAAATGCGGGTACTCTAAATCATTGATGATGACGAAAAAAAAGTCTTTTGTTTTAAGAATTGACCCAGAAAAGCTGAGTGCTGTTGAAAGATGGTCTGCCGATGAATTCCGAAGTGTTAATGGACAACTCGAATGGATTATAGACAGGGCACTGAGGGATGTTGGTCGTTTAAAGATGAAAAAAGACAATGCCATTACAAATACTGAAGATGAATCTGTTGAATAATTTTTTATTGCAAAACATAATTCTACTTTACGAACTTAAAAAAGCACTGAAAGTGCGTAATATTTCGACCTTTCAGTCCTAAATTTGTTATCGTTTCTTTTACCCAGCTCGTTTAGGCTGGGATGATATATTTTGCCCTTACAGGGCTTAAAATTTGAAAATCAATCATAAACTACTTCATAAAGTAGAACTAATTAAAAATTTCATTCATGAAACCTGACAATCTATACAAATTCAAATTTAATTGCGCTAAATGTGGCCATGGCCAGTATGATATAGGTCAATTCTATGCTTCGGGCAGTTTTTTGGCAAAAGTTTTTAATATCGAAAACAAAAAATTCACAACAATTACCTGCCAGAAATGCTTTTACACCGAACTTTATAAAGTATCGTCAAGTAAGTTCGGGAATGTGATTGACTTTATGGGCAATTAAAGATTTAGAAAACTTATTGAATGACAAACTGTAACACCGGCAGTTTCAGTTCTCAACCTACTTGATCCCATTGTTACAGGAATAAATCCTGAGTTTATGGCTTTGGTCGTTTCATTCTCGCTAAAATCGCCTTCGGGACCAACTAATATAGTAGTTCTCTGACCTGGTTGATAACAGTTCCTTATCAGCTTACGATCGCCTTCACAAGAGGCGATCATTTTTATTGAATGGCCTGACTGCCCAATAAATTCCTCCAATTTCACAATGGAATGCATTACTGGATGATAGGCTTTTAATGATTGCTTCATTGCCGATTCGATAATGCGGTTGCATCGGTCGTGGTTAAGGTTTTTCTTTTCTGTTCGCTCGCACAATATGGGTGTTATCTCATCAATACCTATTTCTGTAGCTTTTTCGAGAAACCATTCAAAACGATCGGGGTTTTTTAATGGTGAAATGGCAATATGTAAATGGTAATTCCGTTTTTCAAATTCCTTTATAACATTTGTTACCAGAATTTTACACTTTTTCGGTTTGGGGTCTTCAATAACACCTTCAAATAAGTTGCCTTTTCCATCCACTAAATGCACCGGATCGCCGGTATTTAAGCGCAAAACACGAATGGCGTGCTTCGATTCATCCTCGTTAAAATAATATTCCATCCCATTAATGTCCGGAGTATAGAAAATTTGCATAAAACCAATACTTTTGTTTAAAAAATTAGGTTGTCGGGATACAAACTTTTAGGTTTAAAACTTTTATTCACATTACGGTATTAAGCTATTGGCCTAAGCCTAAATCCTATATCCTTTTTTTGCAAAGTAACACAGAAAACCTGAATTTACATGAAGCAAATTGGACTTTTGTCGGACACACATGGTTATATTGACGACAGACTATATACATTTTTCGAAAACTGCGACGAATTATGGCACGCAGGCGATATTGGCAACATTGAAACAGCCAACCATCTTGATGCATTTAAGCCTCTTCGTGCAGTATTTGGCAATATTGACGGACACCAAGTGCGAATGAATTATCCTCTTCAACAACGTTTCGCTTGCGAACAAACTGATGTTCTCATTACCCATATTGGCGGATATCCTGGTCATTACGAACCTTCTATCCGGTCAATTTTGCTGTCAAATCCTCCCAGGTTATTTATATGCGGACATTCGCATATTTTGAAAGTAATATTTGATAAAAAATATAATCTGTTGCATATTAATCCGGGAGCTGCAGGCAATTCGGGCTTCCATAATGTAAAAACTGCCGTACGGTTTTTAATCGACGGCAGCGCTATTAAAAATCTTGAAATTTGGGAATCATCACGAGGTTAAATTATTTCACTTCAATAACTTCTCCTTCTTTGTTATCATCCTTTATTACAGGTGTTTCCTCCTTTGGTGTAGCCTTAATTTTTTCGTCAGTTTTTTGTTTTTCCGGCAATGTGTCAGGCAGAGATGGCTGATTTGCAGGAGTTACAGCCGGCTGATCACCTGGTGGGTTTGTAGGTTGAGCCTGCGGCAAAACTTCAGGAATATCAATTGGTTTTTCTTCCGGAATATTTAATTCGACTTTCATGTGTTGCTTGTAATTTCGTAAAAATGCACCAAATTTTGTGTCAGATGTAACCATATAACTATAAGGAGTCTGTCCGCGTTTTGTATCCATATTCCTGACTTTGAGAGATAATTTTTTCAAAATATCAACAAATTCATTATTAGACGAATATGCTTGCATCGTTCCCCGGGTGTAACCAAAATAGAAATAGTTTTTATCATCGAGTTTCAAATAAATATCCATCAAGTCGCCACTTCTTTTGCGTACAATTTCGATGTACCCTTCCACTTCTTTATTAACCTGGTAATTAAGGATATTCCCAACACCAATCTTTCCATAAGATTGATAAGAATTGGTTTCGTCATTCCACTTAAGCTTTAAATGTGTAATGTTAAGAGTATGTTGCAATTCGACCGGAAACTCTTTTGGCTTGCCATAAACCGACACATCCTCCAAATATTTTTGACTTCTCTTTTTACCGATAATTTCATTCATCGATTTCAGGTAATTTTTTCGGGTAATATCTACACCCTTCAAATTTGGAAAACTATCAATTTTATTTGCAACAAGGTGCATTGCATTCTGATCGAATAAGAAATCGATTCCAAGAAAAATATCAAGATTGACTTCCCGATTAATCAGATTAAAACTAGCATTTCCATAACTGCTTATCTTTACCTGTCCCAAATCAGCTGCAAGATTGATTTTCCCTTCACCATATTCAATGCAATTGAATTTATGTAAACTCAAATAATTACCTGTAGTATCGTTATATAACAACTTCTCTTTCGAAGCAATTTCATATTTCATCGAATCTTTATTAAAATAAAGATAGCCACTGGAAGTTACGATGTACTGATCGTTATAACCGTGTCTTGGAGAGAGAAATGCCGGATAAATATGAATAGAATCGGGAGCAAGAAATATACCTGCAAAAATTTTATTATTACTAGTATTCAATGGATTCTCTTCAACTGGAATATAAATAATCTTTGGATCGATTTCCGATTCAAACTTCAACCATGAAGGTTTCAGTTTTGGGCAATCGGTTCTTATATTTGCCCCACCATCGAACGTAAGCAATTGTTTGGTGGAATTTAATCTGATAGTACCTTGAAAACTAAAGTTGGGACTTAAAGTAAAATCATCAGTTTCGAGTTTTTTACCTTTAGCCACGGTATGCAATTCCTTATCTACTTTTATTTCAGTTAAATCTATTACCTGAGCTTTAGTTGTCTCGTCGATATAATCGTACTTTCCAACGCCGGTAAATACATTTCTTCCCTGAATATTTACATCTGCATCGTAAATGGTATGAAAACGATCGATGTAATTAGCCACGATTTTGGTTTTGAAAAGAGTTTTCATTTGGGCACCTTCGGCAATAGTCACCTTTCCGTCCATTGGATAGATGATTGCATCGGCTACCCTTATAAGTTTAACCTCTGAGGCAAGTATAAGATTGTTTTGATAGTCGTAAATAGCCGAAGGTGCCACAAAATTTATTGAATCCTGCTGATAATGGGTAGATATGAATCGGGGACCAATTGGTTCTTCCTTAAAGCGATACTTTTCGTCGATTTGTGTTCTGAATTTCGTCTTTGTAGTATCGGAAACTTGAATGTTTCTTAATCGTTTAGCTCCCATTTCAAGAGTTTTATCGGTCATATTCCACTTGAAATAATCGAGATAACTGAGGTATTTATTCTCAGGGAATTCAACCTTGGTGTAATCATCGTTCGAATTAAATTCACCCTTCTGGGATACAAAATCGATATGTAAATTAACATTATCGTTGGTTAGAACTGTATATCCTTCTTTATGAAGCGATTTCAAGAGAAATTTGGAAGTGTCCGCATCAATAATTTTGGCCTGATAACGAAAATTTTTTGATTGAAGTTCGGCCGCTGTTAGATTCATTGTTCCGTTACCTGACAATCCTTTTGGTTGCAAAGTAAGATTACCTGCAAGAGTTGTATGATCATTAAACATTTGGAATGGTTCCTTAACTTGTTTTATGAACATAATATCGTCTTTTGGAAGCCAATGCACATAGTTTTCCTTCGATCCGGCATTCGGAAACTGAGTCACTACTGTTTGCTCTGCTATGGTAAAATCAACAGATTGTGTATTCATCGAATCAGGATATAACTTGAAATCTTTCGAGGTTGTGGTTGATGTTAGATATTCAAGTTTTCCATCTGCCCGTAAACCATTATTGCTAAGCTGTATGTTAGCAAAAAGTTTAGCTTTTCCTTCGTAAACAGATATTCCATCCGGGCCGGGATTAAAATTGAAACCAAGCGAATAATCGGGTTGAAGTGTTAGTTTTTGTTCCATTGGGGGCAGAATTCCTGCCGATTGAAATTTTCCCGGAAATTGTAATCCTTCTTTTTTGAAATTATCCAAGCTGTCAAGCAAAAATGGATACACCTCAAAATAAAAACTTTCTTCAGGATAAACTCCGTTTTCGATATCTTTTCGCTGATAATAAACTTGAGAGTTTTCGCGACTGGCAAATAGCGGAAATTCAGGATAATTTTTCCGTCCGGATTTATTATCCGGTTTATCGATTTGCAAATCGCCGGTAAGATGCTCTATAACGTTATTCACGCGTCGGGTTTTGGGTCGGCCAAAATTATCAACTTCACCGGTTTTTACCTTTAAAGATACGGAATCGACATTTTGAAGGTTAAATTTGAAGTTTTTATAATCGAAAAAGAAATTATTCCCATAAAATGTTAACAATCCTACTTCAATAACACCGTCGAATTGAAAACTTCGATCTTGCTTAAGAATAATCTGTTCCCGTGCCGGATAAATAAAAACGTTTTGCGAATCGCTCACCGCAATTTTGGGTATGCCGTTTATTTTGAGATCGAAGGTGGCCATATCAAGTGATGCATTTTCGAGTGGAGCTTGCGTATTTGAGATAAAATCCATCACATCAAAATCTGTTTTTCCAAAACTTGAATTAAGATAATCATGAAGTCTCTGCTTAATTTTCACTATATCGGTGCGGCTATCATAATAAATAAAGCCGTTTTTGGCCATTTCCATTAATAACTGTCGAACTTCGTTTACCTGTCGAACTAAATAATCGGCAAATCCTGCACCAGGAAATTCTTCATTTTTGAATCTCTTGCCATAATTTCGAATTGAAACCAATGGATTTGTATCATTCATACCTTGCAGCTTTTCGAATTGTTCCATATTGAAATAATTCAACGACTCAAAACGAGCCCTTCCGCTGGTAGATCCCTTAGCCATAGCAAGATTGATAAAGGGCTGATCAATTTTCCACGAAAGTTCCTCAAAATCCATATTAATTTTGTGATATGTATCGTAATATGGACCTTGAGACGAATATTCCTCAGTTCTAAGCAGATTTACTTCTTTTGTTTTTACAAAATAAGTAAAAGCTAAATCGGTATGGTAAATTGAATCGTGTTCGAGATATATCTTTATTAAAGAGTTTAGTCCATTAATCCGGTCCGCACGAAGCACAAAATACTTTGATCGAACCTCCATAAGTATTTTAGGGCCATTTTTTATAATAATTTTTGCTAAATCGTTTTCAATGCCGGATCCGATAATTTTTGCGCCTTTCATGGTAAACCCACCGTCATAATCGATGTTTGGATATATGTTTTTAAAAAAATATCGTTTGCTGTAAGTAATAAATTCGGGATATATGGCTTGTTCGGCAGATAAAACATTCATTACCTTATCAGATAATTGCCCCATTACCGGGTTGCTAAAATATTTACCATAAGTAAACATCACCGAATCGGCTTTGTACTCAGATCTGTTTAGTTCTATTGAATATCTGTTAAGCCTAACATTTACTTCTTGTCGATTAAATCCAGCCCTATCCCATGTAACCAGCCCACCTTTGCCTCTCCATTTCCGCTCGAGGATGTTGTATATACCTGAGGTCTCATTAATTAATATGCTATCTCTTTTCGAATAACAGTGTAAGTTACCCTTTTCAAAATTTGCTGTGAGAATATCGTTCTCTATTCTGAATTTAAAATTGCTACCCAGATATTTCCATTGAACGGATGACGAATTAAATAAAAAATTGTCACGGCTTAAATCAGTTGTGTTTTCAAAAAAGCTGTTTAGTTTAGTAATTGTAGTTTGTTTTAGAGCAATATATTTCAACAAAAACTTCATCCATAGAGTGTAATTGTCCTGATTATTTTCCCTGATCTTCAGAGAAACCAGAGCGGAAATAAAGGATTTAAACTGGTTGCTCCTGGCTTTTCGTTCGTACATAATCCCTGCTAAACGCATTATTTCTGATTTTTCAGTTAACGAAAACATATCTCCCTGCCATGAAGAAGAAAAATCGGTGATCAGTTTCACTTCTCCCTGTTGAAGATCAGACCCAAGGATATCAGATAGCTCATGAGGAAAATTTGCAGTATCTTTAAATCCGGTGAATTTTTGCCCAGTTACAGCCGACAACACGAAGTAAAGTATAAATAACAGTGATGTAATTTTCTTCATAAAGAATTCAGTTTTATCAATCTTTGCATGATTTATCCTACAGTCTAATAGTCCAAAAACTATTTACTTCAATAGTTACCAAATTATAAAGATTTTTGTTATCATTTTTTACTAAACAAAACAGCAATCCAATTATTTTTTTTAAGAACACTCAAATACTCATAATCATATTTCTCAGCAGAATTCTGAATCATAGGTAAATCGTCAAGATAAATGCCGCTCATTAAAAGTAATCCATCTTTTGTTTGTGCACCGGCGTAATGCGAAATTTGTTTCAGAAGGATATTTCGATTGATATTGGCCATGATAATATCAAACTTCTTACCCAAAATTAAACCAACATCTCCCTTCAGAGCTAAAACATTTAAAGCCTGATTGAATTGACAATTTTCGAGGGTATTTTTATATGCCCATTCATCGATATCGATAGCCAGAATTGACGCTGCCTTTAGCTTTGAAGCCATGATTGCCAGCACGCCGGTACCGCAACCCATGTCGAGAACCTGTTTGCCATCAAAATGCATTGTAAGCATTTGCTCAATCATTAGGCTCGTGGATTCATGATGGCCGGTTCCAAACGACATTTTAGGCTCAATTACAATCTCATAAGCCACATTTTTAGGTTTGTGGAAAGGTGCTCGAATATAACATTTAGCTGCAATGTAAACCGGTTGAAAATTTTTTTCCCATTCCTGATTCCAATTCTGATCTTTGATAAAATCGGATGTAAACTCAACAGAACCAAGAATCAATTCATGATGGAAGGTTATCTGGTTGAGCAAACTTTCATTAAAGTTTTTAGCTATAATATATGCTGAAAGTCCTTCCCCTGTTTGTACAAAACTTTCAAACCCTATGTTTCCAAGGTCATTCATTAATAGTTCCTGAAAAAGAGTAACGTTATCAGATTGAATTTTGCAATTAAGTTGTATGTAGTCCATGGAGATGTTACTGGTTACTTTTACTGGTTACTTTATGGTTACTGGTAATTGGTTCGAAGTTGAAGAAGCTTTCCCTAACTCCTACCCTAACTTCTAACTTCATCTTTTTTTCGAGAGAATTACTTCAATTTCATCCATAATTTTATTCATAGACTGAATTGCTTTTTCAAAAGGCTCATTAGTAGTCATATCAACACCAGCCTTTTTAAGTAATTCAATTGGATACTCGGTGGATCCGGACGAAAGAAAAGTGAGGTATTTTTCAACGATTCCTTTTTCGGAATTCATCACTTTTTCGGCTAACGCCATCGATGCAATAAACGAAGTTGCATATTGATAAACATAAAAATTGTAGTAAAAATGAGGTATATAAGCCCACTCAACGTCCACTATTTCATCAATTTTACAAATGCCTTCGTCGGTTCCGTAATATTTTTTTAAGATATTCCCATAAATTTTATTGAGGTCATCACTGCTCAATGGTTCTCCGGCTTCCGCTTTTTCGTGGATAGCAAGTTCAAATTCCGCAAATTGTGTCTGTCGGAAAAGAGTTCCCTTAAAACCATCCAACCGATCCATCAGTAGTGATAATTTATCATTTTCATCGGCTGTATTTTCAACCATATATTGACTTAGAAGTGCTTCGTTAAAAGTCGATGCCACTTCGGCTACAAAAATGGAATAGGACGATTGAGGATAAGGCTGCGTTTTATTCGAAAAATAGCTATGCATGGCATGTCCAAGCTCGTGACCATAAGTACTGACATCATTAAATTGTCCGTTAAAATTTAATAGTATAAATGGGTGAACATCATATATGGAGCCATTGGAATACGCTCCCGAACGTTTGCCTGTGTTTGGATACACATCAACCCAACGATCGGTATAAGCTTTTTTTAATATGTCCTGATAAGGTTTCCCCAAAGGTTTCATAGCGCTTACTACCAATGTTTGCGCCTCATCAAATGTAAAATTCTTCTTTACATCCTTTACTACAGGGGCATACATATCAGAATATTTGAGGGTATCAAGGCCCATCATCCGTTTACGGAGTTTGAGATAACGGTGAAATGTTCCAAGATTATTGTTGACATTTGAAACCAGAGAATGATAAACACTTGTTGGTATGTTATAATTTTCGAGGGCGCTTTCGAGCGAATTATTGTAGTGACGGGCTCGTGCATTAAATATATGCCCATTTACCTGAGAAAACAACTGTTCGGCCAATGTTTTCTTAAATTGGTTCATAGTAGTCCAGAATTCTTTGAAAACTAATTCGCGGTCATTTCTGTTAGGCAAAGCACGATATTTGGAAAATGCTGATTGATCGAGCGTAACAGTTTTTCCGTCGGATAAAGTTACCTTAGGATAAGGAAATTCAGCATTGGTAAAAACCCTGTTTATCGATCCCGGAGCGTCAAGGATTACCGATGCCTGAGCCATTATTTTTTCTTCAGGTTCTGAAAGTGTGTGTGCCTGGCTTCGGAACAGATTGTCGAAATACATTTTATAAACAGACAAACCTGGTTCTTCTTTTAAAAATCTGGTAACCTTATCTTTACCCATTGCAAGCACTTCTGGATCGGAAAAGGCCGACTTTGCTCCTATTACCGCAAACGATTGACTTAATTCCTGTAGCATGGAAAGGTATTTCCCATCGCGTGTGTCCTGATCTGATTTCATTGAAGCATAGGAATAAACACGACTTATTTCTTTATTTAAAGCTGATGAAAATTCGAGAAATTCAAACAAGGTTTTGGCTGACGTAGTTAACTTTCCCTGGTATTTTTCTATTTTATCAGCTTCTTTTTTTACTTTGTCAAAAGCTTGTTTCCATGCTTCATCCGACGAAAAAATGTCTTGCAGGTTCCATGTGTATTTGGGTTCAACAGCTGAGCGATCGGATGTTTGTGCATTTAAATTCTGGTTTTCAGTCATCATATTAATTAGTAAAATAAGAACGACATTGGTAAGGTTTCTCATAGTAAATTCGTTTATTGGTAATGGATGTAGTAGCCAAAGTTACATATTTACCGGAACACCATAAAATAAACTTATTGCTATGTTAAATATAAATCTGTTGATAAAACCGCCAAATTATGTTTAACATAACACTATAATTGGCTATGTTTTCGGTATATTGTTTCACGCAAGGTTTTTCGGGCCAATTTATCCACCTCAATATTAAAATTCACAATACTTATATCCGAATAATTTGTTCCTTCAGGTTTTGATTTCTGATGCGCTTTCACCTTAACAAAATTAAGCTTGTGGGTTTCTATTTGATGAATAAGCCTCTCAATCAAATCGGAGTTGTTTAGAAGGTTTCCTTTTTTGGTGATAAACTGATTTTTTGTCAATTTATCTTTTCTATCAATTAATCTAACAACATATTGGCTATCGGTATAGATATCAAGTGGATGATTTTCTAATTTTTCATCCGCAAACGTAATGGCCTCAATCACCGCCAACAGTTCCATGCGCTGGTGTGTGGTATGAAGGGATTCCCCGGTTATCACGAATTTTTTATCCCCACAAAGCAAAATGGCTGCCCAAGTTCCTATATTATAAGTTGGATTGCAACTGCCGTCGGTAAATATCTTGATTTCTGGTGTATTCAATTATCTATGAACCTCTTTCAATGGAAAACCAAGTGTTTTCTGAATGTTTTTTAAATCGACAAGCTCAATATTATTGATTAAACTCAATGATAAACCTTTGTTGCCAGCCCTGGCTGTTCGTCCGCTTCGATGAGTATAGTATTCAATTTTTTCAGGAATTTGAAAATGAACCACATACGATAATTTTTCAACATCAATACCTCTGGCAGCCAGATCGGTTGCTACAAGAATTTGAATTTTTTCATTCTTAAAAGCACGCATCACTTTATCGCGCTCTTTTTGCAACAAATCTCCATGCAATGCGTCTGCCGCATAATTTTTAGCTGCCAATTGTTTGGCCAGTGTCTGTGCTCCCGTTTTTGTTCGACAAAACACAACTCCACGATTTTCTCCCTGCGATTTTAAAAAGTGAACAAGAATGTCCAGTTTTTCTTCTGCATCGCATATCACATATTGATGGGTAATGTCCTTATTAATCACATCCAGTTTATCTACCTCTATTTTAAAGGCAGTTGGAGACATGTACGTTTTGATAATGGCTTTTATTTCCTGTGGCATGGTGGCTGAAAATAGCCAAGTTTGCCGTTTACCGGCTGTCTGTTTCAAAATGCAATCCAATTCGGCTTTAAACCCCATGCTCAGCATTTCATCGGCCTCATCCAATACAATTGTTTTAACAAAGCTAATCGTTAGTGCTTTTCGCTCCAAAAGATCAATCAACCGGCCAGGTGTCGCAACCACAATATGAGTAGGCCGTTTTAATGCCTTAATTTGTTCCTCAATATGAGCTCCACCATAAACCGATTCGATAAATATCTTTTTTGGGGCAAATTTTGTAAAACGAAATAATTGTTTTGCTATTTGTTGACCCAACTCGCGGGTTGGAGTCAATATTAAGGCCTGTATTTTATCATTTTCCGGATTTATTGCTTGTAATAATGGAAGTCCGAAAGCAGCAGTTTTGCCTGTACCTGTCTGTGCCTGACCAATAAAATCGGTTCCTTTTTCAATTAAAAAGGGAATTGCTTTACTTTGAATTTCGGTGGGCTTAATAATATTAATTTCTTTAAGCGCTTTTATAAAATCATCGGAAATTCCTAATTCTGAGAACGTTTTCAAATATGTTTTATTAATAAATTGGGTGCAAAGATAATTGAATATCTTTTGATTTACCTAATCCGGAAATTTGGTAATATGTCGGATAAACATTTGATCATGTAAACTGAAAACTGTCGCGTTACTAAACAATGCTGAAACAATCAAAGCTTCTCTATGAAGATCAAAACCATTACTAATCCTTTACCTCCACTTGTTTTATGTTTGTATTTGCATTTACAACTGGTACATACATTAGCGATACTTGCGCCGGGTTCATCAAGTATTTACCGGTAAACCTAGGGAGCAATTGAATATTAAATTCGTAATTCCCAGTTTTCATATTCTCACAGAAAATTAAAGTACGCTCTTTAAAATATTCACGGTGAGTTTCTACCCCACAATATGGCTGGCGCTTATCTGCATAACTGCATGCCCCGGGTATTGGCACCTCAATCATCACGTTTTCGAAAGCGGCATCTTTTTTAACTGTTACTGTTACCGTTAGTGATACTGGTTTGCCTGCCTCAAGCAACAACCCTCCATTGTTAAAGTAAGTTTTAATTTCAAAACCATCCACACCAGTTTTTGCCCGAGTAACCCTTTCATTTACATATTGCATGTAATAAAGTGGCAAGCCAGATTGTTTATGTACTTTCAGTTCTTCATCCGGGTTTAATTCGATGTGGTAAGGGAATTTAGTTATTGTCGCATTCTCTTTACCCTGCACAATAACACTTGCTGTATGGCCTTTTGAAAAGCCTTCCGCAAGAAGATCGGGGAGAACGCTCATAAGGATATTGGACGATTGATAGGTATTCCATGCCCCATTTCTTCGCGTTGATAGAAAGTACAATTGCATGTTTACGAGCATATGTTTAAGCAAGGAATCTTTTTTTAGGATACGGTAAGCGATTACATTTGCAGCCATGTTATCGTCGTACCAATAACTTGTTGGCTTATTATCAGAGAAATATACTTCACCCAAAATGCCTTCTTTTTTATATTTTAATAATGTATCTGGCTGATATGGAAATCCAACCATTTGTTTTATCTCCTGAAGAAGGAACTTTTCTTTTAGATGAGAATATTTGCTGTAATAATTTATGGCCTTGGAATCCATAGGGTATTCCTTTGCACAAAGCATGGAGTCAAGCACGTGAATGCATTTACGATAATCCAAACCGGCATGCCATCCTGCCAAAGAGTGCAACAAATCAATATCCTCAATCGAATATTGATTAAAGAAATTAAACTTATACTGTGCTTTTCTTGCAATGTTATCTATATCAAGATCAACCCTATACCCGGCATCTTTTGCACATTTTAATGAACGGAGAATATGGGCCGACATCCAATAACAGCTATTGGGCGATATATCCCACCACGACCATAAAAATTCCTGGTTCTGATTTTTTAGTAGTCGTGAAATGATTTTGTTAACATCCTTATCGTATTTAAATGGTTTCCCTTCGTATTGCATTAACAATTTGTTAGTTACTAAACCTACCAACTTCGAAGCCAATTGTTCGTTGCAGGCATATCTGTAGTTTAGGAGATAACTTACCTCCTCGCCATAAATCTGGATTTGGTTATCCATAATCTGAACAGTTACGGTCTCATTGTCTGATGCTTTTACGTATTTGTCATCACCGTTCTTTAAAATGGATAAAGAGCCATCTGCCCGGATAATCCCCTGCTCTACCACAGGAACGGTGCGTTCTTCGCCATCAAAATAGCCATCGGTACTGGTAAATTCGTAACGGGTTTTAATTGAATCGGTACTATTTACGTTAACTTGTAACTTGTCGGAATGAAAGTTAGCAAATTGGATGTTCTTTTCGAAACCGGTTTTAGCCCCACTCCATTTTACTTTTCCAACAATACTGCTATCGGAAGTATAGTTAAGCACTTTCCCAAGAAAATAGGAGGTGTCGCCACGGGTAAGAAATTGAGGGACTTTCAATTCAGCCATCAACGGTTTATAGGATCTGATACTTTTGCGCAGAGTGCCGGTTTGTATTTTGCTGTTCATGGCATATACAAGGGCATCCCACCGGGTAATGTCATCGGGAAAGGTTACCTTGAATTTAGATTCGCCCCGTTTATCGGTGAACAAGCGTGGTTCCCAAAAACCCACATCGGAGAAATTGGAACGGATACTATTCAGCGTCAATAGTTCCTGGTAAAGGTGTTGTTCGGCTTCGCGGATAATTTTATCGTCTTGATTGTTTTGTTCGGCTTCGGGTTTGTCTTCGGGAGCTGTATCCACAGCCGCCATGCCGGCTACAGAACCAGTCAAATCACTTTTAGACATTGTTCCGTAGCCAACAACAACGACCTCTTCGAGTTTTTGAACATCGGGAGTTAACTTCATAATCACCTCCGAACCTCTCGTTACTTCCACTTTTTCAGGCAAATATCCAACAAAGCTAAATACCAATGTCGCTGTTGGAGTATAAATATCCAGCGAAAACTTACCATCTAAATCAGACACGGCACCCATGGTTGTGCCTTCAACAACAATGTTCACACCAGGCAGTGGTTCATGATTTTCGTCATAAACTACACCTTTCACATTTCCGGCTAAACCTTGCGAAAAAAAGTATTTGTTGGCTGGATATTTGGCTTCGATCGGTAATGGATAACAATCGTCAGGATATTTCATAGAGTGACTTAACAACCAACTTTTCGAGAGAGAATCTATAGGATTCAATGAGGAATGGTTAAGATCGATAACAGCAACGATATTTTTTTTGAAATTTATGCTGTCCATTTTCAAGTATTTGCCATTGTTGTAGAGTACAGCAATATCATTGGTTCCCGATGGGATATAATATAAATCAGATCGGTATTCGTTAAGTTTATTATAACATGGAGCGGTTGATTTCTTGGTTTTAACGTCTTGGAAGATGATGGCTGCAATACCTGAAGATTCTTTCTCAAAAGGAAGTAAAAACTTTATGCGCGAATGGGAATTTACAATATCGATAGTCCTTGCGTTCCATTTGTATTCCAGTTCAGGCTTTTTTTCGAGAAAGCGTTTTTTATTCATCGCTTTGGCATTGATCACACTTAAAGGGCTAGAGAAATTGTCTTCTAAGTGTTTGGGTAGTAAGTTAGTTTCATCTTGCTTATAAACGATATTGTCTTCGAAGGTATACCTATAGCCACCTGTGTGCTTATAGTTAGTTTTCAGGCCCCAGCTTTCCGAATATGTATTCATACCTGGTGAAACAGGACCGGCTATAATGTAACCCTTACCTGAATAGGGCGAATTTTTATTTATAAATAATGGGGTAAATTCATTTACTGCTTCAACATAACCAGAACCGAGTCCAATTTTAAATGACGCAACATATTCGTAATACCTGTTTGTTTCTGTTTGGGTAAATTTATGCCCTAGGTTATAGATTTTCGTCCCCTGTGGTAAATTATCAAAATTACAACTGAGGATTGTCTTTTTGCCAGCTTTGAAAGAAATGGAGTCTAACAGAATTTCTTGATCGAACAACCGCAGGCTTATTTCATGCTTTTTTCCAGGCGATATATAAAACGAATATTCCTTGGGCTGGTCGACCCAAGAAAAATAAACCGGATGATGGTCAACCTCTATCGCATAGATTTTTTTTGCCGTGCCATTTTGCATGATAAAAGGGGCAAATTGAGTGCTATCTGCAATAAAAACAAAATATTTAAAAAATCCGGACTTAGGATAAGTAAAACGATAATATGTCATCGTGTCCAGGCGGGCTGTCTTTTCCCATTTCCTGTAATCCAAATTTAAAATGGCGGTACGCTTGTTTAAAGCCTCTTTACTATAATGTGCTTTTATTGACCGTGGGGCAGAACTTCTGCCGTAATAAGGAAGGTCTGGCAGATGGTAATTGAGCTTACCGGTAATTGC
This sequence comes from Bacteroidales bacterium, assembly GCA_038213375.1. Lineage (GTDB taxonomy): Bacteria > Bacteroidota > Bacteroidia > Bacteroidales > JAAUTT01 > JAAUTT01. Next base: position 183,511 of record JBBQTB010000001.1, on the reverse strand, counting down.
CAGAGCGGTAAGATCAACACCGCGCACAGGTTGCCCCAACTGGTCGCGAACAAGTATGGTAGCATCTACTTGCTGTCCCGGATATACCTTGTCGGGCATATTCAGGGATACATCCAAAAACTCTTCTTTGAACTCATATTGCGTACGTTTTATGTGATCTTCTCCCCCAAACGAGTAAAGGAATTCAACATAAAATGTTGTAGTCCGGTCTTCAATGAATGACTTATAATCCAATTCTTTGCCAAAGCCCTTTTTTAATAAATTGCTTCCCTGATAGATATACCAGGATACATCTAATTTCTGTGCATTTTGTAACCTGATGTTGAAACTGTCTTTTTGGATACCACCAACCACATCTAAATAGGGACTTAAGTGACTTATGCTTATTTGCTTGGAAACAAGTTCATTTTCAAGGCGAAAATAACTAAGTGCCGGATTAAGTTTTTCTTTATAGGGTAAATGAATTTCGATTGGCTCCAACTCCCCACTGTGCCAAAGTTTAATGGGTACATTTTGCATTTGCCCACCATTTTTTAGTAGATCAAAACAAATGCTATCGTTTGAAAAATGGGTAGATAGTTCATATTGAGAGTAAAAATGAGTAGCCATATCGTTTCTTTCCATACGCTCATTTTCGCTATTAAGAACAGTAACAAATACCTGATAAGAGGTATTTGTTTTTTGGAACAACGCCGATGGGATATCTAAATGCGTGGGATTAATCGGATCAAGGTCAATTTGAGAATACAAAAGGGTGTCGGGAAGGATTACCAGGGGCTGAAATGATTCATGGATTGCCTGGGTCTTAACGAGAATGCTTGCTTTGGCATCTTTAAGCTTCAGTCCGTTCACATCGGTTGCTGTGATTGTTAATTCATTTTTTTCGGGGTAAAACTGCGAGCTTTTTGCGAGTTGAATTTCTAATTTATTTCCAAACAATTCATAATCTTCATATTTAAAGGAACAGGCAGCTACAATACGTCCATTTTTTTCTCGCAGCTGCAAATAATAGTTTTTATCCAATGATAATTTTAACGAATCGTGTAATTGAAATTCGCTGGCATAGCCCCCGGGCCGGTAAGGTGTTATTTTTCCTACTTTTATATTTTTGCGATAATCGGTCAGCCAAACCTCAAGGTCCTTGTGCAAAGGCAACTTGAACTGCGATAAGGCATACGATTTAAAACGGACGCGATCATTGGGCTTGTACTTGTTTTTATCGGTTATCATATAGCTATAAAAATCGGGGCCATTGTCATTGTTGTAATTATCATGCCACGATGGAATTTCATGCTTTAAGATATTAAAGAACGATCGGAAGCCATCAAGTTCAATCGTTGCCGTTCGACTATTACCATTAAACCAATCATTTTCGAGCCTGTATGTTTTACTTTCAGGATCGATACGAAGCCTTTTGAATTTAAATTTCACTTTTGCATCGTCCCTTACGTTGCCTTTCAAATCTACTACTTGCAGTGCCAGTGCATCGTACTCTTTTAACAAAAATACCTGATAAGGGAAAACGCAAGTATAATCGCAATAAAGCTTATTTTCAACAATCTTAGCTAAAATAAAATGACCTTTTGCCGGACGGTTTACCCAGCCCTTATCCACGTCAAACGTGTCAATTAAGTTGTGAAGCAACTTATTAACAATGGTATCGGGCTTAGTGCAAGTAAGAAGCTTTTGTGCTTCTTTGTTGCTTATTTCAAATACAAACCCTTTTTTTGGGGCACTGTTCCATTGTATATCCTGAGCGAAGGATATTACCGTTGATATTTGGAAAATAGTAATAGCAAGAATGATCAATAGTATCTTGTTCATTTTATTAATATTTAGATTTGTTGATATGATAATTTATGGTTTACGATTAATAAATATTCTAAGCTTTTTATAACAATGTTTGTTGTTGTTTTTTTAAAGTTCCCATTCAGATAATAAAACACCTTTATTTACTGTATATTATCCAATAACTTAAAATTCAATAACCCCCCGAAAGGCAAACGAACCACTGGTTTTGTTAACCCCTTCAAAGGCAAATGATTTCTCATTGTTTGTAAATCTAACTAATTGGATGGTTTCATACGGTTTTGTTTCATGCAAAAAGTTAATGGAGACTTTTTTCGGATAATTTTTTTGATGAAATCCGATCGAAAAGGTATCCATCATCCAATCGATGTAGCGTGTAGCCGTAACATGTCCATTCAAATCGATATCGAAGAATCCGGTTTTTATTTCAAAAATGTCCCCTTCTTTTACTGGCAATAATTTTTCGGGAGAAGTACTCAATGCTTGTTTATCTCTCAACTGATTGAAAATATGAGCATGTGTTGGATCGAAGGTCTTTGGGCGTTTGGTTTCCATATCTACCGCTAACCACCCGGAGGTTGCTTTGGCGACAATTTGTTGGGCATCGTTACGAACTATAAAATCCCGTAAATAAAGGATCTTGTCCAAATCTTTAGGCCAGGTTTCTACTTCCCCGGCGCTATACCATGCAAGAGGTTTGTCAATTTCAACCGTAAGCCGGCTGAGTACCCAAAATAGTTTTTGTTCGCGTAGGAACTTCAAACCAAAACCTAAATTATCCGCCGAGCTAATGGCCGATTGTATCAGCAAATTTACGAGCGAGCCAAGCCGCAAACAGGCATTCATGTCGGTATCAGCCGAGGTAACGTGGTAAGGCAAAAATAACGTCAATCCTTTTTCAGTGAACTGATTGGTTGAAACTTTATTCATATTTTTTCTGTTACTGTTAAACAAACAAAATTAAAAAATTATCCATAGCGTAGCTGTCAAATCGAGGTGCAGGTACTGATTATAATATTATCTTTGCGCCTCATTAAAAATACGAAATGATTTCAGTTGACGGACTTAGCGTAGAATTTGGAGGAACAACCCTTTTTAAAGATGTCTCATTTGCCATCAATGAAAAAGACCGTATTGCCTTGATGGGTAAAAATGGCGCCGGAAAATCTACGATGCTCAAAATTATCGCAGGTGCACGAAATGCTTCAAGTGGCAAAGTGTCGGCCCCAAAAGATGCAATAATAGCCTATCTTCCCCAACATTTACTTACCGAAGATAACCGCACAGTATTTGATGAAGCCGCACAGGCATTCGCGAATATTTTTGCCATGCAGCATGAAATTGATGAACTCAATAACCAACTTTCTACCCGCACAGATTACGAATCAGCTAGTTATTTCGAGCTTATCGAAAAAGTCTCCGCATTAAGTGAAAAGTTTTATTCAGTGGAAGAAATTAACTATGATGCGGAAGTTGAAAAAATATTATTGGGATTGGGATTTTTACGAGAGGACTTTTCGAGGCCTACTGGCGAATTTAGTGGTGGATGGCGTATGCGCATCGAACTGGCAAAAATACTGTTGCAAAAACCCGACCTCCTACTTCTCGATGAGCCAACCAACCATATGGATATAGAGTCGATACAATGGTTGGAAGAATTTCTGATCAATAGTGCAAAAGCGGTTATCGTCATTTCCCATGACCGCGCATTTGTTGACAACATTACCAACCGTACCATCGAAATTACAATGGGACGTATTTACGATTATAAAGTAAATTACACAACATACTTGCAATTGCGAAAGGAACGTCGTGAACAGCAACAAAAACAGGCAGAGGAACAACAGAAAATGATTGCCAGTAACCAGGATTTTATCGATCGTTTCAAATGTACATATTCCAAAACAAATCAGGTACAATCACGTGTTAAAATGCTGGAAAAATTAGAAATAATCGAGGTTGATGAAGAAGACAATTCATCGCTCCGTTTGAAATTTCCACCATCGCCAAGGTCTGGTAACTATCCTGTTATATTGGAAGCCATGTCGAAAAGTTACGGTACTCACACTGTTTTTTCAAATGCGTCATTTACCATCGAGCGAGGCGAGCGTGTTGCCTTTGTAGGCAAAAATGGCGAGGGAAAATCCACGCTTATTAAGAGTATTATGGGTGAGATTGAATACGAAGGAAACCTCACTCTGGGGCATAATGTTATGATTGGGTATTTTGCCCAAAATCAAGCATCGCTCCTTAATGAGGAGATTACTGTATTTCAAACCATAGATGATGTTGCAAAGGGCGATATTCGTGCCAAAATAAAGGATATTCTAGGGGCTTTTATGTTTGGAGGCGACAACACTACTAAAAAAGTAAAAGTACTTTCGGGAGGTGAAAGAACCCGTTTGGCTATGATAAAGTTATTGCTTGAACCTGTAAACTTGCTTATTCTCGATGAGCCTACCAATCACCTTGATATAAAAACAAAGGACATTTTAAAAAGTGCCCTGAAAGATTTCGACGGTACACTCATTCTCGTATCACACGACCGCGATTTTCTTGATGGATTGGTGAACAAAGTGTATGAATTTGGCAATAAACGTGTAAAAGAACACCTAGGCGACATCTACAGCTTTCTCGAAAAGAAAAAGTTGGATACATTAAAAGAGTTGGAGCGAAAGCAATAAGGATCGAGGAAATACTTAATTTATAACTAATTCAAAGTAAATCACTTATAAAGGGACTATATCTATTATTTATGATCTTGAGATACGAAGTTTAATACAACATTTCCAACTCTGAACGATTAAGTACTGTTATAGCCGCTTTTAAGGGTTGGGCTTCCTTGCAAGTGCAATGTTAAAGATAAATTTGATGATAAGACCTGTCAGGTTTTTGAAACCTGACAGGTCTTTCAACAGATATAACCGCATAATTATGTGTAAGATAACACTAGAAAGGTAAATCATTCTCTTCACCAGAAGGAGCCGCTGGCAAAAACTCTTCAGGTGGCGGCTGAATACGATTGTAATCAGCGCCACCGCTAACGCTCCCCGGCGAACCTGCATCGGCCTCAATTTTCCATGCCCTAAGGTCAGTGTACCATTTGGTATTAAATTCGCGCGACTCGGGATTAAAGGATACTTTAACTGTTTGGCCCGGTTGCAAACCATTCACCTGAGCGGCCTTATCTCCCCACCCACTAAAGCAGATTTTTTTAGGGTATTGCTCGGCTGTTTCAATAACAAAATCGCGGCGCACCCATGTGCCGTTTTTACCTTCCCCGGTTTGTTCGGGCAGAAGTTGCAATACCTTTCCTGAAATTTCTAATGACATAGTTACCAATTTCTAAATTATAGAATGTAAAAATAAACGTTACTGCTGAATATTAGTATATAATTTTCAAAAAATATTTAAGGATTTGACAATTCTGATTATTTTTTCTGCTTCGAAATTATTATTTAGAAAAAGTATATCAATCGCAATTTCTCGTCTGATATATTTTTTGTTTTAATTTAACTTAACACAACTTAACACTTTTGTATTGAAGTCCTAGCTTATTGAGTTCATAATCAACTAATACAATACAACGACCACTTTCCATATTTCTAATTTGCAACATCATAATGTGCCTTTTAACCAAATGGAAAACATTCAATTACTCTCAATGATCTGTTTTTGTCGTTTAAGGCAAACGCAAACCTCACAAGTAGCAATTCAATTATAGGGCTACGATAATATTGCGCAGTTCTTCACTTGTTTTTCCAAGTTTATAGCCCAGTAATTCTATCATTTCTTTTTCCTTACCTTCACAAAAATGCAAATCTTCATCGGTAAGGATAGCATATTTTTGTTTTATTTTCTCCTTTTTCACGATCCAGTATCCTGATGCATTATTTGTATCCATAGATTCTAACTTTAGGTTGAGAAGAAATTTTAGTAATGTAAATATACCTTATACCCATCTAAAAGAAGTTATACATTTCTTTTAAAAATTTACATAATTCACACACATTTATGATAAGGATAACCTGAGGTTCATAAGTTTTTAAAGGGTTTTACTCTGTTTTCATTTCCGCCTGACAATCACGAATCTCATCAAAAAATGGAGTCCGTTTTTCTTCAACGCATTTTGCGGCATATAGGTAAAGCGCGGCACTCCAGGTTTGCCAGTCCTGCCCCATCGGCTTGCCGTCCTGTGCTTTAATCCATTCATTAAATCCGAATGCAACATTCCCGGTAGCGGACAATTGATTACTTAGAGTTAGCGCTATAAGCTTTTCCCGGGCGAGAGTGTATCTTTTAGCGGCTACTAAGGCAGCTACATAAAATGCACATATAAATGGCCAAATGCCACCATTATGGTATTCCCCAGGATTGTTAAATAATTTATAGCGCGGATGCCAATCAGGATCTTCAGGTTTAGTATAAGGAAAAAAATTAGGTGGCAGATCAACAGCTAACTCACCTCTTTTTTTCATTCCTGCACACTCCTCTTCAATCCAGGAAATCATGTCATCCGCGCGGGACGGAGATGCTATACCGGAAAGAATGGCAAGACTGTTACCGAGCAGATCGAACCGTTCGCTACTATGTATTTTATAAGACCAAAAAGCATAATAAGGTTTATATTTTACTACAAGTCCTTCATGAACATGGCGATGTAACTTCCCTTCGGTAATTGTAAACCGGCTCATTTCGCTACGCACCATGTCAGCTCTTTCGTGCTTGCCCAGAATTCGGAGGTAACTATATACCAACGTGTTAACAAACAGACCATAGCCGGTTACCCACTGTTCATCGCGCCAATCACTTGTGGGTTGCTGGGCAACCAGATAGCGATCTGATGGGCTTTGATATTCCATCCAAGTCAAAGCTTTTTCAACGGCTTCGCTAAGAAAGTCGGATTCACCTGATACTTTTCTGAAAATTCCTGTACCGAGCAAAAATAAAGGAGTTGAATCACTTGATCCACGATCCTCCGAGTCATGCACCAATGATGGTATATGACCATGTTCAGTCTGATTCTTTGCCAGTGTTTCCAATACTTTTCTGATGCTATCCAATAATTTTTGATTTCTGGAAACCCCAATTCCCAGAATGGAAAACATCAAATCTCTCGTATATGGCTCAGGATATCCCCAACCTGCTGTACGCGGTAGTCCATGGTAAGGTCCATGTGCATTGTAAAGAAGTACTTCAAGGGCAGCCTTCTTTGCTTTTTCTATTTGTTGCCAGATTTCAGTTTGCATGATAATAATTTGAAAAATGTGTTAGTTTGAAAATCAAAAAGATGATTTATTATTTTAAATAACCACATCTTCAAATTTTCAAATCATTTTTATTTTCAGCTCATTTTATCCCCAATTTTTCGTTCATTATTTGAACAAATCGCTTTGCAACAATGCGGTAGTCAAAATTTTCGACCACACGCATTCTCCCTGCATTGCCCATTTTTTCACGTAGTGCAGCATTAGTCATAAGTTCCATTAAATATTTTGCAATATCCTGAACATTTGCACGGTAATCGACCGTTCGCGGCTCTTTAAATACCACTTTATGTTTACCTTCAAAGCCTGATTCATCGCCAACTGTTACTTCGTTCACAACAATTTTCTGAGCAATATTTGCCAATAAGGCTGTTTCGTCATGTATAAGTGTATCCAGCATACCCATGGCTTTGATACTTATTACCGGTTTCCCGCAAGCTCCTGCTTCCACTTGTGGCATTCCGAAACCTTCCAGTCGCGAAGGGGCCGCATATATATCGCAAGCTCCAATCAGGTAAGGCATAAAATTTCTTGAAATGGTGTTAGTTGCATAGGTAACATTTTTTTCAATACCCAGATTTATCGCCATTTCCAGATCAGCAACGTTTTGACGCTTAGTTCGTGGCTGTGGCCATACTTTGCAAACATATTTCCAGTCTGGTGCTTTCGTATCAATGATAGCCAGTGCCTGCATAACTTCTTGTGCACCTTTTGAAGCAGCATCGCCACCAATGGTGAGGATCATCAACTGATCAGGTGAAATGCCTAATGATTCGCGCACAGCCAATATTTTCGAATCATCTTTACTAAACGGTATAAATGAATCGGTATCGCAACCAACAGGTAATACTTCAATAATATCGCTCTTGATACCGTCGCGTACATACATCTCCTTTACCCAATTGGACGTTACCAATATCAATGGAAGAGCATTTAATACCTCCTGGTAGTTTGCAATGTAACCGTCGGCAACTAACCAAGGTACAGGTTGCACACCATAGCGTTGAGGGTGAAGAACTAATTGCGGAGTGTGTCCCCAATAACCTACACCAACAACAACATCTGGCTCAAACCACCTATAATACCATTCTTTCTCCTGTGCAGATTCGAAATGAACTGCATGGGTATCAATACCCATTTCAAGAAGTCCCTTATAAAGAAGGTCTCCTTGAGTTGCAAGTCCTCCCGGTGAAGGAGGGTAATCATATAATACCAGAACTTTCATGTTATGATAATTAGTTGATTAGTTGATTTAAAGATTTGAAAATTTCCTCATTTTAAATTGATTTATTTTCACATTGTTTAATCCAATTTTTAGCATCATCCGGTACATAAAATTGCCGGAATGCTTCTGTTTTAGGTGTGGTTTGTGCTTCCCAGCTATTTTTTTCAAAACCATAAGTTTCTGTAATAATACTATATTTCCTACGCCAGATCTGATTCATAAGAGTTCGATAAAAAGTATCATTTTTCTCAGCTTTGGGATAATATTCCTTATTACCGTCTTCGTAAGCAAAGGTCCACAATTCATTAGCAGATATTTTACCGTCATACCATAGATTAATTACAGCTTTACTAACTTCATCGTGCCTGAGGTGTTTTGTATATTCGCCTGATGGATTATGGGTAATAACTATATCGAAATGTCTAGGAGGCAATAGATCCAGAATGGTTCGTGCTAACGCTTTTTCATCCAAAGGATTTTGTTCCGGGCCATCATCAACGTCACCCATGATTCCTTCAGATTTTAAGATTTTTAAGGCATTGTAAAACTTAGGGGCACGGTCGTTATCACTTCCCCGGCATAGACTAATAGTAAACCATTGCCAGGAGGGATGGCTTAATAAAGTTCCGCCGGCCCACAACGTTTCATCATCGGGGTGAGCAACGATAAGGGCAACTGTTTTAGTGGATATTCGAGTCATTAATAAATTTTATAAATGGATCGTTTTTAGGATATTTTTTAAGGTATTGGCGGAATGTTTGAATAAATCTTGCTCCACCTCCGATAGTTCCAATTTAAGATACCTTTCAACACCTTGTATATTAACATGTGATGGAATGCTTATGCAAACATCACTTATACCATAGTAGTCTGTGATAAGGGTAGACACAGGCAAAATTGAATTCTCATTTCTTAAGATAGAACGCGAAATTTTAACTAATGCCAATGCTATGGAATAGTTTGTAGCTCCTTTTGCTTTAATTATCTGATAAGCTGAATTTTTTACCTTTTCAAATATTGCGGATAATTCGTTTTTTACATTATCATGCTTACCATAATCAGAACAATATTTTTCCAATGACATCCCAGCAATGGTTGCATTACTCCAAACCGGAAGTTCAGTGTCTCCATGTTCGCCTATGATGTAAGCATGGATATTACCGGGATCCACTTCACAATATTCACTTATCATGTACTTCAGTCTTGCCGTGTCCAGTACAGTTCCGGAGCCAATCACCCTGTTGGGCGGTAAACCTGATAATTTCAAAGTTACATAGGTTAGAATATCTACCGGGTTAGTGACAACCAACAGAATGGCATTCCCAGCATATTTTGAAATGGCAGGTATAATAGTATTAAATATTGTAACGTTATCCTTCACTAAATCTGTTCTGGTCTGCCCCGGCTTTTGATTTGCCCCGGCAGTAATAACGACGATATCCGCATCTTTGCAACCTTCAAACCCGGAGGTGTAAATTTTTGTTGGGTGGGCTAAGCTAATACCATGATTTAAATCCATGCACTCACCTTTTACAAGCAACTCATTTTTGTCAATTAATACAATTTCTCGGGCTAAACCACTTAACATTAACGAGAAAGCAAAAGTACTACCCACATTACCTGCACCAACGATGGCAATTTTAGGTTTTAACGATTCCATAATTTCATAATTATTTGAAGGTATCAAAAAAACAAAGTGAATCACCTCCATTTTGGCGAGGTTATCATCAATCTTTTTTTCGGCGGGACCTGCCTCCGTCGAATATATTTTTAATGGCCGAGAGTGTAAGGATTTACGACTTATCCACAGCCTAAGCCGAACAAAAATTCTACTATGTCAAAAGACCGAATATTAACTTCCGTCTTCCTTCCATCAACTCTGCCATAAAATCCTGGAAATTTCAAGTGGCACTGAAGCATTTGGAAAGTAAGGTATTACTCTAGCCGTATAATCTGACTTTGGGCGTGTCGTTGTTACCAAAGTGTTAAAATGGTATCCATTAGCTGTGCCTTCTAGTTTTGCCCCTCGCGACATCTTTTGCGCAAACGGAGCCGCCCCATTTATTCCTTTAGCAAAAAACTCAACCTGAACCATGTCCGGATCAAGGTCATTGAAATAAATCTGAACATCAACCTTATGTTGGTTTTCATTAGTTTCTATAGTCACCTCTCCGAAATGCATCGATTCCCAATTTTGCTCAAGGGAATAGATTTTGTCATGTATAAGTTTTCCCTTTGCACCTTTATTAGCTGTGCGCTCAAGATATGCTGATGCCGCAGGAAGATAGTGTTGTTCTGTGTATTCCCGAACGGTTCTGTCGGCTGAGAATTTAGGTGTTAATTGTGCCATGCTTTCACGCATTCTCGAAACCCAAGCCGTAGGGATTCCCTTTTCATTGCGGTTATAAAATTCAGGAACTACTTGCTGTTCTAGTATTTGATAAAGTTGTTCGGCTTCGATATCGTCCCAAAACGGGTCGTCGCCATGTTCATTCCCATCACCCAGAGCCCAGCCAACTTGGGGTGAATAAGCTTCGGACCACCAACCATCTAATATCGAAAGGTTAATACCCCCATTTACAAGCACTTTCATGCCACTGGTTCCACTGGCCTCCCAGGGGCGACGGGGTGTATTTATCCAAACATCTACACCCTGCACCAGTTGTTCTGATACATGCATATCATAATCGGCAAGGAAAAGAACTGGAGGATGGTCATCATCGTGCCTTATAAACCTCATCCAATCTTTAATTAAATCCTGTCCTTGCTGATCGGCAGGATGAGCTTTGCCGGAAAGGATAAGTTGTACCGGAAATTTAGGGTTTTTTAACAAGCGTAGCAATCTTTCCGGGTTATGCAGCAATAAATTAGGTCGTTTATAAGTTGCGAATCGTCGTGCAAAGCCGAGTGTTAAAATGTTGGGATCAAATAAATGTTTCGCTCGTTCAACTGATTCGTAGGTATGTCCTGAGCCAAGCAATTGCTTCGAAACATATTCACTGGAAAATTTGATGAGAGCCTTGTTTGCATTGGTGCGCATTTCCCATAGCCTTTCATCGGAAACGCGGCGAATATCTTGTTCCAGATTTTTGTTTATCCCCAACCATCTGTCTTTGCCACAGGCTTCCGTCCAAATTTCGTCTGCTTCCCTGGAGTCCCATGTTGGCATATGAACTCCATTGGTAATGTAGCCAACAGGTACTTCGCTGGTGGGCCATTTAGGAAATAGTGGTTCAAAGATGTGACGACTCACTTCTCCATGGAGACGACTTACCCCATTTACTGCTCCGCTTCCTCTTATTGCCAAATAAGCCATATTGAACATCTCCGAATTATTTTCTGAATCCTTTCGTCCGAGCGCTAATAATTGATGACAAGTAATACCAAGTGTTTGCTCAGCATATTTGCCAAGGTATTGCTCAATAAGCGATGCTGGAAAGCAATCGAACCCGGCGGCTACTGCTGTATGTGTAGTAAAAAGATTACCTGCTCTTGTGGAAGCCAGGGCAACATCAAAAGCTTGTCCTGTATCTTTCATAAAATGATAAGCCCGTTCCAATATTGCAAATGCTGCGTGCCCCTCATTGAGATGGCATACTTGTGGCTGAATACCAAGAGCATTGAGTAGACGCCAGCCACCAATTCCGAGCATCAATTCCTGTTTTAGCCGAAGCTCTGACCCGCCACCATATAATTCGCTTGTAATACCACGATGAACCGGAAAATTTGCCGCATCATTGCTATCTAAAAGGTAAAGTTTCACCCTACCAACCTGAACTTGCCAGGCACGCAGCCAAACAGAGTATCCAGGAAGAGCAATTTCTAAGCGCAACCATTCTCCATTTGGTTGACGCAAAGGGGTGATTGGTAATTGCCCGGGGTCATTATAGGGATAAAGCGCTTGTTGCATTCCATTTCTGTCGATTTCCTGCCGAAAATAGCCTTGCTGATAAAGTAGTCCTATACCAATGACAGGAATTCCCAAATCACTTGCAGTTTTAAGCTGATCGCCGGCAACATTGCCCAGACCACCCGAATAAATCGGGAGCCCTTCACTTAACATGAATTCCATGCTAAAATAAGCGACACATGTCAAAGAAGTTTTTGGAAAATTTTGTTGAAACCATGCAGGTGAAGAGTTTAAATCATTCTTGACCTTCACCATGGCGTCAATTATACTCCGAAAAGCAGGGTCGTTCATTACCGATTGAAACTGATCGTTGGAAACAGTTTGCAACACAACCCAAGGATTATGAGTAAAGTCCCAAAGTGCAGGATCTAACTTCCTCCATATTTTATCGGCTGAATGATCCCATGACCATCTCATGTCTAATGCAAGCTCAGCCAAAGAATTAAAGCCTTCGCTGTTGGTTGGCAAAAGATTATTTACCGCTTTCTTAAAGTTTGTTTGTTTACTCATGGTTTTTCATACAGACTGACTATATCAAATATTATAGAGATTTTTTCTTTATTTTATGATAAAAAATGTGTCGGCTTGAGTATTTATTATTTTAGATAATGTCTAAATACAAATACCCATCATTTATCTCAATTTTTTTAATGTTAAAAATTTTGACCGGCACAATAAACCCAGTTAGTAAAAGAAGTAAATTAAAAATAACCAATTGATGATATTTTTTAAGTTTTTCTATTATTAAGCATTATTATCTTTTCAAATCGCTAATTTTAGTCTTCTACGATTCAGAAGATCGTCCTAAAATAGCTGTACCCACTACAAATACAGCAATACTAAAAAGCGGATACCAATTGAGGTTTTGTGCTTTTTGCTTTCCGATTGCAACTTGTTTAATATTAATAGCTTTATCTTTAGGAAAAGGGAAAAAACTTGTAAAAATGATTAATCCAAAACCAACGATAATAGTGAAGATGCCTGCCTTTTTCATTGTGTATTTTTTAGGGTATTATTTTTTCTTGAAAAAGTGATTTAAAAAATAAAGATAAGATTCATTTTACCCTGTACGTTACATAACTATGGAAAAAATTTACATCATTCACACATTTTAAAATGAAAGAAATAAATGGAAATAAACGGAAATACAGTCCCACGGGACGGCACATTTTTATTGACATTAAAGATATTTAATATTTTAATCGGCCAGTAAGTACCAATGAACCAATAACTAAGAATCAATACAAATTTTAAATCTGGCTCTATAATATCACAACTTTTCCATATACCAATTCAATGTCTTTTCTATTTTCTGGTTGTGAAAAATGAAGGTAATTGCTTTTTGTAATCGAATAAAAGCAGTTTCACTTTTAACGATATAATCATATGCCAGATGTTTCATACAATTTACAGCCACTTCAATTTGATCCTGAGAGGAAAGCATTATAACTGGTATTTCCGAATTGATTTTTTTAATTCTATCCAGTGTTTCTATACCGTTGATGGCATTTTTTTGAATACCATTGAGATGATAATCCAAAATGATGATGTCTGGATTTTGCGATAAATTTTCAATACATTGCTCACCTGTAGCGAATGTTTTGATGATTGATTCAGATTGCTGTGCAAACTCAACCTCTAAAGTCTTTAAATACAGCGCATCGTCATCAACCAAAAAAATCAGAATATTTTTTTCTTTTGTCATCAAATTTTAATTTAATATCAAATCAAGCTCAAAATCGGCAAAAATCTTGGTGAATATCTATTCATCATTGTGTTATTTATTTCAAATATCGTCAATTGCTTTTTGCCTTTTATTTTTTAATTTTTTAAAATGAGAAGGCGTGAGTCCTGTCAGTTTTTTAAACTGATTGGATAAATGAGCCACGCTGCTGTAATGCATCTTCCAGGCAATATCTGTGAGACTAAATTCATCGTAAATGAGCAACTCTTTTACACGTTCTATTTTATGAATAATGATGAATTTCTCAATCGTAGTACCTTTAACTTCTGAGAATAAATTTGCAAGATAGGTATAATCGTACTTTAATTTTTCGCTCAAATAATCAGAAAAATTTATTTTAGGCAATTCATCTGAATAGTGAACCATTTCAATAATTACATTTTTAATTTTTTCGATGAGCACAGCTTTCTTATCGTCCATCAGTTCTAATCCTGATTTGAGCAATGCAATTCTTATTTGGTCACGCTGATCATCCGAAATATTTTCCATAATATCCACAACGCCCATATCTACTATGATGAAGTGCAATCCGAGTTTCCGTAACTCTTCTTTCACTACCATTTTGCAGCGCATACTTACCATGTATTTGATATATAGCTTCACACCATTTTTTATTTTTTAGAAGACTGCCATAAAACAACTCCACCAATTACCATTACTGCAACGCCAATCAGTGGTGACCAATTGAGATGGTGTGGTTTATCTGCGGTGATTTCAACTTTTCCGATATCAACTACTTTCTCTTTGGTAAAAAATGTAAAGGCTGTAAAAATGGTTAGTAATAAACCAATTACAATAATAAATATACCTGCATTTTTCATTTTTTTATAGTATTAAAATTGCCGGAAAGTTAGGATAAATTGTTTGAAGAGAATTACATCATTATAGTTAAAGGTTACACCATTCACACATTTACAAAAAAATTTAAAAATTGATTACTGAATACCCAAAATCATTAGATAAGTATTTTTTACAAAGAGTTTCAGTAAATGAGGCCTTGCATCTCTTAAATTTTATTGATCCAACAGTTTATAAAGCTCTTTCAGATCCGGAGATAAAATGACTTCCGTTCTCCGGTTACTGGAACGGCCTGCTGAGGTTTTATTTGTTTTTATTGGGTGGAAAGTACCTCTGCCCGACGCCGTGATGCGTCGCGGATCAAAACCATAATCCTTTGTTAGCATACGTACAATGGAGTTGGCTCTGGCTGTGCTAAGTTCCCAGTTATCCTTGAATTGTTTGGTTTTAATTGGTACATTATCTGTATGACCTTCAATCTCTACAGTGATATCGCTGGTGCTTTTAAGAACCTTGGCCAGTGATTTCAATGCTTCTTTACCTTTAGGATCGACCTTATCGCTACCCGATTTAAACAGCAATTTTTCTTCGAGCGAAACGTAAACATTGCCGTTTTTAATGTTAACGGATAGTTCATCAGTATTATAATTCATCAGGGCATCAGCTATTGTATTTTTAAGCTTGGCCATCACTTTTTTCTGTGATTGAACCAAATTCTGAAAGTTTTTTAATTGCTTCGCCTGATCGGCAATTGTCATTTTTGACTCAGTGGTAAGTGCTTTCAAATCATCTTGAACTGTAGTATATTCGCTCTTTAGCGAAGCATTTTCAGTCTGCAAAGATGCTTTTTCAACGTTAAGGTTTTTGACTTGTGTATTACATTCGTTCATTTTACCGTACATAGTGGCACTGTCTATTCGCAGCTTATTAACTTTTGCTTCCGAGGACATAAATTTTTCACTTGAAACGCATGACGTAAATAGAATGCCATAAATAAAAGTTATGGAAGCAAGAAAATGGTATGTTTTGTTCATTTTATTTTTTTAAGGAATTAAAAATAATATTATATTGAAAAGCTTTACGGGTTTTATCTATTGATAAATGAGTTTATAAAGCTCTCTCAAATCTGGGGATAAAATAACTTCAGTTCTTCGGTTGCCGGCACGTCCTTCATTTGTTTCATTTGGTTTTACCGGGTGAAATTCGCTTCTGCCTGAGGCCGTGATACGACTCGAATCAAAGCCATTGTCTTTGGTTAAAATACGCACAATAGATATGGCTCTTGCTGTGCTGAGATCCCAATTATCTTTAAAAAGGTTTGTTTTAATGGGAACATTATCCGTATGGCCTTCAATCATCACAGTAATGTCCTTAGTGTTATTGAGCACTTTGGAAAGAGATTTTAGTGCTTCTTTACCTTTAGGATCAACCACATCGCTGCCTGATTTGAAAAGCAATTTTTCTTCAAGAGAAACATAAACATTTCCGTCCTTATAGTATACGTATAGTTCATCCGTTTTATAATTCATCAGTGCATCAGCTATTGAATTTTTAAGCTTTGTCATTACATCCTTTTGTGATTGAATCATATCCTGAAATGTTTTTAACCGTTTCGCCTGATCGGCAATAGTCATTTTTGATTCATTTGATAATGTATTCAAATCATTTTGAACCGATGTATTTTCATTTTGTAGTGATGTTTTATCGCTCTGTAACGATGCTTTTTCACCTTTTAGATTTTTCACCTGCGAATTACAATCATTTAATTGATTATGAGTATTGGCACTGTCCCTTTGAAGCCTATGAACTTTGGTTTCCATAACTACAAACTTTTTACTGGGCCCGCATGAAGTAAATATAAAGCTAATGATCAAGGGTAAGAATGCGATAATGCGAAGTGAATTTTTCATGTGTATTTTTTTAGTAATTATTACAGTTAATACAAGTTTGATTTTTGAGATGATTTGTAATTCTATTTTCAATATTCTTCGAACAGTACTTAAAGCTTAATAAGCCCTCAATATGCAAGTCCGGGTTGATATTTTTCATGTCCTACAGTTTCTTCATAAGCTCTGATGAACCTCATAAAAAGGGTTGAATATTCCTCCTGCTCAAAATATTTATACGTCTCGTCGGGATTGGAAGGAACATCTTCGAAGCGATAATCATCAGAGGATTTGCTCATTTCCGATATCGTAAAATCTATACGTTCACCATCAATACGGTTATAAAAATGCCAACCTTTTTTCTTATGCGTTTTCAAAATTTCACCACCAAAAATGTCATAAATTAGAAGGGACGTTACACTTCCTTGACTATCTGGTGGATTCTCTGAAGTCCAGCAGGGATTGGTATCCAATGCCCAACTTCTTTCTAGTGCCCGTTGCACAACCATTCTATTAAACATATTTTTTTATTTTATGGGTTATCCAAATCCGGTTTGGTAATTGTATTTTTTTGATATTTTGTTTGAATTTTAACTGATTTTTTGCTTAGTAAAGTTGTTAATTTGAATTCAGCATATGTTACATAACTTTGGAAATAAGTTACATAATTCACACGTTTGAAAAGAAAGTAAAAGAATTTCTCAATTAATTTGTTTTTTTATTTGAACGGAATATTCGTTTGGAATTATCTTCTTCCCATGCGTATTGGCATATACTTTAGTAAATTCGGCGCCAAAATAGAGTATGATAGCTGAATAATACACCCAGGCAAGAATTAAAATTATAGAGCCAGCTGCGCCATAGATAGAAGCAATGTTATAAGTTCCGAGGTAAAAACCGATGGCAAATTTGCCAATCATAAAAAGAAAGGCTGTAAAAGATGCACCAATGACACAATCGCGGAGTGCAATTTTCCCATCAGGCAGTGTTTTGAAGATAATGATGAATAGAAGTGTTATAATAATGAAAACAATGAATATATTAACGGCATAAAACAATAAAATGGTGTCCTGCGGAAACATGATTGCCAAACGTTTGCTAAGAATCCCAACAATAGAATTTATGATTAAACTAACCATTAATAAAAATCCAACGGAACCAATCATTGAAAATGACATGAGGCGATTATACAAAAATTTAATAAATCCTCGTTTAGGCTTTGCTTTTATACCCCATATATAGTTTATAGAATCCTGAATTTCAGCAAACACACCCGATGCTCCTATGATTAAAATGATGATACCTAATGTTGTTGCAAACGTATTGCTACTTGAAAGTTTTACATTTTTAATTGTTTCCTGTATTTGCAAGGCAGCATCATTGCCCACCAATCCGTTAATCTGACCAAATATTTCGCCCCTAACTGCATCGGCGCCAAAAAATATTCCACTCAGGGATATAATGATGATAAGCAATGGGGGCAAAGAAAAAATAGTATAATATGACAATGCCGCACCCAGTTTCATGCCATTATCGTCAATAAACTCATTAAGGGTATCTTTGAAGAGATAACCCGTTTTTTTTATCATATCTTTTATTTGCAAAGCATCCATATAAGTTGTAAGTTTTTAGTTGTAATTTATTTTTCAGGGCAATTGGAATTTGTTTATAACTCACCTAAACTCAACCTAAATACCTATTTAAAAAACAAATACTGCTTATTTCCATTATTGAAATAGTACCGTTGCCGGCTTTCCAATTTCAAAATCGCGAAAGCCAAAATCGGTTGTTCTAAATGGATTAATTTTTAAAATATTTTTTCCACTCCCGGGGATTAAAGGATAGAATGCAATAGAAATTTGGAATGTATTAAATACCAATTTTTCATTTTTTATTAGAACTCCCAGACCTATTTGTGAATATACTCTGCTTTTTTTAAATCCTGATGCTTCATCGCCAAGCATGCCAAGAGAATAAATAAAGTAGGGGCCAAATCGAAATCCTATAAAATTCCATGGGGCATACGATTGTGTTTGTAATGTAAATAATAAACGTTTTGTACCAGTCAATGCAACGCTGTTAAATCCTATAAGACCATAACCATTTCTCAAAGTTAAGCTATCATAATAGAACCGATTTAAGCCAATAGTAAGCTGAGGTTTTATAAATTGTCGGAATTTCCAGTCACCGATTTCAAATAATCCGGTAAAATAATTTACTCCTATGGTAAATACACCCTGTTCTGTATGTGAAGTACGAAAGAAAGTTCCGTATTCAAAGTTGGAACTCAGGTAACCCCAATCATTATAATTGCCAAAGGAAAACCGCATGCCTAAATATAGCCGTTCTGAATTATTTTTTATTTGATATCCACCAGTCAGACTATAGACCTTTCCAATAGGAACATCTTCTGTAATACCATAATTAAAAATATAATTATCCTGAACATATTTCCTTGCGGAGATTCCTAAGCTTACCATGTAAAAGTTTTCATTACCATAAAAATGTTGTGGGTCATATATTTCAATTGGTCTTTCGAGATAGCGAATCCTTAAAAAACGAAAGGCCGAAATAAAATTGGTTGTACGATGATTTTCTGTATTGCCTTTGAATATCCTGATAGCGTTTCCTACCCAATAATCTTGTGAATTAAATTTAAATCTTTGTGGTTCTATAAGCGTATCGTTGACGTGAATGTAGTCATTTCGAAATTGATGTGTAAAATTCACACCTGCCGCCCATTTTGCAAAAGGTGAAAAAAACGGACGGTCGACAGCAAAATTTCTGCTAGAATTGCCCAATTGGTCCTTGTCAATATGTATTGTTGAGTTAACAAAAGTATTGCGGAAATTGGGGATAATGTAACTTGCATTATACGCAAAATTCCCGGTACTAGTATACCAGGAAAACTCATTTTGAGATTCATGCCCCAACCCTATAAAGTTTTTATCATTTAAATTAATTTTGAGGTGAGAAGTGGAAGCATCCATTTTAGGAATAATACTCCAATTATCTAATTCTCGAATGACAATATCAACAGAGTCGGATTTTTTTGAAGTTGATTTAACAAAAAATGAAACATCACGAACATACCCACTTCTGCGTATTAATCTTTCAGATTCTTTAACAAGCAACGAATCAAATGATTGATTTTCACGAATAAGTAAAAGGTTTCTAATTGTTATATGTTGTGTTTTAACATGCAACTTATTTCCGATATTAGAAAAAAAATCTTTAGGCACTGCAGTAGCGTCGGTTATTGAATAACCAAAGGGGGCTAACGTTTCAATATTAATATGTCTTATAGTTTTTCCTTCAAAGTCGATATTTTGTTTTTTTAACAGTTTCTTGTTTACTTTTTTATTGGGTGGGCTAGCATCAACAGGTTTAAAAATCAAACTGTATGCAAACTTCATAAACTTTGAACGTTTTGAATAGGATTCAATATTCTTATAAAATTTTGTTGAATCTGTTTTGGCTGGAGGAGGTTGACCAAATCCAAATTCGCATGTTAAAAATAAAATAATAAATATAATAAAACATTTTATAACCACTTGTCCAGCTGTATTTAAATGATTACAAGCCACATAGACACTTAGCATTAGCGGTCTCACTAAAAAGGTGAATAATAAAGCTTTAAACAGGTTGAGAACTTAAAACACTTCATAGTCTCATAGGATATAAACGACGCAGTACCATGTGGTAAATAATAGTTATTTTAATTATTTTTTTGTATCAATTAATTTTTGTTCTTCTAACCTCTTTTTTTCTGCATCCTCCTTCTTTTTTTCTGCAGCTTTTGCCCTTTTATTAAAATAGCCTTTCAACAAGAAATTATGTTTGGCGGCTTCCATATTTTCATCTAAGCCTTTTGAACTTTTTTTAAGGTTAAGCATGGTCTGATTAAAATTTTGTGCAATGGTAGTGTCCTGAATTAACCGGCCAAGTGTTCCTTTTCCTTTGTTTATTTTAATCATAATCTCGGCAAATTGTTGCGAAATAATTTCGACATTACCAGCAGTTATCAGCAAACTTGCCATAATGGCATCTATTTCTACAGGTTCAGATGATAAAAGCTGTTGGCCCTCTTTTGCAGGAGGCGCACCGGAGCTTCCTTGAGTAATTACTAAAAGTTTATCTCCAATAAGACCTGCAGACCCTATTGTCACTTTACTGTCCGATTTAATAAACTGCTTCACTTCTTTTCTAATTGACATATCTACTTTAACAGTAGAATCGTTAATAATGTTGATATCGTCGATTGTACCAACATTAATTCCTGAGAATCGAATATTATTTCCGACTTGCAAACCGCTTACTTTATAAAAGGTGCAAGAGAGTTTAAAAACGGGATTAAATAAATTTTTTTGTTTCCCGATGATTAGAATG
This sequence comes from Bacteroidales bacterium, assembly GCA_038213375.1. Lineage (GTDB taxonomy): Bacteria > Bacteroidota > Bacteroidia > Bacteroidales > JAAUTT01 > JAAUTT01. The sequence goes on along the minus strand of JBBQTB010000001.1, from coordinate 162,483 downwards.
GCAATGATAAACAGTGCCATACCACCTGCCACAAAAAGACCTAATCGTACTTTAAATTTTTGTGATTGAGTATCCATTTTTGAAATATTAAGTAATAAATATGTAGTATTAAGAATATCGATCTATTTAAAGAAAGATTTAATGATTGGGTCTGTTGACTTTTCAAACTTTTCTAATTTCCCTTCCTGATATACTTCACCCCCTTGTAACATAATAACCCGGTTTGCTGTAGAACGTGCACATTCTATATCATGTGTGATGATAATAGAAGAAGTTTTATATTTTTTTTGAACATCATTTATAAGCATGCTTATTTCATCTGATGTAATCGGGTCAAGCCCTGTAGTAGGTTCATCATACAGCATAATCAACGGGTCAACAACAATGGTACGTGCAAGGCTTATCCTCTTACGCATTCCGCCAGATAGTTGCGATGGCATTTTATTTATGGTATCAGATAAGCCCACATTTTCCAATGCTTCCTTTACTTTTTCGTCTATTTCTTTTTGAGTAAGGTTCTTTTTTATTCTTCGCAAAGGAAATTCCAGGTTTTGTTTTACGGTCATGGAATCATACAAAGCGCCACTCTGAAAAAGAAAACCAATTTTTTTTCTCAACTCACCTAAACCATTAGTATCTAATGTATTCATATCTTCCCCAAGTACAATTATTTTTCCTTCATCGGGATTTAATAAACGAACAATACATTTAATCAAAACGGATTTTCCAGTGCCTGATTTGCCAAGCACTACAAGATTTTCGCCGTTAAAAAGTTGTAACGACATGTTTTTTAATACTTCTTGTTTGCCAAATGATTTTTTAAGGTTAATTATTTCAATAACCGGGTCATTGCTCCTTGTCTTGGTTGCAGAAATAGTTATTGGTTTGGTATCATTCATCATTTTTAAATTTTGTATTCTACTTACAACTTTTCTAAAGCATATCGGTTATTTGCACTGCAATCATATCTGTAATCAACACTAGCAGAGAGGCTAACACCACGGCTGAATTAGCTGCAATACCCACACTTTCTGTCCCACGCCCCGCCGTATAACCTTTATAACATCCTATTAAACCAATTACCGCTCCAAAGAAGAACGATTTAACAACAGCTGGTAAAAAATCAATAAAGGCAACATGTCTAAATGCCTGCGAAAAAAACAAACCAAATGTTACATCACCTTTTAAATTTGCGCCAGCCCAACTTCCTAAAATGCCAAGACCATCAGCATATATAACTAGTATTGGTATCATTAGTGTTGCTGCTAATACTCTTGTAACAACCAAAAACCGAATAGGGTTAGTGGAAGATACTTCCATGGCATCAATTTGTTCGGTCACTTTCATAGAACCTAATTCTGCTCCCATTCCCGAACCAATTTTTCCGGCACATATCAAAGCCGTTATAACAGGACCCATTTCTCTAATCAGAGACACTGCTACCATACCGGGAAGCATTGATACTGCACCAAAATTAACCAGTACAGGGCGAGATTGAATCGTAAGAACCAAGCCCATTATGGTTCCTGTGACTGATATTAGAGGTAACGACTTATACCCAATTTGAAAACATTGCCGTAAAAATTCTTTGAATTCAAAATCGCGGGAAAACGTAGCCTTAATCGTGATCGATATAAATATAAAAACATCCGCAATATCTGTTAAAAAATTAGCTGCATTCTCGGTTTTTTGAAGAGTTTTTTCGCTTAGCCTTATTGTTTGCTGAGTTAAATCCTTTAAGTTTGGGATTACTTTTCTAACTGACGTAATTTTTTTCATGGTAAAACTTACAAAACAGAATAATTTTAAAAAAGTCCCCATTAACGTATACCGTTAAATGGTGACTTTTTATATTAAATTGTAGTTAAAACGCTCCTAATATATCATGCAATTGATCTTTGGTCTTTCCCAATTTAATTTGTAATTTTCCAAGCATTTCGTCTTTCTTGCCTTCATCATACATTAAATTATTTTCTGTAAGTATTGCAAATTTCTTTTTGAGTTTGCCTTTTTGTTCATTCCAGTTTCCCTTAAGTTCAGTTATATTTGGCATTTCGTTTAATTTTAAATTGTTAAGTACATATTATATAACAAAGTTGAACACTTCTAAATTAATAAGTGTTACACAACTTTTGTTATAATTTACATCATTCACACATTTTTATTGTTTCACAATAGTATTTCCAGCCATTGTAATAGCAGCGGTTCTTGTTAATGCTCTGCCATCAAGTGTAGCCCTAGTATTAAAAGTGATGGATTGCATTGCAAAAACCGTTCCTTTAAAAACAGATGTCGTTCCAAAAAGTAGCAGAAGAACCTACTTGCCAAAAGATGTTAGATACCAAAACGCTTCCTTTGAGAATAACTTTACATCCCGATGTAGTTATGAGTGAATATGCTATCTGTATAATGAAGTTAGCATCCGCATTTCCCTTTGCATCAAACGTAAGGTCGCCAGATGAGATGGCCAGCGACGAAGTTGATTTATAAAGACGTGGAGAAAGTGTAAGTCCTCCTATATTTCCCGATAATGTAACTATCTCGGTAGAAGTTCGTCCGGTTTTTATTTTTTTATTTTCCGCTTCTGGCGGCGCAGTTATCAATTTAATTCATAAAAAAGAGGCGACCCGATGGGATCGCCTCTTTGGGATATTGATTTTGTAAAATTTATTGTGGTTGTGTAACAGTATTCATTTGAAGAGTAACAGCAGTTTGCGCAAGCATTCTACCGTTTATTGTTGCACCTGTTTTCAAGTTAATGCCTGTCTGCCCTAAAATATTCCCTTCAAAATGACTGGTAGTTCCGCAGGTAACGGCACCTGCCACCTGCCAGTAAATATTCTTTGCTTGTGCACCACCGGTCAAGGTAACTCTTACAGCTGAACTCATAAAAAGGGTTCCGGAAACCTGAAATATCCAAACATCGTCTGCACTGCCCTCAATTGTAACATCCGTAGGAATGATAACAGAACTTGTCCATTTATACAAGCCAGGTAAAAGCGTTTTGCCGCCAATACTTCCGGCACCCAAATTCAGGTAATCAGGTGTAGAACGTCCGGCAGCATCAGTGTATGCGGTTTGCATATCACTTATGGCCGAGGTTAACATGGTGGCACTAGTAATTTTGCAAGCTGGACCTGCAGCATCTACCGAGTATACCGACCCTGTAACTTCTGTACAATTTACAACCATTGCTGCGCCGGTAATGGGACTTGTACCAATATCCCCTGTAATGGTAGATTTATAAACACTGGTAATTCCTGTTTTTGATAGAATTACAAAATTGCCCGCAACCCCAAGGTTTATAGCTCTCTGTGGTATCTGAGTCGCTACAGAACTTTTTAATGATGACGTACCATTTGAAACAACAGCTGATTTTTCAACTGAGGAAGTCATGGAAGATGAGTTGGTATTCAGATCTTTTTGGCATCCGGTTACTAATCCGGCCAATAGCATGGAAGTAATTAATAAAACATTTTTAAGTATCATTTTTTTATTTTTTAATTGTGAATAATTTTATTCAACAAAGGTGATTTATTCAGCCCCCGGAATGTTACATAACTTTAGAAATAAGTATCATCATTCACAGATTTCAGTTTAGATATGACACTAAAAGAGGCGACCCAATGGGATCGCCTCTTTCTGAATAAAGAATTGATTGACTAGAATTTATAATGGCTCTGAAAAAGTAATTTTGTCAAGAATTACTGAAGTCTGTTATATTTGCCATTTCGTTTAAATTTAAATTGTTAAGTACATATTATATAACAAAAGTTCAATACTTCCAAATTAATAAGTGTTACACAACTTTTGCTATAATTTAAATCATTCACACATCTTTATTGTTTCACAATAGTATTTCCAGCCATAGTAATTCCACCGGTTCGTGTTAATGCTCTGCCATCAAGTGTTGCTCCAGTATTAAAAGTAATGGATTGCATTGCTAAAACCGTTCCTTTAAAAACAGAAGTAGTTCCAAAAGTAGCAGAAGAACCTACTTGCCAAAAGATGTTAGAAGCCAATGCGCCTCCGCTGAGGATAACTTTACGTCCCGATGTAGTTGTGAGTGATGATGCTATCTGTATAATGAAGTTGGCATCCGCATTTCCCTTTGCATCAAACGTAAGGTCGCCAGATGAGATGGCTAGCGACGAAGTTGATTTATAAAGACCTGGAGAAAGTGTAAGTCCTCCTATATTTCCCGATAATGTAACTATCTCGGTAGAAGTTCGTCCGGCAACATCATTATAGGCTGTTGTTAAATCAAGTTTCGCCTGAGTGGCTATATTATCATTGATGTGTTTAGTACCAATTAATATCCCCGGAGGAAATCCACCAATCGAAGTCCCCGGACTTAAACCAAGGTCACCGGTAATTATTGTTGCTCCGGTGTTGGTAATTGCGGATCCGGCAAGCACCGCTATGTTAGAGGCTCCCGCAAGTTGTACTGCAGGTTGCACAATAGTTTGAACTGGTATAATAATTGGATTTGTTTCGGAAGATGTTGTGTCATTTTTTTTGCACCCTGCAAATAATACAACAGATACTAATGCAAGAGTTGTAAATCGTTTTATCGTTTTCATTTTTTCATTTTTTAATTGTGAATAATTTTATTCAACAAAGGTGATTTATTCAGCTCCCTGAATGTTACATAACTTTAGAAATAAGTATCATCATTCACAGACTTCATGTTAGATATGACACTAAAATATACTAAAAGAGGCGACCCAATGGGATCGTCTCTTTATGAATATTGATTGATTAGAATTTATAATGGCTGTGTAACAGTATTTTTGTCAAGAATTACTGAAGTCTGTGCCAAGGCTCTACCATTGATGGATGCACCTGTTTGAAAAGTGATGCCTGTTTTCGACAATATAATTCCTTCAAAGTGAGAGGTTGTTCCTAAAGTGGCCTGACCGGCAACCTGCCAGAAAATGTTCTTAGCCTGAGCGCCACCATTCAGCGTAATTTTCACTGCAGCACTCATATTAAGGTTTCCTGAAATTTGGAAGATCCATACATCCGTTGCGTTGCCAGAGATGATAACATCGGATGGCAATGTAACGTTATTCGTCCATTTATATAGTCCGGGTGTCAGCGTTTTTCCTCCAATATTTCCTGTATACAGTTCGTTGAAATCCGGTGTAGGACGTCCGGCTGCATCGGTGTATGCAGTAAGCATATTTTCGACGGCCGTGGTAAGGTTAGTTCCAGTTGGAGATGCCATGTCGGCTGCATATATTTTTCCGGTAACTTGTAAAGCAGTCGCATATCCGGTTGCATTTGTCAAGGCAAATCCCGTTACATAAGATGTGGCGGCTGGACTCAGGCCCAAATCACCGGTAACAGCGGAAGTTGCAATATTAGAGATTTCCGTTTTAGCAAGAATCACGTAATTGCCCGCTGCCTGAAGATTTACCGCTGCCAGACCTGATACGGTAGCAACAGTTGTGAAATTCCATTCTGTATTAGCTGCAAGCGCATTGCCAGCTACGTCTTTTGCTCCTGTAGTTATCGTGGCAGTATAAACCAAGTTGGATTCCAAGGCATTTGAAGGTGTAAACGTTGCTGTTGTTCCGGAATAAGCTACTATACCTGATACTGCCGTTGTTCCTTGCTTTAAAGTAAATGTTGTGGTGTTAATCGTTAAAGCATCCATTGCTTCACTAAAGGTTAATGCAATTACTTTGCTACGCACAACACCTGTGGCATTGTTGAGCGGGTCAGATATAGTTACTGTTGGTGGAATTATATCTGGAATTGCACCTGTAGTAAAGGTCGTGATATAGGCTGATGCAATCGCATTGCCAGCTATGTCTTTTGCCCCAATAGTTATCGTGGCAGTATAAATCATGTTGGCTGCCAGAGAATTTGACGGTGTAAACGTTGCAATAGTCCCAGAGTAAACCACTGTTCCGGCAACTGCTGTAGTGCCTTGCTTTAAAGTAAATGTTGTGGTGTTTATCGTGGAAGCGTCCATTGCTTCACTAAAGGTTAATGAAACTGCTTTGTTAACCTTAACACCTGTAGCATTGTTGAGCGGGTCAGCTAAAGTTACTGTTGGTAAAGTAATAACAGCAATAGCACCTGTAGTAAAAGAAGTGATATAGGCTGTTGCCATGGATTTACCCGATTTGTCTTTAACCACTGCAGAAATTGTAGCAGTATAAATAGTGTTTGGCGCCAGATTTGCAGTTGGTGTAAAAGTGGCAATTTTACCTGAATAGGTTACAACTCCTGCAATATTTGCAGTTTCCTGACGCAATGTAAAGGTCGCTGTTGTTATGGTTGAAGAATCCATGTCCACACTAAACGTGGCAGATATTTTACTGTTAACGGCTATACTTGCAGCTTTGTCTGCGGGATTAGTTGAAGTAACCGTTGGACTTACGCCAATAATAGCATCCTTTTTACATCCGATCATAAATACAATCAATAGCATTGCAATGATTGTTAATACATTTTTTACTTTCATTTTTTAAATTTTTAAATTGTGAAATAAATTTTACTGTACAAAAGTGACTACTTCCATTACCAGAAGTGTTACATAACTTTTGAAATAAGTATCATAATTCACTTATTAAGTCAGAACTGTCAATAAAATTTATTAAAAAAGGCGACCCCATTGGGTCGCCTAATTCTGTATATTGATTTTCTTAAAAATATTATGGCTGTGTTACAGTATTTTTGTCAAGAATAACTGCAGATTGTGCCAGGGCTCTGCCATTGATGGATGCACCTGTTTGAAAAGTGATACCTGTTTTCGACAATATAATTCCTTCAAAGTGAGAAGTTGTTCCTAAAGTGGCCTGACCAGCAACTTGCCAGAAAATGTTCTTAGCCTGAGCGCCACCATTCAACGTAATTTTCACTGCAGAACTCATATTAAGGTTTCCTGAAATCTGAAAGATCCATACATCCGTTGCGCTGCCAGAAATAGTAACATTAGATGGCAATGTAACGTTGTTAGTCCATTTATATAGTCCAGGTGTCAGCGTTTTTCCTCCAAGATTCCCAGTATACAGTTCTGTGAAATCCGGTGTAGGACGTCCGGCTGCATCGGTGTATGCAGTAAGCATATTTTCGACAGCAGTGGTTAGGTTAATTCCAGTTGGAGCCGCCATGTCGGCTGCATATATTTTCCCGGTAACTTGTGAGGCAGTTGCATATCCGGTCGCATTTGTCAAGGCAAATCCCGTGATATAAGATGTGGCGGCTGGACTCAGGCCCAAATCACCGGTTACAGCGGAAGTCGCAACATTAGAGATTTCCGTTTTAGCAAGAATCACGTAATTGCCTGCTGCCCGAAGATTTACCACTGCCAGACCTGATACAGTAGCAACAGTTGTGAAATTCCATTCTGTATTGGCTGCAAGCGCATTGCCAGCTATGTCTTTTGCCCCCGTAGTTATCGTGGCAGTATAAACCAAGTTGGATTCCAAGGCATTTGATGGTGTAAACGTTGCTATTGTTCCTGAATAAGCCACGATTCCGGAAACTGCCGTTGTTCCTTGCTTTAAAGTAAATGTTGTGGTGTTTATCGTTAAATCGTCCATTGCTTCGCTAAAGGTTAATGCAATTACTTTGCTACGTGCAACACCTGTGGCATTGTTGAGCGGGTCAGTTATAGTTACAGTAGGTAAAATTATATCCGGATTTGCAGCTGTAGTAAAAGTCGTGATATAGGCTGATGCAATCGCATTGCCAGCTAAGTCTTTTGCCCCAATAGTTATGGTGGCAGTATAAATCATGTTGGCTGCCAGGGCATTTGACGGTGTAAATGTTGCAATAGTTCCGGAAAAGGCCACTGTTCCGGAAACGGTCGTTGTTCCTTGTTTTAAAGTAAATGTTGTGGTGTTTATCGTTAAAACACTCATTGCTTCACTGAAGGTTAATGAAACAACTTTGTTTAGCATAACACCTTTGGCATTATTAAGTGGGTCAGCTAAAGTCACAGTTGGTGAAGTTACATCCGGAATAGCACCTGTAGTAAAAGAAGTGATATAGGCTGTTGCCATGGGTTTGCCCGATTTGTCTTTAACCACTGCAGAAATAGTGGCGGTATAAATAGTGTTTGGCTCTAGATTTGCAGTTGGTGTAAAAGTGGCAATTTTATTTGTATAGGTCACTAACCCTGCAATTTTTACAGTTCCCTGATTAATAGTAAAGTTCGCGGTTGTTATGGTTGTAGAATCCATGTTCACACTAAACGTAGCAGATATTTTACTGTTAACGGCTATGCTTGTGGCTTTGTCACCCGGGACGATTGAAGTCACTGATGGTATAGATATATCTGGTATTGCACCTGTAGTAAAGGTGGAGATATAATTTGCTGCCAGGGATTTACCAGATTTGTTTTTAACACCTTCAGTAACGGTGGCAGTAAAAATAGTGTTTGGCGCCAGATTCGCTGTTGGTGTAAAAGTGGCAACTTTACCTGTGTAGGTTACTGCTCCTGCAATATTTGCAGTACCCTGATATAAGGTAAAGTTCTCGATTGTAATCGTTGAAGAATCCATTTCCACACTAAACGTGGCAGATATTTTACTATTAACGGCTACACTTATGGCCTTGTCTACCGGATCAATTGAAGTAACCATTGGACTTACTTCAATACTAGGATCTTTCTTACATCCACTCATAAATACAATCAATAGCATTGCTACGATTGAGAACACTCTTGTTAGTTTCATTTGTTTTTTTTATTGTTGGTGAATTATTTTTCACAATGCAAAGTTGATCTCTTCCAAACCCAAATAGTTACATAACTTTTGAATTAAGTATCATAATTCACGTATTCAAAAAAATTATTTCAGAACTCCTGAATAGGAGTTAACTAGCCATCCTGATTGGAACTTAGAACAGGCCTCGAAGCGTCAAATAAAAATTCCATATATTGATGGCGGCTGTTTGAATGAACTCGAGGAACGAGACGGAATGAGTTCCGCCAGTGAGAGTTTTTGGTTACTTTTTTTCGACAAAAAAGTGACAAATAAATTATCTCGTATTTACATAGTTTTTAAAACAGAGAGGGGAGCTATATTCATTTACTTTTGATATTAGTGATCCTCAATAGTAGCAAAGTAAAACACGCTACGAATCCACGAATGATTAAATAAAAAATGACTGAAATAATTGTTAAATATCCACCAATGCACGAATAATTTATTCATGTATTTATGGCTATTATTAAATTTTTTTTTATTTGTAGCCTTGTGTTACTCACTTAGGCACAGCCTAGGCTGAGCTTAGGCCTATTAAATAGATTTAATCTCTTTCTAATATTTTCTAACGCTTTAATTATTTGTTAGTTATACCATATGCATTTGTAATGAAGTAATGAGAATTTAGCTTGGTCGAATTATTTGTTGACAATTGAACCTGAGCATCTTGTTTTTTTGTTTTTTTTGGAATATATACCAACACCTCACTATGCGGTATTATTTCCTGCTTCTTATACTTTTCGACAGTCAATCGAGCCATCAGGTAACTTACAGTAGATTCTGCTCCCTGATTGAGGTTAACATGAGTTTCCTCCAATCCGTCGTAACAGCCACCGGTGCATGGGTTATAAATAATTTGATGTAAGCGGTTGCTACCCAAAAACCAATTGAACGCAGTTTCCGTTTTCAGGATGTAATCCTCACTCATAAATGTATCGTAGAATTTGCTTAAAGTCATTATGGTATAGGCAACATCAATAGGTTGTTCGCCAAAATGCCCAGCTATCTCTCCCTTATGCAGCCAGTGTTTGTTGGAAATTACCTCTATCCCGTTTTCATTAAAAATTTGTGACAATAAAAAATTAAACGACGATATAGCGATGTCTTTATAAGTTGTATCGCCGGTTAACAACCAGGCATCTAACATAGCCTCAGGTAATATGCTGTTTGCATAGGTAAGATAACTCTCAAACCATTCCCATTTTTCACTTGATTCGTGCTTATACATCTGAACCAAACGATTGGCAAATGTTTTTATCAGACTAAGAATTTCGGGTGTTTTTTTGGCACAGTGGTAATAATACAATCCTTTTATGGTAAAGGCCATAGCTCGTGTGGAATGCATCGTTTCGATATGAGGTATTGCTTTTTGAATGATTGCATTTGCTTCGGACACGATTTTTTCTGGTAAAAGACCCGTTAATGACACTAAATATCCCAATGCCCAAATAGCCCTACCATTAGAATCATCTAAATTGACGGCCTTGTTTTGATCGGTAAATTGGTTATCCTTATTAATATAATTTAAAAAGTTGCCGTTAGGTTGTAAGCAATATTTTATGAATTGGGTATATTTATTTATATAATACAAATCTTTTTCTTCGCCTGTTAATTTGAAATGCATACACATGGCTACCAAAGCCCTTGCATTATCATCCAGAGTGTAACCAGTTTCAATATCGGGTTGGTTTATTTTTGAAAACTGAATAATTCCGAAAGCTGTTGTCATTTGTTTCAGATGACTCAGATTTATTGCCGGCTGGTTATATTGGAGTGTAATTTTATCGCCTCCTATTTTTTTGAACAACACAGCATGTGCAACGGCAGAGTTTTCCCAGACCGTGGAAACTATTTTTTGCAAAGTATTTGAACTGATATTCCTTCGCAAGGAGTCATCATTGAGTAACCGGATAACGCCATCGGCTAATTGTTTTGAGTTGCCAAAATCAAAAATAATTCCGGTATCTTCTGTCAGCACTTCTTTTGCATGAGGAATAGGTGTTGAAATGATAGGGCATGCACAACTCATGGCATAAGCAAACGTGCCACTTACTGCCTGATTAGGATCATTGGATGTAAACAAATAAATATCGGTAAGTTGTAAATATTCGAGCAAATCGGGTAATGTCAAATAACTATTAATAAATTTTACATGATTTGATAGTTTCAATAATTTTACCTTGGCTTCAAGGCTTGCACGATATTTTTCTCCTTCCGTTTTTTTTACTTCGGGATGCGTTTTGCCAATTACAAGAAATAATGCTTCAGGGCACTGCTCAATAATGGCTGGTAAAGCCTCAATGGTAGTTTCAATACTTTTTCCCGAACTTAACAGGCCAAAGGTTGAAAGAACTTTTCGGCCCTTGAATCCATATTTCAATTTCAAAAATTCTTCACTTAAGTGGGGAACTAAATGTGTGCCATGAGCTATCACTGTTATTTTTTCCTTTGTCAATCCATAATCATTCGTTAAAATCTCAGCCGAATTGTTAGTCATTACAATGATTGAACCACAAGCCACAATATTTTTTATTTTTATTTTTAATTTTTCATCAGGGTGAGGTAAAACTGTATGAAAAACAATAACAACCGGTTTAGTAAGCTCATATAAAAATTGCATAAATGCTTGTTCCTGCAAATGAAAAAATCCAAACTCATGCTGGATCAAAACTATTTTTATAAGATTGTCCTGATTAATAGATTGAGCCAATTTCTGATAACCTTGGGCGTGTGAAGTGTCGAGTATATATTTCACTTCATCGGGGTAATTGTAGTTGGCATCACCCGATTCCAATGCACAAACCTTTATGGACAATGACGTGCTGAATTTATTATTCAGGGCTTTTATCAAATCCTGCGAATAAGTTGCAATGCCGCATTCCCTAGGTGGATATGAGGTAATGAACAAAATTTCAGTTAAGTCGCTAGTGCGATCTTTTATCGGGTTTTGTTTTTTTTTCGTTGAATTAATCTCAAGATATAAGTTATTTTCTTTACCAAATATCTCTTGTTGTTGATTGATCTTATCATTCAATTTAGGGGAATCTATTTTATTTTTCATCTTTTCTAGTATAAATTAACAATTCGGCCACCAACTCCGGTAAATTAACCGAAGCGCAGGCAATTATAGAATCTGCAGCACCATAATAAATAAACAGTGTATTTCCAAACAGTGCAGTACCTGTAGGAAAAACCACATTATTAACTTTTCCTTTTAACTCCCAATCAAATTCAGGAGAGAATAAGGCATAAGGCAAACGGGCTATTTCTTTTACAGGATTATTTAGATCAAGTAAAGCTGCACAGGCAGAATAAATAAATAATCCTTTTTCAGTTCTTTTTACACCATGGTAAATCAATAGCCATCCATGTTCAGTTTCAAGTGGAGGACAGCCACCTCCAATATAGCTTGACTCATGGTCATTAACAGGATCGAGGACAATATGTTCGTGCAAGTTTTGAAAGTAATGTTTCCAAAAGGATTTAGTAAGTTCAGTTAAACTTTTTACAGAAACAATTTGAATACCAGGCCTTAGCCTATGAAGAAATACCAAATTTCCGTTTATTTTTCTTGGAAAAAAAATTACATTTTTGTCCCATAACAACATTTTTTTTTCAAGATCATCCGCCTGATAATAAAACTTTTGGTTCAGGTAATAGTTTTCATTCACTTTACCGGACGATTCTATAATGGATACAAATTCGGCATAAGTGATAGGGGGAACAATTAATCCTTGCTTTTCAAAATGTATTAAATCTTTTGATGTAGCTAAAGCCCCGCGGGCATTAGTGCCATCATAGCCGGTATAAGTCAAATAATACAGGTCATCAATCTTTGTTATACGTGCATCTTCAACACCTTGCGACTCATATCCGAATTCAGGGATGATAATAGGCTTATCCCATCGTTCAACAATTGTTAAGGGGCCATCCAACTTGCAATAACCTATACTCGAATGATTACCATTTTGCACAGCCCTGTAAAAAAGATGAACGTTATCCCCTGCACGTATTACAGCGGGATTTAGTACTCCTTGATTTTCAAATTCTAAATCGGTTTTTGTTAATAATATGCCTTCTTTTTTAACTTGAACCATATTTATTTATTTTTTAAAAATCGGTTTAATTTTTAATAAAGGAGGCATGGTATCGCCTAATAAAAACCCCCAGGGCTTTAAGGGTTCAATATGGTCAAAAATGAGTTTTACAACTCCTAAAAGCGGTATGGATAGAAACATTCCGGATATACCCCATAAAGCATTTCCTGCAATTACTGCGATTATAGAGAAAAGCGCATTAATTTTTACTTTTGAAGATACAATAATCGGCACAATATAGTTATTGTCTATTAGTTGGATAAAATAGTAGGCTGCCATAACGTATAAAGCGTACCAAGCTGATGATTTGGTGGCCAAAGCAACCATCATTGGCAATGCAACTGCGACTAGTCCACCAATATATGGAATTACATTGAGCAGTGCCCCAATAATACCAAGAAGTACCGCGTATTCAATACCAAGCATTAAAAGAGCAGCAATATCAAGTGCAGCTACCATAATAGCTTCGATAACCAGTCCAATTAGATAACGTTGTATAACAGTTTTAGTTTTGGTAACTATTTCGCTTACCTTATTTTGGTTGTTAACACCAAAGAGTTTTCGGATAAAATCAAGAAGTAGTGGTTGGTAAAATAATATGATAAAAACATAAACGGGAACTAAAAATAACACCACCACCACACTTCCTACAGAAACAAGTGTTTGTCCTATAACAGCGCCACTGGTATTGATGAGTTCTCCCTGTGTTTTAGTAATCCATGCGTGGATATTTTTGGGTTTTATATTGAAATAACCTGAAATCCAGGTAATTGTTTGGTTGATTGTTTCGGTAATTTTACCAACCAGAACTGGCCATGATTCACTAAAACGGCTTGCCTGCGAAAATAAAAGAACGCAAAACGCTACAATGACTAAAAGAGTAATGAATAAGGTAATTACAATAGCTACCACCCGGTTTATTTTCATTCGTGTAAATAAATTTACCAACGGATTTAGGAGGATAGCAATAATAATGGCGAAAACGAGAGGTACTATTATGTCCTGACCAATGTATAACATCGTAAACAAGACAAATAAACCGATGAGAAAAATGGTTGCCTTTGCATAAAACGGTATTTGTAATTCTTTTTCTATACTCACGAATCTACTTTATTTAGTTCTATTCTAGTTGAAAAAATAATTCACATTATTTTTATTCAACTTCGGTTTTTGATTTTCGGTCTTTTCTATAAATAATATGTTGAAAGATGAACTGGCCTATTGATTTTATGGCATCAGGGTGCTGAGCAACAAGGTTTGTAACACCAAACTGCAAAACAGAGCCAAAAATCTTTCTTATAATATTTCCCGATGCACCTACTATTATCTTTTTTGAGAGGTATCCAGTGCCCAAACCCAATGCACCACCTATGATGTTTTCGATTAAATAAGGTGATGAAGAGATATCTTTAAACGTGTTTTTAAGAATATTAACTGGTTTCAGGCTCTCGTATGTAAGAAAAAATTGATCTTTTAAAAGCTGCCTGTTAATGACTTGCTCCATTTCTAACAATTGAATTGCATTTTTAAGCTCAGCAATGGACGTTATGTTTTCCATGTGATTCTATTTAAGGATCATTTTAATAATATAATTGTTGATATTTTTTTTAAGCCATTTACGCATAAAATTATGAAAAACAATTCCTGCAATTAAATAAAAGGCGGCTATCACAAAGAATCCATAATAGATTGTGCCTAGGATTTTGCCTAGCCAAAAAGCAATTCCAAGATTTAAAAAAAGCAGGAACGAGGCTATTAAAATACAGATGACAGAATAAGGTACGAATGAAGAAATAGCATCCGACGTTTTATCAAGAGCCTTAAGTTTTGCTAACTCAAAGCTTGTTTTGCCATAATCAGTGGCTCTTTCCAGTAGTGATTCAATTAAGTTTGTATTGTCTTCCATGTCTTCGGTTTTGATGATTTTATTTAAATACCAAGACAATTAGTTTTCTAAAGGATGTAAAATACTGTTCGAAATGGTTAATTGGTGCAAAGTATTTAATAACAACCAGTATCCTTTAAAAAGTATACTTGGAATCTTAAATGATACTTTTCCTTAATTACATTTTTCAATTTTGTTTGTAATGTTGAGTCCGCTCCGAAAATCCTTATGCGGTTAAATTTAAAAATTTAACTTTTCGGAACAGACTCAATTTTAATCATTGAATATTGCTCAAGCTGTGGCAGTTTTTACATCCTTTTTTATTTCATCTGATTTGGCTTTTGCTTTTTCAGTAAATTCGGACACATCTTCTTTTACCTTGTCAAATTTTTCGGTGATAGTGTCAACAAATTCATTTAATTTTTCTTTTAATGAATCCGCATAGTCCTCGCCCTTTTTAGATATTTTTTTTCGGGTATCTGAACCTTTTTCCGGGGCAAATAAAATGCCTAATAATGCACCGGCGGCTGCGCCAGCCAATACACCTAATAAAATTTTTCCTGAACTCATAATTTTGTTTTTTAATGGTTTATAATAAAATAAGAATTAGCAATAAAATTATAATTATTGCACCTGCTGAGAAATAAATGCCTCCACTTAATTCCTTAAGCTGTTGTCTGATTGAACGTACTTCTTTACGTAAACTTTTCTTTTCCGACGACTTCATACTTGACTTATCCATCGCGTTAATTTCGTTTAACCTTATTTCCAGAGCTTTTGCTTTAACTTTTGCTGATTTTTCAGGTTTTAAAGCAACTAAAGAGGCCGATGCAACTGGAGTTGCTATATTTGATTGAAGAGGATAAAAAGTTAATAACAAACATGTTGTTATTAAGCAAATAGTGAATTTTTTCATCTATATAATCTTTATAAATAATTAATTGGTTAGTTTTTTGTTAAATTCTTCACCTTAATAAGTCCGAAGCTATAGCAATAATACAATATTAAGTAGCATTATCTAATGCCCCCAATGCGTTATTTAACAAATCTGATTTTAAAACATTTAAACAAGATCACTGCTACTTATTATAGCAGTGATCTTAAATTAATAATTGTTTACAACAAAATAATCAACAATATTAAAATAAGTAATAGTCCACCAGCGGAAATATACACACCACCTCCTATTTCCCTAAGCTGGTGTCTGATTGAGCGTACTTCTTTTCGTAAACTTTTCTTTTCCGACGACTTCATAGTTGACTTATCCATCGCGTTTATTTCGTTTAACCTAAATTCAAGCACTTTTGCTTTTGCTTTTTCAGATTCTACAGGTTTTAATGCAACAATAGAGGTTGATGCAGCAACAGTAGCCGCATTTGCCTTAGGAGAATAAAACAATAATAATGAACATGTTGTAAATAAACAAAGAATAATTTTTTTCATTTTACTTGATTTTTATATTAAATTAATGCTTTAAATTGACCTACCTTGAATAAGCCTAAGAATTACTGCAATAATTGCAATTACTAGAAGAATGTGTATAATACCTCCGGCACTATAGCCAATAAATCCAATTGCCCATGCAATTAATAGAATCACTGCGATTACATAAAGTAGATTTCCCATGATTTTGGTTTTTAATTAAATTAGTATTAAATTATTAAAATTGTATTTAAATTATTCTGATTTTAGTTTCTATACTATTTGGTCTTTTTTACAGTTAAATCTTTAAAAGCTTTAGCCATTTCATCCAAATCGTGGTTAAATTCGGTTTTGAATTTTTCCCAATTGTCTTTTCCTGTTTCTTTATATTCATCCATTTTCTTTTTCAGATCGCTGTTTTTTTGTTCCAACTTTGCCAATTTCTTTTCGTACTGGGCTTTGTTTTTCTTTTTTTCGTTTGCCAATCTTGCTTTGAATTCAGCAATGCTTTTTTCCTGATCAATGATTTTTTCTTCTGCTATTTTTTTGAATTTTTGATATTCAGAAACAGAGTCTTTCTGTGCCTTATATAAATTCTGCTTCGCATCCTCTACATTCTTTTTGGCTTCTTCCAACTTATTTTCTGCATTCTCTACCTTTTTTGCCGATGACTGGCAACCTGTTAACATTGTTACTGCCATAAATGTTGTTATTGCCAGGGTTAAAATTGTATTTTTCATTTATATGGTTTATATTGTTTTGAGTTTGAAGGAGTGAATAATAGTTTTTTAAATGAATATATAGATAAAGAAATTTGCTTTTAATAAACTGATATCTAAAGTGGTAATATAATTTTTTGTAGTTCTTCCTTTGTTTTGCCAAGTTTGTCCTGAAGTTTAGTTAACATCATGTCATGTTTGCCGTCTGCTAATAATAAATCATTATCAGTAAGTAATACTAATTTTTGTTTTAGCTTACCTTTTGTCTCGTTCCAATCATCTTTATGTTGTGTCATGTTTTTCATGATTTTAAATTTTCCATATTTATTATATAATTTAATAACAAAGTTGCATACTCTTGAAATGGTAATTGTTATACAACTTTTGGAATAAGTTACATCATTCACACATTTGTGAACGGTTCTGAGATAACTTTTTATTCATATCCGCTTTTAATGATAGTCGAAATCATTTTAAAACGTTCGTTGGCCTTTACAAAATTTGAAGCATGAGCCGGTATAATAATTGACTGACCAGTATCCAGTAAACTAGTTGTACCGTCAATTACAATCTCCGCCTTTCCATCAATGATTTGAACGAATGTGTCGAATGGGCTTATTTTTTCGGTTAACGATTCACCCCTATCAAATGAAACCGCAGTAACGTTTCCAGTTGTTTTTTTTATAATTGTTTTAATAACAACCGAATTAGGAACATATTCGATGATCTCTACAATAATATGCGCTTTTGCTTTTTCAACTTCGACATTTTCCATCTTTCCCACTCTATTATCCACATTAATTATTTAATATGAATTCAAAGGCTGATTTTTTTCAACCTACCTTTGACATAATTGACTTCATCGTCTACTTTTTATTTTAACTGTAAAATCCTTCAAAGCTTTTCAAAGCTCATCGATATCATGTTTGAATTCAACGTTAAAATATAAATATCAAATTTCCTTACAAAGGTGCTAAGCTTTATATTGTGATGTATTACATAACTTTGGAAATAAGTTACATCATTCACACATTATTTATGCAATCAGCTTAAGATTATACTGAATCCCCTCAAATAAGCAAGTTTCATATAATCAATAAAATATTGTTTTAGATTTAACAATTTAAAAACAGCAATGATGAATGCATATCAGAGAGAAAAATTACTCATGAAAAGTTATTCTTTAAAGTTGCAACAATAGAGTTTGTTGTTAAAAGTTTAATGTTATATTTGCACCTCCAAAATTGAGGGGTAAATCGTTTATAACAGGGTCTCTTAATTAGAAATACAAAGCCCAGGTGGTGAAATTGGTATACACGCTACTTTGAGGGGGTAGTGGGGGCAACCTCGTGTGAGTTCGAGTCTCATCCTGGGCACATTTAAAACCCGATAATTTATAGATTATCGGGTTTTTTTATTTTTATAGATCTAATTGATACAGTAATCTGAAGTTTGACCTGCATTTAATATAATTTTGGAGTCTTAAATTTAGTGGGGTTTTAAAATGTAATACCTAAAACCATGTAATATGAAATTTACAAGGGATGATTACAATCAACGGATTATTGACAAGGCCGGTAAAATACCCGAAGACGAACCTGTGTTTTTATTGCGTGCTCAGGATATACACTCTCATCCGACTTTACGTTTTTACGCTAAATTATTAGAAGAATCCGGCGATGTAGAAATGGCAGAGGAACTAAGGGCTCATGCCCGCGCCATGATTGTCTGGCAGAAATCGGTAAGGGTACATAAACCCGACAAATAGATTGAGATATTTTTAGTTTAAAAACACATGACATGAATAAATCACATTCATTAGTTAATTTTGTAGCAAATGTAAAAGTTTTCACTTTTGTAAAATTTTATTAAGCTTATAAATCAATGTTGTTTAGCTAAGAATTTATTCGTTGCTCAACCCCTCCCCAAACTGGGCGCGACCCCAGCCCTTCCCCGTTTGGGGGAGTATTGGGAGTGGTTAGTTTTGTTACCTCAACGACATTGATATAATCAGTTGAAAATAATGATATTAGAATTTAATATTTATTATATCTATGAAATTCAATTTATTACAATATGTTAAAATAGTCTAAACAAAAAAATATTTAACTTTTGAAACTATTTGCATAATAAAAATATACTTCGATGGAATGGATTAGCGTAAAAAATAAATTGCCCGCTGAATATCAGGATGTTCTTTTATATCAGGAACACGGCGGTATATTTATTGGCTGGCTTGAAAAGGGCGAATGGATAGTGGATTACACCTTTGTTGAGGCCGAAGTACCCCAAACCAAAGTAAAAGGCAATGTGGATCAGGATGAAATAACACATTGGCGGAATATGCCTCCAAACCCTCAATGGGATTTTTTCGATGTCGAATTTAAAGCCTGCGATGAATGGTTAATGCTCTGTAAAACCAATATAAAGTTGCATAGCTATAATGCAAATGCAGAATCCCCCGAATTTAAAAACTACTGGTTTACCGAAAAGGTAACAAAAGATGAATTTATAAAACGATTAATGAAATGCGGGATAGAGAGGCTTACTTAGAAAAAAGGCACTATTTAGCATAATTTTTAATAATACTTTTAAGTTTTGCAAACAAAAATAAAATTTAAGAACCGTGCTCTATCAATTATTTTTCGGATGTTATACAACCGTTTGCGCAAACCGGAGTTATTGCTAGTTTTGTCAATAAATAATCACGATTATTTATGAAAACTATTAAAAGATTAAGTATTATCTCTCTTCTGTTGGTAATTTTTATTAATGTATTTGCAGATGGAGGTGATGATAAAAGGTATTTTAAGTCGTCATATATTAAAAAGGCAATGACAAAAGCCCTCGACTGGCAGCTTGCCCATCCCAAACACAATTTATGGGATTGGACCAACGGGGCTTATTACGCAGGAGTTTTTTCGGCTTACCAAACCTTACAAAAACCTTATATTCTCGATTCGTTAATGGCAATGGGCGAACGTAATAAATGGAAACCAGGTCCTAGGGTACATCACGCCGACGATTGGACAATATGCCAGACTTACATTGATTTATATAGAATTAAAAAGGATCAGCGGATGATCCAGCCTTTTATTGATACACTAAAAGTATTCGGTAAAACAATCAACAAAGAAGCTGTTGCTCATGGAATTACTTGGTGGTGGTGCGATGCTCTTTTTATGGGGCCTCCGGCACTATTGAAACTGGGTATCACTATTAAAGACAATAATTATTTGTTGATGTCCGACAGCCTTTTTAAACAAACCTATACCTTGTTGTATAATAAGCAGGAAAATTTGTTTGCTCGCGATGCCGGATATCTTTGGACAGGTTCTCCAACTGATCGGAAAGAAAAAAATGGAAAACTTATTTTTTGGGGTCGCGGAAATGGGTGGGTTATGGGTGGATTGGTAAAAGTATTATCGGAAATGCCTGCATCATATCCTAACCATAATTATTATATTGAAATATTTAAGCAGATGGCCAACAAGCTAACCACCATTCAACAACCGGATGGTTTGTGGCGGACAAGTTTATTGGATCCGGATTCCTATCCAGGTGGAGAGGCCAGCGGATCAGGATTTTATTGCTATGCCCTTGCCTGGGGAATCAATCAGGGAATATTAGATAAAGTTGCATTTCTCCCTATTGTTAAAAAAGCCTGGGTAGGATTGTGCAAGGTTCAAAAGGAAGATGGTATGATTGGATGGGTTCAACCCATTGGAGCCGATCCACAAAAGAACTTTTCACCAGACAGTTGGGAAGTTTATGGAACCGGAGCTTTCCTATCGGCAGGAAGCGAAGTTATTAAACTTAAACTATAGATTTTCACGATAAATTCTGATACGTAGAATTAAAAATTTGTTGGATAAGTAAAATTGATTGCTAAACTATTTGTAAATTTAAATTAAACGAAGTGTTGCAAAACTATCCGATGTATCCGGAATGTAAGTATATACCCACTCAAGGCCGTATTTTCCGTAATATTATCCTTGAATTTCACTTAATCATTTACCGCATAAAAGCCGAAAGAATCGAAGTATTACGAACACTTCATTCCAAAACTGATATTAGCCGTATTCGGACTGCCCGAAGATCAAAATTCCGACTCTGTTTAATGCCTAATCACAAACATAATATTTTGGTATATTTTTATATACTAATGATAATAAATGATTTGTAAATTTTAGACGGCATGTTCTGTATTTCTTTATTTTTATACATATCAATTTATTACTAATTTTAAAAAAGTATGCAATTGAAAAAATTTACCAAACTCCTATAGTACCAAACTATTTAATTATGATAAAATCTATTTGTAAAGCTTTTTTAATATTTTTTCTGTTTTTCGGCAATACGTTGGTTGCACAGCAATCTTCAAAACCAATTAAATTAGAAGATGTTACTGGGTCTCGAAAATTTGCTCCAAAGGCAATCCGTGGAATTAGATCTATGAATGATGGCGAGCATTATACCATGCTTGACAGGCAATCAAATGTAATTAAGTACAAATATTCAAGCGGATTATCTGTTGATACCCTTTTCGCAGTGAAATGGGTAAATAACTCTGGTATAACCTACATTTCGGAATATGAATTTTCGGATGACGAAACAAGGTTAATGATCACCACCAATGAAAAGCCGATTTACCGGCATTCATTTAGCGCCGATTATTTTGTATTTGATGTTAAAGCAAAAACCTGCCAAAAAGTATCGGGAATTGGAAAACAGCAGTTGGCCACCTTTTCTCCAATTGGCGACAAGATTGCCTTTGTGCGAAATAACAACCTGTTTGTAGTCGATTTAATATCAGGCAACGAAGCACAAATCACTATTGATGGTAAGTACAACGCAATTATCAATGGAGCTCCCGACTGGGTTTACGAAGAAGAATTCGGTTTTTCCAAAGGATTCGAATGGTCGCCCGACGGCAATAAACTCGCCTATATGAGGTTTGATGAAAGTCGTGTAAAATTGTTTACAATACCCGTTTACGATGATCTTTACCCAACAATTAACACCTACAAATATCCAAAAGCAGGCGAAGAAAATTCAATTGTAACCATCCATGTTTACGATTTTGCATCATCAAAAACTACTTTGATGGATATAGGTAAAGAAACCGATCAATACATTCCTCGGATAATATGGACCAGCGATCCGGGTAAGCTTTGTATCCTAAGGTTAAATCGTCTTCAAAACAAAATTGATGTATTAATTAACGACCCATCGTCCGGCAAATCAAGTATTTTATATGCTGAAACAAACAAATATTACATTTCGGAAGTAAAGGACAGTTATATCACGTTTCTAAAAGACAAAAAACGGTTTGTTCTATTCAGTGAAAGTGATGGCTTTATGCATCTTTATCTGTATTCGATGGACGGAAAACTTTTAAAACAGATTACCAAAGGAAATTTCGAGATAGCCGAGTTGCTCGGAATAGATCAAACTGAAGGAACCATATATTATACCAGCACAGAATCGTCGCCACTTGAACGTGATGTTTATTCTATAAAGCTTGATAACAGCAAAAAAACCAAACTTTCAAGCAAATCAGGCACCAATAAGGCAGAGTTCAGCACAAAATTCAATTATTACATTAATAAATGGTCGGATGCCAATACTCCGTCGAATTATACATTGCATGATTCAAAAGGCAAACTTATTCGTATTCTGGAGGACAATGCCGAATTAAAAACCAGATTACGTGAAAACAATTTTGCGACAAAGGAGTTTATAAAAATTCCTTCAGAAAATGGCCTTGAATTGAATGGATATATAATAAAACCGGTTGATTTTGATCCTTCCAAGAAATATCCATTATTTATGTACGTATACGGTGGACCCGAATCACAAAATGTACAGAATGAATTTAATTCTGGTGACGGATGGTTCCAATATCTGGTTCAGCAAGGCTATATTATTGCTTGCGTTGATAATCGCGGGACAAATGCCCGTGGCGAAACATTTAAAAAATGCACCTACTTGCAACTAGGCAAACTCGAAACGGAAGATCAGATAATTTCTGCCCGCTATTTTGCCTCTCAGCCTTACATCGATGGCAGTCGGATTGGGATTTTTGGATGGAGTTATGGTGGTTATATGTCATCACTTTGCCTAACCAAAGGCGCTGATTTGTTTAAGCTTGGCATTGCCGTTGCGCCTGTTACCAATTGGAAATTCTACGATTCGGTATATACTGAACGGTTTATGCGCACTCCAAAGGAAAATGCTTCAGGATATGATGATAATTCGCCCATAAATTTTGCAGATAAAATGAAAGGAAAGTTCCTTCTTATTCATGGTTCGGCAGATGACAATGTTCATCTGCAAAACACCATGATGTTTGCTGAAAAACTGATACAAGCAAATAAAAAATTTGAAATGGCTATTTACCCCGATAAAAATCATGGCATTTTTGGAGGTAATACGCGATTACACCTTTATAAAAAAATGACTGATTTTGTTTTGGAAAATTTGTAGTGAGTGCCTGAGAGAAAATTACCTCAAAAAATTTGAAGTATTACGGAGCCATGATGAACGAATAAATATTCGCTCATCATGGCTATTTTTTTACATGTTAGTATCAATTTCAAGTTGTGTTTAAGTATAATTTGGATTTTCTTGAAAACACGTATTAAAGTTTGTTTTCTGTTTTTTTTAATCAAAGAAAAAATATTTTTTGTCACTATTATTAATCTATTCGTCATCTTATATATGAATTTGGTGTAAATTTTATTCATCAATTCCTGTCATTATTTGGCTTTGCTGATATTTATTCAGATAAAAAAAGATCATCTAATATTAATTAACTACATATCAATAACTTATATAACCTTTTTGAAAATATCCCGTAAAAACAATTGGTTTTAGCTTACATAGAACTGCGGTTCTCAAAATAGTTTTTCTATTTACCATTTATTTTTGTAAACCAGGTTTTTATGAGTATCAAAAGGAATATATATAAAGGTTTTTTTGCTTTTCTGATTATTAATTTGCCTTGGTTGTCAGTAATTTCGCAGACAAATCCGGTTTGTTCGTTGATTACGGACAATTATAGTGGCCAAATAACAAGTGGGCGATGCGCTCCTATAGCGCTTACCATGGAGGTAGTATACAAATTTATGACTCCGGTAGATCCTTCGAAAGTGAAAATTTTGTACCGGTGGAACGATGGAACAGGCGCTGAGGATATCGTCGACCCCATTTCAATAGGCGATACGGTTTTTAGAGCTGTGATGGCTCATGTTTATCCTCCTGCGGGTGAATGTTCCTATACAGCCGAAGCATTTGTAATTTGCGATGGAACCATCTGTTTGAGCAGCTCCAGACAGGAACAACAATTCAGTTCATGGGCACGTGACAATGAAAATGGGGGTGTAATTATAACTGAGCCTGTGGAAGCCAGGTTTTGCGAAGGTGAAGATGTATATGTTAAGTTTAAGGACAATTCAAATTTTAATTGCAATATCAGTGTCGAGCCCGATAAACCAAACAGGTTAACCCGTTGGGTACAATTTATTTATGGAACAAACACTAATTCCGGAAATCGAATACCAAACATCACCGTTACCGATGCCAGTGGAATTGTTCATTATATGACTGATGCCTCTGGAAACCCATTGGGAACTTTCTCAGGGCCAATTATTCCGGTTCCCATCAATGCCGATGCTCCAAATCAAACAGCATTCCCTATAGCTGCTCCGGCTGGTGGTTTGGCAGGTGATATTTTTGAGATCACGTTACGAAACTGGAATGTTTGTAACGCTTACGACAACAAACCTTTTGACGGCATACCTCCTAAAAACTTAATTGATGGAGACAATCCACCAATTACTACTACCGCATTAATAAGAATTATTACTACTCCTCCAGTAATCAATAATCCAAAGGAAAACTATTGTGTAAATAGTAGTATTGAAATTACCGTTCCTCAAGCTGGCGATCAAATTCGTTGGTATAGTGATTCATTACGAATTTATCTCGTCCACACTGGCGCAAGTTTTGACCCAACTGCACCCCCCGTAAATTTAGATAACTCTGTAGCCGGATTACACCGCTTCTGGGTAACCGATGCCATTGGACAATGTGAAAGCGCTCCATCGAAAATAGATATGGAGATTTTTGCAATGCCGAATCCAGTACCGAATGCAGGTCCAGATCAAACCATTTGCGATAACCAAACATTGCTGGATGGAACAGTTCAAACTATTGGAACAGGTGTCTGGACCACCACCAGTTTGGCCAATATTTTGTCGGTCAATAACCCCAAAACACAGGTAACAAATTTATCGTTTGGAACGAATCTATTTACCTGGAAGGTAACAAATGGACCATGCAAGGCTTCGGATAATGTACTAATTACAAGCGATCGGCAACCTGCCCCGGCTGATGCCAACAGGGACAGCTCCTTTTGCAATATCACCGCAATGAATCTTAAAGCAGCTTATCCCACACAAAATGGAAAAGGAAACTGGAGCGTTTTTTCAGGAGGGGCTTCAATAACAGATAATTCCAATCCTATAAGTCCTATTTCAGGCATGACCTTGGGAATTAACAAATTAGTATGGAGTGTAATAAGTCAATATGGAGCTTGTATTCCATCCACAGACACCGTCAATTACCTCGTAGATTTGTCCCCTGCTCCTGCCAATGTTGGATCAGACCAGCAGATTTGTGAAACCTCTGTTATCAATCTTCCTGGCAACGCAGGAACCAATGGAGCCACTGGCACGTGGACTGTAACATATGGTCTGGGCAATGTTAGTGATATTCATAATGCTAATGCTATGGCAACTGGTTTGTCCGAAGGAAAAAATTCATTTCTATGGACACTAAATTCTGCATATGGAATTTGTCCTTCTTCAAAAGATACGATCAATATAATAAGGGATTTAGCCCCAAATCCAGCCAATGCAGGTCCCGACCAGGCTCTTTGCAGCGTTACTTCTTCCAATGCCTTTGTGGCTAACACACCAAACCGCGGGATTGCAAAATGGATCGTCGTCAAAAATCCTTCGGGAAATACTCCTGCATTTTTACCATCAATTAATTCACCTACATCAATACTTTCAATAAATCCCGGAGACGAAGGAAGATATGACCTGGTATGGCAAATAACCAATGGATCATGCAAAACTTCTGATACATTGACTGTTGATTTTGGGGTACCTCCTTCTCCTGCCGATGCAGGCCCTGATAAAGACACATGCGGATTGGAAATTTTATTGAACGCCAAAGCTCCATTGTATGGCTATGGAACATGGACTAAGGTAAGTGGATCCGGAGTAATAAACTTTTTGTCGGGTATTCACGACCCTAAAACACAGGTAAGGATAAATGCGGGAGACGAAGGTACCTATAAGCTGGAATGGACCATTGCCAGTGGATTGTGTATCGTAGGAAGTTCAAATCATGATACTGTTGTGATTGTGTTTCGGCCAAAGCCTTTACCACCTGTTATGCGCGATACTTCAAGCTGTGGAGAGGCATCGCTAACAATCAAATCATTATTAAATTTAAACGCTTCAACAAATCGCTGGTATGATGCTTCAATAGCTGGAAATCTCCTGCTGGAAGGACTTTCCTTTACAACTCCATTACTAGCAGTTGATCGGTTGTATTACATATCTGGATATAATTCAACCTCACTATGCGAAAGCGAACGGGTTAAAATTCAGGTTAAAATTAACCCTATTCCGGGAATTCCAGCAGCAGCCAATTTGGCACATTGTGGAGAAAGCGTATTTGCACTTTCATCACTAATTGGTTCTGGGGCAACAGAAAACCAATGGTTTAGCGACTCCATAGCCGGATCAACAATTTACACTGGATTAAATTATACCACTCCCCTACTTTCTACTTCCAAATCATTTTATGTAACGGGAGTAAATACCATAACAGGCTGCCAAAGCAAAAGAAAAGAAGTAAAAGCCATTGTTCACATTATTCCAACGTTACCCGCAACAAATGATGTAACGCATTGCGGACCAGGCGCTGTAACATTGTTGGCAGCAAAAGGTATAAATGCAAGCACTGTAAGGTGGTACGATTCAAAAATAAATGGCACATTAATTGAAACATCCGAAATATTGTATACTCCATCGCTTGACACTACAAGGTCGTACTGGATTTCGAGTTATATGGATAGTACAAATTGTGAAAGTGAACGAATTGAAGTGAAAGCCGTCATCAAGCCTATTCCCGGTCCTCCAATAGTTTCAGATATATCGTCATGCGGACCTGATACCCTGCGATTTACATCAATATTAGGAACTAATGGATCTTCAAACATTTGGTATGACAACATCATAGGTGCCACTGTATTGTCCATAAATCAGAACTATTCGCCCTTCTTAACCTCGAATAAAACTTTTTGGTTATCAACCTATAATTCAGCAACCGGTTGCGAAAGTTCCCGTGTGAAAGCAGAAGGAATTATTAAAACTATCCCAAACACAAGTCCTATTGCAGGGCCAAATGTTGTAGCACAAAACCAGACTAATGTAGTTTATTCGGTTTTGCCCCGATCGGGTTCCACTTATCTTTGGTCTGTTCCTGCAGATGTTGACCAGATACTTGAAAAAGACAATATAGAAATTCTTGGATTTCCAATACTTGGCACTAAAATACTAAGTGTTTTTGAAACGGCAGCAAACGGTTGCCAGGGACCGCTTCGCACAAAGGAAATACTGGTTAAAAAAGAAGTCATTACTGTAAAAGTGAACATTGAGGATTCCGCTATGTGCATAAAAGGTCCTGTGCAATTATCTGCCAGTATTGTAGGAGGAACTCCACCATTTGAGATTAAATGGACTGGTGATATTTCTTACCTGAGCAACACTGACATTTTAAATCCGGTTTTTTCAGCGAATACCCCAGGAGCTTATTGGTTAAAAATTAGCATAACAGATGTTGCCACCACAACATCAAGCGATTCTATTCGAATAACAATTCACGAATTACCAAAAACTTTAATACCGAATAAGGACACAACATTATGCGGTGGGGAACAATTGCTTCTAAACCCTGTCAATACTGGTGGTTCCGGATTTTATGTTTATCACAGTTGGACAGGAAATACCAATAACCTTACACGCACCGATATTCAAAATCCGGTGTTCTCTACATCTGTTAAGGGGATTTACCGTCTTCGTTATAAAGTTGTTGACAGCAATAACTGCATAGCTACCGATTCGGCCACTATCCATATAAAAACTCCGGAAGCTAAATTTACAACCGATGCTATCCCTGCATGCAGTCCTGTTACGTTCAGTTTTGAAAATCACTCCACAGGATCGATTACATATCGCTGGAAATTTGGTGATGGTGATTCTACCTTCTCAGAAAACGTATCCCATCAATTCGAAAATACAGGTAATGGAGTGGCGTTTTATGGAGTTGAACTCACAGCCACAGACGAAAGTGGTTGCAAACATTCTGTAAATAAATTTTTGCAGATATATCCCAATCCGGACGTGGAAGTAAAAATTTCTCCTGATTCAACCTGTCATCCTGCTCATGCATTACTGGAGGCAACGCCTGGAAATTTTGTTTACGACTGGACTTACGGAGATGGTTTCCATGAAGCTGGTAAATATAATGCATACCATGTATTCGGAAACACCTCAACACACGATACAACCTATCATGTACGTATGATAAGTACCTCGTTTTTCGGATGTAAGGACACGTCTTACGCCAATGTAGTAGTTTATCCTTCACCGGATGCTCAATTTACGGTGACTCCTGAGATTCAAATGTTCCCCAATGCTACCGTAACTATTAGTAACCAAACAAATGCAGGAAATTTTAATTTTCAGTGGGATTTTGGTGATGGAAAAACTTCTAAAGTTAAAGATCCTGATAAAAACACCTATGAGAAATATGGAAATTATGTTATCAAGCTAAAAGTTTCCGGTGATCATTGTGTGGACAGTCTTGAACGATGGATTAAAATAAATCCTCATCCGCCCTTGGCTGATTTCGATCCGGTTGATCCGTCATGCGCCCCATTAACAGTTCATTTTCAGAATAAATCACAATATGCCGATGCTTATGTTTGGGATTTTGGCGATGGAAGCGTTTCCAATAAACCCAATCCAAGTTATACCTATTACGAAACCGGTGAGTATACAGTAAAGCTAACCGTTACAGGAGCCGGTGGAGTCGAATCAAAATCGCAAACAATCAAAGTATTCGTGGTACCAAAAGCCTTCTTCGATATATTCCCAAAGGTTACTTTTGTTAACGAAGGAGAAGTTAATTATACAAATATGTCCGAAAATGCCGAGGTATTTGAATGGGAATTTGGTGACGGAATTGTTTCCGACGAGCAAAACCCAAAACATATTTACACCAGCGAGGGATCGTATAATGTAACACTTAAAGTTGCGACAAAAAATGGATGTACAGACAAATTTGTAAAAGACAATGCCGTTTTGGTAGAAGCCTCTGGAAAGGTTGTTTTTCCCAATGTTTTTAGTCCTTTCTCAAAACTGAACGATAACAAAATGTTTCTTCCGGGAGTAATCGATAATGTTGCCGATTATCACCTGATGATTTTTAATCGATGGGGAGAATTAGTTTTCGAAAGTTCAAATGTTGATATTGGATGGGATGGTAATTATAAAGGCAAACCCTCTAAACAGGATGTTTATATGTGGAAAGTGGTTGGTAAATATTCTAATGGAAAAAACTTTATAAAAACAGGCGATGTCACTTTATTATACTAAACCAGAAGAATATTTGATTTTCGATTGGGGAGCATTTTCAACTTTACTACTCCCCAGCTTTTCTAATTGTATGATAAACTTTGAAGATGAAAACTGAAAAATTTATAGCGTTTATTGGTCTGTTCATGATTTCACTGGAGCTATTTGGTCAGGACCCTCAATTCTCACAATTCTATTCAAATCCTTTATATCTGGCGCCATCGTTTGCCGGATTATCGGGTCAAACCAGAATTGGAATGAATTACAGGCTACAATGGCCCAATATGCCGGGAGCTTACAATACCTATTCCTTTTCGGTTGATCATGCCATCAATTCATTCAATAGCGGACTGGGATTATTTGTGATGAAGGACAAGGCAGGAAGCGGAAATCTGAGTTTATCCAACATCAGTTTGCAATATGCTTACAGTATTAAAATCAACAATTACTGGCGTTGCATACCGGGAGTTTCCTTCAGTTATCTTCAACGAACAATCGATTACCAGAAATTGGTTTGGCGCGACCAGATTACAGCACGTGGAACATCATCAGTATCGTCAGAAACTCTTCCAATGGACAAAGTGAATGATCTTGACTTTGGAACATCCATGCTGGCATACTCTGATAAATATTGGTTTGGGGCAAGCGCTGATCATATTTTACAACCTAATCAATCTTTTTACCTTGTAGAAAATGCCGCAAAAGAGTATGGATATATTCCAATAAAATATTCGGTATTTGGAGGGACTAAGCTTATAAACAAAGGACGGTTATTTAGGCCTTACGACACTAGTTTACAACTTGCTTTTCTTTTCAGAAAACAAAAGAATTACAAACAGTTTGACATGGGCTTATACTGGTACAACAAACCTTTTGTTCTCGGTTTTTGGTATCGCGGTATCCCAATCATTAAGCCCTTTCCCAATCAGGACTCATTTTCGATACTGGCAGGTTATAAAAGCGATCAAATTAGCATTGGTTATAGTTACGACTTTACAATTTCACGATTGATGGGTTCAACAGGAGGTGCTCATGAAGTATCGCTAAGTTATTCTTTTACAGCCAAAATACCTAAAAGCAAAGGACACATGGTTCCGTGTCCGGACTTTTAAACTTTAAAAAAGGAGTTAGAAGCTAGAAGTTGAGAATTATAAATAACCAATAACCAGCAAATTGTAACTACTTTTTTTCCAATTAGTGAGAATATTTTCTTTCCCGTTCCTTGTATTTGCCTGCATTTCGGGGCACTTCCGATTTTTTTGGCATCATCAAACTCCGGCGTTCAGATACATCTCTTGAATTACTGCAACTAAAAGATACAGATACAACGAACGAAACAAGTATTATTAATATAATATATTTTCTCATAACCAAACAGTTTTTAGCTTGTGTACGGAAATAATAAGTTTTTGATTCGTTGTTAGATATAATAATTATGCCTAACCTATGCAGCAACATTAAAACTCCTGCTACTCATGTATAAATAAAGTTTAATTTTTAGAAGAAACGTATCCACTGATTGAAACTTCCTCCATATTTTAGTTGATAAAAACTTGGGAATAGCTCAACAGGTTATTCTGTTGGCTCTTCGTTATTATCTCCCAATACCATGGATGATTCGTTATACGGTAATTCCTGCACTTCCCTGAGTTTGCTTTGAATTTTACGGGTACGAGATCCAACGAGTTCATCGATGTCCTCTCCCGCCTTTTGGATTTTCTCCTGAGCTTTTTTTAAAACATCTCCAAAGCGTGAAAACTCTGTTTTAACGGCGCCCAGAATTTTCCATACTTCACTGGATCGTTTTTCAATTGCAAGCGTGCGAAAACCCATTTGTAAACTATTTAAAATAGCTGCCAAGGTGGTTGGACCGGTAACTACAATTTTATATTCGCGTTGCAATGTTTCTAGCAGATTGGTTCGACGAACCACTTCTGCAAATAAACCTTCAACAGGTAAAAACATGATTCCAAAATCGGTGGTGTAAGGTGGGTCGATGTATTTGTTGCGAATGTCTCTGGCAAACTTTTTAATGCTGTTTTCTAGCGACTTACCAATGCTCGCTACCAAAACAGCATCGCCAATATCATATGCCTCAAGCAATGCATGGTAATCTTCGAGCGGAAATTTGGAATCGATGGGTAGATAAACCGGATTGCCGGCATCGTCTTTTCCTGGAAGTTTAATGGCAAATTCTACGTTTTCCCGTGTATCTTTTTTGGTAACCACGTTACGATCGAACTGCTCAGGGCTTAGAAGTTGGTCAAGAATATTTTCAAGCTGAATTTCTCCTAAAACCCCACGAGTTTTTACATTCGATAAAACTCTTTTTAAATCGCCTACTCCTGTTGCGAGGGTTTGCATTTCTCCCAATCCTTTATGTACCTGTTCAAGACGCTCGCTCACTTGATTAAACGATTCGGTTAGACGCTTTTCCAACGTTGTCTGGAGTTTTTCATCAACGGTGGCACGCATCTCATCTAATTTTTTAATATTCTCATCCTGAAGAGTTTTCAATCGCGTTTCGACAGTTTCACGAATTTTTTCGAGTTGCGACATCAGGGAATCAAGCTTTTGACGTTGTAACTCATTAAAATCACGAACATTCAATGAGAATTTTTCTTCGAATGATTTGAGCGATTTTGTTAATTCCTCTCTATTGGTGCGATCACTGGTAGCCTGTTGTTCCCGAAAATTTTTAAGTTGGAAAGCGAAAGCTTCAAGTTGATCTTTTTGCAAATTACCTATATCGGTAATGGTTTTTGAAATAATTTCAGAAAAAGTCTTAAGTGACGAAAGGGTTTCTTCCCTATTATCTTTTGAAGAACGCAACAATTCCTCCCGATTTCTCGAAAACTCTTCGCGAATGGATGAGTCGAGACGCGCAAATTGGTCGTTTATCTGGGTAAACCTAAGCTGTATGTCGGACGTTGTTCTCTGGTTTGAATTTCGTAGTTGTAAAAACAGCACCATGATCATAACTAACAAAATTCCAATCAATAAAAAAGTTGTGAAGGACATAGTCGTTACAATATTTTTTGTTAAAGATATTGAAATTTGTTGTCTGATATTGAAATCAAAAATTCAATATTTAATGCACTGTTAGCCTCTACCCTTTGCTTGGCGAGTTTGATCGGTGCGTTAAACTGCAATTGCAGTGCCACTTGGAATACAACCGAATTTGCAATTCAGTATTTAAAACAAATAACACTAAAGCCATACTACAAATTTGTATAGTATTGGCTTATTGAAAAATACAAATTTGCAGGTGTTTAAAGTGGAATTTCCAATTGCGCTTATCTCTGCGAACTTTAGGATGAACAAGGGATTTCATTGTTGGTATTTGGCTGCACGATCGGTTAATCCGGTTTACTAGCTATAACCATTCGAAGTTACGCAAATTAAATATCGATACCCAAATAGTTGAAATTGTAATGGAAATAAATATACCCAGAGAAGCTGCAACTAAAGCTGCTTCTTCAATTATGGGTGTTACGAATGGAAGGCTAGAACAAAGCATGTATTCACACATTTAAATAATACTTACTGATAAAATCCCAAATCAAATAATACTAACCGATACTGGCCGAAATGAGGACGTGGTAGTTGCAGGAAATGTCCATTAAATTATTATTTAAATACCCATTATTCGAAAAGTTTACGAATAACTTTTTGGTAATGTAGTTTTGTTTCCCTCTCTAGCTTTTCGTTATATTGTATAGCGAGATTATAACTCAAAGTGCGCCCCCCTTTGTAAAAGCGTTGTATAGGATATACCCCGGCAAATGTACCGGTGATAAAATATGCGGCAGCATATTGTTGCCATGTAAACCAAAACAACCCTGCATGGATAATTATACTGGTAGTTCCTTTACCCCAGTTGCCTGTGTACATTTGTCCCAATCCGGGTAAATAAGACGATAATCGGGATGCCTTTTCAGGCGATTTGTATTTTAATGTTGTTTGTAATGAAGCAAATTTTTCATCCCTTATTTTACCATACAATGTCGTTTTAGATAATAAACTTTTACATTCGTCCCATTTACTTAACTCGGATAAGGTTAATAACCATAAGTATAAATAGGATTTTGTACCTCTACGGATACTATCAGGAATATTAGACAATTGATGGAATGCATTACTGAAATCGCTTCGAAGAAAACTATTTATGGCTTTTTCATATGATAATGGATCGCTGGTTTTGTTATCTGAGCCTATTCGTCCCAGTTCCCGATATGACCAGTCCAACAAGTTTGCTTGTTTTAGCAACCTTGCTTTTTTAAACAATAAGTAGTAACATGTATCTTTATTACCAACAAGCCAGATTCGGTATTCAATAAGAAGCGTTTTTTTCATCAAGTCAAGGCTATCTCCTAAGGATTGGGAATAGCTATTTACCGCACAACAACTTATTACGATAATAAGTTTTAATGTTTTCATGTGTGTTGTTTTGAAAATCAATTTCCCTCTTTTTTGCTATAATTACAGAACCTAAAATGTTTCCAAAATAAAAAACTGCTGCTACTGGCAATGGAATTAACAATGGTAATAAACTCTGACTTTTAATAAAAAATTCAACTACAATAGCATCAATAACAATATTCATAGTTAATGAAGAAATTGCTTGGTATTTATATCCAAGATATAATTTCCCCAAACCAGGTACCAATGCTGATAAAAATCCAGCTAATGCAGGAGATTTCTTTTTATGTATTCTGTAATTTATGGCTATTCCCGTTAATGCATTGTTTTCTTTACATGCAGAAATATCAAGTATATCTAACACCTCACCTTTCAGCATTTTTAGAGAAAGCTCCATTGTTTTAAAGTTTTCCATTTCAATTAAGTATTTATACCGATGGGTATAAAATTCGATTAATCCGGTATCCGAAACTAAAAAAGCAATACAAATTGCAAAATTTAAACTGACAGTATCATTAAAACATGTAATCTTTTTAAGAAAAGTATTTGACAATGTGGCCTGGCCGATAGTAAAATAATGTTTCGAAATCTCGAAATTAATTTTGTTATTAACAGTAATGCTCCGCATATTTTTCGGAAATCCAAAAAGCCATGTTAAAGCATCCTCATGTAACCCAGATTTGCTGAGATATTCATAAAAGTCCCATGTAAATATATTTTGTACTGGTAACTCCGAATCCTGGGCATTACAAGAATTACTTATTAATCCGATACTGAACAGGATTATCCAAAATTTTAATATCATCGGATCTTATAAGATATGGGAATGATTCAGTTTGGGCATTGCCATTGCATCTAGTCAATCGATCGGCAGTTAATAACAATGCCTTTATTACCCCGAATTCGTCGAGTGCTAACCAAGAAAACGAGGAGCAAGAGGGTGAAAATTCACAACTTGCTGAAATTTGCTCTGAAAGCGCTTCTTTATATAAATTGAGGACGAGCTTCAATCCTGTTTTGTTTCGGAAATGTAAATTTCGATTGTTTTTTACACTTTGATACGTTATATTTTTTGCATAATAACCGTCCAACAACATTGAATCTGCAGAAAAATCAATTTGTGCAACGATTGAAGGTAATAACCCGAAACAAAATAAAAGGCTAAAAATAATTTTCATTAAAAAGGAAATCCAATTTTAAAACCTAGAGTTAAAGTTGGCACCCATGTATTTGTATTAACTGTTGTAACAGTAGTAATGGTATTATTATAATCGGTTATAGAATAAGGCATGGTTGCAATACGGTTACGATATGCTACACCAAAATAACTATCTACCAATACTCCGCTACTATAAACCTCTCTTTGTATTCCAATATTCAATCCAATATCTGTCATGTTATATCCGGCATTATAGTATTTGTTATCCAACATGTTTTCAATATTATAACTCCGATACCGCACAAACGGAGATAAATAAAATCCATCTAGATCGCCTTCACTGGGATAAAATCTTACATTTCCTTCAAGATAAGGCCCTAATTTTATTTTATCGGTTTTAGCATCACTCCGTGATCCTGTTCCAAATAGTTCATCACCACGTCCTGCTTCGTACATATAATCACGATAAGTAAGGCCTCCGCCAAGTTCAAAACTAAAATTACTGGTGATGAGTCTTTCATAATTGATTGCAAAGACCCCTCTTCCCAAAAGACTCCAATTCCATTTAAAACAATTCTGATTTACTTTAATATTTTTTTTTACATCTAAAGATTGTCCAGACTTAAAAGGCTCATAAATAAACACTTTAGCACTATCCTTTTGCTGAGGATACAACATAACAGTACAACCTACTAAAATTAAAGATAATATAATTTTTCTGTGATTCATTTTTTTATATTTTTAACGCCACAAATTAAACAAAATATTTAGAATTATGAAAAAGATCCTGCTGACATTTATTTTATGTATTACCATTTTTCAAATCTGGGCACAGGCTTACAAAGTCACTTTAAGTCAATTAAGCACATTTACAAGGTTTGCTAAAATAAGCGATGCCGGCGAAGTAGGTGACAATTTATTTGTTTTTGTATCAAACCATAAAACGGGTAAAGTAATTCTCCTTAATATATACGATAAACTTACTTTGGAATTAAAATCGTCACAGACCATTAAAGATATAACCTGTAAAGGTTTCAATTGTATCGACAAACATTTCGATTATGTAAAAACACTATTTTTAAAAAACAGAGTAGTAATGTTGTTTCAGGCATACGAACGTTCCGGAAAAAATCTGCAATTGTATGCACAAAGAATAAATCAATCCGGAAGATTCGAAGGTAAATTTGAATTAATCGACGAAATTGATGCAAAAAGCAAGAGTAATTCAGGTAGCTTTATGATCTGTCCATCGGAAGACAGCACCAAATTCGTTATTATCGATATTCCCCCGTTTGATAAATATAATGGTGAAAAATTCGGTGTTAAAATATATGATAACGACCTCCATAACCAGTCGAACTTTGGGATAGCATTGCCCTATAAAGATAAAAACTTAAGTGTTATCGATTATTTTATAGGAAATGATGCTAAAATTCATTTACTTACTTTAATTGAATTGGAAAAGAAACAACAAAAACCAGGACAGGCTTCAAGTTTTTATTCCATTTTTACTATTAATTCAGCTGACAAATCCCTTGCGGAATACAAAATTGACCTTCCCAAAAGAAGTGTAGAAGATGCATCTTTTAAAATAGACAACAAAAACAATAAGTTTATTTGTTGTGGATTTTATTCCGATTTAAAACAAAAGTCGAAAGAAGGAAATGATATTGACGGATTTTATTATATGCGAGTTGATATCGAAACCAAAAATGTAGAAGCCTCTGGTACTAAGCAAATTGATAAAGACATGGTATCTCAGTTAATTAATAAGAAAAAAGTAAAAGATCAGCAAGGCATATCCAAATCATTTGAAATTAAGGAAATTGAAACAAACAACGATGGAACCACTACCCTTATTACTGAAAACCTTAGAGATGAAGTAGTAACCACTTATCATTATAGCAGTAACGGGGCTTGCTCAACTTCGACCAATTATTACTATTACAGGAATAATATTTTTGTTATTAATATAGACCCCAAAGGATCGGTAAATTCATTTATTGATATACCTAAAAAACAGTTAACGGTTAATGATGGTGGTAAATATTTATCTTTCCTCACGTTTAAAAAAGACGACAGGTTAATATTTATTTATAACGACAATCCGATTAACTTAAATACGACTATCAAATCCATCAAAGATGTAAAAATAATGCGAAACACTGCGGCAGCTACTGCCGTTGCTACTGAAATCAATAAAAATGGAAGTTATAGTAAAGTTAAATTATTCGAAAATGTCTACAAAAAACTGGCATTATTACCAGAAAATGGTATAAGAATTGGCAACGGACAATATATTGTACCAACGATGGTTCCGCCCGCAGCATGTAGCTGCTCCTGTTTTGGCATTTTCATCAAAACAAAGCTGGGTATAGCTAAAATTGAATTACAATAATTAGTTCTACTTTGACAAATTAAAAAACATAAAATATAATTGCTAAATTTTTTGATAATATTGTATTTATAGCTATATTATAAAGTTCAAAGGAAAGATTTGCTTATCGAAAAAACCAACTAATATATAGCCCATTACCATTTTCTTGCTTTTAAAGTATTTATGACTAAAATGATTGTGACTTTCAAAATTACTTCCTTTTATTGCGCATAGGCACTTTGATTGATACTGTCATTTCAATTATAGTCTTAACATTTTCTTAATACTAAGTACTACAGGCAAGTATCCAGAGTTTAATGTCAAGCTTTTCCGGACTTGCATGTTTCTTCCAATTGTTACGATTTTATTGTCAAGTGTATCCTCGTTTTAAAAGCAGGTAAATCGGATACAAAAAAAATAATAAATTAGACTTGTGACACAATTGTATAAAGTTAAATTTATTAGATGATTATGTACATAGATACATTATTAATTGAGTACTCTTTTAAAATCATTTGTTTTTTGGGCTTTATCCCAAAATACAAATGTAAAACTTACTTTTCAGAGTTAAATGTTAATTTAATGGGGTAAATCATGTAAAACCGTATGAATTGGAAGTTTTAGTTTTATCTTTGAAAAACAAACGGACACTAATCCACTCTTATTCATATGTATTTTCTATTTTCCAAACTTCTCACTTTTTTACTTTCACCTTTTTTCTGGGTTATCATCTTGCTTTTCATTGCATTATTCGCAAAAAAAGCGAATAAGAAACGGAACTTCCTCATTATTTCTATTCTGGTGTTGTTTATTTTTTCAAACGCCTTTCTTAGTAACGAAGTAACCAATCTATGGGAAGCTAAACCAGTAAAATTAACTAATGTAGGAAAATACGATTATGCCATCGTATTAGGTGGGTTTTCATCATACGATACTACCTATTCCAAAGTAAAGTTTCATGAAGCCAGTGACCGCATGTGGCAAGCCTTGCAATTATATCATCTTAAAAAGGTGAAAAAGCTTTTTATCTCCGGAGGATCGGGGAAACTGATGCATCAGGATGAATCTGAAGCTGATAAAGTGAAAGCATATCTGATATCGATAAATGTACCGGAATCTGATATTATCATGGAAATGACATCGCGAAACACCCATGAAAATGCTTCAAATACAGCCTTATGGTTAAAAAAACATCATCCGAATGCACAATGTTTGTTAGTAACCTCAGCCAGCCATATGCGCAGGGCTTTGGGATGCTTCAAGAAAGAAAATGTAAACGTTACATCTTTTGCAACAAACTATTACGCAGAAAAACGAACCTTTGAATTCGACAAACTGGTTATTCCATCAGTTGAAGTATTAATGAGCTGGCAGGCCACAATAAAGGAAATGTTTGGTTATCTTACCTATAAGATTATGAGGTATTGCTAATTTTTTCTCTTCGTTTTGGATTTGAAGAGCTTTTCAATCAAATCAGGCCTGTTTATTTTCAGTAATTCCTGCTGTATCTGGTTTCTGTTTTCAGGTTTATAATAAAAGAAAAATCGTTGCTGTGCTTTTTTCTCTTCTGGGTTTCGTGCCGTATATACCTGTTTCATAGTATATGGATCAACACCTGTATAATAAATAGCAGTAGCTAAAGTCATAGGAGTTGGGGTAAAATCCTGAACTTGCTCGGGATAATATCCCAATTGTTTTAGTTCGGCTGCTAATTCCGCCATATCGCTGGCTTTCGACCCCGGATGACTTGAAATAAGATAAGGGACAATCTGTTGCTTCAATCCAGTCTGTCGGCAAATATTTTCGAAATCAATTTTAAGATGGAGAAACATGTCAAACGATGGTTTTCGCATATTCTTCAACACATGCGGCACATTGTGCTCGGGAGCCACTTTTAATCGTCCTGAGACATGCTTCAAAACCAATTCCTTTAAGTAAATCCGTGCCTGTTTTTCCATTTCCGCATCATTTAATCCATAGAACAAATCGTATCGAATTCCGCTACCGATAAATACTTTCTTTATACCGGCTATGGCTGACACTTTGTTGTATAATTCAGTCAACGATTTGTGTGAAGCATTCAGATTATTACAAACCGAAGGATAAATACAGGAGACCCGACGGCATTTGGCGCAGATGAATAAATCTTTTCCACGCATTCGGTACATATTGGCCGACGGGCCACCCAAATCGGAAAGGTTGCCATGGAACCCCTTAGTTTCAGTCACCTTTTTAACTTCTTCGAGAATAGATTTTTCGGAACGGCTTAGAATATGTTTTCCCTGATGAGCCGAAATGGTGCAAAAACTGCATCCGCCAAAGCATCCGCGGTGGATATTCACTGAATCACGAATCATATCATAAGCCGGAATAGTTTCCTTGCCATGATAACGGGGATGCGGCATCCTGGTAAAGGGTAAACTGTATGGAAGATCGATTTCCTGTTGGGTATAATCGATAAACGGAGGGTTAATAACAATGATTTTATTTCCGGAGCATTCGAGCAAACGAGCGGCATCATCTCTGTTCGACTCTTCCTCGGTTATTTTAAAATTTCGTGCATAATTAAGCTTGTCCTTTTTACAATCTTCGTAGGAATGCAAGGAGACTGTGCGATTATAACTTAAATCAGTAAGGTTATCATTCCGGTTAATGGCAAATACAGTTTGAGGGATATCGTGCAACGAATTTATCAATTCCCCTTTTTTAAGTCTGTCAACTATGGATTTAATTGGTTTCTCGCCCATTCCGTATACGAGTAGATCCGCTCCACTGTCAATTAATATTGATGGCTTGAGCGAATCGCTCCAATAATCGTAATGAGTTAATCGTCGAAGAGAGGCCTCAATACCTCCGATAATAACCGGAGTTTGAGGATATATCTGCTTCAAAATTTGGGTATACACGGTTGCTGCATAATCAGGCCTTGCTCCTGCCTTGCCGCCCGGCGTAAATGCATCTTCGGAACGGAGTCGTAGATTGGCTGTGTAGTGGTTGATCATTGAATCCATATTGCCGGCAGAAACAGCGAAGAACAACCTTGGCGTTCCCAGCTTTTTGAAATCACGTAAATCGTCGCGCCAGTTTGGTTGCGGAACAATGGCTACCTTCAGGCCAAGGTGTTCAAGCCAGCGGGCAATAACAGCAGGGCCAAACGATGGATGGTCAACATAGGCGTCACCTGAAAAAAAGATGACATCAACTTCGGACCAACCCAGAAGTTTTATTTCCTTCGCAGAGGTGGGCAACCAGCTGGTATAAGGGTACTTTTGCATAGAAAGGTTCACGGTTGCAAAAGTAATGGAAATTTATCTGAATATATAATTAGCGATGAAGGAATGATGGGTATACAAATAATCAAAATCATCACAAATCCCTATTTTCCCAAATTACTCTTTTTGCGCAATGATAATCAAATCATTAGAAAATTCACCATCCGTCTCAGGATAATTCTGTTGGAGAACGTCCAAAATTCGAAACCCGTTATCTTCCAAATGTATAGTTAAAAATTCCGGGCTGTAATAATAGATATAAACAGGCATCTCACCGCTAAAACTGGTGCATTCAAATCCTGATTTCGAACCTTCCATGCAACTTAAGTACAAATGACCATTGGGCTTAAGAATCATTGAAATTTCCTTTATTAAATCCACCGTCTCCTTATATTCAAGATAAGGTATACAAAAGGACTCAATTTCAAGCAATAAATGTCATTACAATGCAACCTGAACGTGTTAAATTTATCACAGATAATATACCGGCATTTCGATATGTTTGGGTTGAATTTCATTATCATTGTAAAAAACTTTACATGAAAGCTCATTGTATACAACATGTTCCTTTCGAACGTATGGCGGCTATTGAAACATGGCTGGTTAAGCAACATTTCGAAATTAGCTACACCCGTTTTTTCGAGTCGGACAAGTTACCTTCGCTGCATGACATTGATTGGATCATCATCATGGGTGGACCAATGAGTGTGAACGATGAAAGAGAATTTTCGTGGCTAAATCCGGAGAAAAACTTTATTCGTCAATGTGTTGAAAAGGGAAAAGTGGTAGTAGGTATCTGTCTTGGAGCTCAACTTATAGCAAATGCTCTGGGAGCAAAAGTTTACAGAAATACACAAAAAGAAATTGGGTGGCTTCCTATTCAAAAAATAAAATCGACGAAAAATGGTGAACTTTTTACTGAACTACCAGACCAAACTATTGTTTTTCATTGGCATGGCGAAACTTTTGATCTACCTGCAGGCGCTGTCCTTATTGCTAGTTCTGAAGCATGTAAAAACCAGATTTTTGCTATTGGAAAGAATGTGATCGGATTTCAATGTCATTTGGAGGTTACCGCCAAATCGTTGCAGGAAATGATTATAAATTGCAAATCGGAAATTAAACCAGCTCCATTTATCCAAACAGAACAGGAAATTTTGCGAAAAGAAAAACTACATTCAAACCAAATGAATAAATTATTATTTGAGATCCTTGATCGGCTATTGGCTGGTGAATAGCATATCTTATTTTTGATTTTTATATCAACCTATTTCCCATTTTTTATATACTCGATGGCTCTATCCATTATTTCATCTTTTCCAAGAAGCACATTTTTCAAACTTGATTCTACCTTAATATCGGGTAAAATTCCTATTTGCTGAATCATTTTTCCATCGGGATAATAGTAACCTAAGCCGGAAAAATAAACATCCAATCCACCAGGCAACGGTAGTTGTGAAACATCGCCAAAAGCGCCTGCAGTTTCAGTTCCTATAACCACCGGGTGCAAAGCATGACGCAATGCCATAATGGTTATTTCCGCCTGGCTCATGGTATTGCTGTTTGCAAGAAATATAACTTTGCCTTTATAACAGTTGGAATTTCGCTTACCTGCTACCATTGGTTTTCCCCATTTAATCATTCCAGGATAATCGTAATCGGGTTCGGCAATGGATGCAAATACAACTCGCTTATCGAGGAGCTTGTTAGCTAAAGGATAGATAGTCCAGTTAGGATAATTCCGGCTATCAATAATCAGGTATTTGGTTTTAATGAGTTTCTTAAAAGCATCTTCAATATCATTTTGTTTCAGAAATCCCATATTAATATAACCAACAGAATCATTCAGCAGTTTCCATGGAGTTTTATCGTACTTGCCAATATGTTTTTTATTAATTTCAATTGTTTTAATATCTTTAAATACTGAGTCGCGGCCACGCATCAGGAGAATTTTAGATGAATCAGTTTTTACAACTGATAGCCACAAGTTTACCTGATAATCAAGATAAGCTTTATTAGAAGCTGGCTGATAACGCGAATAATGATTTATCAAAACATCAAGTTCGTTTCCATCGATTTTCAGTACTCTGTCGCCAATTTTCACTCCTGCTTTTTGGCATAAAACAGAGTCGACAAACCTTACAATGTAATAGGCCGTATCGAGCTTACGAATTTGAAACGGAATAATTTTACGGCTCGAGAAATAATTCACATTCCTATCTATAATAAATCCATGACCATCATTGAGGCGAGTCGCCATTTCCTGCATGGTTCTAAAATAGAAATAATCTGTTTTTGTGTTATATAACCGGGGGATGAATTCGATATATAGCGAGTCCCAATTCTTTAGCAGATATCGATAAGGATAATAATAATTAATCAGATTCCAGAACCTGCATAAGGCAAGAAATCGATAGGAATGGTCGGGTAACAATACATCGCTATATCTTCTTTCATGGGGAAAGATTGGATTTCCTACTTTTTTTTGACGACTGACATACACATTATTTATCGGAATATAATTTTTATAGATGTATGCAAGCCGCTGTGAAACGTAGGGAACAAAAACATTTGTGTCGTTCATCCAGCCGATATTAAGGTTAATTTTCAAACTATCGTTGAATGATTTTGTGCAATTAGAACAAAAATTTACGGTTCCGGCATTGTCTATAATCTTTAACAGAATACTATTGAATTCATCCTTACTGTTTACAAGGAGTACACGATCATAATTATTGGTAAGAACCGTATCCCAATCACACTTACCTTTGGCAATATCCGGATGATAATATTTGAGAAATCCCCATACCTTTCCAAGAGCAGCCAAACGATAGATATCATTTTTTTTTATTTGTTGAGGAAAAATTGAATTATTTATAACAATAACTATCAATAAAGCGATTACGAATGAATGCTTTAACATATCATTGGTTTGAGGTTCTATCCTATGAAAGTTGCAAAAAAATAAAAACAGTACATGTATAATTTAAACTATTAACCCAAATCAATCACCATTTGTTCATTTATTTTTTGGGTAAGGTGAATGTAAACTTGCTTCCTTCACCCAATTGGCTTTCCACCCAAATCTTCCCGCCTTGTCTTTCAATAAACTCCTTGCACAATAATAATCCCAAACCAGTTCCTTTTTCGTTTGATGTCCCCAGTGTAGTATATTTCATATCCAAAAGGAAGAGTTTCGAAATATCTTGAGATGATATTCCAACGCCGTTATCAACAACTGTAATGGTAATAAAATTTTCAACTTCTTTTGCCAAGATGTCCACTTTTCCGCTCGGGTGGGTAAATTTTATTGCATTAGAAAGCAGGTTGCGGAGAACAATTTTGGTCCAATTGGAATCGGCATTAACTTTTATTGTCTCATCTACCATAATTTTAACAATAATTCCTTTATTCATTGCCTGACCTTCTACTGAGTTTGCAGTTTCGAGCACCAGTTGCGAAAGGTAAAACAAAGTGGGCGAAGCAGTGATTTTTCCTGTTTGCGAACGACCCAGGTTTAATAAATTTTCAAGAAGATCAAGAGCAAATCGTGCTGAAGAGTTTACTAATTGGAAAATTTTAAGTATTTCTTCCGGTGCGTATTTGGTAAAATTTTCGATCACGATATCTGTTAAACCTGCAACGGAACCGAAAGGACTTTTCAGATCGTGCGAAATTATGGATAGAAGCTTGTCTTTTGATTGAATCTGGTCTTTTAATTGATTTTCAGCCTGTTTTTGTTTTGTTATATCTAATTTAATAGCTACATAATTGATAATTTCATCGTTATCATCCTTTATCGGGGCTATATTTGCCTGTTCCCAATAATAATCTCCATTTTTTTTTCGGTTATAGAATTCACCCCGCCAGACTTTCCCTGATGAAATGCAATTCCAAAGGTCTTGATAAAATTCATTCGGATGAATGCCCGATTTTAAAACACTTATACTTACACCAGACACTTCAGATAAATCATAGCCCGTAATCTTTTCAAATTGAGGATTAGCATATTCAATATTCCCGTTTTTGTCCGTAATTACTATAATGGCCGGACTATTTTCCAGTGCCAACGAGAATATTTTATTCTCTTTCTTTAGTGAATGATTCTCTTTCTCAACAATTAAAATTCTGTTT
This sequence comes from Bacteroidales bacterium, assembly GCA_038213375.1. Classification (GTDB taxonomy): domain Bacteria; phylum Bacteroidota; class Bacteroidia; order Bacteroidales; family JAAUTT01; genus JAAUTT01. The sequence continues at coordinate 117,551 of JBBQTB010000001.1, read as the reverse complement.
TGCATTTCTTCGTTTCCTTTTACATCCGACATAAGCTGTAACTAAATGATCTTAAATTTACAAAATATTTGGAATTACATCGAAAATATTTGAGTGATTATTGGGCGAAAAAGTTTAATGTCATAAAGTCAAGATTTTATATTAATTATTACACAATATTGTTAATCTTGACGATAAATATATTAATTTTCAGTTTCTATTTTTGTATTTTAAGATTGAGGGTTAGTTATTAAGATAATATACTTTTATTCGTTAATTTTAAAGAATTTATTAGTTATGCAATTGGCAATTAGCTTAATAACTTCGATTGTTTCGGGTGATAATCTTAACAAATACGTTTATCAATGAAAATTAATTTTGAAAAAATACTAATCGACTCTGAAAGTGAATGTAATTATTCTCTTCACCAAGTTCGAATAATAATTTTAGCAGGGATTTTTACGTATTCAATATTTGGAATATTAGATTTTTTCATGCTACCTCAAACTTATAAAATTGCATGGATTTTACGATATTGTATTATTACTCCAATATCTATATTATTTTATGTACTCACCTATATTAAAAGATTTCAGAAACATAGTAAGTTTTTAACAACGTTAATAGCAATATTAGCGCAATTAGGTATTGGATGCATGATTTATTATTCAAAGCCAAATGAAGGAGCTTATTTTGGATATTTTGCCGGCTTAATGATTGTCAATTTATGGGCTGTAACAATGCTTAGGCTTTCTATTTTAGAAATTGTTATTATATCATCCAATTCCATAATTATTTATAATATATTGGCATTTGGAGTCCAAAAACTACATCAATATTCTACAGATTCATTGCAGTTTTCCTATCTTATTAATAATAACTTCTTTTTAATTTCCACTGCTTTTCTTGCAGTTGTGGGGTCCTTTCAATTAAATATTTATAAAAAAAAGGTGCTATTACATAATCTGACCCAAATTATTGAAAAAAAAGAATTAGCCAAAGCAAAAAAAAAGGCGGAAGAAAGTGATCAACTTAAATCTGCATTTTTGGCCAACATGTCGCATGAAATACGCACCCCTATGAATGCTATTTTGGGATTTGGGGAACTTCTTAAAAACCCTTCACTATCTCAAATCAAGAAGGAAAATTACATCAATATTATACAAACAAAGGGAAACCAGCTTTTGCACCTTATTAACGATATTATAGATTTTTCGAGAATAGAAGCTAATTATGTTACTATTAATCCGCAGCCTATACAATTAAACCAATTGTTTGACGAATTAATGCTCACATATGAACGAGTAATGAATATTGAAAAAAAATCAAAAAATTTGAAATTGTCGTTTCACCGCGGTCTGGATAACAATAAAAGTTATCTACTGGCTGATGGTAATCGTTTAAAACAAGTTCTTTCAAACTTATTGGACAACGCAATTAAGTTTACAATTAAAGGTGAAATACAAGCAGGTTATGAATTAATTGAAACCAATAAACTACAGTTTTATGTGAAAGATACAGGTATTGGAATATCCGCTGAAAAACAGTCTATTGTTTTTGAGCGTTTTCGGCAAGCTGGCGACAGTGAACATAATTTTTATGGCGGAACCGGTTTAGGATTAAGTATTGTTAAAAGCCTTGTGGAATTAGCCGGAGGTAAAATTTGGTTAAAATCCGAACCTGCTATTGGATCAGCGTTTTATTTTACAATGCCCTTTCGACCTATAACAAAAGGAAATAATTCCGATAAAATAATTCAGTTAGGTAATATAGAAATTAACTGGACGGGTAAAATAATTTTAGTGGCCGAAGATGATGATGACAATTATTATTTTCTTGAGGAATTATTAATCGATACTGGCGCTACTTTAATCCGGGCTCGCGATGGAAAGGAAACTATGGATATTGCTCTAAGTAATATTAAAATTGATCTTATATTATTGGATATAAAAATGCCGTTACTCAATGGTTTTGAAGCAGCCAAACGCATAAAGGCAGTAAAAGTAAATTTGCCAATTATTGCACAAACAGCCTCTGCTATGGAGGAAGATAGAAATAAAGCTATTGCTGCTAATTGTAACGATTACATTTCCAAGCCTATTGAAAGAGACAAACTCTTTTTGCTAATGTCAAAATATCTAAATACCAGTGAGTATGTCGAAATTAATTAGAATCTGTCAAAAAACTCGCCTTAATCCAGCCAAAACATGAGGCACTTCTGAAATGAGCATCTCTATGCAAAATTCAAAAAAATCATTTTTTTAAATTCTAGCCCTCCCAAAAGAATTTTAAAGTCAAAAAAATATCGTCAATTTACATTGTGTATTATTTCTACCTTGGCAAATGTGAAAAACCAATTTGTTCATATCAATTCCATTTAGGAAACAAGTGGATTATTCAGCTTTTTCCCTTTAGAGTAAGAGGTAAAAAAGCTGAAAAATTATTAAAAAAATTAGTCTTTCAAAGGAGGATTATATTGATTGTTTTCTATTGATTGTAAAGCCAAACCAAATATAAAGCTAACCGAATAAAGTGAAAAGTGAACAATAAATTTTTAAGATATTGAATGATAATTGAGTATAATTCTACTTATTTTTATTTTTTTTATAAATTAATTAAAAAACAAAAAACAATTATGGAAACTTTAACGCTTAGTAAGCAATTAACCGATGTGATGGGTATTATAGAAAAATATGGACCCGAAGAAAATGAGTACACTGTACTTAATAAAATTGTAAACAATATCACGCGCGAGGAGGAAATACAGATATTTATTGATTTTATTAAGCCAATCTTAAATGAAAACACCATGTTTGGCCATGCATTTGTAAAACCTCTAGGGTATGCCGGTGATTATTTATTAATAGAAAAAATGTACCAACAGCATGTTTCCAATGATCTTAAGTATTGCAAATGGGACAAATACTATCATTCACAGGAAGCAGCAAAAGCAGTAAGAAACAGAAAAACATATTTTATTAAAATTATGGAGCAACTTTGCTTCAAAAGACCAGAACCTCTAAAGATATTAATTCTTGGAAGTGGACCCGCGACAGATGTATTTGAGTTTTTAACTAAAAATCCTAATGCAAATGTAATGTTCAATTTACTCGATTTTGACCAAAGGGCTATTGACTATGCTGCAGATAAAAATAAAAACTACCTTAATAAAATCCGGTTCATTAAAATGAACGTATTACGTTTTATGCCTGAACACAAATACGATCTTATATGGAGCGCGGGCTTATTCGACTATTTAAACGACAGGTTATTCATAGGTTTGGTTCACAGGTTCAAAAATAATCTATCAATCCGAGGTGAAATTATTATTGGAAATTTTTCACCTTATAACCCACGAAAAGCACAAGAAATCCTTTGCGATTGGCATCTTATACTCCGGAGCAGCCAGCAATTGAGAAATTTAGCAGTAAAAGCCGGCTTACCTCGGCAAATAATTGAGGTTGATAAAGAACCTTTAGGAATTAATCTTTTTCTAAGAATAAAACCTGATAAATTAAAAGTAAGCCTTCAGAACGTTAGCTCTCTTCAATATTCTGAAAAAAGTGATTTGTAATATTATCATTGATTGACTACTAAATGCAGTTGGTTATTTCAGGACACAAGGCTTGAAACTAAACAACTGCAAATAGTATGAAATATCGTTTAATTCACTAACAAATAAAATGATATAAAACAACTATTAATTCTACTTTACGAAGTTGTTTATGATTGATTTTCAAATTTTAAGCCCTGTAAGGGCAAAATATAGCAGCCCTGCCTAACGGGCTGGGTAAAATAACCGATTTTAAATTTACGCCTGAAATGTCGAAATATTATGCACTTTCAGCGCTTGATCCAGATTTGTTTGTTAACCCGGCGCTTCGCACCGGGCTGGTATATATCACACTTTCAGTGCTATTTTAAGTTCGTGAAGTAGAATTAACTATCAACACTTTAAATCGAATAAAAAAATTTAACTTTTCACATAGTTCATTTGTTTACTTTTGCAGCTTTATTAATTCAAATAATTATATATGAAAAAACAATGTTTATCGAACCGACACACGGTGGCGTTCCGACAATGGACACGCAAATCGTATGCAGTATTTAACAGCTTAAAGTTAGTAGTAAAAATTGGTGTACTCAGCGTGGCATATACCATTGTAAATCCCATACAGGAATCCAAAGCGCAATCGGACTCTATAGCAGTTATTTTGAAAGGTGATATTGACGAGGTAGAGGTTAGCGGACAGAGAGCTCCAGTTGTTAATTCTCAAGTAGCGCGTATTGTTACAATTATTACCAAAACTGAGATTGATCGAGCCCCCGTTACCAGTGTTAACGATCTGCTGCGTTATATTCCGCAAGTAGATATTCGTCAGCGGGGTGCAAATGGTGCACAGGCCGACATCTCCATTCAGGGCGGATCATTCGATCAAACCCTCATCCTTCTCAACGGAATCAACCTCACAGACCCGCAAACGGGACATTACAATCTCACTCTTCCTTTTGATATCGAAAGCATTGACCGTATTGAAGTCTTAAAAGGCCCTGCATCTCGTGTATACGGCACCAATGCTTTTAGCGGAGCAGTAAATTTTATCACCGGACAGGATACCCGAAACCACATCAAAGCATCCGTTTCCGGTGGCGACTATGGATTATACCGCGGAGCTTTAACAGCTAACCTTCATTCCAAGCATTTTACTAATTTTGTTTCCGTATCGAAAAGTAAATCTGACGGATACATACACAATACCGATTACAATTTTACCAATTTCTATTATCGGGGTAGAGCACAGATAAATAGCAACAGCAATATTGGAGCCCAATTCGGGTATACCAAAAAATCGTTTGGAGCAAATAATTTTTACTCGCCTAAATCGGCTAATCAATTTGACAATACAAACACTTGGTTTGCCAGCGTTGATGGAGAAACAGGCTCCACAATTAAAGTGAAGCCATTTGTGTACTGGCGCAGAAATTATGATCATTATGTCTTTATTCGTGAGAATCCAGCCTATTACCAGAATTTTCATTTCACCGATGTATATGGCGGTGGCTTAAATACTTCCATTGCAACCGAATTAGGAAAAACTTCGTTAGGCTTCGATTATCGAAAGGAAATCATCTATAGTTCAAATCTTGGCACACCATTAAATCCATGGAAAGAAGTGCCCGGAGATACCTCCCATTATAAATTTACCGATAGTCGGGATAACATCAGCTCTTATCTCGAACACAATATCATGATAAATAAATTTGCTGCCTCGGCGGGTGTAATGGCAAACCAAAACACTAAGCTGAACGAATTAAAGTTTTATCCCGGCATTGACATGAGTTATCGCCTTAATAAGCAGGTAAAAGTGTATACTTCGATGAATCGTTCACTGCGGTTACCATCGTTTACCGATCTTTATTATAAAGGGCCTCAAAATATTGGTAACCCCGATTTAAAACCCGAACAAGCTTGGACAATAGAAACTGGATTAAAATATGAAAACAAAGGTTTAGCAGGTAACCTTTCGTATTTCCATCGGTGGGGAATTAATATTATCGACTGGATTTGGTTGACTGACGTCGAAAAATGGCATACCGTAAACTACACAAAGCTGAATACCGATGGCGTGGAGCTAGCTGCCCAACTGCGCCCGCAGAAAATAATAGGTAAAGAATTCTTTGTTGAGCAGGTTCAATTGTCGTATTCGTATACCATTCTCAGCAAAAACTCCGATACCGTTCGGTCTAACTACGCACTTGATAACCTTCGACATAAAATTGCATTGGGAGTTAATCACAGAATATATAAAAACTTTGGGGCTACATGGCAGTTAACTTATCAGGAACGTAACGGTAAATATGGTAAATATGATTTAGAAGCTAAAACCACCACCGATGTCTTTTTTAAACCATTCTGGCTGCTCGACGGGCGTATTTTTTATCAATCCAACTGGTTAAAAGTATTTGCCGAAGCCACCAATATCTTTAATTCAGACTATATCGACCTGGGTAACATTGTACAGCCCGGACGATGGTTTAAAGCTGGTTTGGAGGTGAATCTGGGGATTTAAAATAATTGCAAGTTGCTGGTTGTCGATAACCAGTAACTTGCATTCGGTTACACCTCAAAAGGCTCTACCTTATTCCATCCTATCTGGCGGAACAGGCGAAAAGCAAACCAGCATACACCTGATAACACCAACGCCACCATAAACATATTAAAATGAAATTTTATAAACAAATAATGAATACCCGCTATTCCAGCACTCAAAGGAAATAAAATAAAGGCTAGTAACATATTTCCACGGGCATTTTTAACGGAAGTATCAGCAGTAAATGGCAAATTGACTTTAAACAGCGATAAAACGCCTATCAACGTGATGATGCAAAGGATAAATCCAGTCACGATATGACCAATAAATTCTATTCCTCTATAATAAATCATCATCCCATTAACCACACAATAAACCGGCAAAAACAGTTTTAAAATGATGGCCTTAATGGTAGCCGAAATAATTTCACCTGGATGTTTGATTGGTGTTATTTTATAAATCCAGGCTGATTTATAGTTATCGCTATACTTAAGTGTACTATTTATGGTGAACAGAAAGAAAAAGGGGAAATAAAGCAATATCAGAAAGTTGTTAGATGTTACGTAATCATTTATTGAAGTATGTGAACTAAACCCAATTAAAAACATAAAAACGAATATCGATCCTAGCAATGGATAAATGGTTTGTTTGAATTTTCGATCGCGACCAGCTACTTTCCAAACGGTTTGAAAAATGGCGGATTCCGTTCCGGTTCTGGTGAATATCCTGGCAAGGAATCCCGAAAGGGTAAATTTATTATCATGCTCAGTAACCTTCATTAATTCGCCTTGTTCCATAATAACTAATTTACTGGCATATCCGGGGGCTAATACCTTTACTACGAACCACAACCCGAATATTGGAACTAAAATGCTTAGCAATATAGAAATAACCGAGAACAAACTGAAGTGAAAAGACACAAAAGCCTCATTACTTCCTGCCATCCAGGAAGGAGGAAGCAGATAAACCCACCATTTGCCGGTGCTTATACTCACATTCTCCAGTTTATCCAGCGACCTGATTAATAACTGATATCCACCCATCATAAAGATGGTAATACCAATCTGAAAATAAGCAATGATATCCTTAAATCGCTCTCCGGAAACTATTTTCATCAACCCCAAATAAAGAAGGTGGGTAATGAAAACTGAAAACATAGCACTAAGTAAGCTATTAATGAAAAAAAATATTGCTGCCAACGGGTTAAAATGAAAAAGCATAACCACCATTGGAATGATAGAAAAAGCAATGGTAAACCCCAAAATATAACTGGTGATATGCACGATACGAGCCAAAAGATACGTTGGCTCCGATACCGGGCGAGGAATAATGATAGTATTATCGCGTGTATCGAACAATAAGGTACTAAAATCGGCAATCATATTGATCGATAGCATAAACATAAGAAATGCATAACCAAAAAACATGGCTGTATAAGGCGATTTGCTAACGCCTATGATCATGGCAGCCATTCCTCCGAAAATCAGATACATCAAATATTGAAACCACATTGAATATTTTGGCTCTTTTTTGGTACTGTTCGGGTTAAGCACCTTGCGGTTATCCATTAGGATTTTGTACTTCACAATAAGCTTAACCTGGGTGAAGTTAGCTCCAGATGTTTCGACCATTTTCCGAAAAAACCGAAGAATAAAAAATACAATTTTGTCCATTTTTATTAAAAGATTGCGAAATGAGAAGTGAATTTTGGAATTTGGAGTTTTGGAATCATCTAACTCCCCAACTCATGAATAAACTCCCCGGCTCTTGCAGTCTGATCGGTGTTTCCGGTTAATTTGGAGAAAAGGTTTTCGAGAGATTCCTTCCCGTTCTTATTGCTGAGTTCGTCAAATGTGCCATCGGCTATTACGGTGCCATCGGCAATAAGAATAATACGGTCAGAGATTTTTTCTACCACATCCATGATATGCGAACTGTAAAAAATAGTTTTGCCATCCGCTGCCAATTGCTTCAGCACCTCTTTAACCATAATCACAGAATTTGCATCGAGACCTGATAAAGGCTCATCAAGAAAGATTATATCCGGATTATGGATTAGTCCTGAGATGAGAAGAACCTTCTGTTTCATGCCCTTCGAAAATGTGTTGATACGTTGTTTGCTTACCTGTTTCAGATCGAATAACTCAAGAAGTTTTTGTGCCTTTTCAGGTATTTCAGACTCATCCATTCCATATAGCTGACCTACAAACTGAAGATATTCAATGGGGGTAAGCACATCGTAAAGAGCGGCATTCTCCGGAATATACCCAATTCTTTTTTTAATTTGAAGGGCATTTGTTCGTATATCAAGACCTAAAATGTTGACTTCGCCTGTAAAATCACCAATAATTCCGGCCAAAATTTTTATGGTTGTCGATTTCCCTGCTCCATTTGGGCCAATGTACCCGATAATTTTTCCGGGATAAATATCAAATGAGATATTGCTTAGAGCCTTTTTTACATTGCCTGATTTACCATAGGTTTTGGAAACCTGATTTACCGTAATAATAGGGTTCATTAATGATTAGATTTTTTTCAGTTAATTGAACGACTAAGGTATAAAAAGAATTCTTTCTTCCTGACGAATATCATGAAATCTAATTCTTAAAACCAAACATTTATCATTGAAGCCTTAAGAGTGATTCATTATTTTTACTTTCTATAAACTGAAAGTTTAAAAACCATGATGCAGAATAATTTCACTACCCCTATTGCCGTAAACGAACCAATCTTGGATTATCTTCCGGGAAGCGCCGAACGCAAAACACTCAAAAAAGCTATTGCAGAAGCCCGCTCAAAAGTGGTGGATATCCCTATGTTTATCGGAGGTAACGAAATTCGTACCGGAAACCTTGTGGAAATGCATCCACCACACGATATTAAACACGTCCTTGGAAGTTATCACAAAGGCGACGAAAGTCATGTAAAAATGGCCATCGAGGCTGCTCTTAATGCTAAAAATGATTGGGCAAATCTAAATTGGGAAAGTCGTGCAGCTATTTTCTTGAAAGCAGCCAATCTGTTGGCTGGTCCATATAGAGCAAAGATAAATGCAGCCACCATGTTGTGTCAATCGAAAAATGCTTTTCAGGCCGAGATTGACGCCGCCTGCGAACTGATTGATTTCTTCCGGTACAACGTCCAGTTTATGGCCGAGATTTATACACAACAACCCAAATCTCTGTCTGGTGCATGGAACAGAATGGAACAGCGCCCTCTCGAAGGTTTTGTATTTGCACTAACTCCGTTTAACTTTACTTCCATTGCAGGAAACTTGCCTACCGCCCCAGCTTTAATGGGCAATACGGTTGTTTGGAAACCTTCGAATACCCAAATTTACTCGGCCTCGGTTATCATGGATTTGCTTCGCGAAGCCGGACTTCCTGATGGGGTCATCAACTTGGTATTTGTTCCCGGACAAACTGCCGGAAAGGTAATTTTCAGTCATCCCGAATTTGCAGGTATTCACTATACCGGTTCAACAGAGGTATTTCAGAACATCTGGAAAACCATTGGAAACAATATTCATATCTATAAATCGTATCCCCGTATCGTTGGCGAAACCGGAGGAAAAGATTTTGCTGTCGTTCACCGATCGGCAGTTCCGGCGCAAGTCGCAACCGCAATGCTTCGGGGTGCATTCGAATTTCAGGGGCAGAAATGTTCAGCACTTTCGCGAGCTTATGTTCCATCGAATTTATGGCCTATGATTCGTGAATTATTATTAAAAGATATGGCGACTTTTAAAATGGGCTCACCCGAAGATTTTACCAACTTCATCAATGCTGTTATCGACGAGACCTCGTTCGATAAGTTATCCGGCTATATTGAACAAGCAAAAAAGGATGCAGATGCCGAAATTATTGCTGGTGGCAAATGTGATAAAAGCAAAGGGTACTTTATTGAACCAACGGTGATTGTTACTTCCAACCCTCACTACAAAACTATGCATGAGGAACTTTTTGGCCCCATTCTTACCGTTTATGTTTATGACGAAAATAAATTTGAAGAAACGCTCGAACTGGTTGACAAAACTTCTATTTATGCCTTAACGGGATGTGTTTTATCAACCGACAGGTCTGCTATTGAACTAGCCACAAAAAAGCTTGTACATGCCGCCGGAAATTTTTACATCAACGATAAACCTACCGGGGCAGTTGTTGGGCAACAACCATTTGGTGGGGCTCGTGGGTCGGGAACCAATGACAAAGCCGGATCTTCTCAGAACCTTATGCGCTGGGTGTCAACACGTGTGATAAAAGAAACATTTATTACTCCTACAGAATACAGGTATCCGTTTATGACGGAAGAATAGAAGTTGGTTGCAGGTTAATGTAAAGAGATGTACCCTTAAAATTAAATTTTCCGACTATTGATTATTGTTTATTTCAGTTAGATTTTCCTGAATCATTTCACGGATAAACCTTAAAACCTTTGGATCGGTTATAGAAATATCTTCGAGTATCCGTTTTATATTTTTGGTGTCAAACACAAATTCGCCTTCTTCAGTGGTATGTTTGTATACAAAGTCTATGTCAGGGTTTGCAGCAACTATCAACGACATAACTCCGGCTATATCTCCCATTGGCTGCCTGTCAATATGACTCTGCTTCATCGTAACTACCAGCCTTGTTCCGACTCCGGGTTCCGATTCAAGATGAAAAGACCCTCCGCATTGCTCAGCTGTCTGCTTAAATAATGGCACGCCCATACCTACTTTACCTGTTGTTGTCGTAAAAAAAGGATCGATAACCATATTTACAGTAGTTGAATCCATTCCATAACCATTATCAATAATTTCAATTAAGAGCATATCTTCAGAATGATTTTCGTAGATACGCAACTCTATGCGATTTGCATTGGCCAAAATTGAATTTTGCATGATATCCATGATATGTAATGCCAGTTCCGTCATGCTAACATAACCTTTCTGCCGTTTTGGTCATTATCTGCCATTTCTTATTTTTTAAAAGGAAGTTGTTCCATTTCGAAAGATGATTAATGCATTATAAAGTTTAAATTCACAATATAACAATTATTTCACAATGTCCCTTCAAATGTGACTTGCAAATTTAGTACCATGGCAACGATTAAACAAATTATTTATCATTTATTTCACATTACAACAGGCTTTCGTAATAATAAATTATTCTAATAAAAAAACACACTAAATGGTTATGTCTGTTCAAAAACCTAAAATTCCATCACAATACAAATAATCTTATTACATTTGTTCAGCTGATTTAATCCATGATCAATATTCTTATAAACAAATTTGCAGTAGAATGAGAAGACTGTTACTTTTAGCGCTTTTAACCGGACAAATAGTTCAATTATTTGGACAAGCTAATTTTGAATCAAAAGACCGGGCAAGAATTGCCAAAAACAAAGTTAAAAAACAAGTGCAATGGTCGTATGACTATGTAAATGAAAAACCTAGCCCTAAAGGGTATATAGGCGCTTCCACAACCTTTGACAAAAATGGAAATATTACAGAAGTAATTAACTACAAAGCTGATGGGAAAGTAACATCTGTGCTAACCTATACTTACGATAACCACAACAACAAAACTTCTTATTCACGATTTAAAGGAAATAAGGAAACATTAACCTACAAGCAAACGATTATTTATGATGCTAAAGGAAACAAAATTTCTGAAACAGGATTTGATGGTGTGAGTAATTTTGCCAATTCCTTTACCTATGATGCCAATAACAAATTAATAGAAATAAAATATACTACTGACAATTCAGTAACGGAAAAACGAATATTTAAAAACAACGGGAACAATATAGAAATGACTGTTATTGGCCCCACAAACACTATTTTGTCAAAAGAAATAAGTACCTACGACGGTAAAAAAAACATACTTGAAGAAGTAAAATACGTGCACGATAATGTTACGCAAAAATACAATTACGCTTATGATCCGGCAGGTAAAAAAGTGGAAGAAACTAAACAGCACTTTGGCAACTTGGCTTACATGCGAAAATATACCTACGATGTAACAGGAAATATTCTTAAAATAACAGAAGAAAGACCTGCAATTGAGGTTTACACTGCATTTGAATATAAATACAACCCTTCGGGCAACGTAGCCGAAGAAAAATGGGTAAAAGAAAACTCAACTGATTATTCAAGAAAAACACATAAATACGACGCAAAAGGATTAGAGAGCGAAAGTGATTGCTATTTTGCCTCATATAAATTTTCAGTACTTTACAAGTTTACATACGAGTTTTTTTAAATCGTACTCACTTTAAATTTGATAAATCTTCATGCGTTTGTCTATTAAATTTCTAAATTCGAGCATTGTTAGAAACTAAGCTATTGGTTTTTTATGGTATTTATGCTTGATGCGCCCAATTTAATTTGTAATTAATTCTACTTTGATAGTTTGAATTTATCAATGAATTTATAGCTTTTTATCCCATTCTCTGAAGGTATTAAGCTGAAAAATAAACCATTGCGTTATAAAGATTCAAGTTAAAAATAGGTTGTTCTTTTTCAAATACCAAAGTAGATTTACACTGCGAAAAACTACATTTTCAGAATGTCTCTTTTAATATTTAAAAACCTTTTTAAGATGAAGAAATACCGTAATGAAACAATAGCCGTTAGATTTGGCGATACCGTAAATCAAAAATCACTCTACAGCCAGGACGTAGTTACCCCCATACACCTGTCGAGCACCAACTACTGGAAACAAATTGATCAGCCGGGCCCATACGAATATATACGATCACAAAACCCTACCCGTCATGCACTCGAACAACAATTAGCAGCACTGGAACATGCTAACCATGCCTTTGCGTTTGCCTCAGGACAAGCCGCCGAAACAGCTGTATTACTGAGTATATTAAAAAATGGTGACCACATTATCGGGTATGATGATCTTTATGGAGGCACAAAGCGATTGATTAATAGCGTATTTAACAATTTCGGTATAAGCGCCAATTATGTGGATGTAACAAAAGAAGACATTCTTGAAAAAAGTATTCGTCCCAACACAAAAATCATTTGGCTGGAGTCACCCACTAATCCGCTTATGAAATTGGCTGATATAGGCGCTATTTCTAAAATTGTCCACAAACATGGTATTCTGGTTGTTGTAGACAATACATTTCTTACCCCTTACCTTCAGAACCCACTCGATTTAGGCGCTGATATAGTTGTACATAGCGGAACAAAATATTTTGGTGGTCATAGCGATGTTCTCAACGGTGCAGTAATGATCAATGATAAAGCCCTTTCCGACAAGATCAGGCATGTTCAAAACTCCACAGGAGGGGTATTATCGCCCTTTGACTCGTATCTTGTATTAAGGGGATTAAAAACACTGCCCATTCGAATGGAGGCTCATGAGCGCAATGCCAGAAAACTGGCTGAATACCTGCAAAAACATCGGAAAGTACAAAAAGTATTCTATCCCGGATTAACTGATCATCCCCAATATGAATTGGCCAAAAAACAAGCCAGAGGATTTGGAGGCATGATTTCGTTTGAGATAAGAGGTGGTCTTGATGCGGCTAAAAAATTCCTTGGAAGTCTGGAATTATTTATTTTGGCGGAAAGTTTAGGTGGTGTTGAATCCCTGATTGAACATCCGGCATTGATGACTCACGCTTCGTTAACAAAAGAAGAGCAGATACTTGCGGGAATTTCAGAATCCCTCATCAGAGTTTCAGTTGGAATCGAACATATTGACGATCTGATAGAAGATATGAATCAGGCGTTTGACTGTATTTAGAAATGACAGTCCTGTCTTACAATTTATATTTTACTAATTCAGAACACATTTCATAGTTTTCAACTTGCTGAAAATAGAAAAACAAATCGTTAAAAAAATCCTTATCTCTGAAATATGGATGATTATTATCAAAAGAAATATCTTTTTCAATAGTCAACCGAAAAAAATCATCCCGTGAAAGATTATTATTTTGCATGACAGAGGAGTGTGTAGTTACTTTCACCGGGGTTTCGTTTTCAATAATGTTTTTATATTTATTAATAAAATTCATCATAGAAACCTGCATATTAATAAAATCATTGTTTTCAGCCAGTAAATTTTTACTGATCTTATAACATTCGTTCAGCGATGCTGCTCTTTGCTGCGATTGCGGCAATTTCAGAATTTCCTTTATTTGGGTTTCATTGCCCTTAATCGATTCAAGATTTTTAATCACATGTTTTCGCATCATTTCAATTACCAATTGCAATTGCTCTTTCATTTTAACCTCCTTTAGTTTAATGTGAGTTTCAGGAATTCAAAAACGCAAAGTAAATTATCATGTTTTAAAATCACTACAATTTTAGCCAGAGATTGGTAAAAAGCAAAAATAAGTTATTAACAGCGGCAAATGAAGGATCACAGATAAGCCAATTCTTATACCTTCTATAACTGAAGTGATGCTTGTTAATAAAAAAAACGGAGGGCAATAAATAGCCCTCCGCACCAATTAACCATAAACCCAATTAACCAATTAACCCTATTTTTGACATTTAGTCTTCACAAGTATGCTACAAGCCTCATAATCTTCTACATTTTGGTAATAATTTAACAATTTCCGATAAAAATTGTCATCACTATAGTATGGGTGACTTTGATTAAAAACAAGTCTTCCATTTACAGTTAACTCGAAACATTCATTTTCATTTTGATACTGCAACGGAACAGTAACAAATTCACTTTCAAATACTTCAGAATTATTATACTTATCCAAAAAATTACTCAATGTTAATTGCACATTAATAAAATCATTATTTTCAGCAAGTAACATCTTATTCAGTCCATATTTTTCTTCCAATTCCAAAGATCTTTCAGGAGAAGCAGATTGTTTCAGCAAACTCCGGATTTCCTTTTGATTATTTTGGATTTCAGTCAAATTGCTTTTTACCTTCTCCTTCAGCATGTCGATTGCACTTATAATTGTATTTTTCATATCTAATCCTCCTTTGAAACTTTCTCAAGTATACGGAAAGTTAGATAAAATGTTAGATGATATTTATCAATCTACCATATTTTTATTTTAAAACTAAAATAAGTCCTGATTATAAGGACCTTAAATAGGGTAAAATTATTGCTATTGCTGTTTAAAACTGCCCAAATCATCCAAAGTAAAATTGGCGATGTATTCGAAATGAGATTTATTCATCGCCCGAGACCATTTAGTGAATACTTCCGTGGATTTTCTGAATGATTCATCGCGATTGGTATCAATTAAAAGCAGGTAATTCATAATGATATTCCCGGCCATTTCAACAAGCCGACGGGCATGGAAATCAAGATATTCCATATCCTTAGTATCAACAACAACATTTACAGCCTTTTCATATTCTTCTGTCATGCCGATGAGTGTGCGGCGAAAACCAAACAATTCAGGCTTGATTGGTTGCATTTCATATTCGCGTATTTGTTTCAGATAAGCTCCAGTTGTAACACCACGAATAGCAGCAACCACTTGCAACTGAGTGGTTCCTTCGTAAATAGACGTGATGCGTGCATCACGATAAAGTCGTTCAACCGGATAATCCTTCATAAAGCCCGATCCACCGTGAATTTGAATAGCATCATAAGCCAGCTGGTTACAAAATTCGCTGGATAACCCTTTGGAAATCGGAGTAAAAATGTCAGCTATTTTATTATATGTTTTCAGATCATCTTTTTCTTCCTCAGTAAGTTTTCTTCTGGCAGAAATATGAGTCAATGATTTATAAATATCGACAAAACGGGCTGTTTCATATAATAAGCTTCGCGAAGCATCGAGTTTTGCTTTCATAACAGCAAGCATTTCATAAACTGCCGGAAACTCGATAATTGCTTTGCCAAACTGTTTACGCTCTTTAGCATAGCTCAACGACTCGCGGTAAGCAGCTTCTGAAATACCAACTGATTGTGCTGCTATCCCTAACCGGGCGCCGTTCATCAAGGACATCACATATTTAATAAGTCCCATGCGACGTGTACCGCAAAGTTCAGCAGGTGCGTTTTTAAATACCAGTTCGCAGGTAGGTGATCCTTTAATACCAAGTTTATTTTCGATACGGCGTACGGTTAATCCGGGGTTATTGCGATCGTAAATAAACATCGACAATCCGCGGCCATCAGTTGTTCCTTCTTCTGAACGAGCAAGGACAAGGGCAATATGACCATCTCCGTTGGTAATGAATCGTTTAACACCATTAAGATACCATTTTGCATCTTTTTCGTTAAAGGTTGCTTTTAACTGCACCGCCTGAAGATCGGATCCTGCATCGGGTTCAGTCAAATCCATAGCCATGGTATCACCTTTTGATACCCGGATTAAAAATCTTTTTTTCTGGTCGTCATCAGCAAACTCATGAATGGTTTCAGCACAATCCTGTAAACCCCATATGTTTACAAAACCGGCATCGGCTCTCGACACAATGTCGGCGGCCATAACGTATGGAATAATCGGAAAATTGAGTCCTTCGTACATGCGAGGTAATGTAATACCCATCAATCCGGCTTGCTTGAGTGCATCAAGATTTTCCTCGGTTCCACGGGCATATTTAACCCTACCTTCAACCACAGAAGGGCCGTCCTGATCGACTGATTCAGCATTGGGTCCAATGATATTTCCACTAATGTCACCCACAATTTCGAGCACTTTATCATAGCTGTCCATAGCGTCTTCGAAATCAACCGGAGCATAATCGAATTTGTCTTTCTCCCCAAATCCATCTTCCTTTAATGCTACAATTTTCTTCATCAAAGGATGAGCGAGGTGAAATCTAAGGTCTTTATTATCGGTATAAAAATTAGCCATCTCCTTACAATTTTTGGGGTTTACTTTGAATTTTTCTTATAATATTTGATCATCCTTGGAACGATTTCCGAAATTTCTCCGGTGATAACATAGTCTGCTATTTTGTTGATTGGAGCGTTGGGATCCGTATTAATCGAGATGACCATGGCCGATTCCTGCATGCCGGCAGTGTGCTGAATCTGGCCCGAAATACCACAGGCAATATATAATTTAGGGCGAACAGTTACTCCGGTTTGTCCAATCTGACGGTTATGGTCGGCATAACCTGCATCAATAGCCGCACGGGATGCCCCCACCTCGGCGCCCAAAACTTCAGCAAGTTCGTAAAGTTTATTGAAATTTTCGCGCGAACCAACTCCATAGCCACCAGCTACAATAATGGAAGAATTTTTGATGTTCACTTTGGAAGCTTCCATGTGACGTTCAATCACTTTAATCATGAAATCGGTATCTTGAGTATACTTTTTTACGTCCAGATGCCGTAATTCCCCCTTGAAGGTGGCAGATAAAATTTCTTTTTTCATAACCCCTTCACGAACAGTGGCCATCTGCGGACGGCATTCGGGGTTGATGATGGTAGCGACAATATTTCCTCCAAATGCCGGACGAATTTGATACAGGAGGTTCTCGTATACTTTCCCTTCTTTTTTATCTTCGTGACCTCCAATTTCAAGGCCAGTGCAGTCGGCTGTTAAACCGCTGTGAAGAGCTGAAGAAACCCGAGGACCAAGATCACGACCTATACTGGTAGCACCCATCAGGGCCACCTGAGGTTTTTCTTCCTGAAAAAGCTTTACAGTGATAGCAGTATGAGGGTGAGTGGTGTATGGAAACAGACGTTCATCATCTGCAATATTTATTCGATTTACTCCATATGGAAAAATCTGACTTTCGATTCCATTGAGGTTAGACCCTATAACCAAAGCTTCCAGCTGACATTTAAGCTGATCAGCAAGCTTCCGGCCTTTTGTAAGCAATTCGAGGCTAACATCGGCAACAACGCCATTTTCAACTTCGCAATATACAAATATGTTATTCATAAGTATTTAGTATTCTTTTTTTATGGATAAAAACAAGTTGTAGAAGTGATCACTAATGGATAGCTATCCGGTAAGATTTATTATCTTCCACAACGTATGCAGTCATTACAACCGGAATATTATCCCAACGTATGGTTAGTAATAAGCTCTACCATCATATTTTCAATATCTTCATCGGATGCCGAAAGAACTTTCGATTCTTTTACCTGAAATACAACATTTTCTATTTTTTTAACTTTTGTTGGCGATCCCATTAATCCAACCTCTGTTTCAATAGCTTTTGTATCCTTAAGGCTTAATTCAGGTATATTCAGGTATGGGCGCTCGTTGTATAAAGTAATATAATCTTCAGAAGAATTTTGACGTTCGGAAACAGAAGATGCATGTTTATATTTCATTACCCGTTTGGCATTGCGTGGACGACATTCAGGAGCTGTTCCGTTTACTGTGATTACAAGAGGCAATGGACCTTCAACAATCTCAACACCACGGTCCAACCGACGTTTTACTTTTATCTTACCTTTAGTTACTGATATAACATCTTCGGCATAAGTGATTTGTGGAATTTTTAATTTCTCAGCAACCTGAGGACCCACCTGGGCTGTATCACCATCAATAGCTTGACGACCACAAATGACCAGATCGAATTCTCCAATGGTTTTAATAGCGCACGATAAGGCATAAGAAGTAGCCAGAGTATCGGATCCGGCAAATGCTCTGTCCGTTAACAGAAATCCATTATCAGCTCCACGGTAAATGCTTTCGCGGATTATTTCGGCTGCTCTGCCGGGTCCCATAGTCAATATGGTAATAGTAGTACCTGGGTATTTGTCTTTTAAACGTAAAGCCTGTTCCAACGCGTTAAGATCCTCGGGATTGTAAATAGCTGCCAATGCAGCGCGGTTTACAGTACCATCGGCCTTCATGGCATCCTTTCCCACATTTCGTGTATCGGGAACTTGTTTAGCTAAAACGATTATTCTTAGTCCATTCATTCAAGTCACTTTTTTAATTAGGATTGGCAAATATATAATAAAATCCAATACACCAAGATTTCAATTAAAAAAGTAGTAAGTAGTAAGTAGTAAGCATCAAGTATCAAGTCGTAAGTAAAAAAATATCTGGGTTTTAGCTGGCTCAGATTTATAACAAATTTATCTTCTTTTTCATGCATCTTGCGTTATATATAATCCATTTCTTTGCATGCTTTGCTAAAACTTTGTGAACTTTGCGTGAAGTATTGACTTTAAAAACAGATTTTTTCTAAATTAGTAACATCGAATTTTGTAGTATGAAGAAATTTTCTATCGTAACTCTTTTGATAATAACTGGAGCTATAGTAAATGCTCAAAATCTGATTCCCAATGGCGATTTTGAGGAAGAGGTTATTTGCATTGAGTTCAATCTTAAATGTGGCCCTATGGGATGGAGGCTCACATCATCGGACCCTCCAAGTTATTACAGCGAATTTAAAAAGGGAGATACGATCGCATCAGCTCACTGGACTTCGTTTGTTCCTTTTAGCTTGCAAGACAGAGGAAAATATCGTGAATATCTTCAAACATCAATTCTTTGTCCGCTGGAAAAAGGTCGCAAATATAATATCAGTATGCAACTTAAACCTGAAGAGTTTGCCGTAAAAGAAATCGGTATTTGGTTTGTATCCAACTATATTATTACTCCTGAAAATCAGATTATTGCTGCAAATCCACAAGTCAAATTTCGAAACGAGCGCTTTTGGTACGATCCAAAGGGGAAGTGGATTACATTAACATCGTCGTATATTGCCAACGGAACAGAAAAGTATTTACTTATAGGAAACTTTCGCCCACATCTTCTAACTGAATATAAGGAAATTGATTTTGAGGGAAAAGAAAAAAGACGGTCAACATATTACATCGATAATGTGGCGCTGAAACCTGCCAATGGCCAACCAACTTGCGATTTCACCGACTATTTGACGCTCATCCGAAACAACCGCTGGCGACATACAAACCCCAACGACAATTTTTTTCCATCCTCAAAATCAGAAAAAACGATGGCATTCGACACTCCTTCATCGACAGAAGTCATAATAAACCAACCTTTTATCTTAAGAAATATTTTCTTCGATGTTGATAAATATGAGCTTTTGCCAGAATCATATCATGAATTGCAAAAACTCAGTAAGCTTCTTACCGATAAACCCGGTTTAACTATTGAAATTTGCGGACATACAGACGATACCGGTAATGAATTGCATAACCAGAAACTATCGCTCCATCGCGCAGAAACAGTGGCCAACTTCCTAAAAGAAAATGGTGTTATAGAAAAAAGAATCTCCTTCAAAGGTTTTGCAAGTACCCAACCCATTGCAACAAATGAAACTCCCGAAGGACGGAAAAAAAACAGACGGGTAGAGGTTGTGGTGAGGTAAACAAATAAGTAATCAAGTAAATAAGTTAAAGGCTGTTAGACTATGTTATCTTCGCTGGCGCTGATTTGCAATCCGTGCCTTTCAACCTAATTATCCGTATTTTATATTTGTGCCACATACGTATTTTACTTTCAGTTTACTATTTTTGTTCTTGCTGCGCAAATGCCATTACCAACGACGGTTAAAATGGGTACGTAATGCTAAGTCTCGCCAGCTGGTAAATAGGTTATATCAAATATATTTTTGTTATGAAAAACATCGATCCATTTAGTTCTACTTTACGAAATTATTTAGGACTGATTTTAAGTATTATAGTCCTGAAAAAGCTAAATATACTAGCCCAGCCTGCTAGAGCTTGGTCGTAAAGTTGGAAATGAATTTAGGCCTGAAGGGTCTGAATTTATTGCACACTTACAGTGCTAAATCCAAGAACCATTAAATAACCCGGTGCTTCACACCGGGCTGATATATACCGCACTTTCAGTGCTTTTTAAGTTCGTAAAGTAGAGTTATAACCCCTGATGGATAATATATTTAAAAGCTTTTCTTTTTTCCCAGGTTCCAATTTTATGTCTTCACTTCCGCTGATTAATGACTCTAAAGGTATTCCCAAGTATCTGTGCAATAATGTTATCATTTTTAAGGTCAAATGCCGTTTGCCGTGCAATACTTCTGATACCCGGGTTTCTCCTCGTTCGGCTAAGGCTGCGCCTAAGTCGCATATGTCTTTTCAGACTAATGCCTGAATGTTCCATATTGTCTTCCATAAAAATTCCATTACCAATGCTTTTGTTTTATAAGCACAACCTGCTATCCTATATTCTACTGGGGTAGAACCTAAACGTTGACCGTGTCGTATGATAGAACCAATACCGCAGCTGCAATGTAATTTGCTTTAAATAAAAACGCCGGAAGCTCATGTGTCTTCCGGCGTTTTTATATTAATGCCTTCCTTAATTATTGGGTTTTCGGTAAAGAGGGCCTGTTATTGGTAACGGCGTAATGGTTGTAGCTGTCGACAAAGTGGCCGACACAGCCGCACATCCGCTAGCATTTTTATAATTGATCGTTACCGTTTTACTTCCCGTGGTCAACCATTTTAAGGTAACCGAATTATCCGTTGCACCGCCTCCCGAAGTTATCGTGTAATCCGTGCCCAACACCCCTGAAAAAGTCCAGAAATAATTTAATTGTCCTGCCTGTGTTGTATAATTAACATCGGTGCTGGCACATGCACTGGCTCCCGGCTGTGCAGTGAAGGTTGGCGTTGGCAATGGGTTCACCGTTACCGCCACCAATTTACGGGTTAAACTTATACACCCACCTCCACCGTTGGATTCACCATAATAATTACCCGTTGACAGTGCTGTTCCTCCAGTTAGCGCAACTCCACCCAAAAGATTACTAAACCAATAGAGGGTGCTCCCTCCCGGTGCAGTACCAGCAAGGTTTGAAACCGATGATCCGGCACAAAAGCTTTGTGAGGCAGGCGCTGTTGGAGGATTTGGTAAAAGCGTAAAATTAATATTTACATCGCTAAACGACGTGCAAGTCCCACTGCTGATGGTCCATCTCAATTTGTATGAATTTCCATTTATTCCAATAAATTGACTGGTAGGGCTACCAGGAGTGAGCACCGTACCACCGGTTCCACTAAAGATACTCCATGTACCCACACCAATTGTGGGTGTATTTGCTGCCAAATTTGCTGTTGAGATACCACACATTGACTGATCCGGCCCTGCAACTGAATT
The DNA here is from genome assembly GCA_038213375.1 of Bacteroidales bacterium. GTDB lineage: Bacteria > Bacteroidota > Bacteroidia > Bacteroidales > JAAUTT01 > JAAUTT01. Next base: position 95,479 of record JBBQTB010000001.1, on the reverse strand, counting down.
GGTTGGAACCAGATTCACTGCAACCGGAGTTGCATCAAATACACCCACACCCACACCATTGTTGTATGTATACCCTGTGAGTACATAATTTCCGGGTGAAGGTGTTGCCAACCAATATGGGGTAGACGATACAGTAACTGGAAGTTGGGCAGTACCCCCAATTGTATAACTAAGTGAATAATTGAACGATATAGCAAAAGGTGTGGTAAATGAAACCGGTATCCCGCTGCCAACACATACCGGTCCTGCCGGATTGAACTTGGCTCTTGGTTTCAGCAGGCTAACGCTTGCCAGGGTATAATCGTTAGTGCCGGTAGAAGTTACCAAGCCGGCTGTTGTAGCTGTTCCATTGAAATTATCACCCACTGAATTGGTTGATATTTGGGTCCATGATCCCGTATTTTGGGCTATTCTGATGTCGGTCTGTGGCGTAATCAATGGCGTAACGTCGCTTAAAGGGTTCCAGTTGATATTAATAATGGCCTGTTTACCGGCAGGCGCTTTAACTGTCCAGTATTCCTGCTGACTGGCACCCTGAAGTGGAAGCGTTAAACTGGTGTATGTACTGTTTGGGCTTTTGTACTCTGCCGACCATAGAACAGTTCCAACCTGGGTTGCAGAAAGCGAAAGCCTGTTACCTGGCTTACTGCTCATACTATTACTGCGAAAACCAATCGGAAAGAGGAAATTATCGCCCTGATTAATTTTTTTAACGAGGGGGCCGTTCACGAATGAAGTTGCACTTCCACCAGCTGGAACAACGCAATTGATGTTCGTGTTGGTAATAGTCAACGAATTATTGGTTTGTGTTTTTATCAAGCCATTGGTCAGCAACAAATTTCCGTTCACCTCAATAGCTCCGCCAGTGTTTATGACGAGACTGTCGGGGTTATTCATTTCGAAGTTATAGAAAGCGTTGCTGCCGTTAAAATCACCTAATGCTCCGCCTATCGTTTGGTATCCGCTACCCGCAAAGGTAACGGTGGAGGTACCACTTAGGAAAGCTCCCGTACCATAACGCTCCATAGAACCTTGAATCGTCAGGTGACTATTTCCGGTATTATCAAGAATTGGCCCATTAATTTTTAGCGATTTGCATATGGTCAGATCTTTATTTGGCCAGGTACGGGTTCCGGTTCCGGATAAAAGCACATTGGGCACATTGGAAACATTATTATAAATGTCAGGTAATATCGTGTAATCAATGCCTGATCCACCATATTCGATCGTTCCATTATTTGTACAATCAAGGAATTTGGAATAATCCCCGTCAGGTGCTTTGCCGCCTTCGAGGTATAGGGTACCGCTACCATCAATTTTCAGCAGGCTATGACCACTGAAAGGAGAAACTATTTTTAACTTATTGTTAATCGTTGCTGCATAAGCCATGCAGTTATTTGCGTTGGCCGTTATCACATGATTGATGATTACAATAAAGCCATTAGGGCCTCCGGCCGGGCAAGGATATGGGCTTCCACCGGTTTGATCCCATATTGTATTGTCAGTCCAGTTTCCATCTTTATTACTGGTATAAATAGGAACATCATCTGGGAATGCGGCTCCGATACCAGCACTATATTCACCACTTAAATTATTGATTGGAACAGGTCCGTAGTTAAATGTTAATTTGTTTAAAATGGGATCCACCACACCTCCTCCTTTACTCCAGCTTGTACTAGGGGGTACAATAAGGCGGGTTGTCAACCAGCTCGTTTCCTGCGAGCCTAAAACATCGCCCTGAAGATAATTAAACAATAAGGTGCCAGTAACACCTGTTGGTCCCGAGCTTTCAACTTCCCAGTAATAATCGAGTACATTTGTAGGGTCAATTACTGCCGGATGCCGGCTGTTAATATTGTTTAGGCGTATAAATCCGGCAGATGCATTTGCTGTTAAAGTAAGTACGGCTGGTGTGTATTTGCCTGCTGTTCCAATCGGATACTCGAAAGCGGGATTTGCCCCAATGTTAAAAAATTTTTTCATGCCCACATTACTATAAACCCCGTCAGATGTAATCATTTTTGTTGCGCTAAAGGGAGCCCCCTTCAATGAACTCCCATTATCGAGTGTAAGCATATATTTATTAATATCAAGTATACCCTGTGTTAAAACCAAATCTTCCTTAAGGAGTATATTTTCCCCAATTTTCGCGCCATTAAGGTTCTTTAATTCTAACCTTCCGTAGGGCTGGGAACCGGAAAGAAGTTGTTTTGTAGTTCCCTGCAAACTGACTCCCCCATTGATATTATCGGTGGTATAGCGCCCATTGATTGAAACATCGCCTTTCACGGTTACCAAATTTGCGCCACAAATAAAAGTACCTGAACTGGTGGTAAGGGTGTTCGCTATGGTGGATGGGTTGTTTAAGGTTAGTGAGGTACCGGGATTAACCAATAAATCATAGAAATTGGTTGCACCGGTTATACTCTGGGTACCGGAAGCTCTGAAAGTAGTAAGATTGGCACCAGATACATACCCTCCAATGCCTACATTATTTATTAAATTACCATTAAAAGTAACATTAATGTTATTGGTATTCAATATACTATTGGTGCTTATGGTCATATCGCCGTTAACCGTCAGTGGGCTAACTAATAGCCTAACTGTGCCCTGAACACCTCCTGTGATGGTTAGGTTATTTAAAGGCACGTTGACATCCAGAAAATAATTCTGAGTAGTAGATGCTTGCGAAAACACAATGTTGCCGCCAGTAATAGAGCTTGTCTGTGGCTTAATGTACAAGTCGCCAAAAGGAGAAGAAGGAGTAATTGTGGCTCCGTTTCCCCGAACGATGGTAAGGGTGCTGGTTCCCGACATGTTAAACTGGCTGCCATTGTTCACTACTTCCAGCTTAGCATTGGTATTATTTGCATTTTGACCGTTTATTGTAACGACACTGCTACCACTTTGTGAATAGTTTAATATACCTGCGGCATTCCCGGGGTTGCGTCGTATTTGTCCGTTTACTACCAGGTTACCGCCCTGCACGTCAATGGTTGAAGCTCCTCCGCTTGAATATTCGATATCATTGTTAAAAGCAACGGAGGGCATTGGCCCTACAAAAAGGTTACCACTGATCAGCGTAAGCTTCCCGCTAAGATACACATCGTTGGTGTTAACCCCTGAATTGGCCAGATAAACATTCGATGGGGTATTTATGGTAAGCCCCGAAGTAGCTGGAATGTTAAATGGGGAGCCCTTGGTAATATCGAAGTTTCCTGTGTGGTTATATATAAACGTGCCGTTTTGTAAGGTAAGCCAATTATCGTTTGGTGTAGTCAGTGTTCCACCGATATTGCATGTGAGTGAAGTTGACTGCGATGAACCTTTATTTATATTCAAAGTGCTAAACACGGTTCTAGGTGTACCTGCAGTATTTGTTATAAATGCATTATTGGGTCCAAAAAAAGTAACGGGTATAACGCCGTTGGTGCTGAAATCCACATAACTGACTGTACCTACTCCTGCCTGTGTAGCATTATTTGTATTATTTATTAAACTTCCACCAATAGCCATGCTTTGATTCGTTGCTCCTCCACCTCCATTTTGAATTGCACCCCACGGGGACACCACCACATCTCCATTCACAACAAAATTTTGTGCGATAGCCCCATTCCCATACCATATTAATGCCCCACTTTGAATTAACATACTTCCATTAATGGTTATGGTTTTTGCTACAACGGCGGCAGGTGCAGTTGGATAGGCACTATTCCATGAGGGACAAAACCAGGAATCTGCATTCTGTCCGCGGGTAATTAAGTTTCCGAATATTGTGAGATTGTTATTTGCAAAAATAATATTTGAACCTCCAACGGGTGATAAGATAAGATTGCCATACGATAGAATACCTTGAGGCAACCAATAAGTGGTACCAGCAACTGGGTTTGTTGAGTATAGTTCGGTAGTGCCGAGTTTTTGGTTAAAGTCGGAAAAATCACCTGAAGGAAAAGTGAATGTAGAACCAGAATTCCAGGAAGTAGTTAATCTGAAATTCCCATTACCAAGAGCACTTGTTGAATTCGATGATACCACACTAAAAGTACATCCTGGATTGTAGCCAATATCCAAAGCTGAACCACCTTCAATTTGCAAAGAGGCACAACTTCTGATATCTGTATTTACAATTGTGTTATTTGTTGCAAGATATATTGAATCGTTACCTCCGATTAAAACTATATCGGCAGCTCCAGGCACAGTGCCTGCCGCAGCGCCTGAATGGCTTACAAGGGACCAAGAGTTAGCATTACTCCAAAGGCCTGTTTGTCTGCTATAATATATTTTAGGAACACCAAAAGGATTGGTTGGGTTATTGTTACCTGCAGTATAATCTCCGTCAATAGCATTTGCATTGGACATAAATGGATCACCCACCCCAAGTCCAATTGTATTTGATACAGTGTTTATGCTTGCTGTTGTACCGTTAGTCCACGAGAAATTCGAATAATTATATCTGGCTGGAACATAGTTTGTTTCTATAGAGTTTACATCTGTTTGGGAATATACATAACTATGATTGACAGAGTTTGGAGAAAGTGTAAACCCGGAAGATTTTACATGCCAATAATAGGTTAAGCTTATATTTTTGGTTGTAGTGTTTGGTTGCTCAGTACCTACTGGATTTACAGTTATTGAACCATAAGCTGATGGGGCAACGCTAAATCCAATGGTTGCCGGAGTATAATCATACGTGGCCGGACGCTTTGTAGAATAAGCGCCAACAGGGAATGTAAATGCCGCGGTCGATGAATATGTTTTTGTAATCCCTCCATCACCAACCTGCCCGTTTGTTTGAATGAAGCTGGTAATGCTGCATCCCGCTGTAGGAATTGAACCGGTTGCAGTAATATTCAGGTTATTATTGGCGATATTAAATATCTTGTTCGAAACTAAGTTAAGTATACCTGCAATTGTTATATTGGCCGTGAGGGAAACAGGTGCCGAAGCAGCATTGGTGCTGTTTAGATCAAGGTTGTTAAATATTCCGGAATTGTTGCCACCTATCGTTTGTGGGTTGGTACCTATTAATACAATTTTACCTGTACCCTGATGTATGCCACTATTAATTATATTGCCTGAAACATTGATCGTATTTCCATTATCGTTTAATATTCCTCCGGATAGGGTCAAATTATTTATATTTACCGTATTCTGTGCTCCAGCAAATGCCAGGGCAATGCCGGCGTTTTTATTTATCTGAAGGTTATTTATTGTTAGTGCAGCTGCGAGATTCACTGTAAATGCTTGTGTATTTGTACTATTAAAAATAGTATTGTTTGTGCCTGCCGTATAAGTAGTTCCCGCAGCAATCGAAAAATTTCCCCCTATGGTTACATCGAGGTTATTGGCATCCAAGGTACCTGATTGAAGTGTGAGGTTTTGCAAAACATTCAACGGGTTTGTATTTAATTGTACAATTGAAGCACCGCTTACCCTGTTAACAGTTAAATTCCCAAAAGGTACCAGCGAGTTTATTAAGAAATTTGCATCAGCCAAACCAGTTCCCGTTGTAGGTATAAATTGAACTGTACCACCTGTAACATTGTTGTTTGATGCCGGACTGTTAACCAAAAATGCAAAAGGTGTGGCCGTAGTATTACAAACATCGTAAACAGAAAGTGTGCCACCTGCCATCGTAAAGACATTCGATGCGTTACTATTGATGCTGAACGCACCGATGCCTGATGTGGCATCAATGCCATTTGCCGCCCTTGCGGTGTTAATTAAAGCATTTGCCAGATCGGCAGGATTGATATAGCTTATTGTATTTTGAAAACGCCCGCGAACAATAACATTCCCTCCGATTTGAGTGTATGAAACTAAACCAACATTTGTACCTTCTGGGTTATGTAACTGTTTGGTATCTAGCATGCCACCGTTAACAATAATTTGCCCCGGTGCATAACTCCAATAAAGCAAACCAGATGATTCGCGCGTTGATAAATAACCATTATTCATCTGAAGTTTTCCTGAAACAGACAAACCGCTACCTCCATTATTGCCATTATATATCCCCTCCGATACATTCGTGCCTCCCGGAAGAGCGCCATACGCAGCATTCACTTCCGAAAAATCGTCGGCAGTTGAAAGTACAATTACACCAGTGCCATCGAGTACCATTGCCCCATTTTTGGGTATAAAATAATCGGTAGAAGGTGCTGCGGCTGTTACACCCTCGGTGAGCGATGGTATAACAGTAAGGCCCTGTAATACGAGGGACCCGTTTCGGATCCACAACGCCTTTTTAAGATTGGGATTATCGGCCGCAGTAACAGGGCTGGTTAAGTCGTAAGGAGCAACATTGGCGCCAAACAACCGAAAATGGTTGTATGCATCCGAATAAAGCGTAAGTTTAAATGTCTGGTCAATGCCTTTGTCCACAATGAGGTTGTAAAAATCAGTGGTACCTTTGCAGGTCAGTACATTGTCTTTCAATCCCTGAAAAAAGACAGAGGTGGCACCATTTACCGGAAAAGCGTCGTATTGCGGAAAAGCCTGATTGGTAAACCTGACCGACCCGTTATTGATAAAATCTCCCTTAATAACCACCCTATGGGTTTCCTGATCGTAGTAATTGATAAAAGGAGCTATACCGCCATTGTTATTGGTAGTTGGCACATCTGCCCCATTTATTGTATTACCTGTACCAACTGTAATAGAACCAGGTGCGTCAACTGTGACATTTCCCGAAACAAAAAGTTTCAACCTTTGGGCTGTTCCGTCATTAATTTGGAACGTACCTTGTTTTACATGCAGATCGCCGTTTAGGGTAAGACTCTTTCCCTGAATAACAGTGCCAGCAGTTTTTATGTTAAGGTGATAATAAGTTAACTGGGTGGCAGACATGTTACCTCCGGCATTGTACTCGGTGGTACCACCATCGGCAGTAACAAAAGTATTGTTGACAGCAGGGACAACATTTGGGAAGTTAGAAGATGAAAGTTTTAATGTCCCATCGCCCCTTAATGCTATCAGTCCGCTGCTGAACTGCCTTGTAGATTGATCGAGAGTACCGCCGTTATTAATAGTTATATCGAGGAATTGAGTAGCAACATCGGTTGAAAGGGTTACGGTGCGTCCGCTGAGGATTACCACTGCATCGTTCATGCCGGGAACCAAAGAACCGGGACCTGTAGTACCACCTGGGTCGAACGTCCAGGTAGTTGCCTGGTTCCAGTCACCAGTTTGATACGAGTAGAAAATACTTGGCGCACCTACAGTCCAGTTACCATTAATTGAAGCGCTACCTGTTGATGTAGCCGGGTTGGCACCTGCAAGGGAAGGCCCGGTGGCAACCAACCACGTACCCGAAGTATTGGTATAAGGCAGGAATAAAAGCGGATCGCCTGTCACTTCTCCAGCATTATACGTGAATGAAAGGTTTATTCCAGTTAAGTTCATTGCGGTTTGAGATAATTCCCAGTATCTGTTGATAGCGTTGGTTAACACGCCCGGGTTGGTAGGTACGGCTCTTACCTTAAAAGTTTTTGCTCCACCCGCCACACTGGTTAATCCGCTTACAATCAACGGACTGTAATACCCGCTACTTCCTACGGGGTAGGTAAGGTTAAATAGTATATTTGTAGCATTCGCGGAACGGATTAAATGCCCGGCGCCATTGGTTTCGACCATATTTGTAACACTAAACGGTGAACCAGCAATGGCGGTGGTGTTGGCAAGGGTTAAATCAAAGGTTCCAAGTTGAAAAACTCCCGAAGTGAGGGTAAGGGTGCCATTTGCGGTTACATTGCCGCATAAGGCAACACCGGAGGCCCTGTTAATAGTAAGGTTTCCTAAAGTAACGGCGGATAAAGCAGCTGTTCCGGCACCATTAATGATAATATTCGAAGTTGCGCTACCTGTAAGTTTACCACAATTTAACTGTCCGTTTAATGTCAATGTATTTGCTCCGATTGATAAACCGGCTCCCTGAGGATCGAAAGTGCCATTTATGGTAGGTGAACTTTGCAGGGCAACAATACCGGTATTAGAAATTGATAAATTATTCAATGCTAATATACTTGTGGGAATTAAAACGCCAGCAGTTGAACCACCAAAAACCAAATTGGAAGATACAGAAGTTAATAAATTGGCAGGAGTCCCTGCAATTGTTGAGCCGTTTAATGTCAGAGTATTGGCCCCAATTGTAAATGTACCCGCAGCAAGTGTTAATGTTCCTCCTACAATTATATCTCCACCAGCCGTATTTGTGCCACTTGTATTGCCCAAAGTTAAGGTGGCGTAAGTGCCTGCCATCAACGTTTGAGTGCCTGTAGCTGCATCGTATGCTACCGTGCCACCCCAGATAAGTCCGGTGGGTAAGGGAGTAACTGAAATATTTTGTGTGCGGATGGTGCCGGTATTATTTGCAGTGGTTACCCCGGTTAATACAAAAGTACCCATATTGAATATATCGGCAGGGTTTGTATTGTTATTCAGAGTTGTTGTTATTATTGCTCCGCTTGCCGTTTGGGTACCACTGGTATTGCCCATGGTTAAGGTGGCGTAAGTGCCTGCCATTGCCGTTTGAGCACCTGTGAGCGCATCATACTTAATCGTGCCACCCCAGATAAGTCCGTTGGGTAAAGGAGTAGCTGAAATGTTTTGGGTGCGGATGGTGCCGGTATTATTTGCCGTGGTTACCCCGGTTAATGCAAAAGTACCCATGTTGAGTACATCGGCAGCATTGGTGTTATTGTTCAGGGTTGTTGCGACTATTGCTCCGCTTGCCGTTTGGGTACCACTTGTATTGCCCATGGTTAAGGTGGCGTAAGTGCCTGCCATCAACGTTTGAGTGCCTATAACTGCATCATATTTTACCGTACCGCCCCACGTAAGTCCGGTAGGTAACGGAGTAGCTGAAATGTTTTGAGTCCTGATGGTACCTGTATTATTTAAGGTTGTGACGCCTGTTAAAGCGAAAGTACCCATATTAAATATATTGGCAGGGTTTGTATTGTTATTCAGAGTTGTTGTTATTATTGCTCCGCTTGCCGTCTGGGTACCACTGGTATTGCCTAAAGTTAAGGTGTTGTATGTAAGCGCGATCACTGTCTGACCACCTGCGGCTGCATTATAAATTATAGTACCGCTTCCGGCCGTGAAAGTTTGGTTGGCAATTGCCCAAGCACCTGTCAACTGCAATGTCCCACCATTTGTCATATCAATAGTACTTCCTGCTTTTGTAGAAGATATACCTGTTACCTGCAATGTATTGCTCCCACCCGACCAGTTAAGCGTACCTGCTATTGTATGTCCAACATCGATGCTCCCATAAACTAATGCGCCGTTAGCAGCATTATCAAAGGTACATGTACCGTCTATCCAAAGGACATCGCCAGCCACAGGAAGAACTCCTAAATTCCATTTTGTGGCATCGCTAAAAATACCAGAGCCTAAAAAGGTTTTGTTTGCCGCTTGTACAAAATAATTGTAACTAACCAACAACACCATCACCAACCCCAACCGCTTCGCCATCATAGAATACGCAGTAATCCCAAACTTGGTTTTGAGTGCTCCGGACATCTGAGATAATTTATCTAGTATTTTATTCATATTCAAAGATTTTGAAAAACTAAATGGTATCATTAACATATCTTTTACGGTTTGGCGAAAAAATGGTTATAAATTTATTGCTCAAGTTACAGTTAGTTATATAATATTCAATAATCTAACTCTAAAACCCTCACAATTATTCGATTCCAAAAATAAAGAATCCCTCACATGCAAATATAATTACTTATTGATGAGTCCATCTAGTTATATTCACTCATTTTTGCTTAGTATCAAAAGGCATACGATCTGAGTAAAAGAAGCATTTTTTTCCGACTTACTCTTTTATTATGGGAATAATATTCAGCCAGATAGGATTTAGGCAATTTGAATTTACCAATAAGTCAGACAATTTGGATAAAAATAAAATAATCAAATGAGAATGTTTTTATCCTGATAAAATACTCAATAGCCACGAATGCACGAATAATTATTCGTGCATTCGTGGCTTAATTTATCCTAATTTTATTGTATTTCTTTTGTGTGAGAAATAATAAAAGATTTATGTAAAATGCCTATTTCGACAATAGGTGAACACTCCTAAAGATAATAGGCGAACACTTTTCCAGTGGTAAATTTGGCGAACTTAAATTTATAAGTTGGGCAACAAATTAACCGATATGAAAAAAGTACGATAGTTATTTCAGTTTAAATTTGAACTGGCTAAGTGCAGGGAGGCAACGCTTCGTATTGGGAGGGAAAAACAGCTACCAGTGAGTATATTACTTGTTTTCATTCTCTGGATGAACCTTTTCTGAGACCATAGCACTATCCGATACGGAACTAATAAGAGCCATGGTCGTAAAGAAACAAATGCTTAATGGACGTTACCTGTATTTATCAGGAAAATTTACAGATTTCGAGAAGGATCTCAAAAGCTATGTATCTTTTTTCGTTATGCTGTTTATCTTTTTTTGTAACTTTTTCTTTTCATCCTTCAATATTGAAACGTCTTCAATAGAATGTGATATTTTCTGATTTTTTTCTTTTTTAGTTATCTCTGCCAACCGGGTATAATATTCATTAAGCCGCACCAGTTCTTCTTCCGCCAAATCCTCTATACTTACTATTCGGTTACTTGCCTTTTCATTTGCAGCCACCAGTTCATTTAATTTTATTTGTATGGCAATGGCATCTTTATTTTGTGTTTTTTGAATAAGAAAAACCATAAGAAATGTTATAATTGTTGTTCCGGTGTTAATTACAAGTTGCCAGGTATCCGAATAGTGAAATATGGGTCCTGTTAAAATCCATACCATAATTACAAAACATGCAATTACAAAGGCAATATTACTTCCTGTTGCTTTTGTAGCTTTGGAAGCAAAAGTCTCGAACCATTTTGATCTGATTTTTTGAGTCATTTTAGTTTTTTTTAAAGAAAAAAAGCGCAGTTACTAAGCCTGCGCTTTTCTTGTAAGTGAGACCGACATTTTCAACTCTCAACTTTTTCTGACGCTTTAATATTGATGGCTCTCATTGCTATTTCTGATAATTTTTCATCGGCTGCTTTTTCTTCAGAAAGCGTTTGCTGGAGCAATTTTGCTATATCTGATCGGCCAAGAGTATCGGCAAATTGGCGAAGTGTTCCATAGGAGGCAATTTCATAATGCTCGATTTTTTGACCCGCGGAAATAATTCCGGCATCACACATGACCCCCTCTTCACATTCTTCCATAATTTCCTGGCCTTCTTTAATTAATCCGGCCATAGCTTTGCATTCCTTTGCGGTAGCCTTTTTGTCAAGCAATTCAAATACTTCTTCTACACGGTTAACTTGTTCATGCGTTTGTTCCAGATGATTTTCCAATGCTTTTTTCAATTCAGGAGCAGTTGCATTTTTAATCATTTTAGGAATTGCTTTCGTGAGTGCTTTTTCCGCCCAATAAATATCCTTCAACTCGTCTTCGAACAATTGCATCAATTGCGATGATTGAACTCCGTTATCCTGAATATCTCTTGTCTGTGCGCTTTTGCGCGAATCACCATTTGTTTTCATACTTTTAAATTTTAGAAATGTTTAATTTTGATTACTGTCAATTTTACTATTTACCAATTCATTACTCCATTAAGAGGTTGTGTTGCATGGTCCACTTCAGCTTTACGCTGTGCACTTAATAATTTATTCTTTTTCTGGATGAGTTTCTCCGTGCGTTTTGTGCCTTCTACTTGCTCTGCAAGCAAACCTTTTGTTTCAAGCACATGTTTTAAGGGATCCTCAATATATCTCCATGTTTCCTCAAATTCAGGGCTTTTACCTTCATTCCATGGCCCATTAAAGTCTTCTCCTCGTGATAAATTGAAATACGAATTACTGTAACGTGGGTCGCTTTGCAAAATACCGGGAGGAAAATTTGGTTGAATAGATTCTAATGCTGCCTGAAACATCTGAAAGTGGGCAACTTCTCTTGTCATAAGAAAACGCAATGATTCTTTCACTAACGTATCATCGGTAAACTTCATTAAATTTTCGTAAACCATTTTTGCCCTTGATTCAGCGCCAATATTTGAACGAAGGTCAACAGTTAAATCTCCCATTGCATTTACAAAAGCCCCAGACCATGGTATTCCTTTACTATCGGTTACCGTTGGGCCACCGCCACTTAATAAAAAGAAATGAGGATTAATCATTGCTTGATGAATGTATTCTTCCTTTGCAGCATTCCCATCCAATAATTTTGTGAGATCTGATTCATCTGCTGTGTTTTTTAAATCGCCATTCACACCTGTTAAAAGCATTTGAATGGTAGCGCCAACAATTTCGAGATGGCTGAATTCTTCCGTGGCGATATCCATTAGCAGATCATACTTGTCAGGATATGGTTTTTTACACCCAAAAGCCTGCACAAAATATTGCATCGCGGCTTTCAATTCTCCATTACCGCCCCCAAATTGTTCGAGCAATAGTTTTGCAAAGCGCACATCGGGTTTTGAAACCCGGGCGTTATACTGTAATTCTTTTACATGATGGAACATAGTTTTTATTTTTAAAATTTTTTTATGATTTCTGTTTATTAAACCGTATTACAATAGCTATAATTGCTACAAATATGGCTACTACAATAAAAATTCCAAACCCCATTCCGGCTTTAAATATACCGGCAATCGCTTCACATGAACTTAGCAATGACGTCAATAATAGTAAAATTAAAATAAATACTCTTGAAAGTTTCATGGCAAAAATATTAGTGAAATTTTATGTATTTATGAATTCATTAATTTGCTCAGCCCCAAACCATCTATAGGAAGTGAGGGTATTAGTTCTCTGCTTCAGTACCATCTTAAAATTATTATTTTGATTCATTTTATTTTCCATAATTGAAATGAATTTATAATTAGTTTAATTATAATTGTTAATTAACAATTCAAAATTATAGAGGCTGACATATAAAATTATTATATGATTTATAGAAAAATATTACATGATTTCCACATAGTTTAGAAAAATTAGTGGAATTTTACACCGGGAAAAAATCAAAAACTAAACAACGGGTAGGCGTGATTCCTGAAATGATATAATCATTATTAAAAAAACAGGAATCAACTGCCCATCAAACACCATGTTGGTATAAAAATATTACTTTTAATTTTTGGATGTGGATAATACAACCATTGTACCTGGATATTGAATATTTCCGTCATTTTCGGCCGTAATAAATATTTTGGTTGGTTTAACTGAAGATACTGTCTTAAATGATGCTTTTAATTTTTTTGAACTTGTAATTCGACCTATATTTTTCGCTGATTCTTGCTTTGTAACCAACCAAACAACATAGGTATTCTTAGGTGGTTGCAGTTTTTCGATTTCAGCCAGATATGAGATTTCTATTTGAATAGTGTAATTTTTGTTTTTGTCATTTTTTATCGATACATTACCTTTTGCTCCCGGAACAACGGGTGAATCCAAAAAAACCATCTTTGTGGCACATGATGTGAAAAAAACCATCATTAATGATACAAAAATACCTATAAAGATATTTTTTGTCATAGATTTCAATTTAATTGCTTTCATTTTGTTTTTTTTAGGGTTAAATTTATATAAGATTCTCATTGAAACATTTACCATATCAATGGCAAAAGTCTCGTGTAATACAAAGGTGGTACCTTTAATATCAAAAAATGTTACATCTCAACCGCAAAGTGTTGCATGATTTCCACCCTATTGAAAATAAATTTTTGAAGATTTTACGCAACTAATTGTTAAATTTAGCATCTAACTTGTATAATTCACAAATCCATTTAAAAACATCACCCAACCCCGAAAGAGTAACTAGATTTGTATGAGGCCAAAGAAGCAAAGTAAAACACGCCACGATTGCACGAATGCATAAATAAAAAATGACTGAATTAAATAGGTTAAAAAGTTTAAAAATAAGCAACTAAAAAAATCAAATGATCGAAAACAAACATCATCGAATCGTAAAATATTTCTTGGCAATGGTAGTAATATTAGTATTATTGGCTGGTTGTAAGGACAAGTCAATTGATGTTGATGCTAATAAGTTAAATATGAAGGGTATATTAAAGGGCAAAATATCAATCGGTCCAATTTGTCCAGTAGAAACAGACCCGCCATCCCCTGCATGCCAACCCACAAAAGAAACATATAAGAATTGGGCAACTGCTATCTGGTCGAAAGATGAAAAGTCGAGGATAGTTGTTATTAATCCTAATTTGGATGGTACATATCAAATTGATCTTCCAATCGGTGAGTATGTGATTGATTTTGATGTAAAAAATAACAATCGATTTGGAGGTAGTAATTTGCCTTTTCCTATTACAATCAAACAGGGAAATACTTTACAAGTTGAAATCAGCATTGATACTGGCATAAGATAGGCTACTCAGTTTTACCACATAAACTCCATTTAATCAATTTTAAATTTATTACATTGATTTAAATACTACCTAGTAAGCCGGAGCCAGTGCACCTGTGGTCATTGATTTCTGAAAGTCAAAACCCAAATACACGCAGTTAATTATATTCCGGTACCGAGCGTTGAATTTTCCGATAGCCCAGTTATAAAGTATGTATAAATCCTCTTGATTGAGCCATAGAAATGATTTTTGAAGTTCTTTAACAAATAAAAATTTATTTTCATACACCTTTTCCAATACGAGTTTTTGAAGCTCTAACATGTTTGTTGGGTTCATAATTTTAAGTAATAGGTTTTACTTAATATAAGACGTGGAAATATGAGTTTTCTTGTGTGCGGATTTGTTAAAAAAAGCTAAAAAACTTTAAAATGAGTGATCTTATTGAATGTGTGTATAGGCAAGGCCAATGCTAATATTCACTTGCAGTGTACCGCAAAAATCTTTCATCTTTCATCTTTCTATTACTGATATCATATTGTGTAAAAAAAAGGCGACATCTCACGACGTTGCCTTTTCTAACCAACAAATCCAAATTCTAAATATAATATCTTAAATATCTTCTTTAACACAAAATTTCTTCTATTGTTTAAATCTACTTGACACATTCGAAAAACCAACCTGTTTTACCCTGAATTCCAAAAAGGAACTGGTTGATACATTTTTAAAGAAAAAATCTGAAATTTAGAAAAGCACAAAATTCACCTTTATTAATTAGGGGTAAGAGCCTTATTGTGTCACCGATCGTTAATTTAATTAGTAGTATGTTTGTGCCTTAAAGTATTTATTTTATTCATTTATTACCCGATCATATGCCGTTTTCATCACTTGGTTTGTCAGCGACTCTTTTAAATGTAATTGCTGAACAACATTACGCTATGCCTTATCCCATTCAAAAAGAAGCAATACCGGCTATATTAAATGGTAAGGATGTTCTGGGAATTGCTCCAACTGGCTCGGGGAAAACGGCAAGTTTTGTTTTGCCCATATTGGAACTTTCTCAAAATAAAAAACTATCTAAAAACAGGCATGTTAAAACACTGGTTCTTGTTCCCACCAGAGAATTGGCAATTCAAACGGCAGAAGTTTTTCAATTATTTGGTTCAGCGTTACCGAATAGGATAAAAACAATGGCGGTTTATGGTGGGGTTTCTATCAATCCTCAAATGATGCAATTGCAGGGTACCGAAATTTTAGTGGCAACAACCGGACGATTGCTCGATTTAATTGCGTCTAATGCTGTGAATATTTCGGAAGTTGAAACGCTTGTTTTGGATGAAGCGGATAAATTGTTGAATCTGGGATTCCGTGATGAGATGGACCAAATTTTCGCTCTATTACCCAAAAAACGCCAGAATATTCTTTTCTCGGCAACGCTTGGAACCGACATGAATGCTTTCCGGGAGGTTCTTCTTCGCAATCCGGTAGTAATTGAAATAAAGGCAGAAAGTAAGAATATCGATTTGATTACACAAATAGCCTATCATGTGGAGACCGAACGAAAAGGACCCCTATTGCGCTACCTAATCAAGCATGAGAACATGAATCAGGTGTTGGTATTTGTGTCCTCAAAAAAAACAGCTGACCATGTTACAACTAAACTAAATATTAATGGCATCGAAGCTTCGGCTATGCATAGTTTGAAAAGTCAGGGAGCAAGGACTCAGGCATTGCAAAAATTTAAAACCGGCAAATTAAGAGTGTTGGTAGCTACTGATCTGGCATCAAGAGGTATTGATATTCAGTTTCTGCCATATGTAATTAACTACGAATTACCACGCTCACCCAAGGATTACGTGCATCGGATAGGACGAACAGGTCGCGCCGAGTCGTCCGGTGACGCTATTTCGTTGATAAGTCCCGAAGAGGTTCATCATTTTGTTGTAATTCAAAAAAAGATGGGCAAGCGAATCACCCTGATACAAACTAACAAGCTGGAATTAAGTGGTTATTAAGTTTTTACATTAGAATTCCTTATCAATCAGGTAATTATTTCGCTCCGAAGAACTTCGTGAAATCAGTTCTCCCAAAAAGCCCGCAAGAAACAACTGTGTACCTAAAACCATGGTAGTTAAAGCAATATAAAAGTATGCACTATCGGTAACAAGCCCTGCTTTTATATGTAAACTCATACAATATAATTTATGAATTCCGAGGTAAAGAGAGGCACACAATCCAACCATAAACATAAGGGTGCCGAGCGATCCGAAAATATGCATAGGTCGTTTTCCGAATTTCTGAATGTACATAATACTTAACAAGTCGAGCGGACCGTTTATAAAACGTTCCAGACCAAATTTTGTAACACCATATTTTCTTTTTTGGTGTTGCACTACTTTTTCACCGATCTTATAAAAGCCGGCTTTTTTTGCCATGTATGGAATATAACGGTGCATTTCACCATACACTTCCACACATTTTACCACTTCATTGCGATAGGCTTTCAATCCACAGTTAAAGTCGTGTAACTTTATACCACTCATTGCACGAAGAGTGCCATTGTATAGTTTTGTAGGGAGCGTTTTGGAGATGGGATCGAACCTTTTTTTCTTCCATCCCGATACCAGATCGAATTTCTCGAACTTAATCATCCGGTAAAGTTCGGGTATTTCGTCGGGGCTGTCCTGTAAATCGGCATCCATAGTAATAACAACATCGCCTTTTGCAATATTGAAACCGCAATGCAAGGCAGCCGATTTTCCGTAATTACGTCGAAGATGAATTCCGTGTATGTTTCGGTTTGTGAGGCTGAGATTTTCAATTACTTGCCAGGAGCTGTCGGAGCTACCATCGTCAATAAAACAAATTTCGTATCTAAAACCGTTTTCCTGCATTACACGATCGATCCAACTAGCCAGCTCTGGCAAAGATTCCTCTTCGTTAAAGAGAGGGATTACTAAAGAAATGTCCATCTACTAAAAATGTTTATTTATGATTGTAATGTATTTTCAGAAGACTCGAAAATACTAGGTTCTTTTTTCAAAAAGGCTGCGATAATCAATGAAAAAATAGTACCCATAAATGCAGATCCAAGAATTACAAAAAAACTTATAAACCCAGGAGTAATGAACTTACTGCTCATATTGATGGCAGTGTCTATCTGCTCGTCAGACATTCCCTTTGTTGCATATTGCTCCCTTGTCATATCCAAAATTTTTTGGATTAAACCGGTATCAATATATGTATTAAGAATGTAAGTGTAAAAAGCAACGATTATGGAAGAGAATACTACAGTTAATACGCCTACGCCCACAGCTCTGCCATATGTAATAGCTTTTTGTTCGCTTTGGTCACGGAATGATTTTATTGACAAATAAATACCTCCAATAATGATTATGTAACCAATATAACTTAAAGGTTTATTTAGGGATAAGTTTACTATATACAAAATTATATTATAAACCACCATTGATATACCAAGTATAGCTCCATAAGTCATTGTGCTTTTCAGAAAGTGTGGATTATTGTTTTCCATAAAAAAATAGTTTTAAAAAGGTTTGCACAAATATATCAGTTTTTTTACGTGACTGTTGTAAAAATGATTAGTTTTCGTTGTTGTGATTACAAAATTATTTATACTTTTGCGTCGGGTAAGTCTTATACGACCAGCTCCTGTTGAACTCCCCCAGGTTCGGAAGGAAGCAAGGGTAGACGGTTGAGCGGTGCGATGTAAGTAGCTTACCCACTTTTTATATTTATGTTAAAAAGTTGTTCATAACTCTCGGAATTTCTTTACATATTTCCACTCTTTTTATTGTTCTCCAGTTTATTTTTATCTTAAATTTGTGCTTGTTTATTTTTTTGTATTTTAATTGTAAATCATTGATTTTAAATTAAAATACTATTGTAGCATAATTTATTAAAAAATCAAACATTATGAATCCGCCACAGTTTGTTGATTAATTATATTTTGTTGTTTTTACAAAACTTTTTTGTAAAGTAATTCTTATAAATTTATTAAAATCAATATCCTAAAAAACCGTATTATCTGAAATGAATAAACGAAATACCAAAGTACTGTCTGTTAAGAAAAATGGAAAGAACGGGAATTCCGTTCTCGGACCTGTAGCAAACCTCGAATTGCATCTTCAGCCTGATTGGTGGCGTAGAATATTCAATTCCATGTACCTTAAAACAGATGCAGATGTTGTTGAAGATAAAATAATTACTAAAAGCGAAGTTGGGCTGTTCTCATCCATACTTCAGGCTTCAAAAGATTCTGTAATACTTGATTTGGCCTGCGGACAAGGCCGCCATTCTTTGGAACTTGCCCGCCAGGGTTATTCAAAGGTATTCGGGCTGGATCGCTCTCATTACCTTATTCGCAAAGCAAAATCTATCATGCAGCAGGAAGGGTTGAAAGTAAACTTCAAAGAAGGCGATGCGAGAAAGCTTCCTTTCGAAACCGATATGTTTGATGTTGTGATGATTCTCGGCAATAGTTTCGGGTATTTTGAAAGTACAGAGGATGATGTAAAAATCCTGAAAGAAGTGTACCGTATTTTAAAACCAGGTGGTATTTTTCTAATCGATGTAGCTGATGGGGCTTATCTAAAGAAAAATTACCTTCCCCGAAGCTGGGAATGGATCGATAAAAAACATTTTGTATGTCGCGAACGTTCGCTTGCAAAAGATAATGAACGACTTATTTCAAGGGAAGTGATTACACATGTAGAGAAAGGTGTTTTAGTTGATCAGTTCTATGCTGAGCGACTATACAATCGTGATATTCTAAACGATATGTTCTCAGATGTAGGTTATGAAAATATTAGTTTTCATGGTTCGATAGAAACTAATTCCTTACGAAACCAGGATTTGGGCATGATGGAACGCCGCATTATTGTTACTGCACAGGTTAATAAAGATTGGGCTCCTGAAAAAGTTCGAATAAACGGTATTAAAAATGTGGTTGTTCTTTTGGGCGATCCACGACGCCCGGATATTATTAAACCTTCCAGCGTATTTGATGAAGATGATTTTTTGACCATCGAACGATTAAAAGACGCATTAGGTCAGTTGCCCGGGTATAAGTTTAGCTATCTTAATGCTCATCATAATTTTTATAATGATCTGCTCAAACAGAAAAACAAGATTGATTTTGTGCTAAACCTTTGTGATGAGGGTTTTAATAACGAAGCCCGCAAGGAACTTCATGTACCTGCATTGCTTGAGATGCTTGATATTTCATATTCAGGTTCTGGTCCGCAATGTTTGGCTTATTGTTATGATAAATCACTCATTCGAGGCATCGCTAAGGAAATGGGTATACCAGTTGCAGAAGCTTTCTTTGTAAAATCTGATGATAATGTATTCGATCTCCAAATTGATTTTCCGGTAATTGCAAAACCAAACTTTGGAGACAGTAGTTTTGGTATTACACGCGAGAGTGTTGCTAATTCTATTGAAGAACTGAACGATGCCATCCTTCAAATACGTCAGAAATTCGGATACGAAAACCCTATTCTTGTTGAAGAGTTTCTCACAGGTAAAGAAATTAGTGTTGGGATTATTGGTAATCCGCCGGAATCATACACCGTTCTTCCTATTGTGGAAGAGGATTTTTCGCTGCTTCCGCCTGATTTACCAAAAATTTGCGGATACGAAGCAAAATGGATGCCCGAATCACCTTATTTTAAATTGCTACGTTCCATACCGGCTGATTTGCCTGATGATGTGGAAAAATCAATTATTGAAAATTGCGTAAAGCTTTCAGCTCGCCTTGAGTGTCGCGATTATTGCCGGTTCGATCTTCGACTCGATGCAAATGGTGTTCCAAAGTTGCTTGAAGTAAATCCAAACCCAGGCTGGTGTTGGGATGGTCATCTGGCTAAAATGGCAGGCATTGAAGGGATTAGTTATTCAAAAGTTCTCGATTTGATATTGATGGCTATTGAACAACGTATGATGCAAAATAAAACTGAAGAACCAGTTATATTAAAACAATTGGTTTATTAAGAGATTTTTACAAGTATTAAGTTCTTATTGATAAGAACTTAATACTTGTATTCTGTATTATGCTTCGGCGACGGCTTCAGCTTTGCGAAGACTGAGGATGTCGCGATCGAACAAGTAAAGATTACCTTCGCCCAGTATTTTAAGTTTATCCAGAATAGTCCGGGACGATTTTTCTTCCTGTATTTGCTCGTTTACAAACCATTGTATCCAATTCTGTGTTGTAAAATCTTTTTCTGCATCACAAACAGCCACAATGTTGTTAATTGATGCTGAGATAAACTCTTCGTGAGCAAGTACTTTTTCGAACATTGATTTCACACCAGGAAATTCAACCGGTGGCTTCTCAAATGCCGGTATTACAGCTTTACCACCACGCTCGTTCACGTAATGAACTATTTTTAACATGTGCAGTCGTTCTTCGTCGGCTTGAATATAAAGCCACTTCGAAATACCTTCCAGACCTTCTGATTCTGTCCATGAGGCCATTGCAAGATAAAGGTTAGATGAATAACCTTCTTTCATAATTTGAGAAACCAAAGCTTCTTCTACTTTTTTTGTTAACATATTGTTTAAGATTTAGGTGTGGTTATTGTTTACAAATTATGGTTCAATGTCGTTAGTTTAGAATTTATTTGTTGCTTAACCCTTCCCTAAGTCCCTCCCCAAACGGAGCGGGACTTTAGCCCTTCCCCGATTGGGGGAGGGTTGGGAGGGGGTAGTTTTGTTAACTAAACGACATTGAATTATGGTTACATATTTTTTACAATTTCTTCACCAAACTCGGAACACTTCAGTTTTGTTGCGCCATCCATAAGGCGTTCAAAATCATAAGTAACTTGTTTTTTGATAATTGACGCCTGTAAACCTTTTACAATTAAATCACCAGCTTCAGCCCAGCCAAGGTACTCAAGCATCATAACTCCCGAAAGGATGAGAGATCCTGGGTTTACCTGATCCTTGTTGGCATATTTAGGAGCTGTACCATGGGTTGCCTCGAAAATAGCATGACCGGTATCATAGTTAATATTTGCTCCCGGAGCTATTCCAATGCCACCAACAATGGCAGCCAGGGCATCGGAAATATAATCGCCATTGAGGTTTAGCGTAGCAATTACTGAATAATCTGCAGGACGAGTTAATATCTGCTGTAGAAATGCATCAGCAATAACATCTTTTATCACAATAATTTTACCTGTTTTCGGATTCTTAAACGAACACCAAGGTCCACCATCAATGGGCACAGCACCGTATTCACGTTTTGCAAGAGCGTAACCCCAATCCCTGAACCCGCCTTCGGTAAATTTCTGAATATTTCCTTTATGAACCAAAGTTACCGAAGGTTTATCCTGCTCAATGGCGAAGTCGATGGCGGAACGAATCAATCGTTCGCTGCCTTCCTCGGAAACAGGTTTAATGCCGATGGATGATGAATTTGGAAAACGTATTTTTGTCACCTTCATTTCCTTCTGAAGGAATTCAACCAGCTTTTTCACTTCCGGAGTTCCATTCATCCATTCGATTCCGGCATATATATCTTCTGTGTTTTCCCGAAAAATGACCATGTCCGTGGTTGTGGGGTCTTTTACAGGAGTGGGTACACCTTTATAATAACGAACCGGACGAAGACAAACGTATAGATCAAGTTCCTGACGTAAGGCAACATTAAGAGACCGTATGCCTCCACCAATGGGTGTTGTTAAAGGACCTTTTATTGCCACCAGATATTCCCTTATCGTGTCGAGGGTTTCTTTTGGAAGCCATTCATTCTTCAGTTTAAAAGACTTTTCTCCGGCAAGAACTTCTTTCCAGAAAATTTTGCGCTTACCATGATATGCTTTTTCAACAGCAGCATCGAATACCCTAACTGATGCTGCCCAAATATCCGGACCTGTGCCATCGCCTTCAATAAAAGGAATGATTGGCGAATTGGGAACAACCAGTTTTTTGTTCTGAATGGTGATTTTTTGACCTTCCATATATTAATTATATAGTACTGATTATGAAGTGATTTGTTTTTAATTTTTCGTTTTTTAAAACTAGTAAAAAGTAATTTACATTATCCGAAATCCAATCCAAATTGTTGTTTAAATTTAAGCAAACTTGGATTCTTTTGTGCCAAGTGTTCGAACTTTTCTTTGTCAGTATAAAATTTTTTATTCCCCTGAGGTGTTTCGGAAACTATTGTCACAAGTTCTATATTACTGTTCAACAACTCTTTTTGCAAAAAAGTTAACAAAGTCGTTTTGATCTTTTGTACTTCTTCCTCCTGAAGAGGATTATTCAGTGCAAATTCGACCTGAAAGTTTTCTTTTAATGTTGGATGCTGGGTTGTAAGCGTGCTGAACATGCGAGGATCATTGTCCTTATAAGAGGCTGCAAACTTTTCCCATGCAACTGAAAGCTGTTCATGTGTAAATGAGGTTGAAGATAAAACTACATAGTTTTCAACTGCTTCTTTAACTTCCGGTTTTTGTTCTACGGGAGTTTCTAAAGTGGTTTTAAGTGAACTGCCCTTTAATCCATCTTTAATAGAAAAAGAAGGTATGTTCGATTGCGTAGATTTAACTTCCTGAACAGAATTACCTTGCTGAACAGGCAATACCATTGGTCTGATACCAACTGAAGAGTTCTGAGGGGTTGATCCGGACGATTGTGTTGCAGAGGAAGCTTGATTTAAACTAGAGTTTTTTTTTTCTATGTCTATATTGCAGAGTAATATCAAGGCCAATTCCACATGCAATCGTTGGTTTTTGCTCGTCTTATACTGCACATCACATTGGCTGCAAACGGTTAAGGCTTCGAAAATAAATTGCGGTACGCATCGCTGTGATTGTGTTTTGTATTGCTCTTTGATATTAACACCTACTTCAAGCAATTGTATGGTAACCGGATCCCTGCAAACCAATAAATCTCTAAAATGGGAGGCAAGACCACTGATAAAATTATGGCCGTCAAAGCCCCTATCCAAAATGTCATTAAATAGTAACAATGATTTGGAAATACTTTTTTCCAAAAAAGCATCTACCATTCTGAAATAATATTCGTAGTCGAGGATATTCAGGTTATCGATTACTCCTTTATAAGTAATTTTTGTTCCTGAGAAACTAACAATCTGATCGTAAATTGACAATGCATCGCGCATACCGCCATCAGCTTTCTGAGCTATGACGTTTAAGGCATCGATTTCATATTCTACATTTTCTGTTTTTGAGATATGTTCCAGAAAGTGGACGGTATCCTCAATTTTTATCCGGGAGAAATCAAATATCTGGCAACGCGAAAGTATAGTAGGGATAATCTTATGTTTCTCGGTTGTTGCCAGAATAAAAAAAGCATGCGAAGGCGGTTCTTCCAATGTTTTCAAAAAAGCATTAAAAGCCGATGTTGAGAGCATGTGCACCTCATCGATAATATATATACTGTATTTACCTACCTGCGGAGGGATTCGAACCTGATCAATCAAACTACGAATATCTTCCACAGAGTTGTTGGAAGCAGCATCCAGTTCGTGAATGTTATATGAACGGGAATCATTAAATGAAAGGCACGACTCGCAAACATTGCAGGCTTCGGTTTCCGCGTTTCGGTTAAAACAGTTTAATGTCTTAGCAAATATGCGGGCACAAGTAGTTTTACCAACCCCACGGGGTCCGCAAAACAAATAGGCATGTGCCAGATGATTGTTTTGAATAGCATTCTTTAGTGTTGTAGTAATAGATTGCTGTCCCACAACAGAATGAAAAGTTGCTGGTCGATATTTTCTGGCAGAAACAATGAAATTACTCATAGCTTTTTACAAACTTTACAAAGATATAGTTTTTGAGGTAAGGTACTCCATAAACGTGCGACTTAAACCGATAAAATCTCTAATCTGTTTCCATCAGGATCGAGGATACAACTTTCGAAATAACCATCGCCTGTTTGGCGGGGCTCCGACACAATGTTATAACCTTCGTACCTCAACCGTTCGGTGAGATCCAGTACTTTTTGTCTCGAATCAACCTCAATGGCAATGTGTGTAAACCCTGTCGCCTGAAGAATAGGATCATTTGCATTGTAAGGAATTCCGGGTTTTTGCATGATTTCGAGTTGGATACCGTCATCAAATCGAAGAAAATACGAATCGAACTGCTTCAATTCGTTCCGATATTTTGTATTACAACTACAACCAAAATACGTGGTATAAAATTTTCGTAAACGCTCAAGGTCGTTTGTCCAAATAGCTATGTGATGGATTTTCATATAAGTATTTTAATGATATATTTGTTGGAAATTTACTCCATTTTTAATTTCAAAAAGTCTCCATCGATAATCATTAACCTTACACTTGATGTTGCAATAGATCGGTGACAACTTAACTCATCTGAAACCACATAAGACATACCTTGGGTTAAATGGAAACTTTCCCCATTTTCCAATTCACTTATAAACTCACCATCAAGGCAATGAACAATGTGACCCCTTTTACACCAATGGTCGGCAATATATCCTTTGGAATATTCCACCATTCTGATTCGTAATCCTGGGAATTGAAGTGTTTGCCAATACGCCATTCCTTGCGTACCTTTATGTTCTGTTCTTGGAATTATAGTCCAATCTATCGCTTGGAATGCAATGTTTAATGAGTTTATCATATGGGTTTATTTAGGTTAATGTCGTAAATTTAATAGTTGTACAGAAAAGAGATAGCATTTTTTATGAAATAATTTACACTTTGTTTCTACATCGGATTATTACCGTAAATATTTAATATTGGCACCATGAAACATTTCGTCTTTAGTACTTATTTTCTTCTTTGGTTGGTAATTGCAACCCAACCTTTGTTAAATGCACAACCTATCACATCCAACGAAGTGGATATGTTGGTTGATAGAACTATGAAGACATTTAACGTTCCCGGAATAGCTGTTGCCATTGTAAAAGATGGTAGAGTTATTCACTCCAAAGGGTATGGCGTTCGATCGTTGCAAACCAAACAAAACGTTGACGAAAATACTCTTTTTGGTATTGCCTCTAACAGCAAGGCCTTTACTACAGCGGCTTTGGGCATACTCGTCGACAAGGGTAAATTGAAATGGGACGATAAGGTAAGCGAATATATTCCCGAATTTAAAATGTATGACCCATATGTGACGAAAGAATTTACCATTCGTGATTTGCTCACACACCGCAGCGGGTTGGGTCTCGGCGCAGGCGACCTGATGTTTTGGCCTGCATCGAACGACTTCACCGTAAAGGATGTTATTTACAATCTCCGGTTTTTAAAACCAGTATCAGGTTTCCGGACGAAATACGATTATGATAACCTTCTATATGTAGTAGCTGGTGAGATTATTGCTCGTGTTTCAGGGAAGAGCTGGGAAGACTTTATCGAAACTCAGATTATGCTTCCCCTTGGTATGACAGGCAGTTCGGCTTCTTTTAGCCGGATAAAGGATAAATCGGACGTTATTGATCCACACGCTCCGCTTAAAGGAAAGGTGCAGGTGATAACGCGCGATTTCAGCGAAACTACCAATGCGGCTGGTGGCATTTATAGCAACCTTACCGATTTATGCAAATGGGTTAAAATGCACTTGAACAAAGGAATAATCAGTATAGAGCCAACTCAACGCCTATTAAGCGAAGAGGTTCACGACGAGATGTGGACTTCACAGACAATTATGCCAGTTAAAGGAATACCTGCTTATAATACACATTTTGCCAGTTATGGATTGGGTTGGAGATTAAACGATATAAAAGGGTATAAACAGATATCGCATACAGGCGGACTGGCCGGCATAGTAACTCAGGTAACACTTATACCCGAGCTAACACTTGGCATTATTGTTCTCACGAACCAACAGGAGAGCGCTGCATTTATATCCATTACCAATACCATTAAGGATAGCTATTTAGGAATCAAAGGTATTGATCGTATAAAACAGAACTCTGAAAACAGAGTATCCTCATATTCCAGTGCCAAAAAAATTCTCAACGAAGTAGAAAATGTTCTCGTTGCCCGGCAAAAATTAAGTTTCACTGAACAGGATATGGCGCTTTATGTTGGAATATACAACGACAAATGGCTTGGCGATATTATTATTTCAGTTAAAAACGGCAAACTTTGGTTCGATTCAAAGCGGTCGCCGCGATTAACCGGACCTATATTTCCCTACAAAGGCAATACATTTGTGGTTAAATGGAACGATCGGTTTATGGATGCCGATGCATTTGTGATGTTCACTATTGCCAACACGGGAAAAACCTCGCAAATAAAGATGAAAGCTATTTCGCCTCTCACCGATTTTAGTTTCGATTTTCAGGATTTAGATTTTCAACGTGTGGAGAATTGATAATATTCTTTATAATGAGTATTTGTTAAGGAATGGAAAATAATCTATTTTAACTTGTCTCCTTTTGGATTTTTAATAATTTTACCAACATGTATGCCATTATTGACATAGAGACAACGGGAGGAAGTCATAAGCACGAAAAAATAACCGAAATTGCCGTATATATACACGATGGCAGTAAGGTGGTGGAAGAGTTTGCCACGTTAATAAATCCGGAAAGGAATATACCTTATTTTATTACTAACCTTACCGGTATAACCAACGAAATGGTGGCCGATGCGCCAAAGTTTTTCGAGGTTGCCAGGCGTATTGTTGAGATCACCGAGAACTGTATTTTTGTGGCCCACAATGTTAATTTCGACTACCATTTTGTTCGCGAGGAATTCTCACGGTTAGGCTACGATTACATTCGCGATATTCTTTGTACAGTGAAAATGAGCCGAAAGCTTATTCCCGGGAAACGCTCCTATAGTCTGGGAAATCTCTGCGACGATCTTGGCATTCTGGTAAATGACCGACACAGGGCCACCGGTGATGCCCTTGCCACAGTAAAGCTTTTCGAAATTCTTCTTTCTGCTAACGGCGAGAACATGAAAGGGTCGTCCACAGCGCTATTGAAAAAGAACCTGCATCCCAACCTCGACACATCCATTATTAGTAAACTACCCCATGAAACCGGAGTTTATCAATTTCTTAACGAAAAAGGAGATATTATCTACATTGGCAAAAGCAACGATATTCGCGACCGTGTGAATTCACATTTCAACAATACTACAACCAAAAAAGCATTGGAGATGAGATCTCATATTACCGATATTGGGTACGATTTAACAGGCAGTGAGTTGGTAGCTCTGCTTAAAGAGTCGTTTGATATTAAGAAGCATAAACCACTATACAACAGAACCCAGCGCCGAACAATGCATCATTTTGGAATTTACACTTACATTGACGGAAACGGTTATGTACGTTTTCAGGTAGGCCAGAATTCAGGTAGCGCTGATCTGCCAATTGTGTCGTTTAATAATTCCGCGGAAGCTAAACAATATCTGGCCTTATTGGTTGAAAAATATAAGCTTTGCCAAAAACTGAGCGGATTATATAATAGTTCCGAAGGTTGTTTTCAATACCAGATTCGCGAATGTTTTGGGGCATGCAAGGGTGAAGAAAGTACAGATGAATATAATATGCGGGCAAAGCAGGTAATCCACCTTTTTGAATTTGAATCCGAAAACTTCTGGATTATTGATAGAGGACGTCATTCAGCAGAACTTACCGTTGTTCGAATCAGAAATGGCAAATATCTGGGATTTGGACACATTGGAACGGATGACCCAATCTCAAATACTGAAAATCTGTCGGATTGTATCAAATCCTATCCCGATAACAGGGAGGTTCAGCAAATCATTAAAAATTATCTGAAGAATCATCCAAGCGTTCGAATCATCAAAGATTAATATTATGAATTTTCTATCCGCTTAATCTCCAAATCGGGGATTAATTATGTTATTAATCATTGAACCAAAGGTATAGGAAATACCAAAATTCATTGCATACACATATTGGGTCTGTAATTGATGTTGACGAAGTATAACATCATTACTGGTTACGATACCTTTAGCCAGATAAACCTGATCATGAATCAACGAAGAACTACCTGATAAATAAACCGAAAGACCCTTAAAAACACGCACGCCAACTGATGCCCATAGAGATAGGTTGTTTTTTTCAAAATCAGTAAGATAATTGCTTGTCGTTAAGGATGTGGTCGCAGATCCCCATTTTTCTATCATTTGAAAAGTAGCGGCCAACGAATGCATGTAAATATCTGATTCTATTTTGTTGTAAATGGTTGTATCAATGTAGTTGTGATGAACATATCCAACCTTATACAATAACCGCAATTGACGACGATTATAGTCCGAATAAGGAAAATAGTCGTATTCAATGGCAGGAAAAACTGAATACGCAGTCTTTATATTGTAATACGTATTTGATGAGTAATTAACAATCTCTCCTAATGACCAGTGATCATTCAAGCTTTTTACATACCTGTTTCCAATTTCAAAACTACGGTTTGTGACCGACGTGTATCCGCTGTCGACCTTATATTTACTGTTATTGGAATAAGTACTTGCCCAAAGCCGGAATTTATAATCGCGAGTTGTTTTATTTGCATTGATGGCGGTTGACAGCGATTGCGATTTATATGTTGCTTCGTTATGCAGCGATCCGTTTGTGCTAACAGAGAAAACCCAGCTTTTCCATTTGTCCTGAACATTACTTTTTTGGCTCTTAAAAGCGTAATCGATGGAGACAGATTTTACCAAAGGTGTTTTAGCAACATACCGCATTAAACCTATTTTTAGCGTATTTACAAAATCTATTCGCGATTCATCATTAGTAAGGTAAGGAGTTTGTTGGCAAATCAATGTATCACTCATATTTGCGAACCTCTTTTGTCCATTAATAAAAATAGTATAGGTTGGTCCGCCTGTACCATTCTTTTGCGATGAAATATTTATATACACATCAGCTTCAGCAACCTCGCGTACATAGTTTACGAAGGGGATATTCTCCATTAGATAGCCAAACTGACAAAAAGGACAATCAATAAAAATCCTGAGAGCATCTTTCTGTAATGAATCTGGTTTAGTGCATGGTACATCGGGATCTATTGCGAATAAGGCATTGATCGGCATTAAGAAACAATATAATAAAAATAAAAATTTAGGAAAAAAATTCATTACTTGTCTATAATTGGTAAAACTCATGAAGTATTTATTATTGTCCTCTATAATACTATTGAATAAATAGTTGTATCATGATAACAATAGCAAATTGAAAGACTTCTTATGATTGCAAAAATAGTAATTGTAGAATATTTCCACAATTCTGAACAGAATTTTATTAAATTATTTATTACAAATTATGTAATTACTTGTAATATAATTAAATATAAAATAAAGATTAGATATGTAATTTTATGGCATAAAAATTGATAAATCTAGGTTTTTTTCAACAATTTCCATAAAACCCAATGAACAACTTTTTTCCTCACTTGTTTTAAAATGAAAGTATAAAAAATTACTTAAACAATTGACAATTATGGCTTACACATTAGAATTAGGAAAAAAGGCTCCCGATTTTTCATTGTTGGCAACCGATGGAAAAACATATTCGTTAAAAGATTTTGATCAATATAAATACCTGGTGGTGTTTTTTTCTTGCAACCATTGTCCTTATGTGGTTGGTTCGGATGAAATTACACGATGTACCGCGGAAAAACATGCGTCTGCCGGGGTGAAATTTGTAGCCATTAACTCAAACAGTGAATCGACTTACGAAGAAGACGATTATGACCATATGGTTTCGCGAATGAAGAAGTTTAAGTTCCCGTGGGTTTATCTTAGGGATTCAAAGCAGGAAATTGCTAAAGTTTATGGAGCTCTTCGCACTCCGCATTTTTATGTGTTCAATGAAAAGCGCGAGTTGGTGTATACAGGTCGAAATGTAGATAGTCCCCGGGATACAGAAAAAGTTACGGTTAACAATTTGGACAAGGCTCTGGTTGAACTTACTGCCGGGAAAAATATAACGTTGCCGGTAACCAATCCTATCGGCTGCAACATAAAGTGGGATGGTAAGGACAACCACTGGATGCCTGTGGAAGCGTGTGATTTAGTATAAATTCAAATGTTTTGGATTTAAGAATCAGTAATGTTTGAATCTTGGAAGCCTTTAATCACTTAAAAATCGATCTCCGATATATTCAAGTCTTATTTATATCCCCTGAAATATTTCATAAATTGAATTCTTTCGTAAGCTGCGGGGTTTTTGGTGTTTTTTTGAGATAATTTGCCCCTAAAATCATTTATCGATTCAAATTTTTTAGAACCCATCCAGATTTTCAATTCTTCCAGCATCCGTCCTATTTGTTGCGGACCGTTTGTATAAAGTGTTGATGCTATCTGTACCCCTTTCGCACCGGCAAGCAATTGTTTAATCACATCTTTACCATGGTGTACCCCTGTTGAAGCTATCAGGTCGCAGTTCACCCTGCCCGACATAATGGCAATCCACCGAAGTGATATTGCCATATCCGAGGGGTTGCTCAATACAAATCCGGAGTTAATTTCCATTTTTTCAATATCTATATCCGGACTATAATACCTGTTAAATAACACAATGCCTTTGGCCCCGGATTTGGAAATATCCTGAATTAATTTTCCCAGATTTGAAAAATAATAACTGATTTTTACCGAAACGGGAATCGATAACTGCTTTTGAACTTCTGCAACAATATCAAAGTAAACCTCCTCATTTTCGGTGCTTGAATGATTAAAATCGGTTGGAAGAATGAATAAATTAAGTTCTATAGCATCAGCGCCTGCATCCTCAATTTGTTTTGAAAAATACGTCCAGTTTGTTGAACTAACACAATTAATGCTTGCAAAAACTGGTATCCGTACAGTCGATTTAACGTCACGGATTAACTTTAGATATTTGTAAGTTGTTTCTTCTTCAATATCTTCGTAATACTTGTAGTCGTTTACTGTTTCGGGATATACAAAGCCATTTGAACTCATCTGTTTCAGTTTAGCATTCATTTCAAGAAGAATCTCTTCTTCGAAAATAGAACGCAGAACAACGGCTGAAGCTCCGTGTTTTTCAAGTTCTGTAATTTTGTCAACCGAATCGGTAAGTCCCGAACTTCCTGCAATAATTGGGTTCTTTAATTTGAAACCCATATAAGTTGTAGAGAGGTCAATCATATTTTTGGTTTTTAAAAATGATTTTATTTTGCAGCAAAATTATTATAAATGCTGAATTTCATTCCGTGCCTTTAAAAAAACAGCATTTGATAAGTATCCTCCAGCTGCCATATCATTACCTGTTAAGTCGTAGTCCGAGTTTCCCTCAATTAACACCGGTCCAGAAATACCTATTCCAATATCCCACCCAATTAGACGTAAACCAGGCATATAACCAGCAGCCTTAATAATCAAATCCTTAGCCTCTGCAAAAAATGGAATTACAAAGCCTTCAAATTTTACCTTCGTTATAGGATGTATCATTATTGTTTCGCCAGCATCTTGCTTTATACCCCTATAACCATCAGCGAGCAGCTTTCCGGTTTTGATATCTATATAAACAAAACACCCTCCCGAAGAAACATTGTCAACATGAGAGTTTTTGATACTCATTCGGAGAAAGGCCGAGACTACCTCAATATTACCTTTCAAGTCAATAAAAGTATCCATCCTTATGGTATTCATGCACGAAGGATTAAGTTTATCCATTTCAGGATGTTGTTTTATGGTTTCCTGAAAAAGGTATCCGGACTTAATTATTTCAGTATACAATGAATCTATTTTTGAACGTTCTTTGATGAGCTGATGTTCAAAAATTTTATAAATTTTTTCTCCACCATAAGTGCCATAAGTGCTTTTTATGAAAATAGAATCAATGGAATTTATTTTTATCAACTCAGTTAAAATCTCGTAAAAACCTTCAGGTGTATTGATTTCACGAGCAACGCCACCTATTACAAACATTTTTAGATGGTTATACATTAATATTTTAGGTAGATTGAGATGGAATTGGCCATAAAAAAAGTTAAAATATAGTTTATTTTCTAATACTTCAACAACCGATCTATCATTAAAAAAGCGCTTTATGTCACCCAAAACTTTTGTAGGAAGATAATCCTTTATGTTTGTAATTTCATTTTTGAATAAATACCTGCCAAAATATTGTCTTGGCAAAGATCGAAATACCACTGCAAGGATAATACATTCCTTTATTATCTTTAATAAGGGTTTACGGTTAGAAATTTTCAGAAATTTTTTCAGAAGGTTAATTTTACTCAATATAGGTTGTCTATCCATCTTTGTCAATATTTTAAGTAGTAATGTTATATAATAATATAGTTAATCAATAAATAATTAATGTTTTATACTTACCATTGCATTGGGAAGTATATGTATTGTTTTATGTTTAATGTATTGATGTTATTAAACAACAATTGTAAGTGTAAAATTGAAATATAATGGAAATTGTTACTTTTGATCCTTTAATTTGACTTAATATTCGAGAATGAACAATAGTTATAAAAAAGTTGTTTAAATTGTAATTTTTCCCTTAAATATAAGACAAATTTAAAACAAATTTAAAAATAGTAACTTTGATATAAAAATCTCAACTAATTATGATTCGTTTTATTAAAAACACTATTAATAAGATATCTGATGATATTTTTGTTTTCTTATATAAAAACCTGAATAATTCCTATAGAATAAATACATTACGTAAATTGGGAGCACGAATAGGCGAAAGATGCCGAATACATTGTGTATCAATTTCTCCCGAGTCTTATTTAATTGATATTGGCAATGATGTAATTATTGCACAAGGCTCTAAACTTATTACACATGAAGGAAGCATTTGTATTTTTCATCACGAAAATCCAAACCTCGACCTTTTTGGTACAATAAAAATCGGAAACAATTGCTTTATAGGCATGTCATGTTTTATACTTCCAAATACCACTATTGGCAATAATTGTATCATAGGGGCAGGATCCGTATTAAGGGGTAAAATACCCGACAACTCAGTAGTAATAGGTAACCCGGCAAAGGTAGTAATGACAACTGAGGCTTATAAACGCAGGGTATTTGCCAACCCGGTATTGTATGAATATAAGAACCTGTCAGATAAAGATAAAAGAAAGATTCTTTTGGAACGTTTTGGATCACTTAAAAAAGATTCCAAATTATATGCCTAATAAATAAATTTGAAAAAATCAACTTTCGTGTGCGGAATTTGCTTCACATGAAATATATTAAAATTTATCTTGTTTATTGTATTTGGGTAGAATAGATGATGTTAAATTTTTCAACTAACATGATATTATAAAAAAAGGAGCTTAATGGCTCCTTTTTTTGATACTTTTTATTCGACACTTTTACTAAGTTCCGAACCGGCTTTAAATTTAACAGCCTTTTTAGCTTTAATTTGAAGAGGTTTGCCTGTTTGAGGATTTCTACCTGTTCTGGCACTGCGTTGTGTAACTGAAAAAGTGGCGAAGCCAATAAGAACAACACTTTCCCCTTTTTTCAAGGTGTCTGAAGAAACTTTAATAAAGGCATCAAGAGCTTTTTTTGAATCTACTTTTGTCAATCCGCTTTCTGCTGCAATTGCATCAACTAATTCTGCTTTGTTCATAAAATTAAGTTTTTTAGTTTTTAATAATTTAGAAGGTTTGTGATAAGACCTATGTAAAAATACAATTATTTTTAATATAAACACTCTGATAGGCCAATAATAGCAAGGTTTTTACAAATACATTGTTTGTTTTTAACTTGAACTTAGCCATTTATTTTGCAATATACATTAAATCAATTAAGTATGAATAAATATAAAATCCAAATATTTTAAGATCTTTTGGAATTATTTTATATTTTTTTGCTTATCAAAGCATCAGGTAGGGTTTTGAACATGATTAGTGAACTGCGCATTCGTTTGCACAATTCACTAAAATCATTCTTTCGATCAATAAAAATCAGAATTATTCTAGTTTAATATTTTTTCAATCTTTTTTAATTCATCTGCCGAAAACTGATAATTATCAAGTGCTTTTAAATTATCATCAAGTTGAACAACACTGCTGGCTCCAATAAGCACAGAGGTTATGCGTTTATCTTTCAGCAACCAGGCAAGCGCCATCTGTGCAAGCGATTGATTGCGGCTTTGGGCAATTTCGTTAAGTGTTCTTATTTGAGTCAATTTATCTTGTGTAAGCATCTCTGGTTTAAGGAATACACCTTTGCTGGCCCGCGAGCCCTCCGGAATTCCGTTTAGGTATTTGTTGGTTAATAATCCTTGTGCCAAAGGGGAGAACGGAATGCATCCTACACCATTATCTTCTAACACATCAAGCAAACCCCCTTCTGCCCAGCGTTCGAACATCGAATACTTTGGTTGATGGATGAGGCACGGTGTTCCAAGTTCCTTCAGGATTTTTATAGCTTTCTTCGCTTCATCGTCTTTGTAGTTTGATATTCCGACGTACAAAGCTTTACCCTGTCTTACTAACAAATCAAGTGCCGACATGGTCTCTTCAATCGGCGTTTCCGGGTCTGGCCGGTGAGAATAGAAAATATCCACATAATCAAGCTGCATTCGCTTTAAACTTTGGTCGAGACTTGACACCAGATATTTTTTCGATCCCCAATCACCATATGGCCCTTCCCACATAAAATATCCTGCTTTAGTTGAGATGATCATCTCATCGCGGTATCCGGCAAAATCTTTTTTTAGGATAGAGCCGAAATTTTCTTCAGCCGATCCCGGAGGAGGACCATAGTTATTCGCAAGATCGAAATGTGTAATACCGCGGTCAAATGCATGCAACAACACTTTTCTATAATTTTCATAAATATCTGATCCCCCAAAATTGTGCCATAAGCCCAGTGATATTGCCGGAAGCTTTACTCCGCTTTGTCCGCAACGTTTATATACCATTTGCTGGTATCTTTTGTCTGATGGAATGTACGTCATAATTGAGGTTTTTAGTGATCAATAAAAATAGTAAATATCTTAGATTATTTGTCGCTCATGTTATTCTATTTTTGTGAAAACAATACGATGCGCTGTCGAAACTTTATAAAACTTATGCCCATTGCCGGAGTGGCAGGATATACAATTCCTTTAGCACGAGTGAATGTGTGCAAAAATCAAATACTTAGTGCTGATACTCGTGAATACTGGGTTTCGGTACTAACAAATATCGCAAAACCCTATATTTAATTCCCTGAGTAATGAAAATCTTAAAAAAACATGCCAATGGAATGCAAAAGATGATTGAAGCTTCGTGGAGTTTTGATCACGAGGGATGGTTAACCATAGATTTTTGCGGACATCAGCCAGTTATCGGCAAATTTATATTTCCACCGGAAGCTTAAACCTATTTACTACTGGAATGGTAGTTCTTGGATTACCATCAAATCATCAATTTTAGACATTGCCGACAACTGATTGGACAGCTAAAAAAGCATGGAAAGGTGTTGATCTTAAAAATGATCACGCTTTATAAACGGTAAAAACTTGGTAATAACTTTTTATTTGTGGATTAGAGAATTTCATTAAAGATGGTATTTTTGCATTTCAAATTTTATTATAATGAACAAAAAAATAAAAGTTGCCAGACTATCCATCTTATCCAATTCATTTCTTATCGCAATTAAATTGGTTGTTGGACTAACCTCGGGATCAGTGAGTATTATTTCTGAAGCAATTCACTCGTCAATGGATTTGTTGGCTTCAATCATCGCTTTATTTTCAGTGAAAATATCTGATACACCTGCTGATAAAGAACATCCTTACGGGCATGGTAAATTCGAAAATATTTCGGGAGTAATAGAGGCGCTTTTAATTTTTGTTGCTGCGGTATGGATTATTGTTGAAGCAATAAAGAAGCTTGTCGTAAACGATCCAATTGGGTCAATAGGCCTCGGTTTTATCGTTATGTTCGTTTCATCAATAGTAAACTATTTCGTTTCCAGTAGATTATATAAAGTGGCAAAAGAAACTGATTCCATTGCTCTTGAAGCCGATGCACTTCACTTAAAAGCCGATGTTTATACCTCTGCAGGAGTTGGAGTGGGTTTGTTTCTTATCTGGATTACAGGATTATATTACCTCGACCCAATTGTAGCTATCCTGGTGGCTATTTTTATTTTATTTGAAGCGTTTCAACTGTTAAAAAATGCTTTTTTCCCTTTGGTAGATACTGCTATGGCCGATAGTGAGGTTCAGATTATTATGGATACACTCAGGGACAGATCCCTGCGATTTCACAATTTAAAAACAAGAAGAGCAGGACACTATCGTTTTGCTGAAATTCATCTTGAAATGTTTGAGGACTTGTCACTAAAAGACGTTCACAATGTGTGCGATGAAATTGAGAATGAGCTGAAAACAAAAATAAAAAATCTTGAGATAAATATTCATGCTGAACCACTCGAACAATTGGATAAAAACATAAAAACGGTATAATTTTTGTAAATTATATGGATAAATTACACCCAATGTCAATATCGCAGGAAGAGAAGCAAAAAT
Source organism: Bacteroidales bacterium (assembly GCA_038213375.1). Lineage (GTDB taxonomy): Bacteria > Bacteroidota > Bacteroidia > Bacteroidales > JAAUTT01 > JAAUTT01. The sequence continues at coordinate 58,646 of JBBQTB010000001.1, read as the reverse complement.
TTGAACGGGATTTTCGTTATCTGGTTGATAAATACATAGATTATCTTACTCAGTATAATAATTTTTTATTAATGAAAACTCGAAGTATCGAGGAGGAAACAGAGTTTCAAACAATTCAACAATTATTATTATCAATTGGCGTAGTGCTCTCAATGGCTATGCAAGCCTTGGGCGATGATTTGTTTGGCAAGGCGGTTGGTTTGTATTATAAATATAAAGAAGCTGCTTTAGCAGGCGATATAGACGCTCAACATGTTTTAAACGAACTGAAACCAAGGTTTGACGCAAGTCTGAATTCCCGCATAAATAAAAACTAATTCGTAAATAACGTCTCATGTTGAAAGACCAAAGTCGGGAGTTGATTCCTCAACATGAGTCAAAAGGGAACACAAATATTTTTTTTCCTATTAGCCTAAAATTTATTTACTTGATTATTTTCCTCTTTACAATTCTGATAAATTAGTTTGGCAGCCTCAGCGTTGCCATATTGTTTTGCTTTTTTAAAACAATAACAAGCTCCTTCGCTATCCTGAAGTAGTAGCCTTGTGTTGCCTTTTTGTAAATAAGCTTCAGCAATATACGGGTCAAGATCCAATGCCATGCCGAAATCCTCATCAGCTTTCTCAATTTGCTTCACATCAAGCGCAATTTTACCTCTTTCAAGAAAGTATGCTGGTTTGGAAGCATCTTTTTCAATCACTTTATCATAATAGCTTAATGCCGTAAGGTGGTTTCCTTTCGCCTTTTCGAGCAATCCCAACTGATGGTTTGTTTCAATGGATTCCGGATACAACTCCTGATAGATTTTTAAATCCGACTCAGCAATTTTCATATCTCCTGCTAACCTGGCTATTTCGGCTCTTTTGATATAATAAAAGGGAATTAATGGATTCAGTTTTATCGCTTTCGAAATATCATCCAAAGCTTGAGGGTATTTTCCTGTTTTAAGGAATAACTGAGCTCGAAATGAAAGATAATCATCTGACAGACTATGTTTTTCTATGGCTTGGGTGATTGATAACAGAGACTGATCAGGCAAATTTTGCTGATCGTAAGCCTTTGCTTGAAGTGCATAATAAGTATGTTTAGGCGATATTTTAGTTTGATAAGTGTCTAGCTCATTTAGTGCTTCGTTTGGTTTACCCTTTGCCAATAATGCGCCAATGGCATTTATTTCGGTTTCGGTTTCGCTATACCATGATTTTTTCCAGAATTCTTTCCATTCATTGGTGTGCGACATCGAAGCAAAAACAGGGTCGGTTACAATCTCAAGTTCCGTTTTCTTTTGATTTCCCTTCAAATGTTTTTCAAGCCAGAGAAGCGAACTATTTTTGTCTCCTATTGAGGCATAGCAATGTGCAAGTTCGATGCTCGAACTGTTTTGCAAAATGCTGTCGGCTTTCAGGTAATTGATAATGGACTGGTTGTAATCCTGTTTGTGATACTGACAATCTCCAATTTCACTGAAAATTGTATTGTCTGTTTTTTGAATGGGAATAGAATTTTGAAGTAGATCCAATGCCATATCATATTTTTCCTGCCCTATAAGAACTTTTGCTTTTAAACGATTTAGGACTTGTTGCTGGGCAATGGCGTTATACCCAAACAAAATAAAAATGCTATAAAGTATTAATCTTCTTATCATCATTTAGCTATAGGTTTGCCTTGTTCGCTATATACATGAATAAAACCTGTCATATTTCGAACCTCTATTCCCGCGAGCTTAGGTTCGTATACATCGCACAGGTAATAATATACCCCGGTTGACACGTATTGTTTTGTTTCTTTATCCCTACCATCCCAGTTTATATCAGGATCGGACGTTCTAAACACCAGTTTCCCCCACCGATTAAATATTTTCATATCAACCTGTTTAACATAATGATTTGGGTTATAAGAAATGTATTTGTCATTTACTTGATCGTCATTTGGAGTAAAAACATTTGGTAGGGCATACCCTGTGCAAATATCTGCACACCGTTCATTTATTATTCTACTTTCATTATTAAAACTGTCAATGGCGGTAACTGAATAACATCCGGCTAGTGTTTCTCCAGGATTATGATTAAATACCGTATCTTTAGCATTATCAATAGTCGCAATAAGAATAAACTTGTCGTTGAGCCCCGGTTTATAATAAACATTGTATTTTACAATATCATTTGCACATAGCAAATTTGGGTTTCTCCAGGTGATAATGTTAATATTGGTATCGCAACTTGAAGAAATGGTGAATGGAGGCTGACACGGTTTAATAGTATCGAGTGGTATGGTGCTGTTTATGTGGGACCAGTTTAGTGTTTTAAATGTTTGCCCATTTAGAAGTCTAGTTCCGTAAGCCTTAACCTGATAACTAACCGATTGACCGTTGGCAAGCCCTTTGTTGACAAACTCCTCGGTTTCCGTGTAGCCAATTGAGTCGAATTTCTCAGTTAGTAGATTTTTTCTATAAATAATATATCTCTTATCCACCCATGGAACTGATTTTGCAAATTGTATGGTAACCTGATTATCGGAAGGCAATAGGTTTGGATACATGGTAGATGCAGTTTCTGCCCTTCCGATCATAAATCGGTTGCCCGGTGTATTGTTATACAACTCAATTTTATAACTATACGGATATTTTATAGTGTTTAGTCCTGCATCGGTAAAAGTAGTATCCATTAAATCAATTGATTCACGGGTTAATATTAAGGCATAATTGTTTCCTGAGAAATTATCGGTGCGATAAATCCGGTATTCATAAGGCCCCAGAGCAGGTATAGTATCTAGTTTTATGGGTTTTATCCACGATACAAATACTTCTCCATTTGCTGCATCTACTTTGATTACACTGGCCGATGTTAAAGCCGGCGTTCCGGGAATGAGCGTAGCGCATGTTTCATCGGAAGGGTAACTTAAAGCTCCATCGACAAATGTGGCCACTATTCGATAACAGTAGTTTACACCCAAATTTAATCCCGTCCCTTGATTGTTATCAACATAGCTAGTATCATTAATACTTTTAATGATTCCAATTTTTTTGTATTCCGAATTGGCAGGGATACCTCCTACACAACTATCAATTACCAGCGATGTTGGTGATGATGCCCTGTAAATAGCATATCCTGAAGCATTGGTACAACTATTTTTCGACCACCTTAATATGATAGAATTGTTGCTTCCGGAAGCCTTCAGATTTTTTGGAGCCGGAGATAGCACCATAATGGTGAAATTATCAGTATCAGTAAGTCTGAGTTGGGGATTAATGTCTTCAGCTTTTATAACAACAATGTAAGGTTGTTTTCGTACATGGTTGCAATTGGTTTTCCAGGTAAATAGGGATGTGCTGTATCCTTTTCCTGAATTTGCCGAGTCGAGCTTGAAAGTAGCCGGACTGCTAACTTCAAATGGACCACCACTGGCAAATTGATTAACATTGTCGTTGTTTGGATCAGTACTTTTAATATTAAATTTAATAGTGGTTCCGGCTTCAACACACCAAGGTTTTAAAGGTGGGTTTAAAGGAGGTTTGTTATCAGAGTTATGAACCTCAATTTGCATATCGCGAACAATATTGCTGATTTTTACGCCTTTTCGCCATTCTTCAATATTCATGGCAATATTAAAAATTCCGGTATCCCTGGGAGCGTTCCATACCAAGTCGCCAGTTACAGGGTTTACAAAAAGTGTATCGCCTTTCACGACCTTTCTTGGTAAACTGTAATTCTCAATTGGTTTCCCCCCATCACGTAAACAAGTAGCTAATTTATATGAAATACTATCTCCATCGGGATCAAATGCCGCCGGGTTATGAATGAATACCTGACCTAGGGCAGCCTTATCGCGCGGATCGTTTAGTAATACAGGGGTATTGTTGGTTCCTAATTGTGGATTTACAATCATGGTCGTTTTAATGGCGAAAAGTACATTTACAGAGTTAGGAATGTTAAGAACACCAAAATTCCGGTTCGGGTCCTGCATCACAATTTCGTAAATACCAGGCCCTGGAAAAGTGTGATTTGTCTTATAAGTGTTTTTTCGATAGTAATCCGGAAGGTTGTTATTTATAGCTACTCGGGGCGCTATAGAGCTGGAGTTGTCGCCCCATGTTATTTCCAATTCGTTGCGGTCGGCAGCGCTAAGAGTATAAGTTAATGTTGTTACAGTAAATTCGAAGGTATAAGCGGACAATTGCCGGTAGGTGATTTCTCCGGCTCTATTATGAGTAGCCTTAACTGTGAAAACAGTAAAGATTAGAGTTAATAAAATAAATATTATTTTTCTCATAGCATAAATAATCTGTATCTGGGTTTAATTGGTCAAAGTTATTTCACGGTTATAGAAATCAAGCCGGTATCCGGTCTCTTTTTTGTTTAATGTCATAATGAGCAGGTTTGTTTGATCCTGATATAAATCCATAAATATAGCGTTGTGAATAGTAAAATGGTGAATTTGTTCTGTAACCGGAAATGATACGTGAACCCATGTTGCATCTTCAGATGTTTCTTTACTGATAGAAACAATTTTTGGTTGATAATTGTTGTTAATCATCAACCTGAAAGTTGCAGAAAAATATTTGTTAATTTGCATTTCAGCCTCAGAACTCTCAGTGGGTTGGCCCAAATTTAATGCCACATTATAATTATGGGCAATTGCAAATTCCAAATCTGCCGTAAAAACTTTAAATGATAAATCGACCATCGATTTTTCCGGTACGTATTCCATATTCAGCACTGAAACATGCACCGGATGGTAACTTCTGGCCGAAAACAAAAGCAATAACGAAAGGATATATATCTTTAAACTGATCATTTAGGAAAAAACTACTTGAGCAAATTTACATTTTTTTTTAGTTTTTTTCAGAAAACCTATTGTCCTATAACCATCATAATTGATTTCAAATAACCAGTTCTTATTTATCCGTGGTTTAATCTATAAAATTATTACACCATGTTGCACTATATTTTACATCATTTCCACCTTCATGGAAAATGTTGTAAAATATCCGAAATTTCATATATGGGAATCATGTAACATTTTTATGTATATGATGTAATGCTTTGAGATAAAAGCAAGCATAAATTTGTACCATTAATCAATCAAAAAAACAGAAAAATGAAAAATAAAACTTTAAGTGTTATTTTAATTGCAGCCATTTTTAGCATATGGTCATGTAATAGTTCCCAAAAACCGGCTGACACTAAAGCTGTAGCTGAGGAACACAACGATGCCAAATTTGATAATACAGATAATCAAAAACAAGATGCCCAATTTCTTGTGGATGCTGCAGAGATTAATTGGAAAGAATCTCTTTTAGGACAATTAGCTCAGCAAAACAGTCAGATGACTGATGTTAAAGAAATGGGCATAATGATAGAAAAATCTCACAGTGAATCAATGAAAAACTTAATTGCTTTGGCAAAGAAGAAACTAATAACCATTCCAACATCACCTACCGATAAGGTAAAGAATGTTTATAAGGATTTGAGTAAGAAAACAGGAAAAAAATTTGATAAGGAATACTGTGATATGATGGTAAGCGGACATAAAGATGCGATTGCAACATTTGAAAAAGCATCCAAGGACGCGAATGATATAGATATTAGAACCTGGGCAGCGGAAACACTACCGATCTTGCGGAAACATCTTGATCGTGCAATTACGTGTCAAAAGAAATGCGAAAAAATGTAAACAATATACTACCCCCCACAGTAGATATAAACACTAGTAAATCAATTTATTAATAATTTTAAAATTAATACCATGGGAAATCTTCTTTATGTAATTGCAGTCATTTTAGTCATCTTTTGGGCTATCGGGTTTTTTGCATATAGTGCAGGTTCAATTATTCACATACTGCTTGTAATTGCAGTAATTTCAATTCTTATTAGAATTATACAGGGCAATAGAATTGCGTAATAATTTAGTATTTAATCATTTAAAAAAATCAAAACATGAAAACAGGTAATGTATTAGTAGGCATTTTTGCTGGCTTGGCCGCAGGTGCATTAATAGGTATTTTATTTGCTCCGGAAAAAGGTTCGGACACCCGTAAAAAAGTATTAAAAAAGGGAGATGACTACGTTGATGCCTTAAAGGAAAAATTCAACGAGTTTGTAGACAATATCTCTGAAAAATACGATTCAGCAAAGGAAGATGTATCTGAGTTTGCGGAAAAAGCTGAAGCTAAATCTGAAGAAGTAAAAAAAGATGTAAAAAATGCCAGATCTTATGCTTCACAAAGTGTTTAAACAATTTAGGTCTGTTCCGAATAAAAATTTCGGAACAGACCTGGTATAATTTAAAACTACATTACTATATATCGGGTAAATACCTTACACTTCATAAAAAATAAAATGTAGACTTTGAAAAAATAAATGAAGTAATCTTTTAGAAAATAGAATTTATGGAAAATAAATCAAATTTAATTGAAAACATATTAGAGAATGCTACTCAATATGGCAAAACGAGTCTGGAACTAATAAAACTTAAAGCACTAGACAAAACATCGGACGTAGTTTCCTCATTCATCCCTAATTCTATAACCATTTTTCTAATTTCAACAGTAACTATTTTTGTAAACATAGGACTTGCTTTATGGGTCGGTGAAATTCTTGGTAAAATATATTTTGGATTTTTTGTAGTAGCAGGTTTTTATTTGCTCATAGTAATTATATTTTTGTTGTTTATGCAGAAACGGATTAAAACGATTTCTGGTAATTATATTATTAAAAAGCTACTTAATTAAATTTTATGTATAAAATATCCTCCACTTCTGATCTTAAAAATGCCATTCAACTTTTAGAAGTTGAGCAAGCGCATGAAGAGCAACTATTAAAAGAACAATTTTTGCTTGCTGTTGAGAGTATTAAACCGATAAACCTGATAAAGAGCACTTTTCATAATGTTGCTTCAACACCCAATTTAATGAATAATCTACTGGGTACTACCATGGGAATGGGAACAGGGTATCTTTCTAAAAAAATAGTGGTTGGAGGATCAGGCAATATATTTAGAAATATTTTTGGTTCTCTTTTGCAATTTGGAATAACACGAATAGTTGCCCAACATCCAGAAACAATAAAATCAATTGGACAATTTGTTTTTCAAAATGTTTTACGCAAAAAGAAAGCATCAGTGAATTAAACTGAAAAATGGAGTTTTAATAAAAGATTTATCCAAATTGATACTTAATAAAATATTATTGTGAACACAGATATATTTAAGTTACCATTTTATGCAAAGGTTACTATTTTTTTAATAGGGATAATTGCCTTGTTTGCAATTTTATATATTGGTCAGGGAATTCTTATACCGATTGTGTTTGCCATTATGATTGCCATGGTATTGCATCCCGCTCAAATGCTTTTTGTAAGACTGGGAATAAATAGGGTAATTGCAATTACCCTCACTTTAGTGTTGGCATTTTTAGTTATTGCGGCTATTTTTACTCTCCTAATTAATCAAGCAAGTCGCTTTGGTGAATCATGGCCAACTCTGGTTGATAAATTTTCTGAAATGGTTAATGAATTTATATCCTGGTTCTCGGGTAAATTCGATGTTAATCCACAAAAAATACAGGATTGGATTACAAAAGGCAAAGGTGAACTTCTCAATTCCAGTGGAGCTGCTATAGGCAAAACTCTTGTTACGGTTGGCAGCCTGCTAATGGTGTCCTTTTTAATACCAGTTTACGTCTTTATTCTACTTTATTACCAGCCCCTTTTTTTCGAGTTTACCCGAAAACTCTTTGATAGAAGCAATCATGGACAAGTGAATCAAATAATTACCCAGATCAAGACACTCATTCAAAAGTATCTTGTTGGGCTACTCATTGAAGCTTTATTGGTTGCAACCTTAAACTCTATCGGTCTCTTAATACTTGGTATTGAGTATGCTATCCTTTTGGGCGTAATTGGTGCAATTGTAAACGTTATTCCATACATTGGAGGGGTGGTTGCCGTATTGTTACCTATGATTGTGGCTATTACAACAAAATCGACTTCATGGTATGCACTGTATGTACTTGCCGTTTATTATTTCATTCAATTAATAGACAATCATTACATTGTACCGAATATAGTTGCCTCAAAAGTAAAAATAAATGCACTTTTCGCTATCATAGTTGTACTGGTGGGCAATGCATTATGGGGTATACCAGGTATGTTTCTTTCCTTACCGCTGCTAGCAATTGTAAAACTTATATTCGATAGTATCGAACCTTTGAAACCTTGGGGTTTTCTTTTAGGAGACACCATGCCAGTTATAAAAACAAAGCGAAACACTAAAAAAAATGAAAAATAAAACCGTTTCTAATTTTTCATATGGAACACTATCAGAAGAACCACTTTTTGAAGCCCAAATAAGTTCTGGAAGAAATTTAAAAAACAAACAAAATAATTTTCAAGGTCATTTGGATGAAAATACAGAAATTCTGTTTATTACATCCTATCCACCCAGAGAATGTGGGATAGCAACCTACTCATACCTTTAAAAGCTCCATTGCGAAATCTTTTAAGAATATCTGGCAAACAAAACAATAAACAAACGTCAATTTAAACAGTTCTAGCCCCAAAACCGTTAATGCCTTCGTTAATACAATAAAGTCCGGAATATAAAATTAACATATTCATTTTTAAAAGGATGCCTGTTTTGGAACATATTGTTAATGCTATGAAACCTAGTGAAATATTATTTATAGCCTCCAAATATAATTTGCTTATTTATGTAAAAAAAGCTCTTATAAAAGGTGCGGATATAAACATTGAAAATGATGATGGTAAAACTGCTCTAATGGAAGCTTCAAAGTATGGTCATATAGGCATTGTTGCATATCTTACTGAATATGGCGCTGATTTGAATATTAAAGATAAGGACCATAAAACTGCCATCATGTTTGCTTCCATGAATGGACATTTTTCCATTGTTAAATACCTGGCTGAAAGTAGGGCTGACGTATTTGCTGAAGATAAATACGGTAATACTGCTTACCATGTAACTTATAATAATTCTATATCAAATTATTTACAAACTAAAATGGGGAACCAAGTAAATAATTGATTATGATTACTATTCCAGCAAATAATAAAAAACGTATTGTTATTGTAGGTTGTGGTTTTGCCGGTTTAATGCTTGCCAAAAAACTTCGGCATTCAAATTTTCAGGTGGTTATTATTGATAAAAATAATTTTCACCAATTTCAACCCTTATTTTATCAGGTGGCTTCTGCTGGTATAGAACCAAGTGCCATATCGTTTCCACTGCGCAAAATTTTCCAAAAGTATATTGACTTTTATATACGTAAAGCGAAGGTTATTAAAATTGATCCACAAAACAATGAATTAGTGAGCTCTGTTGGGACTTTGCATTACGACATTCTCATTCTAGCACAAGGAGCTAAAACATCATATTTTGGTTTAGACTACTTAGAACAAAGTGCAAAATCCATGAAATCAGTTACGGAGGCATTAGACATTAGAAATTCCATTTTACAGAATTTCGAAGATGCTTTATCAGTGTCCGACCAGGAAGAAAGAGATCAGTATATGAATATTGTTGTTGTGGGTGGAGGGCCTTCAGGAGTCGAAATCTCAGGGGCTCTTGCTGAAATGCGTAATTACATCTTACCAAAGGACTTTCCCGAATTAGATTGTTCAAAAATAAATATATACCTTATTGAGGGAAACAAAAGGCTTTTGGGATCCATGTCAAACAAAACATCAGAAAAAGCAACCGAATTTCTTGATAAGCTTGGGATAATTGTATTAACCTCCTCCATAGTAAAAGATTACAAGGATAAAACTGTATTTTACAATACAGCTGATAAAATCCAAACAAATATTGTAATATGGACTGCCGGCATTAAAGGTAATATTATTGAAGGGTTAAACCCTGAATGTTATTCAAAAAGTGCGCGACTTTTAGTTGACCGTTACAACTTGGTAACGGGTTATCCAAACATCTATGCATTAGGGGATACGGCGTTGATGACAGAAGATGGTTATCCTGACGGTCATCCGCAACTTGCACAGGTAGCTATTCAGCAAGCCGTTTTATTATCAAAAAACCTAGTAAGACTAGTTAAAAATAAACCATTAGAAAAGTTTCACTATCGCGATTTGGGCACAATGGCCACCATTGGAAGAAATTTGGCAGTTGTTGAATTACCCTTTATTAAATTTCAAGGTCTGTTTGCATGGATTGTATGGATGTTTGTGCATCTGATTTCAATAGTGGGAGTTAAAAACAGAGTGCTTATTTTTATTAACTGGATATGGAGTTATATTACCTACGATCAATCCTTCCGGTTGATTATTAAGCCGAAGGATGAACGATAATCCCCTTATCATTGTAAATACAACGTGGAAATGATGTAAAATAATTCGAAATTCATGTAATAGTTATCGACATAATGATTTGCAACTTTGAGGTGCTTTTAATATTAACATTTAATACTTATCACTATGAAAAAAAACATTATAACAACAACTATAATTGCAATTTTGATGGGAGTTACCACCTCCTACGGACAGCAAAAAGATATTCTTAAATCCAAAGAAAATTTGCACAAAGAGTTAGCTGATGCAAAACAACCCATGGAAAATCCAGATGAATATTTATCGGAATACCATCAATTTAAAATTGACTTTGAAAAAAAAATTATCAAAAATGAAAAAAAAATGGCAGAGTTGAAAACAAAATATGTGAAAGTAAATGAAAAGGAGGATGCTGCATTCAATAAAGAGATAAGTGTGTTAGTAAACAGAAACAAAGATCTTAAAAAGAAAATGGCAAATTATAAAATGGATAATGACATGCTAAAATGGGAATCATTCAAAAAAGAGTTTAAACAAAATATGGATGAACTGGGTTTCGATTTAAAAGCTTTTTCATCCAAAAATAAAAATAGCATTATCAAAATTAAAGGCAAAGTATAAATAAATTAATAACTTTTATTCACCATTTAAAATTTCTAAAAATGAACACATCAATAGTAAAAGGTAACTGGAATGAGTTAAAAGGTAAACTCAAACAGAGATTTGCAGTTTTAACTGATAATGACCTTATGTATGAAGAAGGTAAAGAAGATGAGATGCTTGGAAAAATTCAAACAAAGCTGGGAACATCTAAGGATGAATTTGATAAGATGATTGCAGGGCTTAAATAACCTGTTTTCAAAAGCCGTTTAACAACCAATTTGTTAAATGACACTTTAAGAAGATGTGAAAAATTCTAAAATTAATACCTAAATAACTTAATATGATAATCATGAAAAAAATAATTTTAATGATTGCAGTAGTTGCCTTAATTGCAAATAAAAGTAACGCGCAAGATAATATTTTGGACAATCGCGAGAAGCTTCAGTTTGGGTTGAAAGCAGGAGTAAATTTATCGAACGTGTATGACACAAAAGGTCAGGAATATAAGGCAGGTAGTAAGATTGGTTTGGCCGCAGGAGCATTTTTATCTATACCTATCGGCAAATATTTTGGAATTCAACCTGAATTATTATTTTCCCAAAAAGGCTTCATGGCAAAAGGTTCCGTTTTTGGTAGTAATTATGAATTTACCCATACGACCAATTATTTAGACATACCTATTTTATTCTCCTTGAAACCAAGTGAATTTTTTACCTTACAGGCCGGCCCGCAATATTCTTATTTAATGAAGCAAAAGAATGTATTTTCGAATTCCATTCTGAGCGGACAACAAGAGAGTGATTTTGATAACAGTAACATTCGCAAAAACATTTTATGTTTCCTGGGTGGTGTGCAGTTTAACCTAAGCCATTTTGTACTTAATTTAAGAGCCGGTTGGGATATATCGAATAATAATGGAGATGGGACATCTTCAAATCCTCGTTACAAAAATGTTTGGTATCAGGCCACTATAGGCGTTTCATTATAGTATCAAATAAGGGCTTTTGATATGCTTCTTGCCGCAAGTATTTACTTGAATTTGCCATTTCGAAGTTTTACTTGCCGGTAAGAAGCTAATATTTTTTTATAAGATAATATCAGCCGCTACGGGAATATATACATGGAATGAAAATAACATTAAAAAAGACTGGATATCATCTATTTAAAGAGACTTTTGATGGATTTATAGATGATAATGCCATCAAATTGGGCGCAGTAATGTAGTCACTAACTAAATCTTAAATTCATTACTTGACATCCTTGGCAAACGTTTGACTAACTTACTTCATCAAAATACCTTTTTATATTTTCTTTCGCTCTTCGCGATGGCATTATTGGTTCAGCCTTCACTGCCTTCTTTATGATTGGAAAATTTGCTATTGGTCTTTATCTTAAAAGTAATAGTATGGTTTCTGTTTATGGAGCTGTTGATTCGATTATTCTCATTCTGGCTTGGGTGTATTTTTCTGCCATAATATTAAATTTTGGAGCCGAATTCACTAAGATATATGACATTGTACAAGGTAAAAAAATAATTTCCAATGAATATTCTGTTCAAATAAACAAAGAAATTAATTGAAATTTCCACGCATATATTAGCCTGTATTTTGAAGGTATATGGAAATGATGTAATATTTTCTGTTTTATATATAATGATTTTATTTCAAAGCAGGCATATCTTTAAATCGTTAATAATTACACATTTTACTCAAAAGCTTGTGGTAAAACAAAAATTTAATTTTAAATTAAAATCAACGATATGAAAAACGAAGAAAAAATTGATGTGTTAAACACACTTGTCGAAATAAACAACGACAGAATTGAAGGTTATGTAACAGCCTCCAGCGAAACTGATGAACATGAGTTGAAAACACTCTTTGCACAATTTGCCAGAACCAGTAATAAATGCAAAAACGAATTAGAAAGTGAAATAATTAAATTAGGGGGTAAACCTACGGAAAGTACAAAAACAACTGGAAAATTTTTCCGTGTATGGATGGATGTCAAAACAGCCCTTACTGGCAAAGATCGTAAAACCATTCTAAACTTATGCGAATTTGGTGAAGATCAGGCGCTTAAAACGTATGAAAAAGCATTAAAAGATGATGTTGAAGATTTGAATACTCCACTAAAAATGCTCATTACCTCGCAATATGAGTTAATTAAAGCTGATCACAACTTAGTTAAATCAATGCGCGATACACTTGTAACTACTTCATAATTTTATTGCAGGTTCTAACCCACTTTCTATGGTTTAGAACCTGCTTTTATATTTTCTTATGTTTCGTGTTAGCATAATAAATTTTCAACGATCCGTTAAAAAAACATAACATACAGGGTGTACTTAAGATTTTTTCGTCCGAAAAAAACAAAAAGATAAAAAATAATCAATAATAGATAAATACAATGGTTTCTGCTTCAATTTTTCTCTGCTAGAAGTGATTTTTATAATAGATAATTGTCCTATTATATGGTAATTATATAAATTTAATTTGGAATAATGTAATACGATTTCTTCAGCTCTTGTTTAACTTTGGAGAGTTAATGACTCAAATAAAAATCAATTTCACAACTAAAAAATAAAGCAAATGTTAAAATGGACTGTAATTTTCTTTGTAATTGCTATAATAGCTGCAATCTTTGGTTTTACGGGTATAGCTGAAGGAGCCGCTGCTATCGCTAAAATAATATTCTTCACTTTTCTAGTTTTGGTGGTTATAACGGGTATTCTTGGATTTACAATTTTTAAAAAGTGATACGGGATAGCGTTAATTTTTAAATAAATTGGTAATAAAAATTACAATATGTCAAAATATTCAGATAAAGCTTAGAAGAAAATTGAGAAAGTGATGCACGAATTTAAAGAGAATACTTTAAAATCCGGAAAGGGTGGTAAAAGTTTATTTATAGTAAGTAATGATACCAGTTGCATTACGGGTCAATTCATTCATATTAATTGTGGCGCAATTATTAATGGGTAATTGGGAATTTGAGAGCTTATTATAAAAATTTACAAGTCACCAAATACACTAAGACCTGATTTATAAACATATTGTTAATGAGCCACAAATGCACAAATAAATTATTTGTGCATTTGTGGCTCATTTTTTTTGATTTTAGTGTTGTCCTATCTTAAGAATTAACGCACTTTGGATGTATTGGCAATAATTGCCTTGAACAAAATAAAAATATCTTTGTTTACCATATAATTATAGTGTTATAACAAACTACAATAAGTTTATAGCTTATAAAAGTATTTCTAAATAGTATTAATCAATGAAGCTTTACCTTAAATATGACACACACACACTTTGTAAAAAAATAGTTCAGGAACAGTTAGATAAATATAACCTTACCTATTCCCTATCGTCTTTGGGCGAAGTTGAAATACAAGAAACTTTTTCCAACGAAAATTTACAGCAACTGAATATCACCTTAAATAGTTATGGTATTGAAATTGTTGAAAGTCACAAAAGTATTTTGGTTCAAAAAATAAAAGATGTGATAACAGAAATGGTTTATATGGAAGATAAATTACCCATTTCAAAAATATCTTTGTATATCGCTGATAAACTTAACTATAAGTATGGTTATATCTCTAAATTATTTTCAGATATTACATATACTACAGTCGAAAATTTCATAGCACTTCAAAAGACCGAGCGTGCGAAAAAGTTAATCATTTCTAATGAATTAACCATTACTGAAATTGCCGATAAATTAAACTATAGTAGCCTCGCCCATTTTAGCAATCAGTTTAAGAATGTAACGGGGCTCACTCCTACTGCCTTCCAACGAATTATTAATAAAAGAAGAAAACCCGATGACGTGAAATAACCAACCACATATATAAAACCAATGCAAAACGGAATAATGCAAATTTTAATTGCCGATGACGATGAGGATGACAGAATTTTTTTTAAAGAAGCTTTTGAAGAAATAAAAATCAAGACTATTGTTAAAACTTTATGTGATGGGGTAGAATTAATGGAACACCTTACGAAACAAGGCGTGATTCTGCCTCATATTATTTTTCTTGACCTAAACATGCCTCGTAAAAATGGTATGGATTGTTTATTGGATATCAAACGAAACGACTTTTTAAAGGAAATTCCGGTTGCTATTTATTCGACGTCCGCTTCTGAAGAAGATATTGAGGAAACGTTTGTTAAAGGGGCTAATGTTTATATAAAAAAACCAAGCGATTTTAGCGCTCTAAAAAAAATATTACAAGAAGTCGTTGCTATTAATTGGCAATACCATTTATCTGGTCTCAACAAAGATACATTTATACTTAGTCGTTAATTCAATAACGTGTTTATGAAAGGCATGTTCATTTTCAAAAGTCCTTTTTTACTTAAGAGTATTTTTGTGATAGCATTGTTTGTATTAGTTTTTATTTCAAGTGTATCTTACAAGCACACTATTTCTCTTAGTGAATCATCTGATTTATTAGTTCATTCATATAAAATTCAGATTCATTTAGAGAAACTACTCTCCTATCTTAAAGATGCAGAAACAGGCCAACGCGGCTTTATTATTTCAAAAGATACTTTATTTCTTCAACCTTATAATTCGGGTCGCGAAAAGGTAAACCAGGTATTCAACGGTTTAAAAACTCTATTAAATGAAAATATACAGCAACAAAAGCAGTTAGATACATTATTTCATTTAATCAATTATAGATATGCTCTATTGGAGAAAACGTTAGAAATAAATTCTAATCCAGTTATAAATACTAAGATGTTAGATAAAAATTTGATGAAAGGCAAAATGGTAATGGACTCGATACGCTCCTTCATCTCAAAAATGAATGATTTGGAAACGGAACATTTTAACCAAAATCAAAAAAAATACAAACACGAAATTTCATTTACCCCGCTTTTTACGTTAATGCTTTTGCTTTTTACATTGGCGATTTTCATCATTTCTTATGTCAAAATTACCACGGATTTATTTATGTTAACACAATCAAATGAGCAATTAATGATATCGATAGAATCAATGAAACATGCAGAAATTATTGGCGAATTTTGCATCTCTCAATGGGATTTAAAAACCAATAAGTTATTGTATTCTGATAACTTATACCGTTTATTAGGTTACGAACCACAATCGTTTGAACCTTCAATTGAAAATTATTTAAAATTTGTACACCCTGATGATAGGAGTATTGTAGCCAATGGAGCAGAAGACGTAAAAATTAATAAAACATATCCTCGCTTATACAGGATCATCCGCAAAGATGGAGAATTGCGTTATTTCAAATCCTTAGGTAAATATCTTTCATTCAATAAAAAAAATAAAATTTATATTGGAGTTATAAAAGATGTTACGGAATACAATTTAAATACTAAAGCATTAGAAGAAAAAAATCAGGAATTAGAACAAATTATTAAGGAATTAGAATCCTTTAACCGTGTAGCAAGTCACGATTTACAGGAACCATTACGAAAAATACAGACATTCATTTCGCGTATTTCTGAAAAAGAAGCATTCACCCTGTCGGAAACTGGTAAAGAATATTTTGAAAAAATTATAGCATCTGCAATTCGCATGCGAAAACTCATAGACGACTTGCTCTTATTTTCGCATACCAATAAAACCGACAAGGTTTTTGCGAAAACCGATTGTAATCTTTTACTTGAAAACGTGAAACAAGAATTAGCTCACACTATTGAAGAGAAAAATGCTGTTATACAATTTACTCAGTTGCCTTTTCTGGAAGTGATTCCATTTCAAATTCAGCAATTATTTGCAAACTTAATTGGCAATTCGTTAAAATATTGCAACCCAGATATTTTTCCGATAATAAATATTGAGTGCATAAAAATTACAGCCAAAGATTATCCGATTGTTAAGAAAGATAATAATAAAATATATTTCAAAATTTCGATAACGGATAACGGATTGGGTTTTGACCAACAATATGCCGAAGACATTTTTATTCTGTTTCACCGGTTGCCTCATAAAACAGAATACCCTGGTTCAGGCATCGGACTATCAATTTGCAAAAAAATTGTTGAAAACCACAATGGGTATATTACTGCAAATGGTAAACCCGGCATTGGTGCTACTTTTACCGTTTTTCTTCCGGCGTAATACAATTGAAATACAATTGAAAATCCTCAATTGTAGTAAAGGAAAACACGCCACGAATGCAGTAATGAATAAATAAATAAAATGACTGAAATAATTGTTAAAAAAAATTATTTGTAGCCTTGTGCTACTTTAGGATTTATCTAGGCTATTGTTTTATTATTTTAACTTGGAATAATCAATTGATTTGGAGATGAAAATTTTTAGAGAATTTTTTCATTTTTATCTCGCTCCTTTTTAAACGCTTTTCTGGGAGCCTCATTATTTAATTCATTCATTTGCTGATAAGCATTAATTAAGGATTTCGGAAATTCACCATTGTAATCTATTTTAAAAAACGAAAATCCGTTATATGGGATGGTATTTAAAGCAGTATGAATTTTTACACGATTTTCAACAGCCTTTTTCTTAAAATGAAGAATAAAGGCGGCTTTTCTTTCGTCGTTTAATTGTTTGAATTTACCATTCACAATACCAGAACCAATAAATTTAACGCATTTTTCCTGAATGGTAAAAAGCATCGAATCTTTAAGATGTTTGTTAAGATACTTCACAAATAGAGAATCCTTTACTGACATTTTATCCACCTTTATGGAATCATCTTTACTTATCGTTTGTATCTTGTTGGAAACCAAAAAATATTTTTTCTTCGCTTCAAAAAACAGGATGTTTTCTTTTTCTTTTTCGGCATACTGTATGGGATAAACAACAATAGAAGCATCATGGTTATTTTTTAGAAAATCCGCCATTTTATTCGTAAACTTTTCCTGATTGCGCTCCATTGTGGCTTGTCTTATTTTCCATTTTAAAGTGAGGGATTTCTCAATTTCATTTTCTGTAGTTTTCACGCGCGCTATGTAAGGCGTTGCCACTGGCTTAACAAAAATGTTTTTCAGCGTATGAAAGATTACATCATGCAAATGAAATTTGGGATCTTTTAAGTTTCCGGTTACCGGAATTTGATAATCAATAACATTGCCACGTTCGCGAACAAAAAGCATAACAAGGCGTAAGGGAATCCATTTTGTAAATTTATTTTTTAACCGTCTACCTACACGCGGGTCTATTACTAACAGGTGGTTATCGCTCTTTATCATTCCATTTCTCACATTCCAATTACCATTGAATTCTATGCTACCCCTGTCCACCGGAAATGACGTATAGGTTATTAGGTAGGGATTAAATAAAGAAAGGGGTAAATTTTGAAGTCGATATTGTATGTCGAAATCGTTGCTGTCTCTTGGATTTATTTTAAGAGCAATCATAATATTTCCGTATGGTTGAATACCGGATTTAAGCATTATCCCCACCTGTTTACGATGCTTATCAATGGAATCGGCAAATATATTGAGAGGATTGGCTTCCATCGAAAATTTTTCATTCAGAGAGAAGTCGTTAAATTTTAAAACACCATTGTAAATTGCCAGTCGATTAATTTTGAAATCACTCTTCAAAAAATTCTTGCCAATTGTTTTAATATAATCAGCAATTTTAAGAATAAGATTGAATTTTGCAGGGTCGTCTTTAACTGCCGAAATGTTGGCTCCTTTTTTTCCAAACATCCTTTGAAAATTATCTAAATAATCATAAAGCTCATATTTTATATGTGGATGACTGAGCGAGATTGAATCGTAAAAATAAATATGCTTCCGTGGGCTAAGCTCATTAATGGCTATGGCAAGTTTATCAAACGAAGCATAATCCGTAGCTGAATCTTTGCCGAAATGAAAATCGCTAATTTC
This sequence comes from Bacteroidales bacterium, assembly GCA_038213375.1. Taxonomy (GTDB): domain Bacteria; phylum Bacteroidota; class Bacteroidia; order Bacteroidales; family JAAUTT01; genus JAAUTT01. The sequence continues at coordinate 39,904 of JBBQTB010000001.1, read as the reverse complement.
CAACAAACCTGAATTTGTAACACGTTCTACATCATTAAAATTACCTTTTGATTGCATATTTGCATCCAATTTTGCACTAAAGTGACCATAATTAGCTAAATCTTTGAGGTATTGTTCAATAATTTTCATATCAAACTTTTGAATGACAATAGCAAGCTGATAATCAAGATTTTTAAGGTCAACTGTAATATTGCCATTGACACTACCGCTGCCCGTTCCGGATAAGAAGGAAAATTTTACAGCCATGGTGTCAGCGTTCCAATACTTGCCTGGACTTTCAAAATTGACATTTTTTACAGAATAGTTTATAGGTATTTCTTTTTCATGATAATAGAATTCACCATTTTTAATTTTTATATTAAGAATGTTAACATGAAAAGATGATTGTTTCGGGACTGAGTTTTTGGAACTGAATTTTTTAACTAAATCATTAAAATTAAAATCCTTCTTGTTTTGAATAATTATTCCATTTGGCTGATCTAATGTGAATTCGGATATTTCTATTGTTTTTGAGAACAATTTAGTTAACGATAAATTGATACTTATCCCCTTTGCTGAAAAGAAAACACTATCCCTTTGTGTAGAATCGGGTCCACTTTTTGATTCGTAAATTTTAAGATTGCCAAGATAAACATAACCGGTAAATGGATTTATATAAACCAAACCGGTTTTAATTTGCCTTCCGGTATATTTTACATCATACTTCTCAATCAAGTATTTTGTGATGGGTGACAGCATTAAAATAACTACTATTACTGTAACGATTATGAATCCAATTACAATAAAAGAAACTTTTTTAAGCCTTGTATTTAAAAATCTTGTCATTTACGCAGATATTGAGCATCGAAAATCATAACAAAGGTGGTATGCTATCAATTGTAAAATGTTACACTTGATTTTAAATAATTTATATCATTTCCACTACTTTAAAGGTTTTCAATTTTACTCATACGATACAAGAGAAAAAGTGTGGAAATTATATAAGTTATTTAAATGATTGTGTAATAATTGTTAAAATTTAGGGTCGCAATTTTGTCATAAAAACCAATTGCACTTATTTAAACAGAATTTATGGCGGATAAAATAATAACGTGGCCTGGAAATCCATACCCGTTGGGAGCAACCTATGATGGAAAAGGTGTCAATTTTTCACTATTTTCACAAAATGCCGAAAAAGTTGAATTATGTTTTTTTGATCTTAAGGGAAAGGAAACACGAATAAGTGTTAACGAGAGAACGCATGGTAGTTGGCATGTATATATCCCTGGTTTAAAACCGGGGCAACAATATGGTTATCGGGTATATGGACCATATGAACCCCATAATGGATATCGTTTTAATCCGAATAAATTACTTATCGACCCATATGCTAAGGCAATTAATGGGGAGATTGAATGGAACGAAGCTATCTTTGGATATGTACTAAACGATAAAGATGGAGATTTGTCCTTTAGTGAAAAAGACAGCGCAGCTTATATACCCAAATCTGTAGTCATTGACAGTGCTTTTGATTGGCAGGGCGATCGACTATTAAATATCCCCTTGCATAAAACAGTTATTTATGAGCTGCATACAAAAGGATTTACGCACTTAGCGCCAAATATACCTGACAATATAAAAAGCACCTATGCCGGAATTTCTCACCCTGAATCGGTTAAATATTTTCAATCGTTGGGCATTAGTGCAATAGAATTGCTGCCTGTTCATCAATTTGTTGCCGACGGTTATTTAATTGACAAAGGCCTTACAAATTATTGGGGCTATAATACCATTGGCTATTTTGCCCCTGATGTAACATACTCAAGTTCTGGAAAATCAGGTGAACAGGTTAAGGAGTTTAAGGAAATGGTGAAAACCTTACATGCAGCAGGTATCGAAGTTATTCTCGATGTAGTTTATAACCATACTGCCGAAGGTAATCATCAGGGACCCACGTTAAGTTTTCGTGGAATAGACAATATTTCATATTACCGCTTAACTGGTGAAGATAAAAGATATTATATGGATTATACCGGTACAGGAAATACCTTGAATACCGTGCATCCCACAACACTCAGACTTATAATGGATAGCCTCCGGTATTGGGTTACCGAAATGCATGTTGATGGATTCCGGTTTGATGAGGCTACCGCTCTGGCACGTGAGTTCGATGATGTGGATAAATGGGGTTCGTTTTTTGATATATTACATCAGGATCCAATTTTGTCGCAGGTTAAATTAATTGCCGAACCTTGGGATGTAGGTGAAAATGGTTTTCAGGTTGGAAATTTTCCTGCAGGATGGATGGAGTGGAATGCGAAATATCGCGATGGCCTGCGTCAATTCTGGAAAGGTGACAATGAAATGCTTCCTGAATTTGCTAACCGTTTTACAGGAAGTTCCGATTTGTACGTAAGTGACTCTCGTACGCCTATGGCAAGCCTCAATTTTATTACAGCACATGATGGTTTTACCCTTATGGATCTGGTATCGTATAATGATAAACATAACGAGGCAAATGGCGATAACAATGAGGATGGCGGGGATCATAACCGGTCGTGGAATTGTGGTGCAGAAGGACCAACGGATAATGAAGAGATAAATAAATTGAGGAAACAACAAATACGAAACTTTTTAACCACTTTATTTTTATCGCAGGGAGTTCCTATGTTGGTAGCTGGCGATGAACAAGGCCGCTCACAAAAAGGAAATAACAATGCCTATTGCCAGGATAATGAAATATCGTGGTTAGATTGGAAAATTAAAGATGATAAATTAATTGAATTCACTTCCAGATTAATACACTTCAGATCGCATCATCCTGTTTTTTGCCGCAAAAAATGGTTTCAGCACAAATCAATAAAAGGAAAAGGAGTAACAGACATTGAATGGTTTTTACCCGAAGGTGATCCCATGACCGATGAACATTGGAGCACAACATATGCTAAATCGTTGGGCATTTTTCTATCCGGAGATGAATTAAACGAACTAACAGACAAAGGCGAAAAAATAAATGACGATAGTTTTTACATCATGTTTAACTCGCATTACGAAACGGTTGTTTATAAAATCCCCGACGAAAGATGGGGCCGCTCCTGGTTAAAAATAATTGATACATACGAGGGTTCATTTGATGTGGAAGGAAAATTGAAGGTAAAAGCCGGTGAAGAAATCAATGTGATGGGAAGATCTGTGATGATTTTAATGCGTAAAACTGAAAAAAACATCTGATGCTTCAAAATATAGATAGACGAAGGTTAGGTTTAAATTTCACATCTCCTTCATCGGCAGATATATTGGTTTGGAGTCCAATGGCAGAAATCATCTCTATTGTAATTAATAAAGAAAAATTAGTATCGTTAAAAAAAGGTGATTTTGGTTATTGGGAAGCAAATTCATTGGATATAAATGAAGGAGATAGTTATCAGATTATGGTGAACCAAACGTGTTTCCCTGATCCTTCTTCGTTATCCCAACCTAATGGTGTTCATGGAACCTCTGAGGCATTTAATTTACATAATTACAACTGGAACGATAAGGAATGGGAAGGTATATCCGCTAATGATCTAATAATATATGAATTACATACAGGAACTTTCACACAAACCAGTGATTTTGACGGAATTAAAAGTAAATTAAAATACCTGAAAGATTTGGGTATTAATGCCATTGAAATAATGCCAGTTGCTCAATTTCCGAAAACGCGAAACTGGGGATATGATGGTGTTTTCCCTTTTGCCGTTCAAAATTCGTATGGAGGACCTAAAGGCCTGCAAAACTTAGTTGATGCTTGCCATCAGCAAGGTATAGCGATTATACTCGATGTGGTTTTTAATCATTTAGGGCCTGAAGGAAATTACCTGACACAATTTGGTCCATATTTTACCGATAAATATAAAACTCCTTGGGGAAATGCCATTAACTTTGATGATGAATGGTGCGATGGCGTTAGAGAATATTTTCTTGAAAACGCATTGATGTGGCTGCGTGATTTTCATATTGATGGCCTCCGGCTTGATGCTGTGCATGCTATCAAAGATTTTAGCGCCAAACACATACTTCAGGAAATAAAAGAATATGTAACTAGATTAAATGAACTTACCGGGAAACGTCATTTCTTAATTGCAGAGTCAGACCTTAACGATGTACGTTACATTAATTCTTCTAAAAAAGGAGGTTATGGTATTGATATTCAATGGTGTGATGAATTCCATCATGCTATTCATGCCCTGGTAACCAAAGAAAAAAATGGATATTATTCTGACTTTGGTGTTAATGTCCGTGATCTTGTTAAGTCTTTTAATGAGGCATACGTCTACGATGGTATATATTCTCCATATCGCAAAAAAATATTTGGTTCTAAAACAAAAGGTCTGTATGGTTACAAGTTTGTAGTTTTTACTCAAAACCACGATCAGATTGGCAACCGCATGCTCGGTGACCGTTTGAGTACATTAGTTGATTACGAAACCCTGAAACTTATAGCAGGGGCTATGCTTTTGAGCCCTTTTACTCCACTTCTTTTCATGGGCGAAGAGTATGGTGAAACCAATCCTTTCTTATATTTCACAAGTCATGAAGATGAGAATTTAATTCGTTTGGTGAGCGAAGGTCGTAAAAATGAGTTTACCCATTTTATGGATGATGGTGATGTACCTGATCCACAATCGGTGGAAACTTTTAACAGTTCAAAACTTCAATGGGACAATCAAACAGAGCAACAGTTAAGACTTTTTGCTTATTATAAAGAATTAATTCGATTGAGAAAACATCACCCAGTTTTAAAAAATACTAACAGACAAGGAGTTGAAGCTAACGTTGTAAATAATAAAAATATCATTGTTCTTCGTCGTCAATTTCTTGAAAACCTGGTCATTTGCATAATGAACTTTGAGCCAGAGGACGTAACAATTGATTTACCAGCTGTAAACAAATCGTTATATATGCTGATGGATTCAGCAGAGGAAAACTGGAACAATACACAAACAATACCTTGGGGAGAAAGCATTAAAATAAAAGCAAAATCAATTCTAGTATTCTCTAATATGAAGGTGTAATCAATTGAATAATAGTAATTACTATGTATAACCCTATTTCTACATACCGCATTCAATTCAATAAGGAATTTACCTTTAAACAGTTTATTGATAATATTGAATATTTTTCTTTGCTTGGCATTGGCACCATTTATGCAAGCCCGGTTTTTGAAGCTGCACCGGGGAGTATGCATGGTTATGATGTGGTTGACCCCAATTTTATTAATCCTGAAATTGGGAGTGAGGCAGAATTTGATGAAATAATTAATATTTTAAAAAATAGAAATATAGGTTGGATGCAGGATATTGTGCCTAACCATATGGCTTTTCATGATAATAATACCTGGTTAATGGATGTGCTGGAGAATGGAAAACTATCGAAATACGCAGACTACTTTGATATTGATTTTGCCCATCCCCATTTTGGAGATAAGCTGATGATACCCGTTTTAGGTAATACAATGGAAGATGCTATTGAACAGGGTGAAATTAAACTTGCTTGGAGAAAACAACATTTTGTTTTTACTTATTACGATTACTGTTTTCCAATAAATATTGAAACATTAACTTCCATTGTCCCCCAAATTCACCCAAACAATAAACGTATAACTCATAATGACCATTATGAGCAATTTACATCTCAAGCGCCTTTAATAGTAGAAGCTATTAATAACAATACTACAAAACTTAAAAAGCTTTTAAATAAGCGACATTATTCACTTTGCCACTGGCAGGATACAGAAAAACACTTGAATTATCGCCGATTTTTTACCGTAAACAGCCTTATTTGTCTTAAGATGGAAAATGACCGGGTGTTTGACCAATATCATCTTTACATTAAAAAATTAGTTCATGATAAAAAGTTTAATGGGTTACGCATCGACCATATTGATGGACTGATGAAACCAACTCAATACTTCGATAAATTAAGGACACTTACCGGCGATGATACCTATATTGTGGCGGAAAAGATATTGCAACATAGCGAAGAATTGATAAATGATTGGCTCATACAAGGTTCTACCGGATATGATTTTTTGGCTACGGTTAATAATTTGCTTACATACAATAAAAATTACTATAGACTAAATAAATTTTATCAGAATCTGACAGAAACTATTGAGAATCCGGTAGAACTAATATATCGAAAGAAAAAATTAATACTTAACCAAAGCATGCAAGGAGATTTGGACAATCTCTTTAGAATGTTTGAAAATGGAGGTTTTGTAACTTATGGCATTGATAGTGCGATAACTTCCGAATTAATGAAAGAGGCCATTGGTGAATTTCTTTTAGCATGTCCCCATTACAAGTTATATTCTTATAATTACCCTTTAACAAATGAAGATAAGAATGTCGTAAAATTAATGATTGATCAGGCAGGTTCGCGAATGCCTTTGCTTATTAAAGCTTTGGAAATTCTGCAACATTTATTCCTCGATCAAAAAAAATTAACCAATAATAAAAAGAAGAAAGCACTTCAGTTTTTTCTGCGTTGCATGCAGTTTACCGGCCCTCTTATGGCCAAAGGGGTGGAAGATACTACCATGTATGATTATAATTGTTTTATTGCCCACAATGAAGTTGGTGATGCAACCAATGCTGAAGGAATTTCAATTAAAGAATTTCATAAGGCGATGTTACATCGCCACAGAAAAACACCGATGACCATGAACGCCACATCTACTCACGACACCAAGCGTGGAGAAGATGTGAGAGCTCGATTAAATATAATAAGTGAAATAGCCGATGAATGGATAAAAATGGTAAATCAGTGGATTGAAATAAATACAACTCACAAAACCCAAATTAACTCTAGAGATGTGCCCAATGCCAACGAGGAATACTTAATTTACCAAACATTAACAGGCATTTTCCCTTTCAACGGCAAAACTGATGAATGCTTACTTACAAGAATTAACAATTACCTTGTGAAAGCCTTACGCGAGGCCAAAACCAATAGCAACTGGACCAAACCAAATGAAACCTATGAAAAGTCAATTTTAGATTTCATCAGTAAAATAATCGCACCGGAAAGTGATTTTCTAATTAGTTTTTTACCTTTTCATCAAAAAATTGCGGCTTATGGAATCAACAATTCCTTAACCCAAATTATGTTGAAAGCCACTTGCCCCGGCATTCCCGACTTCTATCAGGGAACAGAGGTTTGGGATTTGACGCTGGTTGATCCGGATAACAGACAGTCTGTAAACTATAAGCAACGGGAAGAAATGCTGAAAATTCTAATAAAAGAACGTCAAGATAAACCGGGAAAATTCTTTCAAAACCTTTATCACAACAAAGAAAACGGGCAAATAAAAATGTGGTATTCTTATCTGTTGATGAAAGAACGCTCTTTTAATCCTGATATTTTTATTTCTGGGCACTATATACCACTAAAAACAATTGGAAAATATGAGGAAAATATATTGGTATTTGCGAGAACGGACAAAAATATATGGTATGTGGTGATTGTGCCACTTTACACAACGTTATTAAAAGAGAAAACAAATATATCAGAAATAGAATGGGGAAACACAGGTTTAATTTTACCGGATATGGCACCTGAAAGATGGATTGTTTTTCCGGAAGAGAAACAAATTTATGGTAAAGACCATATTCTGGTATCAGAAATTATGAAATTTCCTATTGCTTCCTTTATGAAAGGCAATAAAGAGAGTAATTTATAATAATCATAATTCAAATCCGTTACCTTCAGGTTGGGCATTTGAATTATTTTTTCCCACAATTATATGAATTAATAAAAATACTAAAAACACTATCACAGGAAAAAAATCAAAACTAAAATTTCCCATACACTTCTTTTTAAAGTTAATGTATCTAACTCTTAAAGTATTAACGTGATATTTACAAAATAATTTTCTGTTATAAAATTACTACTCCATTCTGTCGTTATAGTTAAATTCACATTAAAAAATTGTAAATTTTAATAAGAATTCAATGTTTTTTTAAATACGAAATAAGGGTTGAGAAAACGTTATTTTTAATACCAAAAAACCTGATATTTTTTATTGATACTTTAGAAGTTCCGGCGCCTTCGGAGCAAATGTGGGAGGATTAAGTAAAGGTTCACCCGACATTTCAAAAAATTCGCTCTTGGAATTGAGCGGAATGTTAGGGTATATGGTAAATCGAATCTGGATTGTATTGAATACCAACCGTTCATTACGGATTCTTATACCAAAACCGATACCGGTATAAGGCCAACGGTCGAAAATTGATCCACCATTTTGCTTAATCCACGAATGGTCAGCAAAAGCGAATAAAACAAACCTGAAATCATAAACATACCATGGGGTAAAGCTTACGGTTTCCCAATGTATATTAAATCGTCGGTTGCCTGTAACGGAATCATTCATAAACCCGGCAATTCCAAACTCTTTATTAATAGTTAAATACTCATTACTATACCGATGAATACCCCTGGTATACGACAAATTTACAAATTGTCGAAAATTGAACCGTCCGATAGTAAATAAATTCGTAAAATAATTTGTATAGGCCTCAAATACAGCTTGCTCAGGTTTATTTGCATTGTTTACAAACCCCCCAATAGCAAAAGCGGTATACGCATATCCAAAATTCCCTAAAAACTTTCCAAACTTGATATTATTGCTATAATACTTACGTCGAAAAAATTCATTGTTTTCGATTCCAAAAGTAAACTGCACTTGTGTTCCTACCGGAATATCTTCAGTTCTACCAAAATTGTATATTAAGTTGCTTTTAAAGAAACTTTGCCTTGCGTAAGAAATAGTTCCCAAAACAATGGTTTTATTTTGAAACTGGTAATATGAATCCTCAGTTATTTCGGGTCGTTTAATAAAGCGATCATGTGATATTCGAGCCAAAAGAGTAATATTTTGCCGTAACTTTGAGATGCCATTGTGGTTTTTAATGGCAAAAGAACGACCAATCCAACCATCATATTTATTGTATTTCAATGGAATATCGCGAAAAGCCGTATCCTCATTAAAATACGTTTTGGTATTTGTGTTTTCAATCAAAAATCCTCCGGCATATTTGATATTTGGAGTAATAAAACTGCGGTCTAAACTTAAACCAATCGATTCAGAATTAAAACTATTTAAATACGAAAATTTCGTATTAATGAAAGTACCTGCAATGTTATTAATCTTATAATTACCATCATAACCAATTATTTGATGTTTACGTGAGTCCCATGGAATGTTGTTTTGCACTTCATGACCGAAACCAAAAATATTACGATCCCAAAATTGAAACCGACCTGAAGAAAAGTTATTAACTTGAATATTAAAAGCTTCAGACCATACATCCTTAGTAATAACCAAAACGTCAACGGAATCGTTTAATTCGCCTGCCGAATGCACTGATATAAGGGCGTCTTCAAGATATGGCAAGCCACGAAGTATACGTTCATTGTCAGCCAAAATCTCAGGTGTTACATGATCTCCTTCCTTAAAAAGCAAATTATTCACTATCAGATACTTTTTGGAAGTAAAATGTATTTTATTGCCAGTTCTTTCAATCCACGATTTAGGATATCGTGTTGTATCTAAAATGGTAGGTCCAAAAACATCCAGCTGCTTAATTTTTATGTGCCTGATGGGACGACCAGTATAAGAAACAAATTGATTTACTGCTAAACTGGTTTTAAGTGAATCTGAATTTACATTTTTGTTATTGGAATTAATAATGATGTTATGTAATTCTCTTGTCCATTTTCGTTTTGTTACTCTTTGCTCCAAATTACTGTAAAACAAATCGCCCCTATTTCTTTTAATGCTGTATTTTACTGAAGCCGGAATAACCATTACAGTATCTTTTTTAACCAGATACGTTTTATCGTGAATAATCAGGACTTGTCCCTTTTTCAAGACAACAGAATCCAGCTTAATTCTGGAATAAGTATCTTCCTGACTATATCCGGCAAAAGAGTTTAAAAATAAAAGAATTGCCGCACCAGTAAAAAAAACTATATTAATTCGGAAAGCACTGATAATATAATAGTTTTATGATATATCATCTGAATTGAAAGTAAAACCCAATCGTTTACCTGTTTGCAATCTGCACGATTCAATTTTTGAATTTATCTGGGATACCGATACTATTTTAACGTTATCGTAAGGTGGTACCAAAAGGTCAAATTCAAGCGAGTATTGAACTGCGGAATAAATAATGTCACAAAGCACTTCGTCATCAATTTGAGATGATCCGAAATTATTGCACCAATTGCCCATTTGTCTCTTTCCTTCTACAAAATAAAGGCCATCTTTATTCACAAAAATACGTGCAACAAGATATCCTAAATCCTCATCACGGCTATAGCGAAACGAATCAAAAAGAAAATTATAAATGCTAATCATCCCACAAATAGACGAATACGGATTATTTTTAACATATGATAATTGCCATACCGGATGATTGCGGTCAAACTCGAATGCATTTGAATGCATACTAAAAACCAACAGGTCACCGGCTACTTTTAACTGAGCATCAAATTCTCCATTATCCTTGTATTGCAGATTTACTCGTTTATCTATGCCGTTAAGGTTTGCATTGAAATTTGCAGAAATAGAGCTCAAAGCGCTTTTGATGGTTGAAAAAGTCGAAAATGTCTTATCGTAAACTTGTTGTTTAATGACCGACTTCTCCGAAATTGTTTTTATAATTTGTTCCTTTTTATCGACTTGGTTCATTCTGGTTACTAGTTACTGGTTGCTGGTTGCTGGTCACTGGTTACTGATTACTGGTTACTGGTTTTGACTCGTAACCAGCAACCAATAACTTTTTTATCAATATGCTCTTGCGAATAATACCCTTTGAGATGAGGGTTTTCCGGTTCTGATGCATTTTCCGTCCTCAAGAGGGTTGTCAAAAGGAATGCACCGAATGGTTGCTTTGGTTTCATCCTTAATCAACGTTTCAGTTTCAGAAGTTCCATCCCAATGAGCAAGAATAAAACCGCCCTTTTCAAGTATTTCCTTAAATTCCTTGTACGAATCAGTTTTATATGTGCTCTCCTCTCTAAATTTTAAAGCTTTCTGAAATATGTTATTCTGAATGTCATCCAACAGAGTAACCACATAATCAACTGTCTCATTAAATGCGATGGTTTTTTTTTCCAGCGTATCACGGCGTGCAATCTCCAAGGTATTATTTTCAACATCCCTCGGTCCAATGGCAATGCGAACGGGAATTCCTTTTAATTCATGTTCTGCAAATTTATAACCAGGTTTAAAATTATCCCTAACATCGAACTGAACCGAAATTCCTTTAGCCTCCAATTGTTTTTTTAAAGGTAAAACTTTTTCAGAAATAATAGATAGTTGCTCTGGCTTATTGTAAATTGGTACTATAACAACCTGTATTGGAGCCAATTTAGGAGGTAGAACTAACCCATTGTCATCCGAATGAGCCATAATAAGCGCACCCATAAGACGCGTTGAAACGCCCCAGGAGGAAGCCCACACATAATCGAGTTTCCCTTCCTTATTTGTAAATTTCACATCAAACGCTTTTGCGAAATTTTGTCCCAGAAAGTGCGAAGTTCCTGACTGCAACGCCTTACCATCCTGCATCAACGCTTCGATACACAGCGTATCTATAGCTCCGGCAAACCGTTCGTTTGAAGTTTTCACTCCTTTAATAACCGGAACAGCCATATAGTTTTCGGCAAAATCGGCATACACATTTACCATTTTGTATGTTTCCTCCAACGCCTCTTCCTGAGTGGCGTGAGCAGTATGTCCTTCCTGCCATAGAAATTCGGAGGTACGCAGGAAAAGCCGGGTGCGCATTTCCCAACGCACAACATTAGCCCACTGATTAATTAATAAAGGAAGATCACGATAAGATTGAATCCAACCTTTATATGTGTTCCATATGATTGTTTCAGAAGTTGGGCGAATAATAAGCTCTTCTTCTAATTTAGCATCTTCATCAACAACTATTCCTTTGCCGTTGGGATCGTTTTTTAACCGGTAATGGGTTACCACAGCGCATTCTTTGGCAAATCCTTCAACATGGCTGGCTTCCTTACTAAAAAACGATTTTGGAATTAAGAGAGGGAAATACGCATTGGAATGACCTGTGTCCTTAAACATCTTATCAAGAACACCCTGAATTTTTTCCCATATCGCATAGCCATATGGTTTTATTACCATACATCCTCTTACCGCCGAGTTATCAGCTAACCCTGCTTTTATAACCAAATCGTTGTACCACTGAGAATAGTTTTCCGCTCTGCTTGTAATTTCTTTCGCCATATTGTTTTTTGGTATAGTATTTGTATAGTTTGATTTGAATAATTATACTTGCAAAGTAAATAATTTTGAATTAAAAAATTACATCTAACTAATCGGAGGACGAGTCATGAAAGCAAAAATTATTGTACCACTTATCATTGCACTGGTTATTAGTGCTTGTTCTTCCAGTTATTTTGCCAGATCCGGAAATGATGATTTATATTATTCACCCGGAAAAAATGACGTTAATAGGCAAACTGCTAACAATACCGTCCCACAGGCTGACAAAAAAAGTGGAAATATTACGGACTATGAAAAATATCGCCAGCAGGCAGACAACGGTGAAAAACCTGTTGCTGCTGAAAATAAGACTACTGACAATAACAATCAGCCCGACACCAAGTATTATACCGACAGTAATAACCAATCAAATACAAACGACTCGCGGGAGCCAGCTACAGAATCGCAGCAATATTATGATAATGGCGAAAGAAATTATGCATCGAATAATTCTTATTTAGATGATTATTACGACGATTATCTCTATTCACCGAGAATTCGCAGATTTCACAGTTATGGTTATGGCGGTTACTATGATCCTTTCTATTCCGATCCATTTTATTATTCTCCAGGTTTAAGATTTTCCATGGGTTTCGGTTACGGATTTGGATTCGGTTATTCGCCATTCTATTATGATTATAGTCCATTTGGATTTGGTGGTTACGGTGGATATGGTTGTTACGGTGGATATGGTGGATATTACAATCATGGATATTATGACGGGTATTCTTATGGAAATGGAGGATCGTTTTACAACAACTATAACAGTGTTAATGGTTCTGATAGAAGAGTTACGTATGGAAGGATTCCTGGTCGGTCTGGCTCAAACAATGGCGGCACAGGTGTAAATTACTCATCAAGCAGGCAAAAAAGTGTTTTATCAAACAACGGTAGTGGTAATGGAAACAGCGGTAGCAGACGGTATGATTCAGGTCGCTCAAATATAAAATCTGTTTATACCCGCCCCCTAACAAATGAGAATTCAAGACAAATCGGTAGCAGGAGATACAGTGGAAATAGCACTGATATGAATAGTTCTTCAAATAGTACAAGAACTTACACTCCCTCTTACAGTAAACCCAGAACATATTCCAGGCCATCGTATAATGACAACTCAAGCGGTTCCTCAACACGGAATGGTGGGTCATCGTACTCTTCTCCAAGAACCAGTTCTACACAAAGCTATTCCCGGCCAAGCGACAACGGATCCAGCAGATCAGCAGGAAGTAGTTATTCAACAGGAAATAGCAGCAGAAGTTATACTCCTTCAAGCAGTAGTAGTTCTGCCGGAAGTTCTTCAAGAAGCAGTAGTGGAGGATCTTCTTCACCATCTTCTTCAGGATCATCATCTGGTGGAGGTTCTCATTCAGGTTCTTCCAGACGATAGGTAGGATACCTATAAAGTAAAAGAGCATTCTAAAATCGTAAATTGGATGATCCAACTTACGTGTTTGTTGGAATATTATCCAATATTATAAAAAAATTATAAACAAACCCATGATTATGAAATTCGCTAAATTATCAATATTACTTTTAATAATGGTCTCTTACCCATTATTGGCTCAGGATGAATCGGATGTTCTTCGTTTATCACGTTATTATCCTGGAGGCACCGCTCGTTCCGTTGGGATGAATGGCGCATTTGGGGCATTGGGTGCTGATATGTCTTCTCTAAGTATTAATCCTGCAGGAATTGGACAATATCGTGTTTCAGAATTTACGATTACACCAACGTATAACTCTGAAAGTTCTGCATCTTCCTTTTATAATAATAACTATACGGATAGCAAAGTGAAATTCAATCTTAACAATATAGGATATGTTTATACATTCAATACCCAGAAAGAAGAAGGTTGGGTTAGCGCAAGTTTTGGAATAGCCTACAACAGGTTAGCCGATTTTAATCGAAATATTACCATTAAAACAACCAATCCAAAAAGTTCTTTATTAGATGAGTTTATCATGAATGGGAACAGTTTACCAAGAGACTGGACTTTAGACCAAAAAATAACTGATCTCAGCATACATAATAGTGCCTATGAACTACTTGCATGGGATAGCTATGCCTTATTTTATGATAAAACATCTAAATTATTTCTAAATGATTTTAAAGATTTTGGATATAACCAAAATCAGCAACGCATAATATCGACCAAAGGAGGTATTGGAGAATATGCATTTTCATTTGGAGCAAATTATAGTCATAAGTTTTATTTAGGGGCTACTATCGGAGTTCAAAGAGTAGATTATGAAGAAATTAAAACGCATTCGGAAAGTAACATTAATGGAACAGAGTTAAACTCATTTAATTTCACTTCAAATTTCAACATGAATGGAAACGGATACAACCTCAAAATAGGAGCAATATATAAGCCTATTGATCTTATCAGGCTGGGGTTGGCATTTCATACTCCAACCTATTTTCACCTTGATTCAAAGTTTTATACTACTATGACGGCAGATTTTTTAAATGCTCCTCCTGATGATCCAAATCATTTAACACACCAGAATGCCAAATCCGACGAATTTTCTAACAATTACAACATTTCTAACCCTATGAAAATCATAGGCAGCGTAGCTATTCAAATACAACAATTCGGTTTAATAAGTGTTGATTATGAATACATTGACTATACAAAAGGAAAGATACGTTCAGCGAATGATTCATATTCTGATATAAATGATAATATTCAAACACAGTACAAATCGACAGGCAATTTAAAACTGGGTGGAGAATTGAAATTAGGAGAATTTGCACTTCGGGCAGGTTATGGATTATATGGTAATCCTTATAAATCCGGAACAAATTTTTTGAATAGCGATGCAAAAACCTTTTCTTATTCGACTGGATTTGGGTATCGCGGAAAGAATATTTTTTTTGATCTTGGATACATAATGATAGATTCTAAATACAAAGAAAAACTTTATCAATATGAAGATCAGAATAATAATGCATTAATTACAACCGAAGCTTCTAATATTCATTCCAAATTTGGACGTGTTGTTGCAACCATCGGATTTAGGTTTTAGGTTTTAGTTTTTTAGAGGTTTGGTTTTTAATTTGTTAGGTTCAGCGGGTTATTGTGTTTAACAATTGGTTTTAGGGTTGAGGCCGTCTCGCAAGGGGCGGCCTTTTTTATCTGTTACTTTTTCGAAGAAGCTGAATAGCATCTGGACCTTCGTTAAAAATCAAATCAATAATGCTCAAATTTTGAATAAACCCCAACTTAGGTTCAAAAACCTGCCTGTATACCGGAGCTGTAAATGAATTGTCGACAACGGACATTCGCGGTTTAGGATGAATTGAATCCCGAAAATCATGATACTCCTGAGGTACTATTTTCAAATACTCCTGTGTTTCCTTCAGATGAACCTTAATTCCTAAAATATGGCATATTGATGCTGTAACCTCAAGATTAAAATCATAAAGAAAAACGTGCTTTTTTTGAAGCAATGGTAAAATTTCATCGATATAATACAAATAAAAAGGAGAACAACGGTAAGCCGATTCAATAGCTTTTAAATGATTATTTTGCCAATTCATCGAGTAATCGATACAAACATCTTTGGTGTAAATTTTTAAGTTATCCCCCTTAGTTATCGGAACTGTAAGCGTTTGCGAGCCATTTGCACCATAGATAACACAACGATTCCGATACGTTTGTTTCGGATAATGCTCGTACTTTTCAAGTACTATCTCATCAGCCATTTCAAGCTTTGAATAGTATTGCAGGGGAGCAAAATATGCCGTGGAAAAAAAGAATTTCATGGGTAGGAAGAAGTTATTGGAAGTTATTCGGAGTAAAAGGAAGTTAGCTAAAATTAGCAGGTGCCTAATTGATACTAACTCTAAATTCTATCATTTATACTTCATTCTTTATCTCCTTACTCCTTTATTCTATTAATCATACTTGCAATATAACCTGCGCCAAAGCCGTTATCGATGTTTACAACGCTTACGCCAGCCGAACATGAATTAAGCATGGTAAGCAACGCCGATAATCCTCCGAAACTAGCGCCATACCCAATACTTGTTGGAACTGCAATAATGGGTTTATTTACAAGTCCGCCCAAAACACTGGCAAGGGCTCCTTCCATGCCTGCCACGGCAACAATTACTTTTCCCCCGCGAATAATATCGAGACGTTGATATAGCCGATGGATTCCTGCAACACCAACATCAAAAACACGTTCAACCTTATTACCAAATATTTCAGCTGTTACAGCAGCTTCCTCAGCCACAGGTATATCTGCTGTTCCGGCAGTTATTATTGAAATATAACTATTCAAAACCATGTCAATAGGTTTACGTTGAATAACTATGGTTCTGGCAGCCTCATTATAAACTGCATCCGGGAAATAACAGAAAACATGCTGATATACTTCAGCGTCTGCCCTGGTAGCCAAAATATTACTTCCTTTTTCATACATCATCTCCATAATCTTAACAATGTGAGGCTTTGTTTTTCCGGAACAGAATATTACCTCAGGATATCCTGTTCGCAATTCCCGATGATGATCAATTTTTGCAAAACCAACATCTTCAAAAGGCAAATCACGAAGTATTTCAAAGGCCCTTTCAACTGTTGATGAACCTTGTTTTACATCTTCAAGTATCTTTTTAATTTCTTCAGGAGACATTTTTAATTAGATTTTAGATTTACGAATCAATATCGCTTCAACGATTTAGAATATTTATAACTTCTTTGTAAACCTCCGTTAATGGTATATTATTCGTTCGTGAAATAGCAAGACAATCGACATATTCGGGCTTTGATTTGATCACTTCTCCATTTAAAAAGCCAACCTTAACATGTACAAACCCCCATTTGGTTTCTACCTTTTTAATTTCCCTTTTTAGCATACTTTTCTGAACATCGTATTTTCTTACTCCTAAAGTAGATGTTTCAGTAAGAAGAATTTGCTCAACCTTCGCTGCCAACTGGATACCTGATAAAACACTGATTTTTATCGCCGGACGTGTTTTTTTCATGATAATTGGTTGAAAATAAACATCGTCAGCGCCGGCCTCAAAAAGCTTATCCATAACGTATTCGTACATCTCAGGATTCATATCGTCGATGTTGCATTCGGTGATGCAAGCTGTTTGATGATCGCTATCGTCAACTAAATTTGCAAGACATACCCTTAGAACATTAGGAATTACATTATCGCGATGTCCAATTCCGTATGCAACCTTTTCAATTGATAAACCTGGCTGATCGTTAAATTCGTTTGCCAAAGTGGCAATAATTGCAGCGCCGGTAGGAGTTGTAGTCTCCACCTGAACAGCACCCATTTTAACCGGTATACTTTTTAATATTTCCAATGTTGCCGGCGCCGGTACAGGAAATGTTCCATGTGCACAAACCACAAAACCACCCCCAAGCTGAATAGCAGATGAAATGATTTTATCTGGTTTTAAATAATCGAAACAAATAGCCGCACCCACAATGTCTATAATTGAGTCAATGGCTCCAACTTCATGAAAATGAATCTCGTCAATAGTTTTGCCATGAATGTGAGCTTCAGCTACTGCAATTTTCCTAAAAATTTCGACACTTATTTCTTTTACTTTATTGCTAAGAGAACTTCTTTCTATAAGTAATTTAATATCAGAAAAGTTACGGTTATGATCGTGTGTGTGGATAGTGTTTTGTGGATCAGGTTTTAGGTTAGTTACAGAAATTTGAGAATTATATACTTGATGCTTAGTAGTATGATCATGTGAATGTTGCTCATTATGATTGTGATGATGGTGATTTCCATCAGTATTTTCTAAAATAACATCTGCTCTGGTTCCAAAAATCCCTTTTCGCTGATCGTTTTCAAAATGTATGGAATATCCGGATACATGAAGTTTTTGTAACTCATCAATAAGATACTGTTTATCAACTCCTAAATCTACCATGGCGGCAAGATTCATATCGCCGCTAATACCTGAGAAACAATCGTAATAAAGTATCTTCATAAGTGATATTGTGAAGTTTATCTGATTTTTAACGCCTGCAATGATAGTCGTTTTTCAAACTTAAACCAACTTTTGTTTATAATTAAATATACTATTTTTTAGTTCAGCTTTTAGCTAAATACTAATCAGTTGTAATGCTAATTTAGAATATGTATTTATTAGGCTAAAATACAAGAGAAATGAATAGAAATGAAATATTATAAGATCATTTTGTCTTAATTTTACCAAAGCATTCTTAAAATTGACAATCACTTAAAAAATATACATATGCAACGTAGAGACTTTATTTTTAAAGGAGTGGGTGCAGGCATTTTAACCGGCATAGGTTTATCTTCCAATGTTTTTGGCGAAAGCTTTGGCAACATGGCAGCATCAGGCGCTGCTCCATTTGATTTGGTTGCTGTTCGCGGCGGTGAAGCTGAAGTGATGTTCGAAAAAGCAATTGCATCGCTTGGTGGAATGCAGGCTTTTGTAAAGAAGAACCAAACTGTTATTTTAAAACCAAATATTGGATGGGATGTTTCTCCCGAACGCGCCGGGAATACAAATCCAAAGCTGGTTGCAAAAATTATAGAACATTGCCTGAGAGCCGGAGCTAAAAAAGTATATGTATTTGATAATACATGCGATAACTGGCAAAAATGCTACACTAACAGCGGTATTGAAAAAGCAGTAAAAGATGCTGGCGGTATACTTGTTACAGGAAACAGCGAAAGCATGTATCATGAAGTAGAAATTCCTAATGGGAAGAAATTGAAAAAGGCAAAGATTCACGAATTAATTCTTTCAAGCGATGTATTCATTAATGTACCGGTTTTAAAAAGCCACGGAGGCGCCACCCTTTCCATGTCGATGAAAAACCTGATGGGTATTGTTTGGGATCGTCAATTTTGGCATAAGAACGATCTTCACCAATGCATTGCCGATTTACCAACTTTCAAAAAGCCCACACTCAATATTATTGATGCTTATCGGGTAATGAAGAAAAATGGTCCACGCGGTTTATCTGTTGAAGATGTAGTGACCCTAAAAGGACAAATTATTTCCACAGATATTGTAGCTGCCGATGCTGCTGCAACTAAGCTTTTCGGATTAGAGCCAAGTGCTATCGGTCATATTGTAAAAGGTCAGGAACTTGGAATAGGAACCATGAATCTTGATGGGTTAAAAATTAATCGCATAAAAGTTTAGTTTATTTATGGTTAAATTCTGGAAGCCATTCAGGGTGGTGGTTTCACTGGTAATCCTGTTGTTGATTACGTTTTCGTTTATCGATTTCAAACAGGCAATACCATCATCCTGGTATAATGGTATATTATTTTTGCAATTCGTACCCTCAGTTCGAAAATTCCTTATTGTAGTATCTTTTTTATCAGCTGGATTTATTGTTGTTTTAGCCCTTACCCTACTTTTTGGAAGGGTTTATTGTTCAACCATTTGTCCTCTTGGGATTTTTCAAGACATTACCAGTTTTATATCCAAAAAGTTTCATCAGAAACCTTTTCGATTTAAGTACTCCAAACCATATCATATTCTGCGATATACATTTTTGGGATTGGCTGCAATTCCTTTGTTGTTTGGGTCAATTACCATAGTATATTTATTAGATCCTTACAGTAATTTTGGTAGGCTTGCTTCAGATTTTGGTCGTCCATTGTACATATTGTTAAACAATGTATTAGCTAATGTTCTTATAAAATTTAAGATTTATTCACTAGCTCCTTACGATATTGCCCATTTTGATGCTCTCGTCCTAATTTTTCCTTTGCTTCTTCTGCTATTGGTGGTTTATCTTTCAATAAAAAGAGGTCGGTTATATTGCAATACAATCTGTCCGGTTGGAACATTTTTTGGACTTCTTTCAAAAATTTCACTTTTTAAGATCAGAATAAATCAAAGCACCTGCACAAAATGCGCTAAATGTGCGATTGTCTGCAAATCGGAATGTATCAGTATTAAAGAACAATCGGTAGATTTTAGCCGATGCGTAGGCTGTTTTAATTGTTTAAAGGCGTGTGATAATAGCAGTATTACTTACAAATTTGTTGTTCCATTAGCAAAAAACAAACCGGTTATCAATTCAAAAACAGATGAATCGAAACGAAGTTTTATTGCAAATTCGATCATCCTTACAGGTGCTTTAGCAGGTATTTCAACCATTGGACGTGCCGAAAAACCAGGTCTTAAATACAGGAAAAACCTGACCCCGATAAAGAAGAAGCATGTTTGTTCTCCTCCGGGATCGATGAGCATCGACCATTTCAATAATGCCTGTACGGCTTGTCATTTATGCATTTCAGCTTGTCCATCAGGTGTATTACAACCTTCGTTGCTGGAATATGGAATGATTGGTTTTATGCAACCATATCTTGATAACCATACCAATTATTGTAATATTGAATGTGTGAAATGCAGCGAAGTATGCCCTACCGGAGCTATATTGCCAATTACCAAAAATATTAAAAAGACATGTCAGATTGGTCAGGTTCATTTTATCAAAAACAACTGTGTGGTATTTACCAACGAAACTTCTTGCGGCGCCTGTTCCGAGCATTGCCCCACCCAAGCAGTTAAAATGGTACCCTACAAAGGAAAATTAACAATTCCTGAAGTAAATGTCGAACTCTGTATTGGTTGCGGCGCTTGCGAGCATCCTTGTCCTGTTCGTCCACACCGGGCAATATATGTTGAAGGAAATGCTGTTCATAAAGTATCTAAAAAACCTGAAATTAAAAAAATTGAAGAAAAGCAAACTGAAGATTTCCCATTTTAGAATCGTTCAATCCATTCGTATTTTCTAGCGTATTCAGTGAATTTAAGGAAGATGATCAGCTCGTTTGATCCAAATGAATAGTTTTGCAAACTATTGAGTGATAAATCATAAGCATATGTAAAATACAAATTTTCAAACTTTGCTTCAAATGTAAGGATTATTGCACTTCCTATTAAGGTACAGGACTTTTACCAAATTTAAAGACAAAGGCATAAAATGCGGCGAATATTTGACGATGCGGTAAATAATCAATATATTTGACGCATAAATTGCGGAGAATGAGTATTTATATACATCAACACAAAGATTGGCCAAATTTTACCTGGAATAACGAAATACTTTTACATTCGTTAGGAGAAGTCCGTAATATGCAAGGGAAGTTAGTGGGAAGAATGGAAGCCCTTGGATTTGAATTAAGAAATGAAGCAAATCTTGACACTTTAACTTTAGATATACTTAAATCTACTGAAATAGAAGGTGAGTTCTTAAATCCGGAACAAGTTCGTTCATCCATTGCAAGACGACTTGGAATGGAAATAGCTGGTTCGACTGAATCAGACAGAAATGTTGATGGAATGGTTGATATGATGATTGATGCTACACAACAATGTCAAAAATCTTTAACAACAGAAAGGTTGTTTGATTGGCATTCAGCGTTATTTCCAACCGGAAGAAGTGGAATGCACAAAATAACCGTTGCACAATGGCGAAATGATTTAACCGGACCAATGCAAGTAGTATCAGGTGCAATGGGAAAAGAAAAAGTGCATTTTCAAGCACCTGAGTCATTGCTTATTGAAAGAGAAATGGACAAGTTTATTAACTGGTTCAACAATGTGGATAGAATTGACTCGGTAATAAAAGCTGCGATTACTCATTTATGGTTTGTAACAATACATCCATTCGATGATGGTAATGGCAGGATTACCAGAGCATTAACTGATATGCTTCTTGCAAGGTCAGATAAAAGTACACAACGATTTTATAGCATGTCAGCTCAAATAAGAATTGAGCGAAAGGAATATTACAACATTCTTGAAGTGACTCAAAGGGGTAATCTTGATATCACTAAATGGTTACTTTGGTTTTTAAACTGCTTAATGGATGCTTTGAAATCAACAGAATCAGTATTAGCAAAAGTCATAGTTAAAGCAGAATTTTGGAATAAACACTCAAAAACAATTATTAATGAACGTCAGAAATTATTATTAATCAGATTGCTTGATGGATTCGATGGTAAATTAACAACTTCAAAATGGGCAAAAATTGCTAAAAGCTCATCGGATACAGCATTACGAGACATACAAGATTTGATTAATAAGAACATATTGCTTAAAGAGAATGCAGGCGGAAGAAGTACAAATTATGAATTAAAATAAAAATGTAAGCAGGCAATAACAAGTTAAACTTCAGTCTATCTTCCTAAATAACTACTTCTTATCAATATAACTTATCTCCTAAAGAAGTCTTCAGTCTAAAAATGCTAACGATATAATCAATTTTCGCCTTGAGAAGCATCAACCGGCTCTCGGACACAGTTGTTTCTGCATCCAGTAAGTCAAGATTAGTGATGGCTCCGGATTTGTAACTTATTGTAGCCAGCGAAAATGCTTCAGCAGCCTGATCAAGCTGCAACTCATACTGATTGATTTTTTGCGAGGCGGCTATTCTGTTAGCATCGTTTTCAATTACTTCAGTGGATATATTTCGACGAACTATTTCAGTTTCGTAACTTGAGGATGTGATGAAACTATTAGCTTGCATTAAATTGTTTTTCATACGGTTTCCATCAAACAAAGGGATACGAATTCCCAATCCTGCTGAAAAATTCGGTTGTATTTTATTTATTGTGGGCATATAACCATTTTTTCCACCTCCTGAAACAAATACATTAAGAACAGGGTTGTTTTGCGATTTCACTACATTGAATTGCATTTTTAAAAGTGTCTCTTTCTCTTTTGCAATCAACATTTCAATGCGGTGTTCAAGTGCATACCCAAGCAATGAATCCTGAGAAATTACCGGAGAGGAAATTTCAAGATCATTATTCAAAAATAATTTGTTTGTCACAGACAGCCCCATTAACGAATTCAATACCGCCGTTTGTGAGCTACGCATGGTAAACAAATCCATTTTCTGACTTTCGGTGGTTGATATTTTCACTTTTGTGGCCAACAATTCGTATTTCGTAGCGGAGCCTGTTGCATTTCTCTTTTCTATAAAATCCAGATGTTCTTTAAGCGTTCTCAATTCTTCGTTCTTAATTATGATGGCATCTTGCAGAAATACTAACGAAAAAAAAGTATTGGTGGTTATTAATGTCAACTTTTGCTTAACCAAATCTACATTTTTTAAAAGAAGCGCTTTGTTTTCTGTTTCCATTTTTATATTGCCCGATGTTTTTCCAAAATCGTAGATGTTTTGACGATAATTTAATGCTGCTGCATAATTATTTTCAGGAAATAACTGAATATTTCCAAATTCTGGAAAATTAAACTTTGTTACCGGAGCCAATCTGGTGTAGTTGGCAGTTACATCGATATCAGGCATAAACCCTGCTTTTGCCAAACCAATACGAGCTTCAGCAGCATTTAATGCTTCTTCAACCTGTTTTATGGAAGGGTGAGTTTGCATCACATTCTGCAAAACAATCGACAGAGTTATCGAATCGTTAATTACCAACGTCTGGGTTTGATTAACAGGTTGCGCTTTTATTGAAGAAAAACCAATATTCAATGCTGTTTGAATCAAGAAAATATTAACAATCAATCTCATAACAATCATTATAAATATTATCAAATATTATTTTTTTATTAGCTGATGATGCCCCGCTTTTCCCAGCTGTTTTTTTTTCATGTGAAGCCAGAAAATTGGAACTAATCCGATAAGCGTGACAACCCCGGCAAGCAAAAAATCATCATCAATTCCTTGAATATAGGCTTCTTTCCCAATGTGTGACATTAGAATGGAATGGCCTTGTTGGATGGCATTCGACGCGGTACTGCCTGCATTTTGCTGAAGATAATTCGAAATATTGCCCGAAATATTTGAAAAAACCTGCGAATGAGAATCCACTGATTGTCCGAACATTTGGTTATGAAAATTAATGCGGGTGGTCATGATGGTGGCAAAAATGGCAACCCCAAAACTAGCTCCTAATTGCCGTATGGTATTTAACAATCCTGAGGCTTGAGCCATTTTATCTCTTGGGATGTCGATCATTGCTATAGTGCTTAATGGAGTAAACATAAGTCCCATAGCAAAACCACGCATATAAAGCGACAACATGATAAAGTTATGCTCGGAAAGATATGAAAGGTATCCGTTAATAAAGAAGCTGAAAGCCAATATAATTACTCCAACAAATACAGGGATTTTAGGATTTGTTTTATCCCCAATTAAACCCGCAAGTGGAGCCATTATTCCCTGAATAATACCAACCGGAAGAAAAACCGATCCTGCCATTATTGCAGTATAATTCAATGAATTTTGAAGGTATTGAGGCATCAAAAAAGTACTTCCAAACATTCCAATGCTGAAAATAAACATGATCAGGTTGCTAAGCCCAAAATTACGATTAGCAAGCAATCGCAAATCAATTATCGGATCATCTACAATAAATTCGTTCGTAATGAATACAGCCAATGCAATTATCGATATTGCAAAACAAGCGAGAACATAAGGCGCATTCCATCCTGCGGTATTGGTAGTAGAACTGCCTTCCGTTAAGCCATAAAGAATCACCGGTAAAAAAGTACTTATCGAAAAAAAACCTATATAATCGAATTTTCGTCGCCGTGGACTTATGAATTCTTTTTGAATGACAATTGTCGCTACCATACCTATAATTCCGATAGGTACATTCACATCGAAGATTAGTTGCCAGGTAAAATTATCTACCAGATATCCGCCAATGAGTGGACCAAACGAAACTGAGGCTGCAGCAGAAATTGCCCAAAAGCCTAGTGCGACACCACGTTGCTCAACTGGAAATTCCCGGGTAATAATAGCCATACCCAGGGGCATCAAACATCCTGCACCCAAACCCTGAATTACCCGTGAAAAAACAAGTATATTTTCATTGTTGGAAACCCCGCATAAAAATGATCCAATGGTGAATAGTAACAATCCCCAGAAGTACATTCTTTTGTATCCAAATCGGTCCGCAAGCCAGCCCGATGTTGGCAAAGCCACGGCGAGCGCAAGCATATATGCCGTTAAAACCCATTCAATTTTATCGATACCCACTCCAAACGAGGCCATTATTTTTGGCAGGCCCACATTGACAATGGTAGAATCGAGCACTGCCATAAAGGTACCAATCATTACGTTGGCCAATATCCACCAACGATACCGGTCATGACTCGGATGAAAGGTCGAATCTCTTTTCCGAATCACCCTTCGAATACGGTGAGACGGGGTTAATCTTGCCATAATCGTTATTTAATGATTTTTACAACTGCTGACATGCCCGATAATAGTTTTATAGAAACCTTGTTGCCCTTTTTATTGGTTATCTCATCTATCGAAATTTTTATGAGTACACGTTGCGTTATTTTAGTAAAGTTCCCTGATGCATTGCTTGGAGGGATAAGCGCGAATTGGGATGCGGTGTTCGAACCAATAAAAAATAGTGACCCTTTGCAAACTATATCAGGAAATGCATCAATCGTATATTTAGCTTTCTGATTCAGTTTGAGAACCGACAGGTTAGTTTCTTCAATAAAAATAGAAATCCATTGATCACGATCGTTGATAACTGTAAAAATAGATTGTCCGGGTTGAGCAATGTCACCCGGCAATAACCACCTTTTTGCAACCCTCCCATCAATTGGCGCAAAAAGTTTCACATTACGAAGTTGGGTCTCAGTAACACCTATTTGAGATATAGAACTTTCAACGGCAGCCTGAGCCGAGGCAATTTGTGATTTTGAAACAATCAATTGCATTTTGGCAGCATCATATTGTGCTTTAGTTGATTGATTCGCTTTCTGAGCATGCTCATATTGTTCCTGAGTCATCACTCCTCCATCGAATTGAGCTTTTGCCCTCGCGAGATCGTTCGTAGTGCGTTCGAAGTTTATTTCAAATACCTTGATACTCTCCTGATCTAATTGATATTTGGCTTCAAATTGAAACTGATTTGCAATGGCCTGTTTTTTTATTGACTGGAGTTGATTTTTCTGGGAAAACAACTCGGCGCTGTCTAATTCGGCAATCAAAATACCCTTCTTAACGGAGTCTCCTTCGTTAACATAAATTTTTACTATCCTTGCCAGAATTTTAGAACTCACTGATACTTTGTCCGCATCAACATATGCATCATCTGTAGTGATGTATTTGGAATAATCTTTATACCAATACCAACAAGCTGTTAAAACAATAACAATAATTAATATCAAAGGGATGTATCGTATAAATACTTTCTTTTTTTGAGGTTCCTCAACAGTGTTTTTTTCCATTTATTATATCCTTTTTAAACTATTGCGTAAATAATTATTTTGTTCCATTATCCATTATTCCCTTAATAAAAATATCAGTAAAAAGGTTTAATTTTGTGTAAAGCATATCATATTCTTCCTGTTCCACATACATCAGCTCCTTGTTTTGAAAAATCAAGCCTCGTAAACCTCGTAATAATTCAAGAAATAAAATAGCTGTTTCACGAGTATTTGAAATAGAAAACTTTTTTTTCTCAACTCCTTGTAAAAGAATTAGCTCCACAATTTCCACTTCTTTTTGACGTAACTGATGCAAAGTATCTGACAAAAGAGGCCTCACAATTTTGAATTCTTCAAGACGCAAACGACTCAGATTAAAGAATGTCTTAAAGTAATCAAGGCGGATTTTTACAAATTTATTCAACATATCAATAGGATCGGAGTTTTCCTTTAAGGTTTCATCAATCAATTGAATAAATACATCTTGCTCCATCTCAACCACTGCTTTAAACAAATGTTCCTTATCGGGAAAATAGTAATAAAGTGAAGCTTTTGAAATGCCCAAATCGGAAGCAATTTCCTGCATCGTGGTTTTTTGTAAACCATACAATCCGAAACGCTTTTGTGCGACTTTCAGTATCTGATTGATTTTTGAAAGGTTTTCTCCACTGTGCGTGATATAAACCATAATAATATACGTCTATTTGACTTATTGATTTAATTGGTCAAATATATAGAATAATTTTAAATAAAACTGACATTTGTAGTAAAATAGTTAGCGTATTTTTTACGCTAAGTTTGGTTTATATTTCAAAATAGCATATTTTAGCACCAAAATAAAGGAAACAATGACAAGGCTAAATCCGCATATATCAGTAGACTGTGTGATTTTTGGTTTTGATGGCGCCAATTTGAAAGTTTTGCTGATCGAACGTGAAAAACTTCCAGAGGAAAATCCGGATATTCCTTCAGATATTCTTAAACTTCCCGGAAACCTAATAAGTGATACTGAGGATTTGGACGAGTCGGCTTATCGTGTATTATGCGAGTTGACCGGTCTTGATAAAATTTTTTTAAAGCAGTTCTCAGTGTTTGGCAACCCTAAACGTCTTGATAATCCTAATGATTTGGAATGGCTGCGAGTAACCAGTGAATTACCTATTGAGCGTGTTGTTACGATTGCCTATTATTCTCTTGTGAAAATTAATGAAAGTAATCCCAACGAATCTTTGCTTTCGCGCACTAAATGGATTGAGGCAAACGAAATTCCAAAACTCATTTTCGACCATAACCAGATTATTGATAAAGCACTGGAGGCACTTCGTAAGGAGTTACGCACCGAACCTATTGGATTTGAACTTTTACCCAAGAAATTCACCCTGCGCCAGTTACAAAATTTGTATGAGGTAATACTTGGAAATAAGCTTGACAATAGAAACTTCAGAAAAAAAGTTGGAAAACTTGATTATCTGGTAGCTCTACCTGAAAAAGAAAATGGTGTTAACCATAAACCAGCTCAACTCTATAAGTTTGATAAGAAAACATTTTATAAAACCAGAAAAGATGCTGGGTTTGTGATTTGATAGAAGTTAAAAATTAAATGAATGATGAAGGGAAAAGGAAATAGCGATTTATAAACAATACCAGTAACAAACAACGAAAACTAAATACCAAAACTATGTACTTATTAGGATACGACATTGGAAGTTCATCGGTAAAGGCAAGCCTTGTAAATACCGAAACAGGCGTTTGTGCTGCCTCAGCCTTCTATCCAAAAGAAGAAATGCCAATTAAAGCAGTTCAATTCGGCTGGGCTGAGCAAGATCCAGAAATGTGGTGGCAGAACCTCAAACTAGCTACTAAAGAGGTATTAAGCAAATCGGGGGCAAAGGCAAACGACATCAAAGCCATTGGTATTTCTTATCAAATGCATGGCTTGGTGTTGGTTGACAAAGATCAAAAAGTAATACGGCCATCTATTATTTGGTGTGACAGCCGGGCTGTAACCATTGGTGAAAAGGCTTTTAATGAAATTGGTAGCACTCGTTGCCTTGAACATCTTCTTAATTCTCCCGGTAACTTCACAGCCTCAAAACTAAAATGGGTAAAAGACAACGAACCCAACTTGTTTGATAGAATATATAAGGTAATGCTTCCGGGCGATTTTATTGCAATGAAACTCTCAGGAGTGATAAACACAACGATATCAGGACTCTCGGAAGGTATGTTTTGGGATATTAAAAACAATAAACCTGCTGAATTCCTCCTGAATCATTACGGAATTAGGAGAGATCTTATTCCTGACATTGTTCCTACTTTTTCTGAACAAAGTAAAGTTACAGCCACTGCCGCAGGCGAACTTGGTCTGTTATCAGGAACAATAATATCCTACCGTGCAGGCGACCAACCAAACAATGCACTCTCACTGAATGTTCTTAATCCCGGAGAAATTGCTGCTACAGCGGGGACTTCAGGAGTTGTTTATGGCGTGAGTGACCAGATAAAATACGACCCACAATCGCGTGTAAATACCTTTGTTCATGTAAATCAAACCGAAAAACAAACCCGATTGGGCGTGCTTCTATGCATTAATGGTACAGGAATTCTTAACTCTTGGATGAAGAAAAATGTTTTACCTTCCGGAACAAGCTACGACCAAATGAACCAAATGGCATCTGAAATTCCGATTGGATCAGACGGAATGGTTGTTCTTCCATTTGGAAATGGGGCTGAACGAATGCTTGGAAACAAAAATATGGGAGCGGTTATTGCCGGAACAAGTTTTAATACTCACCGTCGAGGACATCTGCTTCGTGCAAGTCAGGAAGGAATTGTATTCTCATTCAAATATGGTATGGATATCATGCAACAAACCGGAATTACCCCTACTGTTATCCGTGCAGGAAATGCGAATATGTTCCTTAGTCCTGTCTTCCGCAACACATTAGCTACGGTAACCGGTGCAACCATTGAACTTTACGATACCGACGGTTCTGTAGGTGCAGCCAAAGGCGCTGGCGTGGGTGCCGGAATATACAAATCATTTGGCGAGGCATTTAACTCTTTAAAAAAGCTCCAGGTAATAGAGCCTTTACAATCGGAAGCTGAGGCGTGCAAAGCCGCTTATGGAGTTTGGAAAGAAATTCTCATGAAAAATATATAAACATTATTCTAATTATTAACTAAATAAACAAAAAGATGTCAGTTTTACTAGGTAACAAAGAATATTTTCCGGGAATCGGAAAAATTAAATTTGAAGGAAAAGACACGAAAAATCCGCTTGCGTTTCGTTTCTACGATGAAAACAAAATGATTAATGGTAAATCCATGAAAGATCATTTTCGTTTCGCAATGGCCTATTGGCATACCCTCTGCGGAACTGGTGGCGATCCATTTGGCCCAGGCACAAAAGTATTCCCATGGGATGCGGGTTCTGATGCTATTTCGGTAGCAAAAAATAAAATGGATGCCGCTTTCGAATTCATGACCAAAATCGGAATTCAGTTCTATTGTTTCCACGATATTGACCTAATTGAAGAAGGAAAAAGCTTTTCGGAATACGAAAAAAATCTTTCATCCATTGTAGATTACGCCAAAGAAAAGCAAAAAGCATCCGGCATTAAATTGCTATGGGGAACAGCCAACGTATTTTCCAATCCACGTTATATGAACGGCGCTTCCACAAATCCCGATTTCAATGTGGTTGCTTGTGCAGCTACGCAGGTTAAGAACGCCATTGACGCAACCATTGCATTAGGTGGCGAAGGGTACGTGTTCTGGGGAGGTCGCGAAGGATACATGAGTTTGCTTAATACCAATATGAAGCGCGAACTCGAACATATGGGGAAATTCCTTACTATTGCCCGTGATTATGCTCGTAAACAAGGGTTCAAAGGATGTTTCTATATTGAACCAAAACCTATGGAACCAACCAAACACCAATACGATTTTGATTCCGCAACAGTAATCGGTTTCTTAAGTCAGTATGGTTTGGAAAAAGATTTCAAGTTGAATATCGAAGTTAACCACGCTACATTAGCCGGACATACATTCCAGCACGATCTTCAGGTGGCAGCCGATGCCGGGATGTTAGGAAGCATTGACGCAAACCGTGGCGATTATCAAAACGGCTGGGATACCGACCAGTTTCCAATCAATGTATATGAGCTAGCCGAGGCTATGCTTGTAATCAGGGAAGCAGGTGGATTTACAACAGGTGGGATCAATTTCGATGCTAAAACCCGTCGCAATTCCACCGATCTGGAAGATATATTTATTGCCCATATCTCTGGTATGGATGCTTTTGCACGTGCAATGCTTGTAGCAACTGATGTTCTTGAACATTCAGATTACAAAAAGCTACGCAAAGCCCGCTACGCTTCATTTGACAATGGAGATGGTGCAGCCTACGAACAAGGCAAGCTTACACTTGAAGATTTGCGTACAATCGCGCTTAAAAATGGCGAACCAAAGCAAATTAGCGGTAAACAAGAGCTTTATGAGCAAATGATCAATTTATATATTTGATATGAAGAAAGATCATAATTCGTTTTATGTTGTCGGAATCACCATGGTCGCAACATTGGGTGGACTTTTATTTGGATATGACACAGCGGTTATTTCCGGCGCTGAAAAATCTATACAAATTTATTTAATTAAAGGACTTGGACTTGGATCATTAGCACATGGTGCAACCATTTCAAGTGCGTTGATAGGCTGCATCATTGGTGGTATGCTTTCCGGACTTTTTGCTTCGAAACTGGGACGTAAAAATTCACTCATGCTTGCTGCATTCCTGTTTTTTATTTCATCACTTGGTTCCGGTTGGCCCGAATTCCTTTTCTTTACCAAAGGTGAACCTACCATGGGTTTATTGTTGATGTTCAACTTTTACCGGATCATCGGAGGTATAGGTGTAGGTATTGCCTCAGCTGTTTGTCCGATGTACATTGGAGAAATTGCGCCTGCCCATATTCGCGGACGATTGGTTTCGTTTAATCAGTTTGCAATTATCTTCGGTATGTTGGTGGTATACTTTGTTAATTATGGAATTGCCCACGGACAAACCATTGAATGGATCAACAGTATCGGTTGGCGTTGGATGTTTACCTCTGCTGCTATTCCGTCAGGGATCTTTGCAATTCTTTTATTCTTTGTTCCTGAAACTCCGCGTTATCTTGCCCTGAATAACCAAAATGAAAAAGCATTGGCTATTCTGACTAAGATTAATGGCAAAGAAAAAGCTAAAGCAATTTTACAGGAAATTAAAAGATCGGTTGAAGCTTCGTCCGAAAAGCTATTTTCCTATGGCAAAGTGGTTATTGTAATTGGAATTTTATTGTCTGTATTTCAACAGTTTGTAGGTATAAATGTGGCGCTTTATTATGCTCCCCGAATTTTCGAAAGTATGGGTGCCGCCAAAGATGCATCCATGCTGCAAACCGTTGTTATGGGACTTGTGAATGTTCTTTTTACAGTTTTTGCCATTGCAACAGTTGATAAATATGGAAGAAAACCACTTCTGATGATCGGATCAATTGGCATGGCAATTGGGATGTTTGCTATTGGTTCATTGGCATTTATGAAAGTAATCGGAATTAGCACGTTAATATTTATTATCATTTACACCGCCTCATTCATGATGTCATGGGGTCCAATATGTTGGGTGCTTATTTCAGAAATATTTCCTAATAAAATCAGAGGACGGGCTATTGCAATAGCTGTTGCATCGCAATGGGCTGCGAACTATTTTATTTCATCAACCTACCCGGCGATGATGGAATTTAGTGGAGGTGTAACCTACTGTTTCTATGGAGCAATGAGTATTATTTCATTCTTCTTTGTATGGAAAATGGTTCCTGAAACAAAAGGAAAAACTCTGGAAGAAATGGAAAAACTCTGGAAAAAATAAAAAAATAATACTGAGAACAGAGTACAGATTATCATATAATTTGTACTCTTGTGCTCAGTACTGCTCATAATACTACTTTAATCATGCACCAAAAACCCGTTTAAATGCCTGATCCAAATCGTACTTTAAATCGTCTACATGCTCAATTCCGGCGGATAAACGCAACAAGTTTGGAAAGACCCCTGCAGCCAGCTGTTCCTCATCGCTCATCTGCTGATGTGTGGTTGAGGCCGGATGAATAATCAGTGTTTTTGCATCTCCCACATTTGCCAAATGACTTATCAACTCAAGGTTATCAATAAACTCAGCAGCTTTCTCTTTACCAGCTTTTAATCTGAAAGTTAAAACACCACCAAAACCATTTTTCAAATACTTTTTAGCAAGGTTATGATAAGGGCTACTTTCCAGACCCGGATAATTTACCTTTTCGACGTTTGAGTGTTTTTCAAGCCAATTAGCTAATTCCAAAGCATTATCCACTGTACGTTGAACCCTCAATGATAGTGTTTCCAATCCCTGAATAAGCAGAAAAGAGTTAAACGGGCTTAGAGCTGGTCCAAAATCACGCAATCCTTCAACCCTAGCCCTGATGATAAATGCGATATTGCCAAAGGGACCACCAGATCCAAAAATATCCCAGAATTTCAACCCATGATACCCTTCGGAAGGTTCGGTAAATTGAGGAAATTTTCCGTTACCCCAATTAAAATTTCCTCCATCAACAATCACTCCGCCAATGCTCGTACCATGACCTCCAATCCATTTGGTAGCTGAATGAGTAATCACATTTGCCCCATAATCAATTGGTTGAAATAAGTAACCGCCAGCCCCAAAGGTATTGTCAACAATTAACGGTAAATCGTGTTTTTTAGCAAGAACAGCAAAAGCATCAAAATCAGGCACATTAAACTCGGGATTTCCGATTGTTTCCAAATAAATTGCTTTCGTATTTTTATCTATGAGTTTTTCAAAACTATCCACTTTATCACCATCGGCAAAACGAACCTCGATACCAAGCCGTTTAAAGGCAACTTTAAATTGATTGTATGTACCACCATATAAGAACGATGTAGAAACAAAATTATCGCCAGCTTGCAAAATGTTATTCAAAGCTATAAACTGAGCTGCAAGACCCGATGCAGTTGCCAAACCAGCAACACCATTTTCGAGCGCAGCAACGCGTTTTTCAAACACATCATTTGTTGGGTTCATAATCCGTGAATAAATATTGCCGAATTCCTTTAAAGCAAATAAATTTGCCCCGTGTTCTGCATTATTAAAAACATACGACGAAGTTTGATAGATTGGAACAGCGCGTGAATTAGTAGTTGGATCGGGCTGCTGACCAGCATGTAACTGCAAGGTTTCGAAATGTAATTTACGTTCACTCATAACAATTTATTTTTAATGATAATAATGACGATTTAGAAAATGATTTTTTTAGGAGAAGAGATTATCGTGCTACTGACAGGCCATGATTTTTAAGATTGCCCAATATCAGCAACACATTCGCATAGGCATGCAAATAGAATTAAGATTAATTTCTAAAAAAAATAATTGATTAATTATTTCTTTGAAAGTTTGCACTAAATAATAAACGACTGAATTATGCTGTGAAGATTTTGTTTTCATTTTGGTTTCTATTATTTTATATTTCCCTGTATGGGTCAGGAATTAGCACCTTACTATTCAAGTGGTTGCTAGAGGATCTTCGAGCCTGTTCTCTCCCCTCTTCTATATAAAATAATTACTGCCAAACGAAATAAATGTGGGAGTAATTAATCTTATGCAAAAGTAGAAAAAAATATCAGATTAAAAAGTATGTTATCATAGTTTTCCGTAAAGTCAACTAAAAAATGCTGTTAAAGAAACTACACCTGCCAGAAATGTAAATCCCAAACTTTCTTTTTATATTTGGTTTTCTTTTTAAAAACTAACTAACAATTAACTATGAGAACATCACTTATTTATCTATTTATCTTCTGTCTTGTTGCATTTTCATCTTGTAATCAAGAGAGTAACAAAGTAAAACTTACCGATGAAGATAAAATCATCGAAAAAAAGATTGATGATCTGTTGAGTAAAATGACTCTGGAAGAAAAAATAGGCCAGATGAACCAGTATACCGGAAATGGTGCAGCAACCGGTCCAATTAAAGCTCGTGAAAAAGATATTGAAGATTTGAAAAAAGGGTATGTAGGCTCGATGCTTAATGTGATTGGTGCCGAAAATACCCGTGAAATGCAAAAATTAGTGATGGAAAACAGCCGTATGAAAATTCCTCTTCTCTTTGGACTCGACGTCATTCACGGTTATAAAACCATTTTTCCGATACCTCTTGGCGAAGCTGCCAGCTGGGATTTGGATGCTATTGAACAATCTGCACGAATTGCCGCCATTGAGGCATCGGCAGCTGGAATCCACTGGACTTTTGCACCGATGGTGGATATAGCCCGTGACCCGCGCTGGGGAAGAATAATGGAAGGTGCCGGTGAGGATCCATATTATGGTTCGCTCGTTGCAAAAGCCCGGATACATGGATTTCAGGGAAAAAGCCTAAAGGACGATGGTAGTATTGTTGCCTGTGCTAAACACTTTGCTGCCTATGGTTGTGCCGAAGCGGGTCGCGACTATAATACGGTTGATATATCGAACCGTGTTTTACACGAAATCTATCTCCGTCCTTTTAAGGCTGCGGTAGAGGCTGGAGTTGGAACATTCATGAACTCTTTTAATGAGATCGATGGAACTCCTTCTACTGGTAATTCATATTTGGTTCAGGAAACACTCAAGGGAGAATGGGGTTTCCGTGGTTTTGTGGTATCGGACTGGAATTCGATTGGCGAAATGGTAAACCATGGTATAGCCAAAGATAAAGGAGAAGCAGCTATGATTGCTGCCAACGCCGGTAATGACATGGATATGGAAACATCTGCTTACCGCGATTCATTAGTAAGTTTAGTAAAAGCCGGCAAAGTGAAGGAGGTCACGATTGATAAGGCTGTGCGTCGAATTCTCCGAATCAAATTCCAATTAGGATTATTTGACGATCCCTACAAATATTGCCACCCCGAAAAGGAAAAATCCCAGCTTCTAAGCCCCGAACACATAAAAGCTGCGCGCGAAGGTGCCCGGAAATCTATTGTTCTTTTAAAAAATGAAAATAATACTTTACCTCTCAAAAGAGATGTTAAGACGATTGCAGTTATTGGTCCTTTGGCCGATTCCAAAATTGATATGATTGGCGGATGGTCGGCTCAGGGAGAAGGCATAGATGCAGTGACACTTTTAGAAGGAATAAAAACTGCCGTTTCCTCAACCACTAATGTATTGTATACCAAAGGATGCGACATTTGGGGAGATTCATTAAACACCTTTAAAGTGGCTGTTTCACTCGCAAAGCAAGCGGATGTTGTGGTGATGGCAATTGGTGAATCGGGTACCATGAGTGGTGAAGCCCGCAGCCGTGCTAACATTAATATTCCTGGCAAACAGGAAGATCTGGTACGAGAAATAATGAAGACAGGAAAGCCCGTGGTTATCGTATTAATGAATGGACGACCATTAATCATCAACTGGCTTGCCGGAAATGTACCCGCAATTCTTGAGTCGTGGTTTCTGGGTTCTCAGGCCGGAAATGCCATTGCTGATGTACTTTTCGGAATATACAATCCCAGCGGCAAACTTCCGGTGACTTTCCCTTATGCCGTTGGTCAAATTCCAATTTATTACAATCATAAAAATACAGGGCGGCCTAAAGTTGATAATATCAATCCGTACTGTTCCAAATATACCGATATACCTAACGAGCCTCTTTTTCCTTTTGGGTTTGGTTTAAGCTACACCACTTTTGAATATTCAGCTTTGAAGCTTAGCACCAACCAAATGAAGATGAAGGATTCGCTCACAGTTTCCCTTACAGTTAAAAATACAGGGCAATCTGACGGCGAAGAAGTAGTTCAACTATATATCCGCGATCTGGTTGGAAGTGTAACCCGTCCGGTAAAGGAATTGAAAGGCTTCCGCAAAGTAATGATCAAAACCGGCGAAAGCAAAGACATCTCATTTACACTGAAATCTTCCGATCTGGCCTTTTATACCAAGGACATGTCGTTTAAGGCCGAATCTGGGGATTTTAAAGTATTCGTCGGTACTAATTCAGACGATTGCAAAGAAGCTTCATTTAGTTTATCCGAATAAACATTTCATATGTAAACCGTTTTTTTGTTTATTATATTTTCATTCTACTTTAACACTTAAGAAAAACCAACCTGTTTTACTTTGAATCCCTAAAGGAAACAGGTTGATTTTTCAGTTTTCACCCATCAAGGTCAGGGGTAAAAAAAGCTGAAAATCATTAAAAAAAGTAACGTGTTAGAGTAGAATTAATCATTAAAAAAGAAGATTAACAAAGAGGAATAAGTTGGATTTTTAAATAACCAATTGTCTTCCTCATAGAATAATCCAAAAGACGCTAACTGGTAAACAATTGCAGAACTATAAGCATAAGTGACAATGCTATTAGAACTACCACTGATGTCCAACCTATCATATTATTGATTGGCTTATTGACATATTTGCCCATGATTTTTTTGTTATTCACTAACAAAATCATACAAATGAGCACCACCGGCAATAACATACCATTAATTACCTGCGACCAAAGTGAGATTGCAATTAAAGGAGCATTAGGCAATAAAATAATTCCTGCGGAAATAACCAGAATACCTGTATAAAGTATATAAAATTCAGGGGCATCATCCCATTTTTTATCAATGCCTGCTTCAAAACCAAAGGCTTCGCATACGTAAAATGCCGTAGCCAGAGGTAGAATGGTAGCCGAAAAAACAGAAGCCACAAATAAGCCAAAAGCAAATACCTGCGAAGCAAAGTTTCCTGCCAACGGTTTAAGAGCCAAAGCTGCATCTTTGGCTTCTTCAATTTTAATTCCATTTTCGTGCAATGTCGAAGCGCAGGCCACCATTATAAAAAATGCCACTACCACAGTAGCAACACATCCTATAACGATATCGATAAGAGTATATTTAAAATTTTTCATTTTCAAACCTTTCTCGATAACAGACGATTGCATATAAAACTGCATCCATGGAGCGATGGTGGTACCAATAATTCCAATAACCATTGCCAGACTTTTGGTATTAAATTCCATGTGAGGATTGATAATGGCTGTTCCAATTTCTCCCCAATGAGGTTTTCCCATTAATGCTGATATAACATAGGTAAGCAGCGATACACTAAAGAGCAGAAATATCCGCTCTGCAATTTTATAGGTACCTTTTACAACAAGTATCCAAACCAAAGCAGCAACGATGGGTACAGAAATATACTTGCTTACACCAAAAACTTCCATGCTACCGGCAACACCGGCAAATTCGGTAGTTGTATTGCCAATATCTGCAATTAACAGGCCAATAAAAATAAAGAAAGTAATTTTAACACCTGCATTTTCGCGGATGAGATCGGCCAACCCTTTTCCTGTGACAACGCCCATTCTGGCGTTCATTTCCTGAATTACCAGCAATACAATAAATGCTGGAATTAAGGTCCATAAAAGTGTATACCCGTAATCTGCTCCGGCCACTGCATAAGTAGTTATGCCACCTGCATCATTGTCAACGCTTCCGGTGATAATTCCAGGACCAAGAATTGCCATAAATATTCCAATCTGGGTAAAGAGTTTTTTCCTACCTTTAAACATCGTGTCTCTCTCCTATCTATTGGTTCTGCGTTTATTTATTAAATCTTCAATAACGTCGTCGATAATAACCATACCTTGCAATTGATGATTTCTGTCAACAACTGGAATTGCCAGAAGATTATATCTGGATATAAGTTCTGCTATTTCATCAATTTCCTGATCATCATAAAGATAAATAGGGTCGGTTTTCATTATCTGATGAAGAGCAACTTCGGGATGAGATACCACCAAATCGCGGAGTGAGAATGTAGCAACCAATTCCTCATTATCGTCGGTAACGAACATATTGTAAAGCATATCTGCTTCCGGCTGTTTATGACGAAATTCGTTGATCACCTCCTCTACCGTTCTATTCTCGTTAAACCACAAAACTTCGGTATTCATCAAGCTGCCAACCGAATTATCCTCGTACTCAAGGATATCCCGAACCTCCTGCGAAGATTCAGCTTCCATTTCGTTTAACAAAAGTTCAGCTTTTTCATCCTCAAGAACATCGAGAATATCGGCCACCTCATCAGCCGACATCTTTTCAAGCACATCGGCCATCTTTTCAACTGGCAGGCTCTCGAAAATATGAATCTGAGTATCCGTTTCGAGTTCTTCCAATACATCGGCTGCCTTTTCTTCATCAAGCGACGAGAAAACAGTATAACTTGCCGTTTTGCCAAGCTCTTCAATAATATCAGCCAGATCGGATGGATGTAAGGTATGGAGTTTGGAATAACTCTTTGATAATTTAATATTTAAATTTGAGAAATTGATAGCCTCTACATCATCCCATAAGATAAATTTTGCCGGAATACTTACCTTTATCCATGAAAACATTTCTTTTAAAGGACGTGAAATTCCAATTCTTCGCAACAATCCTTCAATTCCAACATCAACAGCAATAGCATATGTTTCAGTTGATAAAGCCACTAATCGAACATCGTTTACCCGAACCAGCTTTCGGCCATTCAAGTCAACAATTTGCTTATCTAAAATAACATCAGCAAGAAAAAGGCCGTTGTGGGTATCATCTTCCGAAATTTCGATGAGGTTATTACAATAGACTTTTAGGCGTTTATTGATTTTATCAACCCTGAAATTGGTAAATGAAAAACACTTCTCAGTATTCTTGATTTTTAGCTTAATGGCACTTACCCGAGGCCTACCCGAAGGATTCGTTGGTGCAACTAAATCAGTTTCAACCAATAAGTCCTTTACTATACCAACAGAATTTCCGTTCGCATCGTAAACCCGTAATCCCAAAATTCGGCTAAGATAGAAAGTTGTGAAATAAGTCATTAGCACCTCCTGGCTATTTTGATATAGCAGGAAGCATTATCGAAAGGACAAGCTAACCCGCTATAACAGGGTTAAAAAATATTATATTCGCAGGTCCGTCGTCCATTAAAGGGTGATGGTTTTGATTAATGCGGCAAAGGTAATTTTTCATATTTATTATACCAAAACATTTCATCCAATTTTATAAAAAAAAGGCCGCACGGTGAGGTGCAGCCTTTTGAAGAGAATTGAAACAGATATTTATATATTACTTACTGAAGTTTCGGAGAAGATTTCTCCCTATGTATCAGGGGTAATTCATGTGCTAAACTGAGGTATCGACGGCTCGCTTATGACTTTAAATATCAATTAAACAAACACTTACGGCGATGATTCTTTTTTTCGAGGATTACGCCGCTTTTTTCAACACCTTTTCTGGCATCAAGTTGGATAGCTTTTCCAGAAACAGGTCATTCCTAATTGCATCTTGCTGGAATT